>JADZAC010000001.1 GCA_020852835.1 Flavobacteriales bacterium
CCGTCTGCCTCGACCCGAACGACTTGATCATGCCCCGCAAATGTACTAACGACTGGCGATAGTATCAATTGACGTAACCAAGCACCCCTTTCATCCGCCAAAGCTTAAGCGACGACGGACTCCAACGCCCGCTTCGCCTCTCCGATGTGCTTCACCGCCGTCCCGGTGATCTTCAGCTTGCCGCTCTTCTCGTACACCTTGTAGCATTTCGGCTGGGCCTGTACCGCCCGCTGCACCGCCTCGAATCTGTCGCCTTCGAAGAAAGCGTGCTTCTGGTCCGCGATGAAGGTGCCGCGCAGGTCGCCATTTTTCAGCACCATCTTCTCCAAGCCCATGCGTTGTCCCAACCAGCGTAATCGGATCCCCTCCATTAGTTCCTCCACCTCGTGGGGGATGGGCCCGAAGCGGTCCTGGGCAAATGGCGGACTCGGGTCGCACGTCAGATCAACACAAGTTCCAGTTTGTTTTTCAGCTTCCTGAAGTGTTTGTCTTCAGTGAGCAACGCGATCCCCAGGCGAATGGCGGTGGCAGCGATGATGGAATCAGCCAGTTTCAAGCGATGCCGGGAACAGAGATCGATCGCGGTGGATTTGATCCCCGCATCCATGTCCATGATGTGGATCGCCGCCATGTCCGTTACAACCTTGGCCCGCTCGTGCGCGGTGTAGCCGTGATAGCCCAGTATTTCGATCTCGGTGATGAAGGACACATGGATGATTGCACCGTCCAGCAACGGGGTGGTCCGTTTGTCCCCGTTCCAATGATGGATCAGCACGTTCGTATCAACCAGCAACGGCTTAGCGGCCATCGCGTACATGCTTCAGGTACTCCTTCATTCGCTTTGAAATACCGGGAAGCATGCCCGAAGACCGCTTGGCATCGTACCCCTCTTTATTGGCCGGTTTCGACGTTGGCTTCCGGCGCACCTTGGGGGTATAAGCTGCCACCGGTTCACTCACCAGATCGACTTTTTGTTCCGCGTCGTGATCTGTATGTACGCTTCGCTTGGCGGGCTTGCTCATGATCCGAAGATAGATCAAGCCACGGAAGACACCCCACCACCCCATTCACCCCCCAAAGCTTAAGCGACGACGGACTCCAACGCCCGCTTCGCCTCCCCGAGGTTCTTCACCGCCGCCACGGTGATCTTCAGCTTGCCGCTCTTCTCGAACACCTTGTAGCGCTTAGGCTGGGCCTGCACCGCGCGCAGCCTGGACAGGAAGGTGCAACTCCCCAAGGTTGCGTTCTTGCTGTCCGTCAGATCAACCGCACCTCGATCAGGTGCGCGATCTTGTTGAAGCCTTTGTCGCGGGTCAGCAGGGGGACATTCACGTTCTTGGCGGTGGCCGCGATCACGACATCGGGCAGTTTGAGCTTGTAGGTGCGCTTGAGCCAGGCGGAGTAGTCGCGGATGAAATCCCCGATACCGTTCGAGGTATATTCATTGAGGAAGGCACGTGCTTCGGGGATGCGCTCCTCGGCAAGGCCGGGCCAGGGCAGGAATTCGATCTCGGTGATGATGGAAATCTGGACCTCCCGGCGCCATAGCCGTTGCAACGGCATCCACGCCTTTCACGAAGTCCACCAGCGCACTGGTATCCACGAGGATGCGTTCACCACTCATCGCGCAGTTGCCGTTGGACCTTCAGCGTTGGTCCTGCCAGTTCCGGGAATGCCCCGAACCACTTCATCGCATCGAACAACTTTTGTGGCGGCGCTTCGTGCTTGCCCCGCTTTGCCCGTGGTGCCGCCGCAACCTTCTTGATCGCTCGCGCCTTCCGTTTGGGTGCCGGTCGCACACGCGCGGTACCTGCATTCACCGGCTTGTTCTTCTTGGGCATGGTGACACGAAGATACTTCAGGCCGCGTCCTTCATCCCATCAAGCACTCCATCGCCTTAGGCCGCTTTGCCCGAAGCCAAAGGGATCCCGGCCAGCTCCTTGCTTTTGCCCAGCAGTTCTTCCTCCAGGTCGAAGCCTTTGATGATGAACTCCTTCAGTGTGTTGGTGGCCCAGGTCCGGAACCTGGTGGCGCGGGCGCTGTTCACCCGGTAGCCTACGGCGATAATGGCGTCGAGGTTGCAGTGCTCCACGAGCCTTTCCACGTCCCGCACGCCTTCCCGTTGAACTATCCGGAATTTCCGGATAGTTGCCTCCGGGGTCAGTTCGCCTTCCTCAAAGATCCGGCCCAAGTGCTCGTTCACCGTGCGCACATCCTTATCGAAGAGTTCGCCGATCTTCTTCTGGCTCAGCCAAAAAGTCTCGTCCTCGAAGTAGACCTCGATGCGCACCTCGCCCTGCGGGGTGGTGTAGAAGATGATGTCCGAGGCGTTCATGTGCGGGGTTGATGGACTTTCTGGCGGGGGATAGGGGGCAACATTGTATGGTCGCTGGCCACCAACAGTTAGGTATACCCGGCTGCGTTCAAATGCGCTTTGAGGTACCGACCATGATGCCGACTAAACTTGGGAGGAAGAGCATTGCCGATCTGCTTGGCGATCTCATCAAGTGATATATCCATCAGGAAGCGGTAGTCGCTAGGGAAGGACTGAAGGAGGGCAGCTTCACGCGGTGTAATGGCGCGATCAGCAACGGGATGGATGAAACGACCTTTTGATGGGTTCAAGCAGCCCCCGGTAATCGTTGGGGCTACATCGTCCCACTTCATCCTACCATAGACATCATGGAATCCGGCATCCTTCTTCTTGTGGCATGCAAGCCACATTTCTTCGGGGAGATCTCGCCAGCTACCACCGTCGATGGGAGTTCGGGCCATTCTGTCGAGTACCTCAATTGAATGATTGCGCTTGACATTGTGACATGGATCGGATGAGTCGTGCGCGGGCACCAAACCACCTATGGCCTGGCGGACTGAGCGCGGGGCCAAGCCCTTTTCTGCAAGAGTCAGCCTACCAACTCGTGAGCCTACCAATACAAGCCGCTTTCTGCTCTGTGGCACGCCAAAATCCATAACATTCAAAACCTTGTAGTCTACCTTGTATTCCATCTCCTTCAGCCTTCGTAGGAGCCGCTTAAAGAGGTAGTAATCTGTCAGGCCAGGTACATTCTCCATCATCACAGTAACGGGCCTAATTTCCTCCACAAGACGTAGGAAGTCCAGTACGAGGTCGTTTCGTTCGTCGCGCACACTGCGTTTTCGGTTCAACCGACGCAACGATGAAAAGCCTTGGCAAGGTGGGCATCCTGCAAGTAGATGACACACACCGGATGGAATGGCGTCGAGAAGTTCCTTGCCATCCACTTCGCGGATTGAGCGCTCCACCATCTTGGTGCGAGGATGATTAGCACGATATACCCTAGCAGCGTTGGCATCAAGCTCGACAGCTGCTCTCACGCTGAAACCAGCTTGGCGCAGCCCTTCGGTCAAACCGCCGCATCCAGCGAAAAGATCAATTGCGTTCAACATGGCTAAAGGGCGACAACGCCGGTTAGTCGTGGATCGTCGGGTGCTTTCAGGCGAAGGGTATCGTAGTACTCGCGGTAGTTCACCTTTGCTGCATCGAAGAGCCCATTCCACGTGATTGAGTCCAAGGAATTGCGCAAATCCTTCTTCGTCTGACCGAGCGAAGTATCTGAGGAACCTTCATCTGCTATGAGAAGACCGAGCACCGTCTTACCACCTGTAAACAGGTTGTTGTTGCTGCGTTCGGACACAGCGGCTTGGATCCTTGTGACATAGCGATTCAGGCGCATGATGTGATCATAGTCCTCCGGCTTTCCTGGCCTCATGAGTTCCAACACTACAATCATCCAGTCGTTCTTAATACAGACCAGGTCAAATCGGCGCCCATCTCTTTCATCAGTTGCCGAGTACTCGCGGTTCGTATCGATCAGAACCTCCTCTATCCACTTGTCAACTCCGCGTTCATGGTGGAAGTCGGCGGGGGTAAGCTGTTCGAACTTGTGGCCAAGCAGCCATGGGTAGTTCTTGATGAACGTTTGCATGTCCAGAGCATCGCCTTTCGACTTCTCTGGCACTCGAGCATCAATGTGTTTTTTGAACTGCTCGATGATGTCGATCTTGCCTCTGAGAATTTCGGCAGTTGCCACGGATGCAATGATGTCCCACTCCTTAATTGCCTCAAGCAGTTCAGGCATGGCATCCTCGCTCGTGGCATTTATGCGTTGGATGACTTTGCGCACGCTCTCGCGCTCTACACCGGCTACCATCGAACCGGCGATTGTCCGAAAATCCTCTTCAGTCATACGCTCGATCTGCGCGACTTTGGTGAGCGCCGACGTGAGGTCCTTGCGCTCCTGAGAACTCGATAGTTTCTCGATACGGACGAAGAACTCGCCGAGCTTGTGTTGAAAGCGGTCGACCTTGCGCTTATCCTGACGTGTTTTCCATTCGCTGCAGAGCTGCTTCACTTTTTCCTTCCCCCATTCTTCTAAGATTGGGGCATTGCCCAACTGCCAATTCACGGTCTGGCGATCCGTAGCAACAAGGTCGATCTTCTCGTCAAGCTGCTCGGCCTTAACCTGCCCGGTGAAATACTCCAGCGCGACCTGTCCGTTGATCCCGCCGGTCAGGTTGAAGACAAAGGGTGTGAATTGGGCTACCCGCTCTCGAGCAAAGCAAGACACACCGCGCAGTTCCGGGTCGTGGATGGTGCTCTTCAAGAAGCCGAACCAATACTCGATCTCGCCGAAGCCTTCAACATTCTCCTTGGCCCAGCCAGTCGCCGGTTCACGATGCTCGAAGGAAAGCTCTTCCTTACGTACCTCCACGCCGTTCACCCTCACCTTCATCGTCTCGATGCTAAGCGCAAAGCGGCGAGACATGCTTGTCCGGAACGAATCTTGGTTGATGTTCTTGGACAGCTTCAAGCCGGAGAAGACTACGGTCACGCCATCGCGCTCTGTGCTTGCTTCGTCCCGGAGCGGTTTCAACCGGTGGTTCGCCACAGTCGTTAAGGACTTCAACTCAGTGTAGTTGAGCTTGAGTTCAGTGAGGTGACCTTCCTTAACGGAGGTGACGATGATGTCCTCAGCAATTCCGAACCCTGCTAGTTTGCCGATGCCTTTGCGGCCCATGACCAACCTGTTGCCAGGTGTTCGCTCGCCACGCACACGCCGTTCATGCCCAATGTGCAAGTAGTACTCGTTCAGTTCATCAAAGGTCATCCCCTTGCCGTAGTCGCGAACGACAATGGTCGCTCCTTCGGCGTGAACATTTGCGGGAAGCGTCACGTCCACCTCATCCGCGTCGGCATCCCACGCGTTGGCGATTAGTTCGGCGACCGATGGTACCGGGCCACCGTACATCTGCTGTCCGAGCAGGTCAATCAACCTGCCCGCGAACTTCAGCTCCAAGTATCGATAACTCATCGGAAATGGACGAAATCATTTTGCTGGAAGCGAAGGTAGGTCGACAGGGCATTTCACTGCCAGTTGTCAATGTTGATGCTTGATTGCGTCAGTTTAACAGCTGCGTTAGGGACAGCAGCGGGTAGCCCACAGCCGCCCGAGGAACGAGGGCGGTGAGGACTACGAGCGAATGGCCCGACGGCGCTGCATTTGAGCGCCGGAACGCCCAACCCACCTACGCGCTCTCCTTCACGCCAACAACTATTTCCATCGCCCGCTTCGCCTCCCCGATGTTCTTCACCGCCGCCACGGTGATCTTCAGCTTGCCGCTTTTTTCGTACACCTTGTAGCGCTTGGGTTGCACCTGTACCGCGCGCAGCACCGCCTGGAAGCCGTCGCCGGAGAAGAACGGGTGCTGCTGGTCCGCGATGAAGGTGCCGCGCAGGTCGCCATTTTTCAGCACCATCTTCTCCAAGCCCATGCGTTGGCCCAGCCAGCGTAATCGGATGCCCTCCATCAGTTCCTCCACCTCGTGGGGGATGGGGCCGAAGCGGTCCTGCACCTCGGTGGCGAAGGCTTGCAGCTCGTGCTCGTCCTTGATGTCGTCCAAGCGGCGGTACAGGGCAAGGCGTTCGGCGGTCTCGCTTACGTAGCTGTTGGGGATCAGCATGGTGAGGTCCGTCTCGATGATGCAATCGTCGCTCTGGTCGCGGCGGGAGCCACGGGCCAGGGCGCTGCCGCCTTGCGCATCGGCGAAGAGTTCCTTGAAGTGCTCGTCCTTCAGTTCGCGCACGGCCTCTTCTAGGATCTTGTGGTAGGTCTCGAATCCGATGTCGTTCACGAAGCCGCTCTGCTCCGCGCCGAGCAGGTCACCGGCGCCGCGGATGTCCAGGTCCTTCATGGCGATGTGGATGCCGCTGCCCAGGTCGCTGAACTGCTCGATGGCCTGCAGGCGCTTGCGCGAAAGGTCGGGCAGCAGGTGCGGGCTGGGTGCGAGCAGGTAGCAGTACGCCTTCTTGTTGCTGCGCCCCACACGGCCGCGCAGTTGGTGCAGATCGCTGAGACCGAAATTCTGCGCCTCGTTCACGATGATGGTGTTGGCGTTGGGAATGTCCAGGCCGTTCTCCACGATGGTGGTGCAGACGAGCACGTCGGTGTTGCCCTCGATGAAGTCCAGCATCACTTCCTCCAGCTTGTGGCCTTCCAGTTGGCCGTGGCCCACGCCCACCTTTACGCCGGGCACCAGCTTGCGCACCATGTCGGCGATGAACTCGATGTTCTTCACCTTGTCGTGCAGGAAGTACACCTGGCCGCCGCGGCTGAGTTCGTATTCGATCGCGCCACGGATCGTGACCTCGTCGTACGGCTGCAACATGGTGGCCACCGGATAGCGGTTGGGCGGCGGGGTGCTGATGATGCTGAGATCGCGCGCGCCCATGAGGCTGAACTGGAGCGTGCGCGGGATGGGCGTGGCGGTGAGGGTGAGCGTATCCACCGTGGCGCGCAACGTCTTCAGTTTGTCCTTCACGTTCACGCCGAATTTCTGTTCCTCGTCGATGATCAGCAGGCCGAGGTCCTTGTACTGCACGTCCTTGCTCACCAAGCGGTGCGTGCCGATAAGGATGTCGATCTTGCCTTCCTTGAGGTCCTTGAGGATCTGCGTCTGCTGAGCGCTGCTGCGGAAGCGGTTGATGTAGTCGATGCGCACGGGCAGGCCCTTCATGCGTTCGGAGAAACTCTTCCAATGTTGCAGCGCGAGGATGGTGGTGGGCACCAGCACGGCCACTTGCTTGCCGTCGGTGGCGGCCTTGAACGCCGCGCGGATCGCGACTTCCGTTTTTCCGAAGCCCACATCGCCACAGACGAGCCGGTCCATGGGCGTGGGTTTTTCCATGTCGCGCTTCACGTCGGCGGTGGCCTTCTCCTGGTCGGGCGTGTCCTCGTAGATGAAGCTGGCCTCCAGTTCGGCCTGCAAGTAGGTGTCCGGCAGGAAGGCGAAGCCCGGCTTGCTCTTGCGCTTGGCGTAGAGCTGGATCAGGTCGAAGGCCAGGGTCTTGATCTTCTTCTTGGTCTTCTCCTTGAGGTTCTTCCACGCGGGGCTGCCGAGCTTGCTCACGGGCGGTGCGCCGCCGCCTTCCTCGCCGCTGTACTTGCTTACGCGGTGCAGGCTGTGGATGCCCACGTAGAGGATGTCGTTGTCGCGGTACTTCAGGCGGATGGCCTCTTGGCGGATCGGAGGTTCGCCGGGGCCGCGCGGTGTTTCGATGGTCTCCAGCCCGCTGAATACACCGATGCCGTGATCGATATGCACCACCAGGTCGCCGGGCTTCAGTTGCGTGAGCTCTTTGAGCGTGAGGGCCTGCGCGTTCTTCCTGAACCCTTCCTTGAGGCGGTAGCGGTGGTAGCGCTCGAAGATCTGGTGGTCGGTGTAGAGCGCCAGCTTCAGTTCGGGGTCGATGAAGCCCTCGTGGAGGTCGAGCATCAGCGGTGTGAAGCTGCTGTTGCCCAACGCGGCATCGCCGCCTTCCATGTCGGTGAAGATGGCGTGCAGCCGCTCGCTCTGCTTGGCGCTGTTGCATGCGATGAGGTTGGTGTAGCCGGCGTTGCGCTTGTTGTGCAGGTCGCCCGCGAGCACCTTGAATTCCTTGGCGAAGGAGGGTTGGGGGCGGAGTTGGAAATCGACCGAATAGTTCGCAGTTCGCAGTTCGTGGTTGTTAGGGGCGCTCTTTCCTACATCCTGCGAACTACGAACTATGTCCTGCCCCCCCATGAACACCTTCCTGAACCCCAGCGTGGCCTTCACCAGGTCGCCGCCGGTGGCGAGGAAGCTTTCCGGCGCTGCGTGCTTGTCCTTTTCGGGAGAACGCTCGCGGGCATCGGTGAGCAATTTCAGGCGTTGCGTGGCGGCATCACCCAAGGCTTGCAGGTCGTGCAGCCACAGCACGGTGTCGGCAGGCAGCTGCGCGAAGAAGAGCTGGCTTTTCCCCGCCTCATCCTCCTGCAGGTCGGGCACGATCACTGCTTCCTTCAGAAACTCCACGGTTAGCTGGTCCTGCGGGCTGAAGCGGCGCACACTTTCCACGGTGTCGCCGTAGAGCTCGATGCGGAAAGGCTTGTCGCTGCCGTAGCTGAACACGTCCACGATGCCGCCGCGGATGCTGAACTTGCCCGGTTCGTACACGAATTCCGTGCGTTGGAAGCCCGTTTCGTGCAACCACTCCTCCAGCGTGTCGATGGGCAGTTCCTCGCCGCGCTTGATGGTGAGGGTGTTCTTCACCATCGTTTCCTTCGCAACTACGAGGGGTACAAGCGCCTCGGGGTAGGTGACGATAGTGAGAGAAGAAGACAGGAGGTGAGGAAGTGAAGGAGTGGACGGCCCGCCCGCCCTGGACATGAGCGCTTCGAGGACTTCCGTGCGGGTTACTCTTTCACCATCGTGGTGGCCATCGGGATCGTATGGCGTACGCGAGGGTGCAGGAAAGAAGTAGAGCTCTTGGCCCTTTATCTCTCTGATCCCATCACCCTCTCTCGCCCTCTCACCCTCTCTCTCTTTCCCTTTCAACGCCTCCAGGTCATTCAGGAAATAGGCCGCTTCTTCCTTGTCGCGCAGCACGAACAGGTGCGTGCCGCCGAGCTTGTCGGCCACGGCCTGGGCCACGAGCGCCTGTGAGGAGCCCACGAGCCCGCCCACCTGCACGCGGGCGGATTTTTCCCGCAGGTTTTCTACGATGCGGGTGATGCGCGGGTCGGTGTGGTAGAGGGAAAGGAGGTCGGCCGTGGTGCGGACGGTGCTTCCGGCGGAAGTGGCAATGGGAGTGCTTGTACTCGATGGCATGGAACCCGAAACGCCCGAAACCCGGTACCGGGGAATTCCGGCATCGGGTTCGGGGAGTGCAAAGGTATTCAGGAGACCGTGCCTATGTGATCGGAATGTAACGGGTGAAACTGCCGGACTCCGATACAGCATTTTTCCTGACACGGATCCGGCGTTGGGAGAGGCTTCGTATTCAATGCCCCGAAAGGGGCACCAAGAAGCCATGCCAGAATCCGAAAGACGCGGCGATCAAGACCAGCATCATCAGGATACTGATCACGATGCCGGCAATGGCCAGGCCGCGACCACGGCCACCATGGCGGCCCATGCGGATCAATGCGACAATGGACAGGATGAAGCCCACAGGAGGAAACAAGAATGCGAGGATGAATCCCGCGATCGCGAAGCCATTTACTTGGTCGTTCCGATCCTTGCTGACACCCACGGCGTTGATCGCCGATCCCTCAAGCATGACCGATCGCTCCATGGTCACATCTTCAACGGTGATCAGGGTCTGGCCGCTCGCTGAACCGAGCAGGTCAGACCAGGGCTGCCTGTCCGATGCAGGTTTGGTACTGTGCACGGCCGGGGCGTCCGGACCCGCAATGCTCATTCCGGCCGAGGTGATGACGGGAGGTTCATCCTGGAGCTCGGATCCCGGCGTGATGACATTCGGTACACTCCTCTCCGAATGATGTGGAAGCTGGGCCGTGTTGCGCCCATCAGCGGTCCGCAGGTTCATGTGCCATCCGTTGCGGTATCGCCGTTTTTGGATCAAGGGGCTTTTGCTCGCCACTTCATGTGTGGCTGCGCAACTGGCCAGGACCGTGATGGCCCAAATGCAGAAGAGCAACTTCTTGAAGGCCATCCGGACCCGGTTTTGAAGGTGAATCGCCATTGGAACAGTCAGGCTCTCCATTTGTGGATGCAAGTGTTCCAATGCGAGCCACGTTTTACGGACACTGGTGCTACAAGAATTGGGCGAGGCTGGAAAGGCAATGAAGCTGAATTCCACAGTCGCCCCGGATCTGATCTGGAACGATCAACATCGCACTAAAAGCGGATCAGTGTGAACCATATGGTGTTCGCGTAATAAATGGCGTAAAGCAACCATATAGTGCTGATCACCAGGCCGACGATGGCAAATCCACGGCCACGGCCACCATGGCGGGAGATCATGATCAAGCCGACCACGGACAAGATGAAACCCAACAAGGGAAACAAGAACGCGAAAACGAACCCCGCGAATGCGAAGCCATTTATTCGGTTGTTTGCATCCTCTTTGACGCCCAAGATGTTGATCGCCGATTCCTCAGGCATGCCGGATCGATCCAAGGATGCGTTTGCATTTATGATCAGGGCCTGGCCATTCGCTGACGCGACCAAGTCCGATCTGGGCTGTTTGCCCATTGCGGGTGTGGCGCTGCAGAGGGTGAGGTCGTCGGGGTCTGCAATGGCCTTTCCGGCCGCGGGGGCAACGAGAGGCTCGTGCTGGAGCATGGGTCCCGGCATGATGACATGCGGTGCACGCCTTTCGGAACGGCGTGGAGCCTGGGCCGTATTGTGCCCATCACCGGTCCGCAGGTTCACATGCCAGCCACTGCGGAATCTCCGTTTTTGGATCAACGGGCTTTTGCTCGCCACCTCGTCCGTGGCGGAACAGCTGGCAAGGACCGTGACGGTCCAGATGCCGAAGAGCAACTCCTTGAAGACCATCCGAACCCGATTTGAAGGCGGGACGATATTGGAACAGCAGGCTCTAAACGAAGTAAATGTATGCGTTCAGTGGTATTCTGCGTTGTACGATGGTGACAAGTCATTCCTCGCCCAAACCTTGGGCCAGCTCCCGCATCTTCAGCACCGTGTTCCAGTTCCGTGCGGTGTTCACCACGCCGATGCCCTTGTCGAACTTCATGGCCAGTTTGCTGGTGCCGAGGCCATTCGGGGTGAGGAGGTAGCACACGTGGAACGGATCGTTCGGTGCGATAAAGTTCAAGGAGATCCGACAGTTGGCGGGCGAAAGAGGTTGCGACGATGCTTGACCGCATGGACCCCCCAATGCCCGAAACCCGGTGCCGGGGAATTCCGGCATCGGAATCGGGGGATTGCAGAGCTTCATGCCGCCCGTGCTCATTTCTTTCTCACCCGCTTCTTTGCAGAGGCACCTGCCGCGCGCTGTTTCTTCTTCTCGCCCTGCGTGAGCGCCAAATAGTTCTCGCTCGTCACCACCTTGCGGCCGCTCTTCCGTTCAAGGTCCTTGCGTGCCTTGCCAGCCACTTCGCCACCGGCGCGCGCGGCCTGCTTGTTCTCCGGGAAGCCTTGGGCATCGCGGTTGCGGGCGATCTCCGTGGTGGCGGCTTCGCCCAACATGGAGAAGATCAGTTCAAGATCGGTCATGTGGTCGCGTAGGTTCTCACGCTTCAGTTGCTTGAACCGCGCATACTCGCTGGGTGTGAGCCCGAAGGTGGCCTCGCTGATCTCCGCCGTTAGGATGGCGAACTCGCGCTGTTCCTTCACGCCCCGTTGCTTCCATTCATCCGTAAGCTCATCACGGATGGCGATGGAACGCATACGCTTTTCGATCCAGTCATCGCTGTATCCTTTGGCCTTGTACAATGCGCGCGTGCGTTTGGTGGCCAGCTCCGGGTCTTCGATCTCCTGCACCCGTTCGTAGCCCACCTTGGCCAGCCAGCGCCTGAAGGGTTCAGCCTTGGGACTGGAAATCGCTTGGATCAACCGGAAAAGGCCTTCGGTGTTCGCGCAAGCAAGGCTCTGGGGGCCACCGCCGGTGGGAAATGAAAGGGGGTGGGAAATATTCCCCCACCCTTTGTCGAGCTCTGGATCACGCCTGCGCATGTCCCGCATGTAACTTTTCACATCAGCGGTGTCGGTCAGCGCCAGCACCACGTCCGCGATCACGAACCACCACTCGCCATTGTGCAGGGTGCGCCGCACTTCCTTGCGCTGGAAGACGGCGATGCGCGTACTTTCATCTTGCGGACGGTTCATGATGACGTGGAATTTGCCAAGAAGATGTTGGACAAGATAACGCCCGATTGAACGCGCATGCGGTTGCACAAGGGCAACGTTGCTGAAGCAAGGAACAGGCTAAGGAAGACCCAAGACGCCCGAAACCCGGTGCCGGGGAATTCCGGCATCGGGTTAGGGGACGCGGCAAGAGTAGAACGTGTCGTCCGGCTCACGCCGATCTCATGCACCTGACATCGGGTCCGCCGTGCCCGGTTCACTCCACGATCAGCCGAGCCATGCTGTAGGTGCCATCCGCCTGGCCGATCCGCACTTGGTACAAGCCTTTTGCGTGGTTGCTCAGGTCCAGGTGGACCAACCCTGCGTTGTTCGCGATGGAGCGCGAGAGCACGGTCCGGCCGCTGGCGTCCATGACCTGGATGGTGCGGAGGTCAGCAGTGGCGGCCGGTTGCAAGGTGAATTGGCCGCTGGTGGGGTTGGGGTACAGCAGGGTTGATCCCTCCGCGCCGGGCTCAGGAGTGCCGGTGGTGATCCCCGTGTTCAAGCAGAAATTGTCCAAGTAGACCACCTCGCCGGTGCCATCGATGAATTCCAATTCCAAGCGGATCTCGGCAACGAAGTCCAGCAGACCGGACCAGGTGCCGGAGAGCAACTCCCAGCTCGGTGCGTCGATCGGGATCTCCACCGTGTGCCACTGGTTCACCAGCAATGCGGTGAGCGAATCGTTGCAGTTGAATTTCGCGGCGCCGCCCGGTCCGCTCATGCGCACCAGGTAGTCTTTGTCAATGTAGTTGGAACTGCTCGTCTGAAGGTAAAGATCGAATGTCATGTTCGCCTGCATGTCCAGGTCCGTCCAGTCGCCCCGGAACTTTGGCGCAGCCACGGCGTTCGTTAGCGCATTGGATGCATCGCCCATGCGCACCGAGCCCGGAGGGTTGCCCTGGGCCATGCTCACTTGTATGCTCCCCACGCTCTGGAAGCTCCAGCCATCGTAAAAGCCCGCGCTGTCCCATGTGGAACAGACGGTGCCGACGAGAGGCTCGATGAGGGGTGCGATGGTCAACAGCACGTTATCAAGTTCCACCCATTCGCTTCCTTGGTTGAACTCCGTTCTCACTTTCACGGTCTGTACTTCTGCGAGCAATGCGGTCCAGCTGCCGGTAACGAGCCAGGCAGCACTATCCAGCGCAATGCTGAAGTGTTGCCAGGTGTCGAAGACCGGAACGGTGTCGATGTACGCCACTGCGGATCCTCCAGGGCCGGAGATCGTGATCAAGGGCAGGCCCTCGGTATCCAAAGGATCGTAATTGTTCGGATGTGCAAAGAGGTCGAATGAGAGCGAATCGTTGGTTTGTGCGGCGGACCAATCTCCGGTGTATGCCCAGGGCAGCACCATCTGGTTGATCACGCTCAGCACTTGGTCCGTCACCCGGATGCAGTTGCCCGGATTGCCTGAGGCTGAAAGCGAGGGCACCCCATCGGCCTCCGTCAGCCATTGGTCGATGTTGCCGTCCTCGAAATCGGTGAGCACTTGGGCCTGCAGGGCGCTCGGAAAGATCGAAGCGGTGCAGATCGTGGCGAAGAGGATGGAACGAGTGGACATGAGCGTTGGCTTAGCGTTCATTCAAATGTAGGTTGTCGATCCCTGTGTGATGCCTCCTCCTCCATATCGAGGGAGGCGGGTAAAGGTGAACAGGCCGGTGGGGCGAAGCGCTACATTCAACCCGCAGATGCAATTGGCAGACTGTGCATTCTGAACGAGCGCGCCATCGCCAACCTGTTCAACCGCTTCGCGAAGGCCCTGCCGAAGTGGAAGGCGATGATCCCGCTCAGCTTCGTGCCGGAGGAACTGAAGGAGAGGTACGTGGCGTTGATCGATGAGCGGACCGGACGGATGGGCCTGCACTGATGGAGGAGCAGGGAGATGCACGGCCTGTCCAGGTGATCCTGCGAGCGTTACTTCTGGCCTGCCATTGCCGCCGTCATCGCCTGCCGTGTATGCAGCAAGCGGTGCCCCGTGGCATTCACGGTGGCGGTGCGTTCCAGCAGCGCTCGCAGTTCGGCGCCGCTGAGCTGCGGGGCCACGGTGAGCACCTTGGCGGCGGCGTTCACCACGTTCGGCACGGCCATGGAAGTGCCCGAGGGAAAGCTGTTCGCTCCGCCCGGAAGCCGCGCCGCCACCCGGTCGCCGTTGGCATGCAAGGCCACCTCCGGGCCGCTGTTGCTCCACGCGGGTATTTCGCCATGGCGGTCAGCCGCTCCTACCATCAGGAAGTTCGGCAGCGTGAATCGCGTGGCGGGATTCGCGTCCAGGAGGCTGGTGCCCTCATTCCCGGCGGCACCCACGAAGAGCACCTGTGGATGCCGGGCCATGCCTTCCTTCAGCACGGCACGGATGCGCTCCACCGTGTACCGCGCCAGCTCCTGGCGCTCCGGCAAGGGAATGTCCGGTGCGCATTGGGACAGGTTCGAGAGGTAGGCCTTCTCCGAGCGGCCCCAGGACATGTTCACCACACGTGCACCTTGGGCCACCACGAATTCAAGCAGGTCGGCGATCGATGCCGCCTCGCGATCGGCCAGCTCGCGCGTCCAGCACGGCACGGGCGGCGTGCCATGCCACCACTCCATGCGCGCTACCACGATCCGCGCCTGCGCATTGCCGCGCACGGCGATGTCCGCCACGGCAGTACCATGCACGTAGCCGCTCCACCGCCCGATCGCGTCATCGAAGGCCGCAGCTTCCTGGGGGCTTTGGGCCGCGAACAAGGCCGTCAGGGCTCGTGCCCGGGGACTGTCCTCGCCGCTATCGCGATCATCCAGGGCCATCAGCAGATCGTTCAGTTCCCCGGCACGGGCCATAAGGCTGTCCGGCATGCGGGCCATCGGTTCATCCTGCCTCCGCTTGTACGCGTCGTAGCCGCGTAGTACTGCGTGCCCCGCCGTATCGCGCACCAACTGCGGGGCGAACAAGGTGGTGTCCACCCCGCTGTCCCCAATGGCGATGCGCGGCACGTAGGCCCGAGGATCCGCCTGGATCACCGTGTCACGTGAGGACCAGAACCCGTCGGCATCCACCTGGGCGCACAGCTTGCCCTGCGGCAGAAGCAGCGCGATCAGAAGGGCTGCGCGAGCCCGGTTGCGGCGGGGGTGGTCCAACGAGAGGGTGTTCATGGCCTTGGCAAGTTGGTGTTCAATGGGGGACACGCATCGATCGGGATCAGGAATGTGAATGCTATAGGCCGATCCGTTGATCGCGCTGTGCGTTGGACCTTCTGCCGTCGTTGTGAACAGTGAAGGGAGCAAGCCGCTTTATGTTCTTTGGGATCCGTCTATTTTCACGGCGATCAAAATATGCACGGCATGCGCATCCTTCTCTTTGCCCTCGGTTCGTTGTTCCAAGTCGTTGCCACTGCCCAATACCTCGACCCCACCTTCGGCACGGCGGGTGTGGTACGCCTGGATGTGGATGGCTCATTCGACCAGTTCTTCGAGGTGGTCACCCAGCCCGATGGGCGCATCGTGGCCGCCGGACATGCCAACGTGAACAATGATCTGCATGGCCTGGTGGCGCGTTTCACCACCGGTGGGGCCGTCGACCCGACCTTCAATGGGATCGGCCATACGCTCGTGCATGCCAACGGAACGGAAACGGAATTCACCGGAGTTGCGCTGCAAGCCGATGGGCGCATTGTGTGTTCCGGCACGGTGGGCGTGGGGAGCGCACGGAGCGCAGCGGCCTTCCGGTTCAACACGGACGGAACGCCGGATGCGACCTTCGGGACCGGAGGCGTGGTACTGGTGGGCCTGCCGAGCAGCTATGCGGAGGATGTGACCCTCACGCCGAACGGCGGCGTGGTGATCGCCGGTGCTGCGGGCGGGAATTTCCTGGTGGCCCGTTTCACCCCCGGCGGTGTACTGGACACGGACTTCAACGGCGATGGCTGGACCACCCTGGACCTGGGCGGCAATGAGCGCTTTTACAGCGTGGCCGCGCAGAGCGATGGGGGGGTGGTGGTGGCGGGCTTTGCCGATGACCCCGATGGAACGCTCTGGGCAAAGCGCATCACCGCCACCGGTGATTGGGATGCCGCTTTCGGCAACGGCGGATCGGTGGTGCATGAAGATGGCGGCATGGCCTATGACGTGTTCGTGGCCGCCGATGATGCGATCCTGTTGGGCGGATACGCCCATGTGATCGGAAGCTATAGCGAGGCGGTGAACTACATGCTGGACTCGGACGGTACGGGCATCGGTGCGATCGCCACGGAGACGGTGCCCGATGTGCAAGGCATCTCCACGCTCGCGCATGGTGGCTGGCTCTTGCCCGATGGCCGTGCCATCGTGGGGGCCTTGGAAGGAGAGGACATCGTGCTCATCGGCCTGCTTCCTACGGGTTCCTTCGACCTGGACTTCGGCACCTTGGGCCTGATGCGTGCCACGGGCCTGGAAGTGGATGGCGGGCAGGACGATGATGCCGGTCTGTGGGTGGAGCCCAGTGGGCGAACGTTGTTCTGCGGGCGTACCAACACCACGGGTGATGGGGATGCCTTCATCGCTGCCTTCGCCACCGGCACCACGGCCATCACCGAGCGCATCGCCAGGCAGGTCCGGTTGATGCCCAACCCCGCCACGGACCAGGTGCGCATTGACGCCCCAATGACGGTGGTGAGCGCCCGTGCCTGGCAGGCGGACGGCCGTGCGCAGGCTGTGGAGCTTGGTACCGACCGTTCCCTGCACCTCACCGGTTGGTCGCCGGGGTTATGGATGATCGAGCTGCGTTTCGCCGATGGCACCGTTGGCCGTGTCCGTTTGGTGAAACAGTGAGGGGGCGGGCCAATGCGTTGGCCCGCGCGCTGAGGCACGGCGTGGGCGTGGTACAAGACGGGATCGGTCCAGGGGGCCACGCGGCCCCGAAGCCTTCCAGGTAGGCGAATGGTCGGGCATTCCGAAGCGAACTGGCGTGCTGGTGGGCTGAAGGTGGTTACTAGCCAGCAGGGGCGTGTGAATGAAGCGATCCCTGCCGATATTAGCATCATGCGGGCGCTGGTCCCATTCCTCCTTGTTGTGCTCCCGGCGATCCTTCGCGCCCAGGATCCCCTGCCGGAACCTGTGCGCATGGCACAGGAAGCGTTGCGAGCCGCTGCCACGGTGGACTATTGCGAACGGGCCATCGACCTGTCCAAAGCGTTCCGTAATGCCGATCTGCTGGATTCCGCCAAGGCGGCTGCGGAACGCGCCTTGCGCCATGCGCGCAACGAACGGGAGAAGGCCCGCGCACAGGTTGCCATTGCCATGGTGCAGGTCAGGGCCCAGGACCATGCGGGCGCACAGGAACATGCACGCCAGGCGATCCTCCTTGCGCACACTGCGGGGGATACCTCCAGCTGGGTACGCGGGGAAAGCATACTGTCCGATGTGGATTTTTATCAGAGTCGGTTCACCCCGGCGCGGGAACATGCGGAAACAGCCATTGCATTGGCAATGGCCATCCGGGACAGCGCTGCTTTGGCCAGTACGTACAACACCCTGGGCAATTGGTTCTATGTCAAGCATAATTACGATTCGGCACGGTGGTACTATGACGCGAGCATCTCGTTCATATCCCCCACGGAGACCCGGCGCCATGCACGTGCGAGGTTGAACCAGATCAACCTGTTCATCGAGGAAGAGAAGATCGATTCGGCGATGGCGCGGTCTGACGCGTTGCGGGAAGAGGTGCAGCGGACCGACCTGCATACCCGGAGCCAGTACCACAACCAGCGCGGTTATGCACTCTTCGTGGCAGGCCGCTTCCGGGAGGCCATTCGGGAGTTCACACGCAGCGATTCATTGAACAATGCGGACAGGGCCGAACTGGGCCTCCGCATCGAGAACACGGGCTTCCTGGCCGAGAGCCAGGCCGCGATCGGGGACAGCGCCAAGGCCTACCTGCTCATGCGTGACCTGGAAGTGCTGAAGGACAGCTTCTCAAGGGCCGCTGCGGACGAGCAAATGCTCACGCTGGAAAAGAAATTTGAAACTCGCTTGAACAAGGAGGAGATCGCGCGCTTGGGCGAGGACAACCGGAGAAAGGCGGACCGGCTCAGGGTGCAGAACCTCCAACTGTACGGAAGCCTGGCCTTGGCGGTCCTGGCGATCGGCGCGGTACTGCTGGTTTGGCGCAATCTGCGCCTGAAACGGAAGCATGAGGCCGTGCTCATGGAATTCAATGCGGCGCTGGAGGACAAGCAGGCGCGGATCGAGGAGGTGAACACATTGTTGCGGATGAAGGTGCTGCGCACGCAGATGGACCCGCACTTCATCCACAACTGCCTCAATGCGATCAAGTCGCTTTCGCTCTCCGGTGAGCACGCCAAGGCCGAGGACTATCTGGACGGCTTTGCGCGGCTGCTGCGCCAAGTGCTGGAACACAGCGTGCGCGACCGGATCACGTTGGATGAGGAACTCGACTTCCTGCGCAACTACGTGATGCTCGAGGGGCTGCGCATGAAGGGGGAGCTCCAATGGAGCGTGGAGGCCGATCCGCAATTGTTGAAGGAGGAACCGATGATCCCGTCCCTGCTCGTACAGCCCTTTGTGGAGAATGCGATCTGGCACGGGCTTGCACCGAAGGAGGGGCCGAAGCGGTTGAGCGTGCGCTTCGCATCCGACGGTGGCCGGGTGACCTGCATAGTGCAGGACAACGGCGTGGGCCGAAGCGCGAAGACAGACCGGCCGGGGCGCACCTCGCTGGGCCTGAAGTTGACGGGGGAGCGGCTTGCGTTGCTTACCGAGCGGATGGAGAAGGAAGGCGCCTTCGTGATCGAGGACCTGAAGGATGCGGAGGGCGGTCCGGCGGGTACGCGGGTGATGCTTGGTCTTTGAGGTCGCGCCTTCAGCGCTCACCCGCGCTGCGCGCGTAAACCCAGCGCTGCGCGCGTAAACCCGGCGCTGCGCACCGGGACGGGATGAGATCGGGCCTTCGGCCCTGGTGTGACATGAGGCAGAACGGAGGAGGGCTGAAGGCCCGACCTGTCGCGCTCACAGAAAGAAGGTGCTAGGGATGATGCAGGATCGGGAGGGCTGAAGGCCCGACCTCATCGCGGCCCATGGCCTGGCCATGGGCCGCGATGCATGCGCTTCTCAGGAGCGCTGAAGGCGCGACGTCAGTCCCATACGTAACGTTCATCGAACTCAATGCCATGCTCCGCCAGCAGGCCGCGATACTCATCCTGAAAGCCCTGTTTCCGATGGTGCTCCTCCTGGTTGTCAATGTACCACAACAAGCGATCCACTTCCCGGTAGTACACGGAGAACGCGGAGTAGCCTTTCTGCCAGGAGAAATGCTCAAGGCCAGGCCCTTGCTGCTTCAGCCAGTAGGACGACCGCGCCTTCACATGTTCCACCAGGTCGGCAACTGGCACCGTACGGTGAAGGCGTATCGCCATGTGTACGTGGTCTTCCACACCGCCGACACGGTAGCACTCGCAGTTCAACTCGCGGGATAGCGTGGCGAGGTAGGCATGAGCTTTTGCACGCACCGGTTGAACGAGCATGGGAATACGTTGCCGCGTACTGAAGACGAGATGGATGATGATGTGTGCGAGGGATTGCGGCATGGGGTGTGGGTTGAGGTGTGAAAGTAGGTGTCGCGCCTTCAGCGCTCTCCCGCGCTGCGCGCGTAAACCCGGCGCTGCGTGCCGGGACGGGATGAGGTCGGGCCTTCGGCCCTGATGTGCGGCCCGCTGGCGATCGGCACGTTGACCGATCCGAGCCTCTGTAACCGTGGAGTGCAGGTAACGCGCAGCGCCGGGTCGGGAAGAGGTCGGGCCTTCGGCCCTGATCAAACAAGCGGCAGAACGTGGGAGGGCTGAAGGCCCGACCTGTCGCGCTCACAGAAAGAAGGTACTGGGCGTGATGCTCAATCAGGAGGGCTGAAGGCCCGACCTCATCGCGGCCCATGGCCAGGCCATGGGCCGCGATGCATGCGCTTTTCAGGAGCGCTGAAGGCGTGACGTCAGTGTCCAGACTAACTTGCCCACATGCAAGCCGTGATCGTGGATGATGAGCAGGAGGCGCGCGACGTGCTTCGCGCCATGTTGCAACGCCATGCTCCGGAAGTGGTCGTGGTGGCCGAGGCGGCATCGGTGGCACAGTCCATGGAGGTCTTGCGGGCCCACAAGCCCGTATTGCTCTTCCTCGATGTGCAGATGCCCGGCGGCGATGGCTTCGAGCTTTTGAAGAGACTCGGCACTTGGGATTTCGACGTGATCTTCACCACCGGAAGCAGCAAGCACGCCATCCAGGCCATCCGCTTCAGTGCCCTGGATTACCTGGTGAAACCCGTGCTCGGCGACGAGTTGCGCGCGGCCATCGATCGCCACCTGAGCAAACGCGGCCTCAGCGCGGAGGACCGATCGCACCTGCTGCACAACATCGCCCAGCCCGATGAGCGCACCATGAAGCTCACCCTCACCAGCGGCGACCGCAGCTATTTCATACCGCCCAGTGAGGTGGTCTGGTGCGAGGCCGATGTGAATTATACCAACCTGCACCTCGCGGATGAGCGCCGCTTCGTTTCCGCCCGCACGCTGAAGGACTACGAGGACATGCTCACCCCTTTGGGCTTCCTGCGCACCCATCGGAGCTACTTGGTGAACCGCAGGCATATCGACCACCTGGACAAGGCGGGCTTTGTGGTGCTGCGCAATGGGCGCAAGGTGGAAGTGGCCAGCAGAAGGAGGGATGACGTGGCGAAATCGCTTTCTGCCTGACGCGCGATCCTCAGCAGGCGATCACGGCGCTTTTCAGCTTCGTGCGAAGGCGATCAGAGGTTGGACCTCACCTCTATCGGCCGCATGCAGTGCATGGAAGTATCGTTCGCGCGCCGTCGCGGGATCCGAATTGATCCCCCATGTGAACAGCGGTTGGCCCAGGGACTTTGCTAGAACATCGGCCATCATGCGGGAATGGCGGCCATTCCCGTTCGCGAAGCAGTGGATCATTACGATCCGATGTTTCATCCGGATCGCGATCTCGTCCGCCGGGTAGGTGGCGTGCTCCACCCAATAGCGTGCGTCATCCAGCAACTGGCGCAGGTCCGTGGCGATGCGCACCGGGTCCACACCGAGGTTCTTCTCCGTGCGTCTGAACGCGCCTGCCCATTTCCAAACCTCGCCGTACATCTTTTCGTGAAGACGCTTCACGAATTCCTCGGTCAGCAAGTCCATGGGTTTTCTCCGACGGCCCAGACCCCATTGAGCGCCCAGCTCGATGTTGTGCTGCTCCACTTCGTCAAGTTGCCCACGCGTACTCACCCAATCCGCGAGCAGTCCCAGCCGCTCATCTTCGTCGAGCGGTGTACTACCGCCGGTGATCTCCCAACTTAGCGCCATAGCTCCTTGGACAGGTCACGCTGCAATTCCTCGGCCTTCTCCTTGATGGCCTCGGCGATGCGTTCACGGCTCACCGACTGAGCCTCCAATCGCATGCTCTGGTCGACGCGTTCCACGATCTCCCTGGCCGCTTCCAACGCACGGCGCTCGATCAGTTTCTGCAGCGAACCATCCTTGGGAACGAGCACATAGATCAAGCGCATATTCATGGCCTCGGCGGCTTTGCGCAGGACCTGCAACGTGATGGAGCCATCGGCTTCGCGTTGCTCCAGACGTTTGGCTCCAGTTGGTGTCATGTCCAAACGCGTGGCCAGTACGTGCAATGGCATGCGCAGTGCTTTGCGCAGGGTGGCAAGCCATCCGCCGGGTGGCGGATCCATCGGCCAACCGGAAGCCTTGACCAGCTGCTCGTCGAGCTGGCGCAGTCGGAGCTTGGTAAGTTTGGACATGGATGTATGCGTTCATGAAAGACGCACAAAGATAAACGTATGCAGCAATAGAATAGTTACTAAAATGAACAAATAAGGCCATGTTAAACTGGGTTGCAATGCCTCGACCGAGTAATGCGCCGGTGCAGAGTGACGCCCGATCACCATTTCTCACGTTCGATCGATCGGGCTTGGCGAACGCTTAGGGAAGCGTTCTCTTGGTGCCACCAAAGCCCCATTCAAATGCGCCAAGCACTACAAACGATTTTCTTCTTCCTGGCCACTTCCCTCATCCCTGCCCAGGACCTCGTGCCTGCCTGGGGCGGGGCCATGGGAGCCTCGGGGAGCGATATCGGCACGGGCATCGTGCTCGAGGATGCCGGACACGTGTACACCACGGGATCCTTCACGGGCACCACCGATTTCGATCCCGGCCCAAGCGTATACAACCTCACTTCGGCCGGTTCCAACGACATCTACGTGGCCAAGTTCGATACCAATGGCACCTTGCTCTGGGCCAAGGCAATGGGCGGTGCATATGTCGATGCTGCCACGGCCCTCGCCATTGATCCCGCCGGGAACGTGTACACCACCGGAGGCTTCTGCGGCACTGCCGATTTCGACCCCGGCGCGGGCACCTTCAACATGACCGCGGCCACCACCGGGCAGAATGACATCTTCGTCTCCAAACTGGATGCCGACGGCAACTTCGTATGGGCCAAGGGCGTGGTGGGCGGCACCTGGTGGGATGCCGGCTACGGCATTGCGATCGATCCCATGGGCGATGTGGTCGTTACGGGCCGTTTCTACTATCAAGGTGGTCCGCGTGATTTCGATCCCGGACCTGGCGTATTCCTGCTCACCGCAGGGCAGGAGGATGTCTTTGTGCTGAAATTGGATGCAGATGGTGATTTCGTTTGGGCGGAGAACTTCGGAGGTGGCTCTTACGAGAACAGGGGCTATGCGCTGGCCACGGACACCATTGGCAACATCTTCATCACCGGCTACTTTGAGGGTGCCATTGATTTTGATCCCGGACCAGGGACTACCCTCCTCACTGCGGTGGGCACCTGGAACGTGTTCTACCTGAAGTTGGACACGGCCGGAGCGCTGGTGTGGGTGAAGTCCTTGCCGGTGACCACGCAGACATACCACAATGAGGGGAATTGGGGGGCCAAACTTTCCACGGATCCCCAAGGCGACCTGATCGCCACGGGCCGGTTCAGCGGCACCATCGACTTCGATCCCGGCGCGGGAAGTGTACCGCTCACTGCTGTTGGTGACCACGACATCTATGTGTTGAAGATGGATGCGGATGGCGAATTCGTATGGGCGAAGGCGATGGGCGGCACCGGCTATGATGAAGGCTTCGGCATTCATGTCGGTCCCGATGGGAACCTGCTCATCACAGGTTCGTTCGAGGGCACGGTGGATTTTGACCCCGGGCCCGGCACAGCTTCACTGCTTTCCGCGGGCGGTGCGGATGCGTTCGTCCTTCAACTGAACAGCGAAGGCGACTACCTCCATGCCGTATCGTTCGGCGGAGTCGAATATGATCGCGGTCATTCGGTCACAAACTCAGGCAGCGGGGCCATCTACCTCACGGGCTGGTTCACCGGCACCACCGACCTGGATCCCGGAGCAGGCTCGCAGACGTTCTCAGCCCAAGGAAGCAATGACATCTACGTGATCAAGCTGGTCGAGGCCAATACCACGGGCATCGGTGAGCTGCAAACGGAATCCGACCTGGGGATCGACCTGTTCCCGAATCCTGCCAACGACCGCGTGAACATCGTGGCCGATCCCTCGCTCTTCGGCCAACGCGCGGTGATCGAGGTGTTCAACGCCAGCGGCACGCGCGTGCATACCGAGCAGGTGAACTCCTTCGATGCGCTGCAACCGCTCGCCCTGTCTCGCGAATGGGTGGAGGGCCTGTACCTGGTGATGGTGCGGGTGGAAGGGCAGACGCCGAGAACGGCGAGGGTGGTGGTGAAGAGATAGGAAAGAGGTTCGTTCGATGGTCGGGCCTTCAGCCCTCCTGATCCTCGTGGTCATCCCTGCCCGACGCATCGCGTCGGGCAGGGATGAGGCCAGGCCGTTGGCCCTCCGTCCTCCGCCTCGCTCATATTGCCCCACCCGCCTCTGTGATCCGACTGCCCCGAAGACATCAGTGCGTCGGCCCTAACGCACACCCTCAGCTTCCTGAGGCAATGGTGATCGACTTTGACAGGGCCAACGGCCCGACCGCATCGCAGCCCAAGGCAACGCCTTGGGCTGCGATGCCATGTCGAAGCGGAAGGACTTAAGGCCCGACCTCAACCCAGGCACGCGCGTACATGCCGAGCAGGTCAGCGCCTTCGGTGCCTTGCAAGCGCTGGAGGTACCGGGCGAGTGGGCGGAAGGTCTCTACCTGGTGATGGTGCGGGTGGAAGGGCAGGCGTCAAAAGCAGCGAGGGTGCTTCGCGCGCCGTAGCCCTGCAAAGGCGGGGTGGTGAAGCGCTGATCACTTCCCCTCCAGCCCCTGCGCCAGTTCGAGCATCTTCACCACCGTGTTCCAATTCCGCGCGGTGTTCACCACGCCGATGCCTTTGTCGAATTTCTCGGCCAGTTTACTGGTGCCGAAGCCGTGCGGCGTGTGCAGGTAGCACACGTGGTAGGCACCGATCGGTTTTCCCAACACGAGCAACGCCTCATCGCCCACCGCCAACGCCTGAAGCTTTGCCACGGCTTCCGCCTTGGGTTTTTCCGCCAGCAGCACGGCATGCACGTGCTTGCCTTCGGCCTTCTGCGGGAAAGGATCCTGCTTCACCACCGCCGCCCATTCCGCAGCCGTGGGCACGAATATGGGCCGGTCGTACTTGAATTTCTTCAAGCAGAGCTCGGCCACCTTGGCCAGCGTTTCATCGCGTGAAAGTGCGCTCCGCACCAAGGCATTTCCGCTGTTGATGTAGGTGGTGGCGTCCTTGAAGCCGGCTTTGGTAAGTGCTGCACGCAGCTCGGCCACGGGCAGTTGCACGGGTCCGCCTACGCCGCGGAAGAGCAGGAGGAAGGTGGTGAGGGACATGGTGGTGCAAAGGTGCGGTTCCCTCCGGGTTTGGCTGATGGTTTGCGCCTGGCGTGCCCCGCATGTGGAGGCCACCATGAAGGAACCGGGCTACGCCGCCTTCGATGCCCTGCGGACACCTGCGAACCCCAACGACAACTACTCCCTGGCCTACGCGGAGTTCGTGGTGCCCTTGGTAAAGGCGGTGCAGGAGCTCGCCGCCGGGAATGCCGCACTGGAACAACGGAACAAGGCCATGAAAGACGAAACGGAGGAGCGCATGGCCCGGATGAATGAACGGCTTGCAGAGCGGGAGCATCGCTTGGGGGAGGTGGCGGGAACGGAACAAATACGGGTTTGCCCGGTACCGGCGAATGACCTGGTACGGTTGGAGCTGCCGCTGAAATACCAAGGCCTGGGCGCCACGATGGAGTTGCGTGATGCCGAAGGCCGCACCGTGGAGGTCCGTGCCATCGGGCAGTTGGCGCCGTATATGAACTTCCGTTGGTCGAAGGGTTGGCTTATGGGTGGTTCGAAGCACCTCGAGCCACCCTTATGGCTACTGCTCCGTGGTGGTGCAGGTGGCCGGGCCTTGCCCTGTACGGCACGTATCGCCATAGCTCACTGAAGGTGGTCTCCGTACCTGGGCACCTCGGCCCAGTGCCGGACATGGGCAGCGGAAAGCCGGAAGCGCGGTGTGTTCCTGTCCGAAGGAGGGAGGAACGGCCGTCAGTTCATAACCGTTTGCTCAATTTTTCTACCGCTTGCTCAATTTTTCTACCGGTTGCTCATCCCGATGTTGCAACGGACCATGGGTGTAGTTGCTTCAGGTACTTCCTCGGAACCTTCCCCAAATACCCATAACCATGAAAACGCACACGTTCCTCCTCTTTGCCGCAGTATCCGCAATTGCGATGCCCTCAGCCGCCCAGAGCTGGAAGCTTGTCGGCAATGCCGGGACCAACACCGGCACCAACTTCGTGGGCACCACGGACAATGTGCCGCTCGTGTTCAAGGTGAACGGAACACAGGCAGGCATGCTCGACCACTTGTTGAGCAATACGTCATACGGCTTCAAGGCCGGCCTCAATATCACTTCAGGGGAGCTAAACAGCGCGTTCGGCGCAAAGGCCCTGGAAAACTTGACCACCGGAGGTAACAACGCCGCCATGGGTTCCACGGCACTGTTCAACACCACCACCGGATGGAACAACATAGCCATCGGCAACCGGGCACTTTACCGCAACACCGTCGGCAACGCGAACGTGGCCATTGGCAGGCGTGCGCTGCATGAGAACGTGGCCGGTAGCCAATCGGTGGCGATCGGAACCGAAGCCATGTACAATGCGAATCCGGCGGTGGTTCCTTCTCCCACTTACAATGTGGCCGTGGGGTACCAGGCGTTGTACGGGTCCGCCACGCCACCCATTAACCAGGGTGTTAGGAACACGGCCGTTGGGCATCAAGCGCTCTGGAGCAATTCCAGCGGCGGCCAGATCGTGGCCATCGGCAACGAGGCGCTGTTCAGCAACACCACTGGCAATTACTTGAATGCGGTGGGTACATCGGCGCTGTATCATAACACGACGGGAACCGAAAACACGGCGATGGGCCAGGGCACCTTGTTCGGCAATAGCGTGGGCAACTACAATGTTGCCGTTGGCAACGGAGCGCTTTATTTCAACGAGGCCGGCAGCGGGTCGGTAGCACTGGGTTACCATGCGATGTTCTACGCAAACAGTTCCTCCACGCCACACTCTCCCGAGAACACGGCCGTTGGGTACGAGGCCTTGAGGGGCGAGTTCGTTTCTTCGGCCGGAAACACGGGCATCCGCAATACTGCCGTAGGCGACCAAGCCATGCTCACTACTTCCAACGGAAGTTACAATGTGGCCGTGGGCACCGAAGCGCTTTACAACAATACTACCGGTTCCTACCTCTGCGGCCTGGGGCGCAGCGCGCTCAACGTCAATACCACGGGTTGGGACAACACGGCCATTGGTTACTCGGCCAACGTGAGCTTCGGGGATTTGCACAATGCCACGGCGTTGGGCGCATTTACGACCGCAACGGCCAGCAACAAGGTGCGCCTGGGCAACACCGGCGTGACCACTGTGGAAGGACAGGTGGCCTACAGTTGGCCTTCGGATGCCCGCTTCAAGCGCAACGTGGAGGAGGATGTGCCCGGGCTTGACTTGATCACCCGCCTGCGGCCGGTGTCCTACACGTTCGACCGCGCCGCCTTTGCCAAACACATTGGCGAGGGCAACGGCATGCCTGAAGATGAACGACCCGAACCAGTAGCCGCACCCGAAACCCGCACGGTGGGTTTCTTGGCGCAGGAAGTGGAGGCCACGGTGAAGGAGCTGGGCTACGCCGCCTTCGATGCGGTGCGGGCGCCTTCGAACCCCAAGGACAACTACTCCCTGGCCTACGCCGAATTCGTGGTGCCCCTGGTGAAGGCCGTGCAGGAGCTCGCCGCCGAGAACAAGCTCATGAAGGAGGAATTGGCCTCCACGAACGCCAAGCTGGATGCACTGATCGCAGCACAACAGGAACGGGATGGCGCATC
Source organism: Flavobacteriales bacterium (assembly GCA_020852835.1). Taxonomy (GTDB): domain Bacteria; phylum Bacteroidota; class Bacteroidia; order Flavobacteriales_F; family PHOS-HE28; genus PHOS-HE28. The sequence continues at coordinate 27,550 of JADZAC010000001.1, forward strand.
GACCAAGGAAGGTGAACTCAAGGTATTCCCCGTACCCGCCAGCGACCTGGTGCGCGTTGAAATTCCCCCGCAATTCAACGGCAAGAGCGGCAACCTGGAAATGCTGGATGCACAGGGCCGCAGCGCGCACGTGCAGGCCATTTCCTCCCTGGGAACCTCCTTCGACCTGCCCTTGCCGGCCCGGCTCGCTGAAGGCACCTACATGGTGGTGCTGAAGGTGGCCGGTGAACAGCCCGCCACGGCCCGCGTCGTGATCCACCGGTAAAGGGTGGGCACGTAGGCTGATCGGCGCCCGGCGGGTGGCTGTTGAGGCCATGGCCGGGCGCCGTTCATGGCCCCGTGCAACATGCAGAGGCCAACGGCTTGCCCGGTCATGGCCGTTCGGCCTACCTTGGTCACATGCGCCAACGCCCTGTTCCCGCGATCTTAGTGCTCTCCTGCTTCCTCTTGCCGCTTAGTGCATGCCGCAAAGAGCAGCCGGAACCCGTACCCCTCGGCCTTGCCTCCATGGACGATGGGGGCACTGTACGCCTCGCGGGCACCACCCGGCGCTTTGCGCCTTACAACGAGCTGTTCACCCGGTATTCCGGTTGGACCGGTGGCGATCAAGGGTATTCCATCGCCTTGCCGGACGGTCGCGTGCTGTGGCTCTTCGGCGATTCGTTCTTCGGCCCGGTAAACCCTGATCGCTCCCGGCCGCCCGGCAGCCAGTTCGTGCGCAACGGCTACCTGGTGCAGGACGGCAACCAGCTCACGGAACTCAACCAACAGGTGAACGGCCAGTGGCTTCCGGTGGTGTCACCGGGCGATCCAGAGCAATGGTACTGGCCGGGCGATGGCTTCGTGAGCGGGAATACGCTCTACATCTTCCAGCATCGGTTCATGTTGGACCCCGGCCAGCCCCCCGGCTTCAACTTCGCCCAAACGGGCGTGGACGTGGCCTCGTTCAGCTTGCCCGGGCTGCAATTGCAAAGTGTGCAACCGTTCAATGACGACCCCGATGTGGACTGGGGCACGGCGGTGATGGAGGACGGGCCCTACGTGTACATCTACGGTACCGGGAGTGCGCCTTACAACAAGTTCGCCCATGTATCGCGCACCGCACTGGACGCACCGTTCCAGCAGATGCAATACTGGGATGGCAACGCGTGGACCAGTGACCCCCAAGCCACGGCACGCGTGCAAGGCGGCCTTTCCCAAGCGTTCTCCGTCTTCAAGCACGGCGGCAAGTACTATCTGTTGTCGCAGGAGAACTTGCTCGGTCCGGATATTTTCATCCGGGATGCACCCGCGCCCACGGGACCCTTCTCCAACAAGCGCAAACTGTACTCCACGCCGCAGCCGCCAGGCACATGGACCTACAATGCCTTGGCGCATCCGCACACCATCACGCCCCAAGGCGACCTGCTGTTGTGCTACAGCATCAACGTGCAGGATTTCTTCCGGCTCTTCGACAATGCCGACCTCTACCGGCCGATCTTCCTGCGTGCCCGGGGCTGGGAGTAAGGCCCGGTTGATCTGTGGCACTGCCCTGCGTGAAGGCTACGGGGCGAGGCCGTGTTCCTGCAGCATAGCTTGCAGTGCCTGTGCGATGCACCAGCCTTCCGCCCGGTAGCGCGTCGGCCAACCGGCATCGGGTTTGAATGACAGCTTCCGTTCCCAGATGCCGAAGAGCAGCAAGGGGCAATAGCCTTCAAACTTCACCCCGAATTCATCGGCCATCACCTCAACGACGATCAGGCTGCCACCGGTTGCTTGTTTATGCCAGGTGGCGTATCCCGGCCGCTCGCGCAACTTGAAGGAAAAGGAGTGCTCATCACTGGTGGTGAACACCCGGCCGATGCCATTGGTGAACTTGGCAGCGGTGAAGCCTTGGCGGGTGAACCAATCGGCCAGATCCGCTTTGACCGTATCTGACATGCACCAAAGCTATCATGCCCAGAGTAGGGGCCGTCATGCAGGGCTTGGTCACAACTGCCCACGCACATATCCTCACTCCACCACCAACCTTCCCGTGTGCCGGCCTCGGCCCTCTTCAAGTTGCACGATGTACAGCCCGGGCCTTAGGACCGACACATCAATCGCCACGGAAACACCCATGATCCGTTGTTCCAAGGCCACCCGCCCTTGGATGTCCATCAGCGAAAGCAGGGCAGGTGAGCTGCTTGTTCGTTCCACAAGAACAAGCCCGTTGGCCGGGTTCGGCACAAGCCGAAACTGCGCATGTTCATTCACTCCCATGATGCCTGTGTGGATCACCTGCACCGGTGCCGAAGTGTCGGAGACGCAGCCGAAACCATCCGTCACCACCACGGTGTAGTTCCCTTCCTCCGTTGCGGCGATGCAGGCCGTGCTGTCCGGCATCGGGTCGCCGTTGTGGTACCACTGGAAAATGCCGGTGCCGCTGGCACAAAGCGTATCAACTTGATCGGTGATCACCGGGGTGAACGCTGCCAATGGGCAGGCCACCTGCCCCCGATAGATGTCGCCCCATCGGCTCACGGCAACGATGTATCCGTCCACGTAAGCGGCATCACCGATCTGTGCATTGGTGATGTTCGGCAGCACGGTGCTCCAGGTGAGGCCGCCGTCGGTGGTACGCGAAGTTTGGCCGCCCCCGTTGACGGCGTAGCCTGTGTCCACGTTGGTGAAGAACATGCTCACGGTGCCTTGCGGGCTGTCGATCGGGACCCACGTATCGCCACCGTCCATGGTGCGGAAGTTCCGCATCCATCCGTGCAGCGTGTCGAGGAAGAAAACCGTGTGCCCGCCGGGCGTGCCGGTCATGGGTTGCCAGGTGAGGCCGCCGTCCATGGTGCGGTAGTTGTCGCCGTACTCGCCCACGGCATAGCCGTTCAGGGCATTGCTGAACCACAGGTCGTTGATGGTGATGTTGCCCACGTCCAGCACATGCGTCCAGGTGGCGCCTCCATTGGCCGTGCGGTAGATGCCGCCATATACCGCGCCGCCCGCCACGATGTGCGTAAGGGCATCGAAGCTCCATGTGCACCGGATGGCCACGTTGGGGCCGTTTACCGGCGTGCGCGTGGCGAAGCCATCGGTGGTTTTGGCGAAGCTGCCACTGCCGCCACCCAGGCATCCCGCACCAGTGGGCGTGAGGTGTACGCCCAGCCCGCCGCCGCCTGCCTTCGTCCAGTGGCGGCCTCCATCGGTGGTGCGCAGCAGCCCGCCTTCCAGCCCGCCGGAAGTGGCCCAGCCCACGGCCACGCCCACTTGGTCATTCTGGAAAGCTACTTTGTTCAGCACGGTGTGCCACGTGCCTTCATTGGTGATGGACCAGGTGACGCCCATGTCGTTGCTGCACTGGATGCGGCCATCGGTACCCAGGATTCCACGCCCATCCGGGGAGAGCGCCACGCTTTGGTGGTCGCTGTTGCCCACTTGCTGCACGCTCCACGTGAGGCCCGCATCGGTGCTACGCATCACCCGGCCCCACGCGCCACAAGCCACCAACGTGTTCCCCTGTACAGCGAGGTCGAATAGGCTGTAGGTGGTGGGCGAGGGGATGGAATCCCATGTGGCGCCGCCGTCGGTGGTGCGGATCACCTCGCCGCCATTGCCCACCGCCACGCCTTCCTGGGCGCTGTAAAAGTGCAGGTCCTGCATGAGCACCAGTTGGTCAAAGGGCCCCACGCCTTGCCAATTCAACCCGCCGTCCACGCTCTTCAGCATTTTGCCGCCGTAGCTGCTGGCATAGCCGGTGTCACTGTCCAGGAACTGGATGGCGGTTACATACTGGTACGTGGTAAGTCCCGTGGTGGTGGGCGTCCAGCTGGCGCCGCCGTCCACGGTGCGCAGGATCTTGCCGCTGTCGGAGCCGAGCCAGCCCAGGGTGTCGTTCAGGAAAAAGACGCATTGGAAGTTCCCGTAGCCCAGATGGCTGGTGGTGGTGGCCGTGGCGAAGCCGTCGGTGCTGCGCATGATCCGGCTGCTTTCACACACCGCGATGCCCCGTTGGTCGTCCCACATCCACAGCGCCACCGGTTTATTGAGCGTGTTCACGATGCGGCGTTCCCACGTGGTTCCGCCATCCGCGGTGCGCAGGATCGCGCCCATGGGCTTGTCCACGGCGAAGGCCAGCTGGCCATCCAACAGGCACATGGCGGTGAACTCGCTGCGCGTTTTGATCGGTGTGGTAAGCTCCCACTGTTGCGCGTTGGCGGCGAGTGACACGGTGGCAAGGAGCAAGGTGGAGCTGATCTTCATGGTAACTGCGTACACGCGGAGCGCAAGATGGTTCATTTGGCAACGACGCGGGCAGGGAATGTTTTGGCCGCCTGCGGGCTGTCCGCTGTAGCCGGCTTGCACGGTCCGGCGGCCCCGGGGCTGCAACGGGCTTCCTCCGGTCGCCGTTTCGCTCCACGGGGCCGCGCGGGCCGTGCTTCACCGGGCTGCCGCTGCCATCCCTGGCGGAAAGCCGTTCAAGGACCCAACGTGGTCCAATGGCTTTTTCACGGGGGACGGGAATTATGCTGAGATTAACTGTATGATCCGCTGAACGACTTGTGCGTACTTGCTTGCGGAAACTTTTCCTGCCGAATACAAGACCAATGCCCGTTCCGCGGTAAAGATCTTGTTGGGCCTGATATGGCTCTTTATCGGCAAGCCACCGGTGGCGAAATCGTTTGGTCCCAGTGCAATTTCCTGGTTGTCCTTTTTTGCTTGACTGGTGATCTGGCAGAGCATGACGTCGGGGCCGCCCCAATCGGCTACCACCAATGCGGGCCTGCGCTTGCTGCCGCTCAGGTCCGAGAAAGGGAAGGGGATCACCACCACCTCGCCTTTCATAGGTCCTTCCACGCTTCGTCCTCTTCCTTATCGTTCCAGTCCTTCGCCAAGCTGGGTTCGCTGGCCATGGTAACGGTGGCGGTTTCGTCCAGCAGTTCCCGTAAGATCACTTTCTTCTCCTGGGTGGAACGATCACGCACCCATGCAAGTAGCTGCGCGAGTGGCATAGGACTGGATTGCTCTGCACTGTTCATTGCCGGACGTGGCGGATGCACGAAGATACGAAAGGGTATGAAGCCAGGGCGGCATGATGCGCAATACCTTCGCTTCCCCATGGTGGCCAAATTGCGCTATTGTATGGCGTTGATGATGTTCCTCACCTTGTCATGGGCCTCCGCCCAGCGCATCGACAGCATCCACGTCTTCAAGCACCTGCCTGCCGGGCAATACACTTCGGCCACGGCCAATGCCACGGCCTGGCTGCTCTACCGCAAGCATGCTGCTTTCACCAATGTGAAGGGCACGCGCATGACCACGGCCACCGAGGCCATGAAGAGCTTCACACCCTTGCGGCACAACTTCCGCCCGCTGCCCGGCTTGCAGTATTTGGCCATGGGCTTCAGCGGTGGCAGGCCCTTTACCATGGGCGTGGCCGACGACCTGGACCTGATCATCAACTTCACCGCGCGCACCGAGTACCGCATCAGCGGCATGACGGACCGCATCAAGGTGCGGGCGTTGTTGGCGAAGATGGTGGTGGAGTAGGAGCTGGGCTCCGTTCGGTCACCAACGCGGACGCTCGCCACACGATCCGGGGAAGACCTCCGGCCAACAGCGGTACCCTGCGGTGGGACCATCCAGCCGCTGGCTCAAGAAACGCACCGTTCACTCTGTTGCACTTGGAACCGCAGGGCTATGATGTTTGGTTCGGGATATCAAACCGGGCCTTGCCCTAACACCCCGAAGACGATGAACTACAAGATCCCCATCTGCAGCATGGTCGTCCTGCTTTCGGCGACCATATCGGTCAACGCCCAGAGCTGGTCCATCACGGGCAACGTCGGCACCAACGGCGCAAACAACTTCGTTGGCACCACGGACAACAAGCCGCTGGTGTTCCGCGTGCAGAACGTGCGTGCCGGCTACCTCAGCGGCGGCAACGTTTCCTTCGGCAAGTATGCCTTGGAAAACACCACCGGACTGGACAACACCGCTGTTGGCGCATTCAGCCTGCGTCTTACCTCCACCGGCAACTACAATGCCGCCATGGGCAAATATGCCATGGGCTCCAACACTTCCGGGGGTGACAACGTGGCCGTGGGCAACAACGCGCTGCGCACCAACGAGCAGGGCAACGGCATCACGGCCGTGGGCTCCGGGGCCCTGCGCTACTCGAACAACAACGCCAGTTTTGCTTGGCCGGGCAACACCGCCGTGGGCTACGAGGCGCTCATGGGGTCTGCCACGCCGGCAAACAACACGGGCATAGAGAACACGGCGGTCGGTGATAACGCCATGAACGGAAATACTGATGGGGACTACAACACGGCGGTGGGTGCCAACGCCCTGCAGATGAACACCACGGGCTCCTACCTGAGTGCCTTTGGCCGAGGCGTACTGGACAACAATACCACCGGCGGGTACAATACCGGCTTGGGTTACCGGGCGTTGGATGAAAATACCGTGGGCAGTTACAATGTTGCCGTGGGGGTCAATGCGCTCAATGGCAACACCGCAGGGAGCGAGACCGTGGCCATTGGCGCCCAGGCCATGCTCAATGCGAACAGTTCCGCCACGGCGTTTGCCACGGAGAACACGGCAGTAGGATATCAGGCCTTGATGGGCTCCGGTACGTCTTCGGCGAACACGGGCATCCGGAACACGGCAGTGGGGCATCAGGCCATGCTGGCCAACAGCTCTGGCGACTTCAATACGGCCATGGGCACGGAGGCATTGGTCAACAACTCCACGGGAGGCTTTTTGTGCGCCATCGGCCGAAGCGCGTTGAGCGTGAACACCACCGGCTCGTTGAATACGGGACTGGGCTATGGGGCCAATGTGAGCCTGGGCACGTTGACCAACGCCACTGCCATCGGCTATCTCACCACGGTCTCTGCCAGCAACAAGGTGCGCCTGGGCAACGCCGCCGTGAGCACCGTGGAAGGACAGGTGGCCTACAGCTGGCCTTCGGATGCCCGCTTCAAGCGCAACGTGGAGGAAGATGTGCCGGGCCTGGACCTGATCACCAAGTTGCGGCCCGTGTCCTACACGTTCGATCGCGCCGCCTTTGCCAAACACATCGGTGAAGGCCAAGGTGCGCCTGCGGATGAACCAGCCTCCGGTGGCGCTGTGCCGGAGGGCCGTACTGTGGGCTTCCTGGCGCAGGAGGTGGAGAGCACCGTGAAGGAACTGGGCTACGCTGCCTTTGATGCCGTTCGTGTTCCGCAGCACGCCCAGGACAATTACAGCCTGGCCTACGCTGAGTTCGTGGTGCCCCTGGTGAAGGCCGTGCAGGAGCTGGCCGCAAAGAACAGCGAATTGGAGGCACGCAACAGTGCCATGGAGGAGCGGTTGGCCGCGCTGGAGCAACGGGAAGGCCAGGCCGATGCGGCCGAAGTGATGAAGGCATGGCCGGTTCCCGCGGACGACGTGGTGCGGGTGGAAACACCTTCACGCCTGCTGGGCAAGAGCGCCACGCTTGAATTGCGTGATGCCCACGGCCGCGGCATGGACCTGCAACAGGTCCCCGTGCTGGGCGGCATCGTTGAGCTGCCTTTGGGCAAGCATCTGGTTGCAGGAAACTATACCGTGGTGCTCACCGTTGCCGGCGAGCAGCCTGCGGTGGCACGCATCGTCATTGCCCGTTGAGCTCCGTGGGACCTCCTAACGGCAACCGGCCGTGGCATGGAAATGCTGCGGCCGGTTTGCTGTTGGCGTACAACCCGGCGCGCTTAGCTGTAGCGCCACTCGAAGATCCGCTCCATGCGCACCCATTTCTCACCCACTTGGGCAAAGGGCAACGGCTGCTGGAACTTTTCCATTAGCTCCTCCCATTCCTGCACACGCGGCGGCAGCATTGCACCGCCGCCGTCGGTGGCCGCACCGGTAGAGCTCTCGGTGATCATGAACAGGCGGTTGCCCGCGCGGTGGATGGTGCAGCGCGTGATGCCCTGTGCGCGCAGGTGCTCCAGCACTTCAGGCCATACGTTGCGGTGCCAGTGTTCGTACTCGGCGATCAACGCGGGGTCGTCCTTCAGGTCCAGTGCGAAGCAGGTGGTCATGGGGCCAGGGGTTTGTGCACGCTCCGGGCAAAGAGCAGCACCACGGCAAAGCAGGCCAGCGGGGCCAGGTAGGCCCACTGCAGCCCGTAGCGGTCACTGATGGCGCCCATCAAGGGCGGGACCACGGCGCCACCGGCAATGCTCATCACCAACAGGGAGGAACCCATTTCTGTGCTTCGCCCCAAGCCGTGGATGCTGAGCGAGAAGATCGTGGGGAACATGATGCTCATGAACAGTTCCACGCCGAGCAAGGCGATCACAGCCGTGTAGCCCCCGGCGAGCACGGCGACGGCCACAAGTATCAGGTTGATGATCGCACATATCGCCAGAAGTTGTGCGGCGCTGACCCAGCGCATCAACGCGGTACCGAGGAAACGCCCGGCCATGAAAAGCAGCAGGCCGATGCTCAGCAGGTAGGCCGCGTCCTGCTCACCGGTCCCGGCCACCTGCCCGGCAAAGCGGATGAAGAAGCTGGCCACGCCCACTTGTGCGCCCACGTAGCAGAATTGCGCCACCACGCCGAGCCACAGGCGATGCCATGCCCGCGGTTCGCGCTCCTGCCCGTTGCTGCCTGCGGCGATCTCCGGCAAGTGCGTACGCAGAAAGAGCACCGCTGCCACCAGCACCACCAGTCCGATCAGCAGGTAGGGCATGCGCACGGCCAACGCTTCGCCCGCGAGGTAGGCGTCGAGCGAAGCAGGGTCCATGGCCTGCGCTTGCTCCGCGGTGAGCGTGGTGCCGCTGAGGATGAAGTGCCCGCCGAAACCGGCGGCCAGGGCCGCGCCCAGCCCGTTGAAGGCTTGCGCGAAGTTCAACCTGCGCGGCGCCGTGGCCGGGTCGCCCAACACATGGATGTACGGGTTGGCGGCGGTTTCCAAGAAAGTGAGCCCGCTGGCGATCACGAACAGCGCACCCAGGAAAAAGGGGTAGGAGCGCAAGGTGGCCGCAGGCCAGAACAGGAAACAGCCCGTGGCAAAGAGCAGCAGCCCGCCCACAATGCCCATGCGGTAGCCGTAGCGCTTCATCAACGCGCCTGCAGGCAAGGCCATCACGAAATAGGCGATGAAGAAGGCGCTGTCCACCAAGGCACTGCGCATATCGTTCAGCTGGAGCGCCTTGCGCAAGTGCGGGATGAGGATGGGATTGAGGTTGTGCGCCAATGCCCACAGGAAGAAGAGGCTTGTGACGAGCACGATGGCGGTGCGCTGTGAGGTGCTGCCCATGGTCACCAGCCGCTTCTCCTGATGGTGATGCGCAACGTACCGGGAAGCGGTTCCTTGCGCACCAGGATCAAATAGCCGCCGCCGCCCGCGCCGCTCAGCTTCCAGCCCAGTGCATCGTTCGCGTGCCGTGCGATCTGCGCGCGGATCTCCTCGTCCACCATGTTGGGGAACATCGCCACCTGCGCCTCGAACGAGCGCAGGAACGCTGCGCCGAAACCCTCGGCATCCTTCGCCAACAAGGCGTGCCAACAGGCGTCGGCGGCATCGGCCAAGGCTTTGGCACCGGCGGCATCGATGCGCGTGCCCTCCAGCACGCTGAAGCCCGGTGCCCTTGGCTCCAAGGGCACCAGGTGCACGTGTTCCTCGATGAAGTGCAGCACCTCCTCATCGTGTAGGCTCTCGATCCGATCCGGCCAGTAGTTGCCGGCGTAGTGCAGGCGGTTCAGCCCCGGGTACACGATGCCGATGCTGTCCTGTGAGCCGCTCACCTCCACCGTGCCCGGCGGGTTTTCGCTGGCGAAGAGCAGGCGGGCGTGTTTCTCGCGGTCGCCGTCGGGCAGGTGGGCGCCCCAAAGCTCGATGGCCTTTTTGCGGGTGCTGCTGCTCATGCCGCTGCGGTCGTTGAAGGCGTGCGAGGGCTCGATGCTGATGGTGAGCACGCTTCCCGGATGGTGGCGGGATACATACGGCTGGTCCAACCAGCCCCCGGCCAGGTCAATGCGGAAGGGGATGGTGCACTCACTGCGCAATGCCGTGGTGCTGCGGGCCTTCAAGCCTTCGTGCGGGGTGCGTTCCAGCACCACGTAGCGCACGCCGTGCTGCTTGCACAGCTCGGCCTTGGCCTCGGCATGGCCGTCCGCGTTCACCACCAGGAAGTCGGGCTTCACGTGCAGGAATTCCGGCACGAAATCCATCTGCCCGCTGCCCGAGCCCACGTGCACTGCATGTACGCAGGCCAACGCTTCAAGCATGTACCGGCGCTCGTTCGCGTCGTTGATCGTCCAGCGCTTTTTCAGCGCGTGGATGGTGGCGTCACTGCCGATGCACACGTGCAGCTCACCGTACTCCGCCGCGCTTTTCAGGAAGGCCACGTGGCCGCTGTGCAGCAGGTCGAAGCAGCCGGAGACGAAGACACGGGGCATGGGTGCAAGGATAACCAATGCCCGCGATCGCGCTCCGGCCGCATCAACGCATGTGTGGTCCGTATGGCCCGTAGGGCAGTGCTACTGTACCACGAAACGGCGGACGGCCGAGCGGCCTTCCCGGATCACCTGTACCTGGTAGGCGCCAGGAGCGAGGAATTCCAAGGGGATGGAACCATCGGGTCCCGTGATCTGTCCGGTCTGCGTAGTACGTCCCTGCCGGTCGCGGATGATGTATTGCGCGGTGCCGGGATCGGCCGAGCGGATGGTGAGGTGGTCCGTGGCGGGGTTCGGTGAGAGTTCGAATTCCAGCGCGGCATGTTCGGGTACGGCTGTGGGCAGGCTTTCCATGTACCACAGTCCGTCCAACTGTCCCGACCAGAGCTTGCCGTCGTACACCGCAAGGCCGAAGCTCAAGGCCGTATGGCTGAACTCCGTCCAGGCCAGGCCATCGGTGTCCGAGCGGAACCAACGCGTGTCGGCCCCCGTACGGGATGCGATCAGTGTGTTGTTCCACCAGGTTAATTTCACGATGGCGGCGGGTCCTGCGGTCCAGGTCCAGCTGGCGCCTTGGTCCGTGCTGCGGTAGGTGCCCATGGTGCCGCCCGCGACCAGTGCGCCGGGTACGGCGATGAGGTCGGTGAATTCGATGGACAGCCCGGTGACCACGTCAACCGGCACGGGCGTCCAATCGTCGGCCCCGGAGGTGGTGTAGAACAGGTAGCCGTTGCCGCCCGCCCCGCACCAGAGCGTATCGCCGATGGTGCGCAGGAAGAACACGTTGCCGGCGAGGGACTGGACCAGGTTGCCGAACGGCACCCATTGTGTGCCGTTGTGGCGGAAGGTGCCGGCGCCGACGGTGCCGCAATAGAGGGCACCATCGAATTCCGCGAAGCTGTTGATCTGGTGCGAGCCCATGCCGGAGATGCCTGGGGTGGCCTGCCATGGGGTGGTGCTGTCGGTTGCGCGATGTACGTAGTTCCCGCCGGTGCCGGCATAGAGCTGGCCGTCGTGGTGTGCCAGGGCATCCACGTAGTACGGCTCGCCGGGGATGGTTTGCCAAGTGGCCCAGGGAGCGTTGCTCTGCGGGCGGTGGTACGCCGTGCCCACGCCACCTGCGAAGAGCCCTTCGCCATGCACCAGCAAGCTGGGCATTTCGGTATCGGGCAGGCCTTCGTCACGGGTCCACTGGGCCGTGGCGGCAAGGGCGATGAGGCTGGAAAGTAGGAGGGTCGGGTAGCGCATGGCGGTTGATCGTTTCGGCAAATGGAATTCGCGGGGCTGCGCCGTACGGCACCGAATGGAGCAGACGGGAAGGATCGCGTCATGAACCGGCAGGCGGCCCGATGTGCATGATCGCAGCGTGATCGGTGCTGTCTTGGCCGGTCATTACGAGGCTGCGCTGCCCTTCACCCGTCCATGCCCCATTCCTTCCCGTTCATGCCATTGCAGAAGAGGAAGCGCAGGGTTGCCGCTTCCCTTTGGCCCCATGATCGCCCCGATACACGTCCAGCACACCGGTAGCCCCGTGGTTCCTTCGGCCCCTGCCCGGGCTCATCTGCGCATCATGCACGCGCGTGCGGCCGGGGTGCCGGCGGCGCCAGTGGATGTCGTGGAGCCCGCGCCTACGGTGTGCGGGCAACGCGATGCGGGGATGGACGTAGCGGCCTACAACCGGGTGGTGGATGCCTGTTCGGACATGCTGTACCGGCATCTGTTGAGGGACCTGCGCGACCGGGATGCGGCCAAGGACCTCGTGCAGGAGAGCTTCCTACGGCTGTGGATGAAACTGGACCGCGTGCCGGAAAGTGCCGCGCGCAGCTACCTGTTCACCACGGCGCACAACCTCGTGGTGGACCGGGTGCGGCGAAGCAAACGTTCGGCGCGTTTCGAGGACCGGCACGAACAGATGCTCACCACGCTACAGCCCAAGGCCGGGCTGAAGGAGTTGATCGATGCCGCCCAGGCCAAGCTCAGCCCGCTGCACCGCACGCTGTTCCAGCTGCGTGACCAGGAAGGCTACTCGTACCAGGAGATCGCTGCGAACACCGGCATGGACATCACCCGGGTGAAGGTGTATCTGTTCCGTGCGCGTAAAGCGATGCAGGGCCACTTGGGCCCTCTTGAACAATTGGTCTGATCCCGCGTGGGTCGCCATGCGACTTGGACTTCCGTCGCGGATGAACGATGGGTGGTCCGCTACGGGTGCCGACCGTTCGCGCCGTGCCTATCCGGTCAACGGTCCAGCCAGGCCTTGAACTCCGCGCTGCGCTCCACGCTCACGATGGTGTCGTCATCGGTGTTCGGGTGCAGCACCACCTTCACGCGGCTCTTGCTGTACGGCACCATGCTGCGGATGGCCTGGAAGCTGACGATGAACTGCCGGTTGATGCGGAAAAAACGGCGCGGGTCAAGTTCCACATGGATGCGGTCCATGGTGCCGTCCACGATGTAACGGTGGTTGTCGGTGGTCACCAGTTTCACGTAGCGGCCCTCGCTCTGGAAATAGGCCACCTGCTCCACGGCCACCGAGCGGATCTGTCCGCCACTGGCCACCATGAACCGTTCGCGATAGGCGGGTTGACGCAGGCTGCTCAATTCGCGCAGCACACCGGGGTCGATCCCGAAACGGCGCTGCATGCGTTTCACTTTCTCGAGCGCTTGTTGCACGGCATCCAGGGAGAGGGGCTTCAACAAGTAGTCGATCCCGTTGGCCTGGAAGGCCTGGATGGCATACTGGTCGTAGGCGGTGGTGAAGATCACCGGTGCTTCCACCACGGTACGCTCGAAGATGCGGAAGCACAGGTCGTCGCCGAGGTGGATGTCCATGAAGATAAGGTCCGGCCGAAGGGCTGTGATGCCCTCCACGGCATCGGCCACATTATCGGCCATGCCCAGTACGCGCAAGGTGGGGTCGGCCTGTTCCAGCAGGCGCACCAAGCCTTGTGCCGCAGGGGCTTCGTCCTCCACGATGTATACGGTCATGGGCGTTCGGTAAGGATGGGTACGGTGGCGGTGTAGTGGGTATCGCTCAGGCGGAACTCCGGCTCTTCCGCGCCGAGCATGGCGTAGCGCTTGCGGATGTTCTCCAGCCCGGTGCCGGTGCCGGCGGACTGGCCACCGCGCGGGCGCAGGTCGTTGCGCACCACGAGCCGTCCGTGCTCCACAGCGACGTTGATGTGCAGCGGTCTGGCGGCGCTGATCACGTTGTGCTTGATGGCGTTCTCCAACAGCATCTGCAAGGTGAACGGGGGCAGGTACCCACCGAGCGCATCGGCCGGCACATCGATCGCCACCACCAGGCTGTTGCCGAAACGGATGCGCTGCAGGAACACGTAGTGCTGTGCGAGCTGCAGCTCCTCCTGCACGGGCACGATGGTGCGTTCGCGGCTGTGGAGCACCTGCCGGTACAGCGCGCTGAAGCTGGCGATGAACTCGCGGGCCTTGGCGGGTTCCGTTTCCACCAGGGTGTACAAGGTGTTCATGGCGTTGAACAGGAAGTGCGGGTCCACCTGGCTCTTGAGGGTCTCGAACCGCGCCATCAGGTTCTCCTGGTGCAGCAGCTCGTTCTCCTCCTGCAGCCGTTCCTTGTCTCGCTCCAGCACTTGTGCGGCCTGTTGTTTCAACCGGGCCTGGCGGTGGAACATGGACACCAGCAGCACCGACAGGGCACCGATCACAGCCAGTGCGCCCCAGGCGATCCACGAGCGTTGGGCCCGCAGCTTGTTCACCTCGGCCTCGGCCTTGGTGAGGGCCAGCTCCTTCTCCAGCCGGGAAACCCCGAAGCGGGCCTGGGCATCGGCCAGTTCCTTCATGCGCAGGGCCTGTGCCAGGGAGTCCTTCACGGCCACGAGCTGCTTCAGGGTGGCGATGGCATCCACGGACCGTCCTTGTTTTTCCTGTAGCTCCACCCGGCTTTCCAGCGTGCCGATGAGCAGCTCGCCGTTGGAGAGGGTGCGGGCCATGGCCTGGGCCGAATCCAGGAGCGATGCGGCCCGGTCGTAACGGCCCGAACGGATCTGGAGGTCGGCCAGGGTCTGCCAGGTGGACCCCTGCAACAGCGCGTAGCCATTGTGCGGGACCGCACGCAGCCCTTCCTCCAGGTGGCGTTCGGCCTCGCGGTCGTGCCCCAGTTGGCTGTGTGCGGCGCCGATGTTGTAGCGTAGGTCGGCCATCAGGAAGCTGTCGCGCTTGGCCTCGGCCAGTTGCAGCGCCCGGCCGTACCAGTACAGGGCGCTGTCGTTGCGGTCCATCATCGCGGCGCGTGCACCCATCACCAGCAGGATGCGGTCGGCATGCGGGGTGTGGTGGCGTTCGCTCAAGGCCAGGGCGCTGCGGAGCTCGCGTCCGGCACGGTCGTAGTCGCCGATGTCCATGTGGGTGGCGGCGATGGCGAGCTGGGCGTCCACCATGCCGCGCGCGTCGTTGAGCGAATCGGCCAGTTGGTAGGAGTTCACGTAGGCCACGATCGCATCATCGCTACGGCCCAGTTGGCGCAGTGCATGCCCGCGCATGGCCAGCATGTGGAAGCGCCACAGCGCATCACCGGCCACACGGCCGGTGGACATCAACGAATCCACCCGGTGCAAAGCCACCTCCGGCGGTTCGGCACGGATCAGGTCGGTGATCACCTTCAGTTCCGTACGCAGTGCCTCCGGCCGCTCCTGGCCGTGCAGCAGCAGGCCGCAAAGCAGGGCGGTGATCAGGAGGAGAGTGCGCGAGATCATCGGCAGGGTCGGTGGTGCGCCACGGCCCACGCGCCCAAAGCTGCACAACAACCGGGGCACTTGCACCGGGCCGATGTCATGAACGGGAAGGAATGGCGCATGGACCGGAGGCTTGTATACCGAAAGGCTCCGCCCCTTCCAGACACCGCAGCGGGTCGATGACTTAGGCCTTCATCGCCGCCTCCACCATGTTGCTGCTCCCGATGTACAGCGGGCAGCGCTGGTGCAGCTCGGTGGGCTTCAGCTCCAGGATGCGCGTGGTGCCGTCCGTGGCCATGCCTCCGGCCTGTTCCACCAGGAAGGCCAGCGGATTGGCCTCGTAGAGCAGGCGCAGTTTTCCCTTCGGCGCTTTCGCAGTGGCCGGGTACAGGTAGATGCCGCCCTTGAGCAGGTTGCGGTGGAAATCCGCCACCAGGCTGCCGATGTAGCGCGCGCTCATCTGCTGCTTCTTGCAGCCGTCGATGTACTGCTGCACGCCGGGGCTGAAGTCGTAGAGGTTGCCTTCGTTCACCGAGTAGATCTTCCCGTCCG
>JADZAC010000002.1 GCA_020852835.1 Flavobacteriales bacterium
AGATAAGACGATCAAAGACCTTCAACGGTCCCTATCGGCTTATCCGGCAGGGACCGTTCGCTTTTTGCGGCGGTCGCTGACGGAGGCTTTTCCGGCGAAGTGGTGTCCACACCACTGAAACCACGTATGGGCGCGACATGTCGCGCCCCGACAAACAACCAGAGAAAAGCCGATGAGAACAGAGACCCGCCTTCTTCACGCCTTGCCCCACGATCCCCTCACCGGCGCCGTGAGCGTGCCCATCTACCAGACCAGCACCTTCGAGCAGGAAGGGCCCGGCATCAACAAGGGCTTTGACTACAGCCGCACCAACAACCCCACGCGCCAAGCCTTCGAGCAACTGCTCGCCGAGCTGGAGGGCGGCACGCGTGGCATCGCCTTCAGCAGCGGGCTCGCCGCCGTGGACGCGGTGTTGAAGCTGCTCAGCGCCGGCGACGAGATCATCGCCGTGGACGACATCTACGGTGGCACCTACCGCGCGCTGCACACCATCTACAACTGGCTTGGCATCACCGTGAAGCACGTGGACACCAGCGATCCCGGCAACGTGCTCGAGGCCATCACGCCCAAGACGAAGCTGGTGTGGCTGGAAACGCCCACCAACCCCACGCTCAAGGTGAGCGACATCCGCGCCATCGCCTCCATCTCCAAGGCTTCCGGCGCGCTGCTGCTGGTGGACAACACCTTCGGCTCGCCCGTGGCGCAGCAACCGCTGAAGCTCGGCGCGGACATCGTGCTCCACAGCATCACCAAGTACATCGCCGGCCACAGCGACGTGATCGGCGGCGGCATCGTGGTGCGAGATCAGGAGCTTGGCGAGCGGATCAAGTACATCCAGAACGCCACCGGCGCGGTGCTGGGTCCGCAGGACAGCTGGCTCGCCATCCGCGGCGCGCAAACGCTGCACCTCCGCTACGAGCGCATCAGCCGCAGTGCGCAGCAGGTGGCTGAGTTCCTGCAACAGCACCCGGCCGTGGCGGGCGTGAATTATCCCGGCCTGCGTACGCACCCCAACCACCTGGTGGCCCGCTCGCAGTCCGCTGCCTTTGGCGGTGTGATCAGCTTCTGGCTGAAGGATGATCGCGAAGGGGCCGCCGTGCAACTGGTGAAGCACACCCGCCTGTTCACCTTGGCCGAAAGCCTGGGCGGCGTGAAGAGCCTGCTGTGCGTGCCTGCGCGCATGACCCATGCCTCCGTGCCCCGCGAAGCCCGCATCGCCGCCGGCATCCACGACAGCCTCGTGCGCATCAGCATTGGCCTGGAGCACCCGGACGACCTGGTGGAAGACCTTGCCGGGGCCATCAGCGCAGCGGAGAATTGCTCCGTGGAACAAACCCTTCACGCCTGATCCATGAGCACTTCCCCATTGACCATCGGCACCTTCGGCCACGGCTGCGTGGGCCAGGGCTTTTTGGAACTGCTCAACGCCAACGGCGGCACGGCTGCACAGGTGAAGCACGTCTGCGTAAAGGATCGCCAACGCACCCGTGATGTGGGCACCGCGCGCCTCACCTACGAAGCGCTGGACATCCTCACCGATGAACAGGTCAGCACCATCGTGGAGCTCACCAACGACGCCGACCTCGCGCTGGACGTGATCCGCAAGGCGCTGCTCACCGGACGCAACGCCATCACCGCCAGCAAAAAGGTGGTGGCGGAGCACCTCGCGGAGCTCATCGCGTTGCAGCGTTCAACCGGCCGTTCCCTGCTATACGAAGCTTCGTGCGCAGCGAGCATCCCCGTGCTGCATGCGCTGGAGACGCACTTCAGCGGCGAACGCGTGGAGCGCATCGAGGGCATCCTCAACGGCACCACCAACTACATCCTCACCAGGATGGAGGAAGGCGCTTCGCCCGAAGATGCGCTGAGGCAGGCACAGGAGCAAGGCTTCGCGGAGACCGACCCCACTGCGGACCTGCGCGGCGATGATGCCCGCTACAAGCTCACCATCCTGATGGCCCATGCCTTCGGCACGGTGGTGGAGCCCAAGCGGATCTTCCGTTGCGGCATCCGGCAACTGCACCAACAGGACATGGACCATGCGGCCTCCATCGGTTGCGTGGTGCGGGTAGTGGCCAGCGCCCAGCTTGTGAATGGAAAAGTGACGGCCCGCGTGCTGCCCACCTTCGTGCCCCGCAACAACGCTTTTGCCCAGGTGCGCAATGAATACAATGCCGTGCGCATCACCGGGCGGCATTCGGGCGAGCACCTGCTGCAAGGCAAGGGCGCGGGCCGCCTGCCCACGGGACTGGCCGTGCTCAGCGATGTGCAGCGCCTGGTGCGCGGCGGCGGCTATGCCTACGCCAAGGTGAACACGGACGCGCCGGTATTGTCCGATGGCCAGGAACGGCTGTCCATCTACCTGCGGCTGCCGGAAACCCACCAGGGGGCGATCCAGCATTTCGATCGGCTGCACAGCATCGAGGCCGGCGATGGCCACATCCGGATCACGGGAACCATCGCCTTGGCGGAACTGGCGGAACTGCTCGGTCAAGGCCGTGATGGCTTCCAAGTGATCGCGCTGCCTCATCTTTGACAACTCCAGCTCCCTCAGCGGTCTCCCGAAGGGGACCCTGAGGTTGCAAGTTTTCCATTTTGATCTGCATTGATGAAAGTCTTCAAATTCGGCGGCGCCAGCGTGAAGGATGCACAGGGCGTGCGCAATGTGGCGCGCGTGCTGGAGGCGTTCAAACAGGACGATCTCCTCATCGTGGTGAGCGCCATGGGCAAGACCACCAATGCGCTGGAAGAGGTGGTGAAGGCCTATCGCGAAGGGCGCAATGCGAAGCCGTTGATCCTGGCGTTACAGGGCATGCACGCATCCGCATTGGAAGAGGTGGCCCCGGAGGATGGTGATTCCTCGACGGCGTTGATGTTGTCTTTCGAGGCGCTGAAGCACTATGTCACGCAGCCCGTGCAACATGCGGAAGACCGCGATTACGACATGATCGTGGCCTTCGGGGAGGTATGGAGCACGCTGATCGTAAGCGCCTACCTCAACGCCTCAGGTTTTGCGAACCAGTGGGTGGACGCCCGCAAGATCATCACCACCGATGCGCGGCACCGCGCGGCCAACGTGAAGTGGGACCGGCTGGAAGAGAACTGCGCCACGCACCTGCCCTCGTTCGCCGCACAGCCGCACCGCATCGTTACCCAAGGGTTCATCGGCAGCACGGAAGAGGGCATCACCACCACGCTGGGGCGCGAAGGCTCGGACTTCAGCGCGGCGATCTTCGCCTATGCCCTGGGCGCGGAGAGCGTCACCATTTGGAAGGATGTGCCCGGCATGTTCAACGCCGACCCCAACAAGTTCCCGGATACCAGGCTGCTCGCGCACATCAGCTACAAGGAGGCCATCGAACTGAGCTACTTCGGCGCCAGCGTGATCCACCCGCGCACGTTGCAACCGCTCCAGCGCAAAGGCATCCCGCTCTACGTGCGCTCATTCATCGACCTGTCCGCGCCGGGCAGCACCATCAGCGAGGCCACTGATCACGACACGCTGATCCCGTCCTTCATCGTGAAGCCGGACCAGCTGCTGTTGAGCATCACCCCGCGCGACCTCAGCTTCATCGTGGAAGAGAACCTCGGCGGCATCTTCAAGCTCTTCGCCGCGCGCAACGTGCGCATCGCGCTGATGCAGAACAGCGCCGTGGCATTCACCGTGGCCGTGGACGACACGCCGCGCGCCCGCCAGCTGATCGAGGAGCTGGGCAAGGAGTACGAGGTGCGGTACAACGAAGGTTGCGAGCTGATCACCGTGCGCCACTTCGACGAGGCCACCTTGGCAAGCCTGTTGAAAGGCAAGGAGCCGCTGATCGAACAGCGCTCACGCGTTACGGCGCGGTACGTGGTGAAGTGAGAGGTGCCGAATAGATTCGCGCCATGTTCGCACCGCGATCCCTAAGAGCCTGTGCAGCCGCTGCCTTGTTGCTTTGCTTTACGCTGAAGCCCGCCTATGGGCAAATGGACCGGGCCGACAGCCTGAAAGCCGTGATCGCGCAGCAGCGCGCCACTTTGGTACTAGCAGACAGCACCCGGGACCGGCAGGCCGGGTTCGAAGCCAGGATGCACCTGTCGGAACTGGTGGGGCGCAGCGAGGCGATCGCCTTGATGACGCAGGCAGCGGCCCTTGCCGACAGCATGGACCGCCCGGACCTGGGTGCGATGGCGCATCGGCTGCTGTCCGGAAAGTGGGCAAGTGCAGGAGCGTTTGAGAAGGCGTATGTGGAAGTGGTTGCGGCTGATTCCCTGCAAATGCGGAGCGACCGGCGTGAGGCTGAACAGGATGCGGACCTCCGCGCGCGGGAGCTTCAGCGAATGGCGGGGGAACGCGACAGCTTGCTCCAGGTTTCCGCGGACCGCGACCGGCGCATGGCCCAGGCCATCCACGAGCTGCAGCAACGCACGGATGCCTGGATGTACGGCGCCTTGGCCGCCATGGCCATTGGCCTGCTTTTGCTGGTAGGCCTCTTGTACCGCCATGGCAGCATCACCGGCAGGTTGCGCGCCACCATTGCCGAGCTGCGCGCGGAAGTGGATGCGTTGAAAACGCGGGCGGCACGTGCAACGCAGGCACCGCAACCTAGGCCGCAACCGGAGGCGACCCCTGTGGCGGATGCGCTGAACCTCGCCGACGCGGGCATGCAGGCCATGGCCGCCGGCAAGTTCCGCCAGGACGGACCCGAACGGTTGGCCACGCTGTTGGACGCCCGCCAGCGCGGCGATCACGACAAGGTGCTGCGCGTAGTCGCTTCGCTCAAGCCGCAGCTCCTGGGTTTTGATGCCGAGCGCTGCGCACCGCTCATCGCCCGCCTCAGGATCCCGGGCGCAGCCGGGGACCCGCTGCAATGGAATGCAGACCTCGACGCCTTGGAGGCCGCCGTGCGCGACTTGTTGAAATGATCGGCCCGGGGCCTTACCCAACGGTACGGGCACCATGGTCCCGGAGCAGCCGCATGGCCAGCTCCGGCCGGTCCGTGATCAACCCGTCCACGCCCAAGGCGATCATGCGGCGCATGTCAGCCGCCTCATTCACCGTCCAGGTCAGCAGGCCCATGCCGCGTGACCGCACTTCGGCCACCACGGCAACATCGATCTGGTGGTGTTCCGGGCTGTAATACGCCGGCGTGAAATCCAGCAGGTGCAGGTTTTCCGCCATGCTTGCCCTGTTCTCCACCAACAGGGCCAAGGGGATCGAAGGGTCCGTCCGGTGCATTACTTCCAGGATGGCGGGGTCGAAGCTTTGCACCAGGCAATGCCCGTGCAGGCCGACCACATGGATCTCCTGCACCATGCGCTGCGCGAACACGGCCGGTGATGGCTGATAGGTGCCATACCAAGCAGGATCGCTTTTTACCTCAATGTTGAAGCGCGGCATGGGCATCGAATTTTCCGCGCACTCCCTGTGAACGTGCGCATGGACTTCGGTGAGCGTCGGCTTCCAGGTGGCAAAGGCGCCTGCAGGAAGCAGGTGGTAGCGCTGCACTTCCTCCACGGACATCTTGAAGATGTTCGCCGAACGACCTGCCTCCTCGCTCAGTGGCATCCCTGCGGGGCCGGTGCACGTGGCGGGGTCCATCCATGGTTCATGGCTCACCAGCACTTCGTTATCGCCGGTGATCACCACGTCCATCTCCAGCCAATGGCAGCCGGTGCGCGCGGCCTCCAGGAAGGCCTTCACGGAATTGGCCGGGAAGGGGCCGCAACAGCCACGATGGCCATGGACCTCTGTGATCGCGGATGCATCCATCCTGCCCATCCTGTTCATCCTGTCCACAGTATCCGTTCAAAACTTCCCCTCCTCGATGTCCCGAAGGATCTTGTCCGCAAGCACGTTGGCCAGTTTGAAGTAGCTCTCCTCCGTGATGCCCGCCACGTGCGGGCTCAGCAGCACCTTCTCGCAGGCTTTCAGCCGCTGGAGCGTTTCATTTCCGCGTGCATCACGCAGGCCCTTCAAGGATCGTTCCTCGAACTCCAGCACGTCCAGGCAGGCGCCGCGCACCTTGCCTGCATCGATGGCGTCCAGCAGGGCGGCCGTATCAGTGATCGGACCGCGCGCAGTGTTGATGAACCACACCGGTTTGGCACAACGCGCGAAGAAGGCCGCATCGGCGTAATGTGTTGTTTCCGGCGTCAGTGGCAGGTGCAGGCTGATCACGTCGCAGCGCTCCTGCAGTTCATCCAGTACAACTTCCGCCACCTGTTCATTCCCGAAGCCGCTGCGGTACTTGTCGTGGGCCAGCACCTTCACGCCAAAGCCATGCAGGCGCTGGGAAAAGGCGGTGCCCATCTGCCCGAAGCCGATGATGCCCACGGTGCTGCCGCAAAGCTCCCGGCCGCTGTTGGACACGCGGTCCCAGATGCCGTGGCGCACTTCGCGATCGGCCTTGGGCAGGTGGTTCATCAAGGCCAGGAGCATGCCCAAGGCATGTTCGGCCACGGCATCGCGGTTGCCCTCCGGTGAGTTGTACAGCTTGATGCCGCGGGCGGCACATGCTTCTTTGTCGATGTTTTCCATCCCCGCACCGCAGCGCGCAATGAAGCGCAGCTTAGGAGCGTGCAGAAGCACTGCTTCATCGATCATCAGCCTGCTCCGTACCACCAGCCCTTCGGAATCATGCAGTTGGCGCAACAAGGCTTCGCCGGTGTACTCGCCCAGGTCCTCACAGGTGTGGCCTGCCACCGTGAGGCGGGTGCTTAGCACGGGGTGCACCGTGTCGATGAAATTGACCTTCATGAAAGGATCTGCCAGAGGAACATGGAGGCAATGGAGAAGTAGATCACCAGGCCGGTAACGTCCACCACCGTGGCCACGAACGGCGCGGATGCGGCGGCGGGGTCCATGCCCAGGCGCTTGAGCAGCAGCGGGAACAAGGAACCCACCAGGTTGCCCCAGAGCACTACGCCCACCAAGGAGAGGGCCACCACCAGGCCCACGAGCATCCAGTGGGGGCCGTAGACGTTGACGAACTGGCTCCAGATGGCCACCCGCGTAAAGCCCACCACCGCCAGGATCAGGCCCAGGATGAGGCCCACGCTGGCTTCGCGACGGAAGATGCGCCACCACTCCTTCACAGTGATGTCGCCCAAGGCGAGGGCCCGGATGATGAGCGTGCTGGCCTGCGATCCGGTGTTGCCGCCGCTGGAGATGATCAGGGGCACGAAGAGCGCGAGCACCACCGCTTTTTCGATCTCGTCCATGTAAAAGCCCATGGCGGTGGCCGTGAAGCTCTCCCCGATGAACAGCACGATGAGCCACCCCACGCGCTTCTTCACCATCTCCCACAGGCCGCTGCTGCTGTAGGAATATTCCAGGGCTTCCATGCCGGCCATGCGGTGGGCATCCTCGGTTTCCTCCTCGCGGATCGCATCCACCACGTCGTCGATGGTGATGCGGCCCAGCAGCTTGCCGCGGTCGTCCACCACGGGCAAGATCACCAGGTCGTATTTCTCCATGATGCGGCTGGCCTCCTCCACGTGCTCATGCGCGCGTATGCTGATCACGCCGGGGTCGTAGACCTCCTTGACCGGCGCGCGCAGGCTGGTGGTGAGCAGGGCCTTGATGGGGATGGTGCCCACCAGGCGGTCGTGGTCGTCCACCACCAGGATCACATAGACGTCGTCCACATGTTCGGCATGGGTGCGCAGCACGCGCACGCAGTCCAGCATGCTGCTGCTGTCGTTCACCTTCACCAGTTCCTTGGCCATCAGGCCGCCGGCGGTGTGCTCGTCGTAGGTGAGCAGTTCGCTGATCTCCTTGCGCTGCGCCTCGTCTTCGATATTGGCCAGCACCTCGTCGCGCACTTCGTTGGGCAGCTCCGCGATCACGTCGGCGGCGTCGTCCGAGTCGATGTGCTCGATCAGTTCTTCGGCGATCTCCTTGCCGGTGTAGTTGCCCAGGAGCACGTCCCGCCGGTCTTCCGCCACTTCGAGCACCACTTCGGCGGCGAGCTCGGGCTCCAGCCGTTCAAAGAGGTATTGTGCTTCCTTGAGGTGGAGCTGGTCGAGGATCTCGGCGATGTCCGCCGGGTGCAGGTCCTTCACGGCATCCAGCAGTTCTTGGTCGCGCTGCTGCGCGATATGCTCCTGGATCCGTTCCAGGTTGGCTTTGCTCAGGGTGAAGGTCATCGGGCCGTGCGGGGTAGAGGTTGCGCGGGGAGGCCCGCGAAACTACGCCAGCCGATCAGGCGGCACTGCCCGGGGGGGCCGTGCAGGCGGCGGCCAGCTCCAGGAAGTCTTCCACGGAGAGTTCCTCGGCGCGTTTGCGGGCGTACTGCTCCGGAAGCTTGCCGCCCAAGGGGGCGAAGTTCTTGAGCGCGTTGTGCAGGGTTTTCCTGCGTTGCCCGAAGGCGGCCTTCACCAAGGCGGTGAGGAGTTTTTCGCCCACGGGCAGCGAGGTGCGCCCGTTGCGGCGCATGCGGATCACCGCGCTGCGCACTTTGGGCGGCGGGATGAACGCATCGGCTTCCACGATGAACAGGGGTTCCACCGCGTACCAGAGCTGCGCCAGCACGCTGGTGATGCCATAGGTCCGGCTGCCCGGCCCCGCGCAGAGCCGGTCGGCCACTTCCTTCTGGAACATGCCCACCACTTCGGGCACGCTGTCCCGGTGCTCGAGCACTTTGAAGATGATCTGCGTGCTGATGTTGTACGGGAAGTTGCCGATCACGGCCAGTGGCGGGGCGGCCACGGTGGGCAGGTCCAGCTGCAGCAGGTCGCCGTGCACCACCCGCAGCGCGGGCCATTTGGCACGCAGGTGTGCCACGGACTCGGCATCCAGCTCAATGCAGGCCAGCTCGATGTCCGTGCGCTCCAGCAGGTGCGTGGTGAGGGCACCGGTGCCCGGGCCCACTTCCAGCACCCGCACATAGCCGCCGTGGAAGGTGAGGCTGTCCGCGATGCGCCGGGCGGCCTCCGCATCCTTGAGGAAGTGCTGGCCGAGGTGCTTTTTGGCGCGGACGAAGTTCATGCGGTATGGACCACCTCCAGCAGGGTGCGGAACGCGATGACCTTTCCGCCGTAGTATTTCTCGGTTTCCGCCCGCAGCCGGTCGGCATGGTTGGCCACGTATGCGTCGTATTCGCCCATGTTCGGGCAGGTGTATTGCACGGCGTAGGTGGTGCCGCTGTCTCCCTCGCTCAGCACGCGGCAGATGCGGGCATCGAGGAAATGCCCGGTGGCCATCACGGCAGGCAGGTGGGTGTGGCGCATCCAGGCGAGCCACATCTCGTGCACTTCGCGATCCACGCTGAGGGTGACGTTGTAGATGATCATGGGGCGGGACCGTTGAGGAACTGTTGCTCGGGCGTGTCCAGGTTGTCGTGGTCGCCGCGCAATCGCCGATAGCGGTCGCGCGCGGCTGCCGTGAAGATGCTGCCGCTTTGCTCGAAGAGCAGCTTCTCGTACCACTTCTTGGCCTGTTCCTTGTCGTTGAGCTTGGTCTCGTAAAGTTTGCCAAGGTCGAACATGGCGTTGTCCACCAGGATGTCGTTGGGGAACTGTTCGAGCAGCTTTTCCAGGCAGGTGGCAGCGCCGGCGTAGTTGTGCCGGGCCATGGCAATGCGGTAGCGCTCGTAGAGCACGTCATCGCCCAGGTTGGAGAGGGGGAAGCGTGCGGTGAGCGTGTCCAGCGCCGCCAGGCAGCTGTCATAGCGGTGTTGCGCGGTGTACAGCTGGGCTTTGGCAAAGAGGTTCAGCGGGCTGTTCAGTGTGTCGGTGCCCAGGTTGTCGGTGATCAGCAGGGAGAGTTCGAGCGCATCGTTGGCGATGAGCTTGCTGGTGCTGGCCTTGAGCACGTCCAGCTGGGCCTTGGCCCAAAGGAAGTCGCCGGCATAGAAGCTCACCTTGGCATTGCGCAGGCGCGCCTCATGGCCCAGTACGTCCTGCTTGAAGTCCAGGTCCACTTGGGAGTAGAGCAGGGAGGCTTCCCAGATGTCGCCGGCCAGCACATGGACATCGCCCAGTTGCAGCTTCAGTTCCGCCTGTTCCTTGCGGGCCAGGCCGGGCATGCGGATGGCGTCCTGCAGCAGGCTGTCCGCCCTGCCGGTGTTGTTGAGGTAAAAGGCTTCGAGCCGTGCTAGGCCGCTGACGAGCTTCATGGTGGCGGGCCCCCAGCCGAGTTCTTCCAGGGTGGAGGCATAGAGCTGGCGCAATTGCTCCAGCTGCCCGGGCGAGGGTTCGGGCTGTTCCTGCAATTGCACGTCCGAGGCGGTGACCAGCCCGATGCGGGCGGCGCCGTACCAAGGGCTGGTGCTGCCGAGGGAAACCACGTAGGCGTAACTTTTGGCGGCGGTGGCCCAGTCCTGGTTGTTCACGGCCATGTCGCCCAGGGCCATCAGGCGTTGGCCGCGCTCATTGAAACGTTTGTCCATGGCACGGCTTTGCACGAATGCGCCGTTGAGGTCCTTGCGTTGGATGTACACCCAGATGAGCAGTTCCTGGAACAGGGTGTGATCCGGCATCTTTTGGATGCGCCGCAGCAGTTCGGTGCGCAGCAGGTCGGCGCGTTGGTCGGCGGAGGTGAAGTCGATGAAGCGTGCCAAGCCGTTCTGCACGGCCTGTTCATAGGCGGGGTTCACTTCCAGCAGGTCCAGGTAGTCGCTGATCATGCCGGGGAAATCGCCTTTGGAGGCGCGCAGGCTGGCGGTTTCGTAAAAGAAGCCGGTGCCGTTGTCCAGCATTTTTCGCCCCCGTTCGTACGCCTGCAGGGCGAGGTCCGGTTCGTTGTTGCGCAGGAAGGCGTTGGCCAGGTTGCGCACGGCGGCCTGGTCGGGCTGCAGGTCCTTGAGCGCTTTGGCGAATTGCAGTTCCGCCTTGGCCGTGTCGCCCTGGAGCTTCAGCACCATGCCCAGGTCCACCAGGTACTGGGTGTCGCCGGCTTGTTTGCGCATGCGCTCCTTGGCCAGTTTTTCGGCGTGTTCGTAGTCTTTCACGCCCAAATAGGCCTTCAACAGCTGCTCATAGTAGAGGGTTGAAGGCTGGCGGCCGTAGAGCTTTTCGTAGTAGAGGATGGCCTTGGCGAACTCGCCCTGCCGCATGTACTCCGCGGCGAGCTGTTCATCGGTGCCTTGCTGTGCCCGCACGCGATCAGTGCCGCCAGCCAGCAGCAGCAGCACCAACAAGGAGCGCAGGATGCTTTGGGGCAGTTTCATGGGAGCAGCAGGGTATCAATGGCGGCCCGCCAGCGCTGCCGGTCGCTGATCAGGCGGTTGGTGAGCCGCACCAGGCTGTCGGTTTGGTGGTGGAGGGCGGTGGCCCACTGTTGCTCCATGGCCAACGCTTCACGGCGGCTCTCAGGGTCCAGCAGGCCCAGTTCCAGGTCGTGCCGCAGATCGGCCAGGCGGTTGGCGGAGCTGTCCAGCAGTGCATGCCCCGCGCGGCGTTCGGCCAGCAGGCGGGGCAGGCGCTCGGCCATGGCCCGGTGGTAATTGCCAAGCAGCTCGGCCTCGTGCGGCAGCAGGGTATCGCGGAAACGCGCCTCGATGCCCGCACGCTCCGCCGTGAAGCGGGCTCCCATGTGGTGCAGGGCATTGGTATCGGCCCGGTCCAGTACGGCGCGCATGCTGTCGGTGGCTATTATCATCCGTTCCACGGCGGCCAGCTCTTGGGGCGTGGCCCGGTGCGTGCATGCAGGAAGCATGCCGACCGTGACCAACGCAACGAGCAGCACCGCTGGTACGGGCCTGGTCATTTTTTGGCGATCAGACTGAAACCGGTGTACGGGCGCAGCGCCGCCGGGATGCGGATGCCTTCCGGCCCCTGGTTGTTCTCCAGCAAGGCCGCCACGATGCGCGCCAGCGCCAGCGCACTGCCGTTCAAGGTGTGGGCCAGCTGCACTTTTTTGTCCGCACCGCGCATGCGCAGCTTGAGGCGGTTGCTCTGGTAGGTCTCGAAGTTGCTGATGGAGCTCACCTCCAGCCAGCGTTTCTGTGCACCGGCGTACACCTCCATGTCGTAGGTGATGGCACTGGTGAAGCCCATGTCTCCCCCGCAGAGCAGCAGTTGCCGGTAGGGCAGTTCCAGCGCGTCCAGCAGTCCCTTCACATGGTTGGTCATGTCCTCCAACGCGGTGTTGCTGTTCTCGGGTGCCTCAATGCGCACGATCTCCACCTTGTCGAACTGGTGTACGCGGTTCAGGCCGCGCACATCCTTGCCGTAGCTGCCGGCCTCCCGGCGGAAGCAGGGTGTGTGGCCCACGCGTTTGAGGGGCAGTTGGGCCGCGTCCACGATCGTATCGCGGAACAGGTTGGTGATGGGCACTTCGGCCGTGGGGATCAGGTACAGGTCATCGGCCGCGGCA
Organism: Flavobacteriales bacterium; assembly: GCA_020852835.1. GTDB lineage: Bacteria > Bacteroidota > Bacteroidia > Flavobacteriales_F > PHOS-HE28 > PHOS-HE28. The sequence goes on from JADZAC010000002.1 coordinate 12,302, forward strand.
TGGTACATCTGCCCCTCCTTGTCCGGTAGTTGGCCCGTGGCGAAGGCGCTGTCGGCGTTCACCATCAGGGGGGGCATCACCTCCACGTAGCCCGCGTCAGCGGCCCGCTCCAGGAAGAAGGCGATGAGCGCGCGCTGCAGCTTGGCGCCCTGGCCGTGGTACACGGGGAAGCCGGCGCCGGTGAGCTTTACGCCGTCTTCCAGGCTGAAGAGGCCGTATTCGGCACCGAGCTCCCAGTGGGGCTTTGCGTTGGCGGGCAACTGCGGTAGTTCACCCTGTTGCATCACCGTCACATTGTCTTCCGGGGTTTTCCCATTGGGAACGCGCTCCTGGGGGGTGTTGGGGATGGCCCAGAGGTGTTCATCCAGCGCCTTTTCCGCCAGGGCCAGATCCTCCTTCAACCGGGCGATGCGCTCCTTGAGTTCGGCGGTTTTGGCCTTGGCGGCCTCAGCCTCCTCCCGCTTGCCGGTTTTCATCAGTTCGCCGATCACGCGGGCCTGCTCGTTCATGGCGGCCAGCTCGGTGTCCAATTTTTGCTGGGTGCCACGCCGGTGCTCATCCAGCGTGGCGGCCTTGCCCAGCAGCCCTTCCACATCGATGTTGCGTTTGCCCAAGCGTTTGCGGGCTTCTTCAGGATGGTTGCGCAGGAAGGCGGTTTCCAGCATGGGGACGATCTCGGTTGGAACGCGCGAAGGTAAGGAGCGGCGGGGGTGGGGGCTTTGCGGTGCCGGGCACGCCTTCATGGCCGCTGGTCCGGCCGAGCTGTAACCCCGTCGTAACTTTGGCATCCCATCCCTGGCATGTCCGTAGTACACATCACCCGCCGCGAGCGCTTCAGTGCCGCGCACCGCTTGGGCCGCCCGGAATGGAGCGCGGAGCAGAATCTCGCCGTGTTCGGCAAGTGCGCCAACCCCAACTGGCACGGCCACAACTACGAGCTGTGGGTAACGGTGAAGGGCCCCACCGACCCCCAAACCGGTTTTGTGATCAACCTCTCCGACCTGAGCCGCTTGCTGCACCGGCACGTGATCGACCCCATGGACCACAAAAACCTGGACCTGGACGTGCCTTTCCTCCAAGGCGTGGGCAGCACCACCGAAAACCTGGCGGTGGCCATTTGGAAGCAGCTCGAGCAGCCCGTGGCCGCCATTGGCGGTACCTTGCACTGCGTGAAGATCCAGGAAACGGAGAACAACAGCGTGGAATACTACGGCGAGTGAACATGGCGGAGAAGGAAAAGAAACGGACCAAGACCGCTGCCGGCGGTTCCGGCAATGGCTTGGCGGGTGAGGGGGGCACGGACGCCTACAAGCGTATAGACCACTTCGATCCCGCCGCCGTACAGCGCCTGAGCACTCACTATGCTGACATTCTGGCCGAACTGGGGGAAGACCCCCGGCGCGAAGGCTTGAAGCGCACGCCGGAGCGCGTGGCCAAGAGCTTGCAATACCTCACCCACGGCTACGATCTGGACCCCGCGGCCATCCTGCGCAAGGCCATGTTCCGCGAGGAGTACAGCCAGATGGTGCTGGTGAAGGACATCGAGGTGTACAGCCTGTGCGAGCACCACATGCTGCCCTTCTTCGGAAAGGCGCACGTGGCGTACATCCCCAAAGGCCAAATTGTCGGCCTCAGCAAGATCCCCCGGGTGGTTGACGCCTTTGCACGCCGTTTGCAGGTGCAGGAGCGCCTCACCAACGAGATCCGTGACTGCATCCAGCAAACCCTGCAGCCCATGGGCGTGGCCGTGGTGATCGAGGCCTCACACCTGTGCATGCAAATGCGCGGCATCCAGAAACAGAACAGCGTGACCACCACCTCTGCATTCACCGGCATCTTCCTCCAGGACCACCGTACCCGCGAGGAGTTCATTAAGCTCATCGCCTCCAAACTCCACTGAAACAACAACCGAACAGCACCATGTTCCGCAGTTCCCTCTCCAACCTCGCACCCGAACAGCAGTTCCAACAAACCGTGGTGGCCAACCCCGATGATGTCCGCGCCTTCCTCGGCAAGGTGTTCACCTATATGACCCTGGCCCTGGCCATCAGTGGCGGCGTAGCCTATTGGTTCGGGCACGACATGAGCCTGCTCTCCCGCCTGATCAACTTCCAGACCGGCGGCATGACCATCCTCGGATGGGTGGTGATGCTGGCCCCGCTGGCCTTGGTCTTCGTGATGGGCGGCATGATCAACCGCCTCAGCGGCAGTGCGCTGCTCACCGTGTTCGTGGCCTATTCCGCCCTCACCGGCGCCAGCCTCTCCTTCATCTTCCTGGCCTACACCGCCACCTCCATCGCCACGGTCTTCTTCGTTACCGCCGCCGTGTTCGGCCTGATGGCCGTGGCCGGCTACACCACCAAAACGGACCTCACCAAGCTCGGCAGCATCCTGTTCATCGGCCTCATCGGCATCGTGATCGCGGGCCTGGTGAACATGTTCATGAAAAGCGACACCATGGGCTACGTGATCAGCGTGCTGAGCGTGATCATCTTCACGGGCCTCACCGCCTACGACATGCAGCGCCTCAAGCAGCTTGGCGGCACGGTGGTCAGCGGCACCGAAATGGCCCAGAAGATGGCCCTGATGGGCGCCCTGAGCCTCTACCTCGATTTCCTCAACCTCTTCTTGGCCCTGCTGCGCCTGTTCGGCAACAGGAAGTGATCACAACTGTCCCTTGGAAGGGTGGATGGGCCGCAGTGGCCTTTCCACCCTTCTATCTTCCCGGTGCGGCGATTGCCTGCACTCCGCTATTTTCACGCCCGCAACAACGCCCACCATGAACGCTTATGTCTTCCCCGGCCAAGGCAGCCAATTCCCCGGCATGGGGAAGGACCTTTACGAGAACGATGCCAACGCGCGCGTTTTCTTCGAGCATGCCAACAACATCCTGGGCTTCAACATCACCGATGTGATGTTCAGCGGCAGCGAAGAAGACCTCAAGCAAACCAGGGTGACCCAGCCGGCCATCTTTCTGCACAGCGTGATCAAGGCCAAAACCATGGGCGATGCCTTCCAGCCCGACATGGTGGCGGGGCACTCCCTGGGCGAATTCAGCGCGCTGGTGGCCGCCGGGGCCATGGAATTCAGCGATGGCCTGAAGCTGGTGGCGGCGCGTGCCAACGCCATGCAAAAGGCCTGCGAAGCCCAGCCGGGCACCATGGCCGCCATCCTCGGCATGGAAGATGAAAAGGTGGAAGAGATCTGTGCCGGAGTTGAAGGCGTGGTGGTGCCCGCCAACTACAATTGCCCCGGGCAGTTGGTGATCAGCGGCACGGTGGAAGCGGTGAATGCCGCCTGTGAAGCCTTGAAAGCAGCCGGTGCCAAACGCGCTTTGCTGCTGCCCGTGGGCGGTGCCTTCCACAGCCCGCTGATGGAACCCGCCCGCGCCGAACTGGCCACGGCCATCGCCTACACGCCCATCGTGGACCCCCGCTGCCCCGTGTACCAGAACGTGGACGCCACTGGCCGCAAGGACCCCGCCCGCATCAAGGCCAACCTCATCGCCCAGCTCACCGCGCCCGTGCGCTGGACGCAAAGCATGCGCAATATGCTCGGCGCCGGTGCCCTCAACGTGATCGAATGCGGGCCGGGCAACGTGCTGCAGGGGCTGTTCAAGAAGGTGAGCAAGGAGGTGGCGACGAGCGCGGCGTAAGGACCTTGTTCAGTGCCGCACTACTGCTTGTTGCCGGCAAGGTGGACGCGCGTGCTGCCGGAGGGAGAGTAGAAGCTGTAGGTGTAGTCAATGCTTCCGGTGGAGGGGAAGCTCCCTGATCCATGGTTGTAGTAGCCGGTGAGGCTCGCATGTTCGTGCAGCAATGCTTGAAGTTCAAAGCTGGAACCTTTGATCTCAATGATGCCTGACCGGCTGCCGTTCAGCACGGCGCCAGCATCGGTATAGGTGGTATCGGTGATGAACCAATCCTGGCCCACCCCATGTGCGCCATGGACCTCGACCGTGAATGAGTAAGGCCCGATGTATTGACTGCGCAGATCAAAAGCGTCCTTGGTGCAACTGGATAAAACCAAGGCCATGCCGGCCACCAACCACACGCTGCACAAGGACCCGGTCATTGCCTTCATCATGCTCAACCGAAGGTAATGCCTCGGCTTTGCCAAAACAAGATGCAGGCTTGAACCATGCTGTGTGAGCATGCCGGTCCCGGGCAGCGTATCTTCGCCAAAGCGTGTCTTTTTGCCGATGGCGCACCCCATGAAAGGTATTTTGGCCATGGGATTGCTGGGCTTGAGCCTGAGCACGGTTGCCCAGCACCCCTTTCCCACACCTGCGGACCAACCTGTGTGGAACGTGCTGGATTGCGGCACCATTGACGGGCTGTGGTGCAGCACGGTGCCGATCATGTACATCGATTCTGTTTCCGCTTGCGGACATGCTTATGGTCGCACCATAGTTGCTTACGAGGACACGCTATATGTGCGGAACGACGGGCCGCGCACGGTTTTCCGCGTTGGTGCGAATTGCCTTGACAGGGAGTACCTGATGTACGATTATTCCTTGTCGGTGGGTGATACAGTGTACCCAAGCGGTCCTTTCATGGCCGGCTTGGGCGCCGATTCGGCTTGGTTCATTTTGGCAAGCATAGATACAGTGGTGCAGCAAGGCGTGCCCCGGAGGCGCTTTGGCATGAATTTCGACCTGAGCAATGGCACTGGTACGTGGGGGATGGGACAAATGGACTGGATCGAGGGGGTCGGTTCAACCACGCACCCTTTCTATGCAGGGATGTGCCTCGTGGATTTCGTATGTGCCAAGTGGTATAAGCTTTTGTGTTACGACAGTGCATCGGTAAACCTATACTTGGACACCGTACTGAACACCTGTGACACAGTGATCATACCCACCAGGATTGAGGAAGAGAGCCATGACAGAGGGGAAATGGCTGTATCGTGGGACCCGCTATCGCGCGAGTTGACCGTTCACCTCAACCCCTCACTGACTTCCGGCCAGATTCGGTTTATGCTGGTGGGCATGGACGGGAGCGTATTCCCGTTGCAAACTCCTATCCGGTCCGGAGCTGGGGATTTTCGATTTCCTGCACGGAATCTCGCCGCCGGGATCTATGTGGTGCAGGTGGCAGGTGGCGGGAGCATGGTCGCCAGAGGGCGCGTGGTTGTCCAATGATCCCACGCCTGAACAGGAAACCCTGCAATTCTAAAATGCAATTTTACAATTGCAGGGTCTGCGCTGCCGGGTGTCCTACAGCTTCGCGTTCATCAACTTGCCGCCGTCGATCAGCTTGTGCAGGTACGGCGCTGTGCGCACGGCTTGCATGGCTTCGATGTGTTTCATGCCGTGGCAATCGCTGCCCAGCAGCTCGTACCAGCCCTTGTCCGTGATGCGTTCCGCGGCCTTCTGCACGGCGGGCCCGTAGGCGCCGCCCAAGGCAATGGTGTTCAGCTGGAAGAGCACTCCCCGGTCCTTGAGCTTTTCCATCATCCTCGTGTCCGCATGCCAGTAGGCATAGCGTTCCGGATGCGCCAGGACGGGGGTATAGCCCTGGGTTTGCATTTGGAACACGATGTCCAGCAACACCGAGGGCTCATTGATGAAGGCGAGTTCGAAGAGCAACATGTCCTGCCCGATGGTGAGCAAGTGCCTGCGGGCCACGCGCTCCTGGAGGTCGTGGTCCAGGTAATGCTCCGCCGCCGCTTGCACCTCCAGGGCAATACCCGCTGCTTGCGCCGCGCGGCGCAATTTTTCCAGGCCGCCCAGGATCACTTCCGGCGGATTGCGGTAGCCGTCCGCCATGCTGTGCGGCGTGGTCCACACCTTGCGGAAGCCGAGGTCTTCCATGGCGCGCAGCAGCTCCAGGCTGGCCTCCACGGTGGGTGCGCCATCGTCGATGCCGGGGATGAAGTGCGAGTGCATGTCGCACTTCAGCACGCCGAAGTCCACCGGCGGAAGGTCGGGCTTCCGCTTGCCGAAGAGGTTGCTGATGATGCTCATCCGCGATCGCCGTACTGGGCCGCGTAGTAGTCCCGGTAGGCACCGGAGGTAACGGCCTGCAGCCACGGATCGTTCGCAAGGTACCAATCCACGGTCTGTTCCAGGCCCTGCTCAAAGGTGATGGACGGCTTCCAGCCCAGCTCGCGCCCGATCTTGGAGGCATCAATGGCGTAGCGCAGGTCGTGCCCGGCGCGGTCAGCGACGTAGGTGATCTGCTTGGCGCTTTCGCCCTTGGCGCGGCCCAGTTTGCGGTCCATGATGGAGCAGAGCAGCTGTACCAGGTCGATGTTCTTCCACTCGTTGTGCCCGCCGATGTTGTACGTCTCGCCATTCACGCCTTGGTGGAAGATGACGTCGATGGCGCGGGCATGGTCCTCCACCCAGAGCCAATCGCGCACGTTTTCACCCTTGCCGTACACGGGCAGCGGCTTGCCGTTGCGCAGGTTGTGGATCATCAGCGGGATCAACTTCTCCGGGAATTGGTGGCTGCCGTAGTTGTTGCTGCAATTGCTGATCACGAAGGGCAGCTTGTACGTGTTGCCATAAGCGCGCACGAAGTGGTCGCTGGCGGCCTTGCTGGCGCTGTAAGGGCTTTGTGGGTCGTAGGGCGTGCTCTCGGTGAAGAAGCCACCATCGTGGAGCGAGCCGTACACTTCATCGGTGCTCACGTGGTAGAAACGGACCTCACCCCCAGCCCCTCTCCCAAGGAGAGGGGTGGAATGCGGAACAAGTCGATCCTTCCAGGCTTCCCGCGCGGCGTTCAACAGGTTTACCGTGCCGGTGACGTTCGTTTCCACGAAGGCCATGGGATCGCTGATGCTGCGGTCCACGTGGCTTTCGGCGGCCAAATGGATCACGCCGTCGGGCCGGTGCTCCGCGAAGACCTTGGCCATGGCCGCCGCATCGCGGATGTCCGCTTTGATGAAGCTGTAATTCGGTGCGCCCTGCACATCGCGCAGGTTCTCCAGGTTGCCTGCGTAGGTGAGCACGTCCAAGTTGAGGATGCGGTACTGCGGGTACTTCTTTGCAAAGAGCCGCACTACGTGGCTGCCGATGAAGCCGGCGCCGCCGGTGATGAGGAGGGTGCGTGAAGCGGTCATTCTGCCGTAAAGTTGGCCCAGCGTGTGTTTATGGTTCCAGATGAATAACTGAAACCCGATCAATGTCCACTTCCACTAAAAATCGCCCAACTGTGTTCAGTTGACGGAGGTGTTCCAAGTTGCCAAGGAGATGTGCGATCAGCACACTGGTTGGGATGTTGCCCAGATTTACCTTGATGAGTTTGCGGGGCGATCGCTGTACGATGCACCTGCCCAGGAAGTCCGCGTCCTTGGTGATCAAGATCCGGTCTTGGAGATCGGCGGTCCGGGCGATGTCGGCATCCGGCGTATGCCAACGTTTGGGAAGCTGGTTTACATGGATGCAGTCGAAGCCGGCTTCCGCCAATCGCTTGGAGACCTGGAGCGATATATGCACGTCACATAGAAAGCGCATCACGCCACGCCGCCCAGCGTCTGGCCGGAAACCATCAAACGCGCATAGTTAAGACTGGCGCGGATGTCCTCCTTTTCCAGTTCCTGGTGTTCGGAAATGATCTCTTCCGCGGTCATGCCGGAGCCAAGCAAGTCAATAATGACCTCCACGGGCCAGCGCATGCCCCGTATGCAAGGCTTGCCGTGGCAGATGGCGGGATCAATGGTGATGCGGCCGATGCCCGACTGTTCCATGCAGTAAAGGTAGTTCCGATATGCAATTTGGGCAACGCGCACCGGCGCGATTGCCCTGCACGGCGGGTTGTTGTGGGATCATCGCCTGCTACAGGCTCCAGTAAGTAAGCCCGTTTGTCTTGTTGCGGTAGGTGCCCTTCAGGTCCACCAGCACGCCCTTCGGCTTCAGGTGCTTCTTGAACCAGGCTTCATCATGCCCGGCGTATTCACCGTGGTTCACCGCCACGATGATCGCATCGTACGGGCCGTGCAGCTCCTTCACCAGTTCATACCCGTATTCGTGCTTCACCTCCGCACTGTCGGCGTGCGGATCGGTGACGTCCACGTGGCAACTGAAGCTCTGGAGCTCCTTTACCACATCGGCCACCTTGCTGTTGCGGATGTCGGTGACGTTCTCTTTGAAGGTGGCGCCCATCACCAGTACGCGGGCATCGGCCGGGTTGGTGCCGGCGGCAATGATCTTCTTCACCGTTTGCTTGGCCACGTAGCCGCCCATGCTGTCGTTCACGAAACGGCCGCTGTCGATGATCTGGGCGTGGTAGCCCAGCTGCTTGGCCTTGTACACCAAGTAGTAGGGGTCAACACCGATGCAATGGCCGCCCACCAAGCCGGGCTTGAATTTGAGGAAGTTCCATTTGGTGCCGGCCGCCTCCAGTACATCGTAGGTGTTGATGCCCATGCGGTTGAAGATGATGGACAGCTCGTTGGTGAGGGCGATGTTCACGTCGCGCTGCGTGTTCTCAATGATCTTGGCGGCCTCGGCCACCTTGATGCTGGCCGCGCGGTGCACGCCGGCCTTCACCACCAGTTCGTACACCCGGGCCACGGTCTCCGCGCTTTGGGCGTCGCAACCGCTGCTCACCTTGACGATGTTCTCAAGGGTGTGCTCCTTGTCGCCCGGGTTGATGCGCTCGGGTGAATAGCCCACCTTGAAATCGGTGATGTACTTCAGCCCGCTGAGCTCCTCGAGCAGCGGTACGCAATCTTCCTCGGTGCAGCCCGGGTACACGGTGCTTTCATACACCACGTGGTCGCCTTTCTTCAGTACTTGGCCCACGGTGCGGGTGGCGCCCAGCAGGGGGGTGAGGTCGGGAATGTTCTGCTGGTCGATGGGCGTGGGCACGGCCACGATGAAGAATTCCACGTCGCGCAGGTCGTTGATGTCGGCCGTGAAATGGATGTCCGTGCCGGCAAAGGCCTCCGCTCCCAGTTCGTCGCTGGGGTCGATGCCGCGCCGCATCAGGTCCACGCGCTTGGCATTGATGTCGAAGCCCACCACCCGGAGCTTGCGCGCGAAGGCAAGCGCTATGGGCAGGCCCACATAGCCCAGGCCGATCACGGCCATTTTGGCCTCCTTCTTTTTCAGTCGCTCAAACAGCACGCTCATCCCTTTTTTGATAGATCCGTTCAATGATGTCCACCACCTTCAAACCTTCCAGGGCGTTGGTGGTCATGGACGTTTTGTTCTTCAAGGTGTCCACCACGTTCTCGATGATGTAATGGTGGTTGCTGGCGCTGCCCTTGTATGCGCCGTAGTCGTTGGCCGGGTTGGTGGGCGGCAGCTCCGGCATGGTGTAGTCCTGCGCGTGGCACACTTCCACCTGGTCCATGTACTGTCCGCCGATCTTCACGCTGCCCTTGCTGCCGATGATGGTGATGCTGCTCTCCAGGTTCTTGTCCCACACGCTTGTGGAGTAGTTCAGGCAGCCCATGCCGCCTTGGAGGAAACGGAAGTTCACCAGGCCGCTGTCCTCGAAGGCCGTGAGGTCCTTGTGGTTGAAATCGGCAAATCGCCCTTGGATATCGGTGATGTCGCCGAAGAGCCAGTACATGATGTCCACGAAATGGCTGAATTGGGTGAAGAGGGTGCCGCCGTCGAGCTCGGCGGTGCCTTTCCAGCTGCCGGCCTTGTAGTAGCGGGCATCGCGGTTCCAGTAGCAGTTCACCTGTACCAGGAAGATGTCGCCCAGGCGCTTCTGGTCCACCATCTCTTTGATCCACCGGCTGGGCGGGCTGTAGCGGTTCTGCATCACCCCGAAGAGGTGCTTGTGTTTCTGCAGCGCCTTGCCCAGCACGGCCTCGCAGTCCGCCTTGGAGAGGCCCATGGGCTTTTCGCACACCACGTGCTTGTTGTGTTCGAGGGCGGCCAGGCTAAGGGGCACATGCAGGCCGTTGGGGGTGCAGATGTTCACCACGTGCACCTCGGGCACGGTTTCCAGCATGGCATGGATGCTGGTGAAGTAGGGCGCGTCGAAGGCTTCGAGGCCCAGTTCCGCCCGCGGCTTGATGTCGCAGAGCGCCACCAGCCGGCTGCCCGGGTCGCGGGTGATCATTTCCGCATGCCGCTTGCCGATGTGGCCGCAGCCCACCACGGCGAAGTTCACTTTGTCCATTCCCGGGGTCATGCTTTACGCGACACTTGGCCGCCTTTCAACTGGTAGTGTTGGCCACTTTCCGGGCAGGTGGCATTGCCCTCGGCATCGAATTTCAGCTGGTGCCCGTACTCGCTCATCCAGCCGGTTTGCCGCGCGGGGTTGCCCACGACCAGCGCGTATGGCGGCACGGTTTTCGTTACCACCGCGCCGGCGCCGATGAATGCGAATTCGCCGATGTCATGGCCGCACACGATGGTGGCGTTGGCCCCGATGCTGGCGCCCCGCCCCACGTGCGTCCGGGCGTATTGGTCGCGGCGGTTCACCGCGCTGCGCGGATTGATCACGTTGGTGAACACGCAGCTGGGCCCCAGGAACACGTCATCATCGCATTCCACGCCGGTGTAAAGGCTCACGTTGTTCTGCACCTTCACGTTGTTGCCCAGCTTAACGCCCGGGCTTACCACCACGTTCTGCCCGATGTTGCACCGCTCACCCAGGCTGCAGCCCGTCATCAGGTGGCTGAAGTGCCAGATGCGGGTGCCCGCACCGATGGTGCAGCCCTCGTCGATCACGGCCGTGGGGTGGGCGCTGTAGTTGCTCATGGAAACGGAGCGCGAAAGTAAGGCCGTGGCGGTGACCCGCCACCGGGGGGCGCGAGTGGCGGGAGCACGGGTCGGGCACTAATTTTCCGCCCCTTGGATGGATGCGCTCATCGCCCTGCTGGTGGCCGTTGCGGCCAGTTTCATCGGTTCGCTGCAAGCCGGGCTGGTGAATACCGCCGTGCTGGCGGCCACCTTGCGCCATGGGCGGAACGTGGCGCGCAGCACGGCATTGGGCGGGTCGTTGCCGGAGATCCTGTATGCGGGGCTGGCTTTCGTGGCGGCGAACAGGGTACTGGCCTATACGGAGCATTGGGGCATTACGCCCGGGCGCATCTCGGGCGTGGTGATGGTGGGGCTCGGGCTCTACATCGCTTTGGTGATGAAGCCCTTCCACATCAAGGAGGAAGTGCAGGTGCGCAGCGGGTTCCGCCGGGGGATGGTGCTGGGCTTGATGAACCCGCAGTTGGCCCTGTTCTGGTGCGGCGTGCGGCTGGCGATGGAAGCCATGGGCCTGCAAGCCTATGGGTGGGGAGCCTTGGCGGGCTTCAGCTTGGGTGCCTTCATCGGCGCCATGGCCTTGCTGTTGCTGCTGATCCGCCTGGGGGGGCACATGCGTGAGCGGATGGCGGACAAGACGCTCATTCGCTTGTTCCGCGCGCTGGGCGTGGTGCTGGTGCTCGCCGGGGCATGGGCGTGGGTGGCCGGTTAGCGCCTGGTTGACCGGATCGCGAACGGATGCTTACGCCCGTGGGTGCAACAAGCCCAGCTTTTCCAGCGTGCCGTTGAGTGCTGCAAGCGGCCCGGGTGCCGGAGGTTCCACTTTCCAACACACATGCTGCAACCACTCCTGCGCCACCGCCGGGGTGAAACCCGCGTTCTGCATGACCAGTTCCACCGGGTGCGGGCCGCCCTTCAGCACGTCCGCTTCGCTGCGCAACACGGCCAGAGCCCGTTCAACAACTGCGGCATGGCGCTGCAGGAAGCCTGTGCCGGCCGTGATCACAAAGCCCGGCCACGGCGCGCGCACCACGTCCACGCACCGCATGACCCCCGCTTGCACCCAGCGCCGGGTGACGTACTGCTCCCAAAGAAAGATGACCGGGGGGCCTTGCTGCATGCGCTCGGCGGCCCCGGCCATGTTGTGCACCACCTCCAGGTCGGTTTCCAAGGGCCGCCAGCCCTGCTGTTCGGCATGCAGCAGGGCCATGATGTGGCTGCCACTGCCCATGCGGCTGATGGCGTAGGGGATGCCCCTAAGGTTTCCGGCTTCCAGATCCAAGCTTGCAGGCACATGAACGCCCCATGGCAAGGCGCTTTCCACAAAGCCGCTCACGATCCGGTGCGGGCCGCCGTTGAGGATGTCGCGCTGCGCGCCTTCGGTGACCAGCACGGCCATGTCCAGCTCGCCGTCGCGCAGCATTTGGCACATGCGCCCGGTACCCTCATGAACCACATGCCAGTGCAGGTCAATGCCCGCTTTGCGGAAGTGCCGCTTCTCCATGGCCAGGTGCCACGGAAGGTTGTAGGGCTCGGGCACGCCGGCCACTCGCAGTTTCATTCCACGCAAAGTACTGTGCACAGATCGGACAGATGGGAAGGCCTTGGTCCGAAGCTTGTCCACAGGTTGCACAGATGGGAAAGCCCTTCAACCGGCAGCGATCCGTGTGATCGGTGAAATCTGTGGAGGGTATTCGATCCGTGGATGGTATTCGCACCGTGCAACCTTACCTCCTCACATACCCCTCGAAACTGTTGTGTTCCTTTTCGTTCAGCTCGGTCTTGCTCAAGCCCTTGAAGTAGGCGTAGGTGATCTTCAAGCCTTGTGCGCGGTCCACCTTGGGTTGCCACTTCAGGAGTTTCTTGGCCAGGGTGATGTCCGGACGGCGCTGCATGGGGTCGTCCTGCGGCAGCGGCTTGTACACCAGCTTTTGCTTGGTGCCCGTGAGTTTCACGATTTCCTGGGCGAATTGTTTGATGGTGATCTCCGCCGGGTTGCCGATGTTCACCGGGCCGGCGTAGTCGCTCTTCAGCAAGCGGTAGATGCCCTCCACCAGATCGTCCACGTAGCAGAAGCTCCGGGTCTGGTCGCCCTTCCCGAAGATGGTGAGGTCCTCGCCGCGCAGGGCTTGGCCAATGAACGCGGGCAGTACCCGGCCGTCGTTGAGGCGCATGCGCGGGCCGTAGGTGTTGAAGATGCGCACGATGCGCGTTTCCAGGCCGTGGTAGGTGTGGTAGGCCATGGTGATGGCCTCTTGGAAGCGCTTGGCTTCATCATACACGCCGCGTGGGCCCACGGTGTTCACATGGCCCCAGTACGCCTCGGTCTGCGGGTGCACCTGCGGGTCGCCGTACACTTCGCTGGTGCTGGCCACCAGAATGCGCGCACCCTTCTCCAAGGCCAAGCCCAGCAGGTTGTGCGTGCCCAGGGAGCTCACCTTGAGGGTTTGGATCGGGATCTTCAGGTAGTCGATGGGGCTGGCCGGGCTGGCGAAGTGCAGGATGTACTTCAGCTTGCCGGGCACGTGTACGAACTTGGTGACGTCGTGGTGGTGGAACTCGAAATCGCTTCGGTGGAACAGGTGCTCGATGTTCTTCAGCCGTCCGGTGATCAGGTTGTCCATGCCGATCACGTGGTAGCCCTCTTGCAGGAAGCGGTCGCAGAGGTGCGAGCCGAGGAAGCCTGCGGCACCGGTGATGAGCACCCGCTCCTTTGCCGTGGCGGGCTTAACCTTGGTGGCACCGCTTTTCGCGGCGGCCTTCGCTTGGGTGGCAGCGCTCTTCTTGGCCATGTCAGGCTTTGGCTTTGATGGGGGCGTTCACCGCTTGGCGGCCAATGCTCACGTAGTGGAAGCCTTGGTCCTTCATCTCTTCGAGGTCGTAAAGGTTGCGGCCGTCGAAGATGGTCTTCTCCTTCATCAGCTCTTCCATGCGGGCCAGTTCCGGGTTGCGGAACACGGCCCATTCGGTGGCGATGATCAGGGCGTCGGCCCCCATGAGCGCGGTATACTCATCTTCCGCGAAGTTCACCTTGGCGCCAACGGCTTTCTTCACGTTGTCCATGGCCTCGGGATCGAACGCGGTGATGGTGGCGCCGGCCTTGGTCAGCGCTTCGATCATGTACAGGGCGGGCGCCTCGCGTATGTCGTCGGTGTCCGGCTTGAAGGCCAAGCCCCACAAGGCGAAGTGCTTGCCGCGGAGGTCGTCGCCGTAATGGGCCTTGATCTTGCGCACCAAGCTCGCCTTCTGGCGCTCGTTCACCTTCATCACGCTGTTGATGATCTCGAACTTGTAGCCCGCCTGGTCGCCGCTGTGGGCCAAGGCCAGTACATCCTTGGGGAAGCAGCTGCCGCCGTAGCCGATGCCCGGGAACAGGAAGCGCTTGCCGATGCGGCTGTCCGTGCCCAGGCCGATGCGCACCTTGTCCACATCGGCGCCAACGGCCTCGCAGAAGTTGGCGATCTCGTTCATGAACGTGATCTTCATGGCCAGGAAGGCATTGGCGGCGTATTTGGTGAGCTCCGCGCTGCGCTCGTCCATGAAGAGGATGGGGTTGCCTTGCCGCACGAACGGCTTGTAGAGGTCTTCCATCAGCTTTTGCGCGCGGGCACTGCTGGTGCCCACCACCACGCGGTCGGGCTTCAGGAAGTCGTCCACGGCGAATCCCTCCCGCAGGAATTCCGGATTGCTCACCACGTCGAAGGGCACGCGGGCGTGCTTGGCCACCGCATCGCGCACCTTTTCCGCTGTGCCCACGGGCACGGTGCTCTTGTCCACGATCACCTTGTAGTTCGTGATGATCTTGCCCAGTTCATCGGCCACCCCCAGCACATATTTCAGGTCGGCGCTGCCATCCTCGCCCGGTGGCGTGGGCAGCGCCAGGAAGATGATCTGGGCCTGGTCCACGGCTTCCTTCAGGCTGGTGGTGAAGGACAGGCGGCCTTGGCGGATGTTGCGTTCGAAAAGCACGTCCAAGAGCGGCTCGTAGATGGGCACGTGGCCTTCCTTGAGCCGTTTCACCTTTTCCTGGTCAATATCCACGCAGATCACGTGGTTGCCGGTTTCGGCGAAGCAGGTGCCTGAGACCAGGCCGACATATCCGGTTCCGATTACCGCTAGGTTCATTGCTGGGGATGCAGGAACTGCCGCTTATGCGGTGATTTCCCTGTGTTTGTTTGGTTCAGTGGAAGAAGCTCCTCACCGCTTGGGTGATGTGTTGCAGTTGGCCCGCATCCAGCTCGGTGCTCATGGGCAGGGAAAGCACTTCCCGGGCCAGTTGCTCGGTGTTGGGCAGTGCACCCTGCGGATGTCGGCCGCCTTTGTACGCATGCTGCAGGTGGCAGGGTACAGGATAGTACACCATGGATGGAATTCCCTGGTTCTCAAGGTGTTTTTTCAAGACATCGCGCTTTCCTCCGGCCACCCGCAGGGTGTATTGGTGGAAAACATGGTTGCTGAAGGGGGAGCGTTCGGGCAGGGTGAGCTCCGCGATGCCGGCGAAGGCCTGGTCATATGCGGCCGCCGCGCTGTTCCGGGCGCGGGCGTACTCGTCCAAGTGCCGCAGTTTGATGCGCAGTATGGCCGCTTGCAGCGAATCCAGCCGGCTGTTCACGCCCACCACCTCGTGGTAGTAGCGCTGCTCGCTGCCGTGGTTGCACACCCGGCGGATCTTGTGCGCAAGCTCATCGCTGTTGGTGAACAGGGCGCCACCGTCGCCGTAGCAGCCCAGGTTCTTGCTGGGGAAGAAGCTGGTGACGCCGATGTCGCCCATGGTGCCGCTCTTGCGCTTGCCGTTGGCCCCGCTGTGGTCGGCGCCAATGCTTTGGCAGGCATCTTCCACCAGGTACAAGTTGTACTCGCGGGCAATGGCCAGCATGGCGTCCATGTCGGCACTTTGGCCGAACAGGTGCACCGGCACGATGGCCTTGGTCTTGGGGGTCACTTTGCGGGCCACATCGGCGGGGTCCAGGTTGAAGGTGCCCGGCAGCACATCGGCAAACACCGGAACCAGGCCCAGCAGGGCCAGTACCTCCACGGTGGCCACGAAGGTGAACGAGGCGGTGATCACTTCATCTCCAGGCTTCAGCCCCAAGGCCATCATGGCCACTTGCAGCCCATCGGTGCCGTTGGCGCAGCCGATCACATGCTTCACCTTCAGGTATTCCGCCAGCTCCTGCTCGAAGGCTTTCACTTGCGGGCCATTGATGAAGGCCGCCGTGCTGATCACTTCCTGCAATGCGGCGTCCACCTCGGGCTTGATCTTCTCATATTGGCCGACGAGGTCGACCATTTGGATGGCTTTCATGTACCGGTTCGGGCTTCTGTGCCCGGCCAACGGCGCGCGGGCGGCGCGAAGGTAAGCTGCGGTGCAAAGCGCCTGCATGCCTGCACAACCGGCCACGGCTAACTTCGCCTCCCCATGAAGCTCAATTCCCTGTTCCTCCCCTTTGCCCTGCTGGCCGGTATGGTGCCCTGCAGGGCCCAAAGCGGCATTCAGGACACCTCCATCACCTTGGTCCCGCTCACCATCAGCTACGCCTACCAGCTGCCCAGCGGTGAAATGGCCCAACGCTTCGGCGCCAACAGCAACCTGGGGTTCAGCGCATCGGTCAAGTTCAAGAACAACTATTCCCTGGGCCTGGAGGGCGGATACCTCTTCGGTAACAAGGTGAACGAGCGCAATGTGTTGCGCGAAATGACCACCACCAACGGGGTGATCGTGAACCAGGATGGTGACCCGGCCAACGTTCTTTTCTTCGAACGCGGCTACACGGTGATGGCCTTTGCGGGCAAGGTGATCCCCATTGCCGGGCCCAACCCCAACAGCGGTATCCTGCTCAAGCTCGGCGGCGGCTACCTGGCGCACAAGCTGCTCATACAGCACCAGAACGATGTGCTGCCAGCCCTGGAAGGCGATTACCTCAAGGGCTACGACCGGTTGTCGGCAGGGCCGGTGGGCATGTTCTTTGCCGGCTACCAGCACCTCGGCAACAACCGCTTCATCAATTTTATGGTCGGCTTTGAACTGCAGGTGGCGTTCACCCGTTCGCTGCGCCCGTACAATTTCGATTCGGGAAGGGCCGACAACGACACCCATGTGGACGGCCTCAGCGGCTTGCGCTTCGGTTGGACTTTCCCCATTTACAAGACGCGCGACACCCGTGAATACTACCGCTGATGCCCTTGCTGTACGACTTGGGCATCGGGGCATACCATGCGGCCATCCGGCTTGCGGCGGCATGGAACCCGAAGGCCAAGGCATGGGTGCAAGGCAGGAAGGAATGCTGGGACCGGCTGGAACAGGCGGCCCCGCAACTGCATGGCTGCCTGTGGATGCATTGCGCCAGCGTGGGCGAGTTTGAACAGGGCAGGCCCGTGCTGGAGGCCATCAAGGCACATCGCCCGGAGCTGCCGGTGCTGCTCACCTTCTTCAGCCCAAGCGGATACCAAGCGCGGAAGAACGAGCCGCTGGCCACGCACGTGGAGTACTTGTCGCCGGACGGCGCCGCCAACGCGGAGAGGCTGTTGGCCCTGGTGAACCCCGTTGCGGCCGTTTTCGTGAAGTACGAGTTCTGGTATCACCACCTGCACGCCCTGCAGCGCAGGAAGGTGCCGGTGTTCCTCATTTCTGCCCTGTTCCGCAAGGACCAACCCTTTTTCCGGTGGTACGGCGGCGCATGGCGCAGCATGCTGGGCTGCTTCAAGCAGATCTTCACGCAGGATGAAGCTTCCTTGAAGCTGCTTGAGGGCATTGGCGTAGGGCATGCAGCGGTGGGCGGTGATGCACGGTTCGACCGTGTAGCGGCCATTGCGGCAGGCCAGGAGGAATTGCCCTTGGCCCGGGCCTTCGCCGGCAATGGCCCAGTGCTGGTGTGCGGCAGCACCTGGCCCAAGGATGAGGCGCTCCTAGCCGGGGCGCTGCGCGGCATGGGTGCGGGTGCGCCCAAGTGCATGGCCGTGCCGCATGAGCTGCACGAGGCACAACTGGCCGCCATCGAACGCGATTTCCCCAAACCGCTGGCCCGCTGGAGCGAATTGGAGCAAAGCCCGGTGCTTAACGTGGAAACCATGCTGGGCGCAACGCCGCAGGGCACGTTGCTGGTGGACCGCATGGGCCTGTTGGCACGCCTGTACCGCTACGGCAGCGTGGCATACGTGGGCGGCGGGTTCACGGACGGCATCCACAGCGTACTGGAAGCAGCGGCTTGGGGCGTACCGGTGATCGTGGGACCGCGGCACAAAAAATTTCCCGAAGTGCAGGGGCTGATCGAGGCGGGGGCAGGGCTGGAGGTGCGGAACTCGGCCGAATTGCAGGCGGCGCTAGGCTGTTGGCTAAAGGATCCTCAGGCGCTGAGGAGAGCTTCCGAGGCAGCGGCCCGCTATGTGAACGAGCGGAAAGGCGGGGCTGGGCGGGTGGCAGGCACGGTATTGGCGGCAATTTGAATGGATGCGTGATGGACGCCGATGGACGCATTCCGCGTCCATCGGCGTCCATCTGGGTCCTCGCTACCTCAACTTCGGGTTCTCTCCGTGCCGCTGCGCATCGCGGCTGGTGCGCTTTTCCATTTTCTTCCGCCACGCAGCCTGCAGATCGGTGTTGGTTTGGTTGGCGATGCACAGGGTGACGAAGAGCACGTCAGCCAGCTCTTCACCGAGGTCCTTGCCCTTGTCGCTCTCCTTTTCACTTTGCTCCCCGTAGCGCCGGGCCATGATGCGGCCCACTTCGCCCACTTCCTCGCTGAGGATGGCCATGTTGGTGAGCTCGTTGAAGTAGCGCACGCCCACCGTTGTGATCCACCCCTCCACCTCGCGTTGCAAGGTGGCCACTTCGTCGCCTGCTGTTCCCGGTCTTCCTTCCATGGCGTTTGGAATTTTCACTCTTTCAATTTGCTGTCGATCACGATGGTCACCGGCCCGTCGTTCACCAGTTCCACCTGCATGTCGGCGCCGAACTCGCCGCTGCGCACGTGGTTGTGCACCAGCACGCTGAAGAGCTGCTTGGCACGCAGGTAAAGTGGAATGGCTTCCTCCGGGCGCGCCGCGCGGATGTAGCTGGGCCGGTTTCCCTTGCGGGTGCTGGCGTGCAGGGTGAATTGGCTCACCACCATCAATTCGCCCTGGGCCTCGTTGATGTCCAAGTTCATTACGCCTTCCGCATCCGCGAAGAGCCGCATGCGCGCCACTTTGCCGCAGAGCCATTCCAGGTCCTCGGCCGTATCGCCTGCTTCGATCCCCAGCAACACCAACAAGCCCTTGGAAATGTGCGCATGCTCGGTGCCGCCAATATGTACCGAGGCTTCCCGCACCCGTTGCACCACGGCACGCATCAGTAGGCGTTCTTCTTCAGCACGGCTTCCTTGTTCGCAGGCTTGCCTTCCAGCGGTTTGCCGCTTACCGCGTCCAGCCAGGTGCCGTACATGGAATTGGGCAGCATGATGAAGTAACGCTCCAGGGTGTCGCGTTGTGCGTCCACCAGCGGCTTGCCATGGTCCACGCTGCGGTTCTTGAAGCACTCGTCGAAGTCGCGCAGCTGGTCGCCGGCCAGCAGGGCGATGTAGTGCGATGCGGCCACTTGGGCACGCCTTGTGGTTTTGTCGCTGGTGCCGTGCATCAGTATCACGTGGGCAGTGTCCACCATGGGAAAGCCTTCGCTGGCCAGGTTCAGCAGGGTGGGCCCGAGCTCATCCGTTTCACGGTTGCTGATGTAAAACACTTCGCAGCTGCGTTGAGCGGCGTAGTTCAGGAACTCCACCGCGCCGGGCAGGGCCTTGGCGCTTGCCTTGGCGGTCCATTGCTTCCAGGTATCCGGGGAATACGTGCGGCCCCTCGCGGCGTTGGTCACTTGGTAGGGGCTGTTGTCCAGCACGGTCTCATCGATGTCCACGATCACCGCCGGGGGCAGCGTGTGCGGCCGCGCCAGGTTGGCGTCCAACCGGATCTTGGCCAGCTCATAGCCCTGCTGATAGAGGCGGTACACCTCGGCGGACATGTTCTGGTAGATGGTGGCATCCACGTTCTGTTGGGCGAGTTGGGCGGCTGAGGGCAGCTGCGGCAGCTGCGTGGCCACCGGGGATCGTGTGCGGCAGCCGATCGCCAAGAACAGAAGCAGGAAAACGCCAGGTTGGATGTGCTTGTGCATGCTGTGCATCAGATGGGCAAAGAAACGGGTTCCATGCAGTCGTGGAAACCTGCCGGGTTGCAGGGCCCCTGACCCCCATCAGTTCAGCACCTCCTTGCCCCCCTGTACCTTTGCCTCCCGAAAATGGACACAACCACAACGCTTCCGCCCAAGAAGGTGGAGGCACGCGATAAGGTGGTGATCCTCTTCGCCGGCGACAGCGGCGATGGGATCCAGCTCACCGGTGCGCAATTCACCGAATCCAATGCGCTCTTCGGCAACGATGTAAGCACGTTCCCCAACTACCCGGCCGAGATCCGTGCGCCACAAGGCACTCTGGCCGGCGTCAGCGGCTTCCAGCTCCACTTCGGCAGCGTGGACGTCTTTACCCCCGGCGACACCTGCGATGTGCTGGTGGTGATGAACGCCGCCTCGCTCAAGGCCAACCTCGGCAAGCTCAAGAACGGCGGCATCATCATTGCCAACAGCGACGGCTTTGATGCCAAGAACCTGCGCCTGGCGGGCTATCCGGATGAGGAGAACCCGCTCACCGACGGCAGCTTGGACAACTACGTGCTCAACAGCGTGGACATCACCAAGTTGACGCGCAACGCGCTGGAAGGCACCGCGCTGGGCATGAAGGAGAAGGACCGCAGCAAGAACATGTTCGTGCTGGGCTTCATCCACTGGATGTACAGCCGCAAGCTGGACCGTTCGCGCGCCTTCCTGGCCAACAAGTTCAAGAACAAGCCCGAACTGCTGGAAGCCAACCTGCGCGTGCTTCAGGCCGGCTACAACTTCGGCGACACCAGCGAGACCTTCACCACGCGCTTCGAGGTGAAGCCCGCGCCCATGCCGCAGGGCAACTACCGCAACATCACCGGCAACCAAGGCATCGCCATCGGCCTGATCGCCGCTGCCCAGAAGTCAGGTTTGGAGCTGTTCTACGGCAGCTATCCCATCACGCCTGCCAGCGACATCCTGCACGAGCTCTCGCGCAACAAGCATTTCGGCGTGAAGACCTTCCAGGCGGAGGACGAGATCGCCGCCGTGTGCGCGGCCATCGGCGCCAGCTACGGCGGGGCGCTGGGAACGACCGCCAGCAGCGGGCCGGGCATCGCCCTCAAGGGTGAAGCCCTCGGCCTGGCCTGCATGCTGGAGATCCCCCTGGTGGTGGTGAACGTGCAACGCGGCGGACCCAGTACGGGCATGCCCACGAAAACCGAACAGGCCGACCTGTGGCAGGCCTTGAATGGCCGCAACGGTGAGGCGCCCATCCCGGTGATCGCCGCCAGCAGCCCCACCGACTGCTTCGAAATGGCCTTTGAAGCCGTGAAGCTCGCCGTGGAGCACATGACTCCCGTGATCCTGCTCAGCGACGGCTACATCGCCAACGGCGCGGAACCTTGGCGCTACCCGGAAGCCAAGGACCTGCGGCCCGTCCATCCGCCATTCGCCACGGAGCGCGATACCGGTGATGCAGCGCCCTTCCTGCCCTACGACCGCGATGAGCGCGGTGTGCGCCCATGGGCCATCCCCGGCATGAAGGGCCTGCAGCACCGCATCGGCGGCATCGAAAAGGAGGACAAGACCGGCAACATCAGCTACGACCCGAAGAACCACGAACTGATGGTGCGCCTGCGCGCCGAAAAGGTGCAGCGCATCGCCGACACCTACCGGCCCATCCGCTTGGACAGCGGGCCATCGGAAGGTGAACTGCTGATCGTGGGCTGGGGTTCCACCTACGGCGCTATCCGCACAGCCGCATTGGAACTGCAGCAGGAAGGCTACAGCGTGGCGCACGTCCACTTGCGCCACATGTTCCCCATGAACAAGGGCCTTCGCGGCCTGCTGAAGAACTACAAGAAAGTGCTGGTGCCCGAAATGAACAGCGGACAGCTGCGCCAACTGCTGCGCGCGGAATACTTGGTGGATGCGCAGGGATTGAACAAGATCCAGGGAATGCCGTTCACCGCCGCCGAGATCCGCAAGGGCGTACTTGATCTTTTGAACCCATGAGCACTCCACAGCCTGCGGCCCCCGCGCCGAAGATCAGTTACGCCAGCGACCAACAAGTGCGCTGGTGCCCCGGTTGCGGCGACTATTCCATTCTCAAGCAAGTGGAAAGCGTGCTGCAGCATCACGGCCGACCGAAGGAAGAGATCGTCTTCATCAGCGGTATCGGGTGCTCCTCGCGCTTCCCGTATTACTTGGACACCTACGGCATGCACGGCATCCACGGGCGCGCACCGGCCATCGCCAGCGGCCTGCGCAGCGTGCAGCCCGACCTCAGTGTTTGGCTGATCACCGGCGACGGCGATTCGCTCAGCATTGGCGGCAACCACCTGATCCACCTGCTGCGCCGCAATGTGGACATCAACGTGCTGCTCTTCAACAACGAGATCTACGGCCTCACCAAGGGCCAGTACTCGCCCACCTCGCCCGAAGGCGCCGTGACGCGCAGCACGCCCATGGGCAGCACCGACCACCCCTTCAACCCATTGGCCTTGTGCAAGGGTGCAGACGGCACTTTCCTGGCCCGCAGCATGGACCGGGACCCCAAGCACCTGCGCGAAGTGCTGCTGCGCGCCGAGGCCCACCGCGGCACCAGTTTGGTGGAGATCTACCAGAACTGCAACGTGTTCAACGATGGTGCCTTCGAGATCTTCACGGAGAAGGCCGGCAAGGCACTGCACACGGTGTTCGTGGAGCACGGCAAACCCCTGCTTTTCGCCAACGGCACCAAGGGCATCAAGCTCGATGGGTTCACACCTGTGATCATCGACCTCACTGAAGGAAAGCACGGCGTGGACGAGGTGTGGGTGCACGACGAACGCGATTCCTTCAAGGCCAGCATCCTGGTGCGCCTCTTCGACGACCCCCACAGGGAAGGCGCCCTGCCGCGCCCCTTCGGCGTGTTCTACGTGAACGACCGCCACACGCACGAAACGAAGATGAACGCCCAAGTGGCCTTGGCCAAGGAGAAGAGGGGCAACGGGAACCTGGATGCGCTGCTGCGCGGGGAGAACGTGTGGACGATCAATTGAGGTTCTGATCCACCGGCTGGAACCCGGTGGCACATGATCTATCGCAGGTGATTCGGTATCACGCACACCGGTATCGCATTCCACTTGTGCGCGTTGGCGGCGTGCAGCCGGTCATAGATGGCCAGCACCTCGCGTTGGCGCGGGGTGAGGCCGCTTACATTCGCTTCGGTCGCACTATCCCGCAGCGCCATGGCCCATTCCAGCTCGGGATAGCTGGCGCCAAGCTGGTCTTCATCACTGCGGTCGTCGCCGAACAGGCCGTCGGTGGGCTTGGCTTGGAGGATGCTGTCCGCAATGCCCAGTGCTTTCGCCAGTGCGAACACTTCGCTCTTCATCAAGTCCGCAATGGGGCTGAGGTCCACGCCACCGTCGCCGTATTTGGTGTAGAAGCCCACGCCGAAGTCCTCCACCTTGTTGCCGGTGCCGGCCACCAGTGAGCGGCGCATTCCTGCATGGAAGTATAAGGTGGTCATGCGCAGGCGGGCGCGGCTGTTGGCCAGGGCCAGGTGCAGCGCGGGGCTGTCCGGTTGCGACGGCAATGCCTGCGTGAGCGCATCAAATACCGGCGTAAGGTCCGTACGGACTTCCTCCACGTTGGGGAACTGCGCACGCAGCCATGCAATGTGCTCCTGCGCACGGTCCACCTGCGAAGGCGCCTGATGGATGGGCATCTCCACACAGAGCATGGGCAGGCCGGTGCGGGCGCACAGCGTGCTGACCACCGCGCTGTCGATGCCGCCGCTGATACCTACGACGAAACCGTGCTGCTTGCTGGATATGCAGTAGTTGTGCAGCCAGGCGGTGATGTGGGAGATGGTGGCTTCGGCGTGGAGCATCAGGGTGCAAAGAAAAGCCCCGCTTCCCGAGGCCGGCAGGGAAGCGGGGCTTTCGGTTGAAGTGATCAGAAGAATACGCCCAAGGACAGCTCGAGGTAGCTCTGCTTGGCCTTCAGCTCCGTTTTGTTGCCTTGTGCGTCGGTGATCTCGTTGTCTTTGTTGATGTTGGTGAAGCCGTTGTTGTAGGTGACGCCCACCATCGCTGAAGTGTTTCCGCTGAAGTTGAACTCCAGGCCCGCGCCCACGATCAGCGAGGCTTTGAACAACTGGGTTTTGTCCATGATGTCCTCATCCGTGATACGGGTGATCTTACCGCCGGCATCCGGTTTGTCAAAGTCGGATTTGGCGCTGATGTTGAAGGCCGAACCGAAGCCGATCTGGCCATAGTAGGTCATGTAGCCGATCTCATTGGTCTTCAGTTTCAGGGTAAGCGGGAGCTCGATGTACTGGTACTTGGATTCGGTGCCCAAATTCTGGTTGCCGAAGGGATAGTTCGATTTGCCCCCCACGTTGTTCAGAAATAGGCCTGTGGCGAAGGCATAGTTCTGGTTGTCGCCGATCATAAAATCACCCATCAGCCCGAAGGTGTACCCGAAGCGGGCCCCGTCGTTCTTCAGTTCCTTTGTATCAGGCTTGATCCACCCGAAATTCGGCGCCACCTTGATGCCAAAGCGGACGGACTTGTCCTGGGCTTGGGTGCTGGAGGCGGCAAGGACCAAGAGACAGAGGATGGCGGAGACCTTCTTCATAGGTTTGCAGGCATTTTTGAATGATGGCCAAAGGTAAGAGCAGCGCCGTTCCCGTGGCGGCGATCGTGACATTAGCCGCTTGGGGGTGCGGCGGCGGACAAAAGCCGGTACCGGCCCTTGATCCGGTGGACACGAACATCCGCATTGAGCGGTTGGACCAGGACCTCTTCCGTGCCGCCAACGATCCCGGAGGCAATTTCAGCCTGAAGCTCTATGCCCACTACGGGGCCTTCTACAAGTTGTATGTGGAACAGGTGCTGCAGGCCGCAGCCTACAACGACCCCCGCCTGCCCATGGCCTTGATCCAGTTCACGCACGATCCGGACTGGAGCCGGCTGCAACAGCTGGCGGACAGTATGTTGGGAAGCATGCAGGAGCAGGAGCAAGGGTTCAACGAAGCCTTTGGCCGGCTGAAAGCCCATTTCCCTGACAGCCTAATACCGCGCATCATTGCCTATAACTCCGGGTTCAACTACGGGGTGCTGCCTACCGACAGCGTGTTGGGCTTCGGCGTGGAATGGTTCGTGGGCAAGGAGAGCCCGGTGGTGCAGTACCTCTCACCGGAAATGTTTCCGCAGTACCGCAAGGACCGCATGCGCCCGGAAATGCTCGTGCCCAGTGTGGTGAAGGGTTGGCTGCAGGTCCACTATGCACGCGATGTACGTGGCGAGGACCTGCTTGCCAACCTGGTGGCGGTGGGCAAGGTGATGGCGCTGCTGGACGCGCTATTGCCGGAGACCGATGCCAGCTTGAAGTTCGCATTTACTCCGGCCCAGCTGAAGTGGTGCGAGGAGAATGAGTTCAACATATGGCGTGAACTGGTGGCCAAGGAGCAGTTGTATTCCAAGGACCCCAAGGTGATCGATCGCTTGCTCAATGATGGTCCATTCACCCCGGGCATGCCGCGCGAGAGCCCCGGGCACATCGGTGAATGGATCGGGTTCCGCATGGTGGAGAGCTACCTGCGGGCCAATCCCAAGGTGACCTTTGCCGAACTTTTCGCCATGCATGAGCCCCAGGCCATTTTGAAGTATTACAAACCACGCTGAATTCCCTTGCTGCCACATGAAGGAAACGGACATCACCATCCGGGTACACCTGGACGAAAACCACGTGCCGGAGAACATCGAATGGAAAGCCGATGACGGCGGGGGGGAAGGAGTGTCCAAGGCCATGTTGCTGAGCTTCTGGGATACCCAGGACCTGAATACCCTGCGGATCGACCTGTGGACGAAGGAGATGACCACCGACGAGATGAAGGCCTTCTTTCACCAGAACATCCTCACGCTGGCAGATACCTTCGAGCGTGCCACCAACGAAGAAAAAATGGCCGCCCAGATGCGCGATTTTGCCGCCTACTTCGCTGAGCACATGCTGCCCGAGTTGAGGAAAAAGTCTTGAGCCTTGAAGCCCGGGGTTCTGGCTCACGACCTCAGGACTGATGGGCTCCCGACTTGCCAACTACCACCATCAGCCATTCGGCCACCTTCCGTTCACCTCGGTGATGAACTCGAGCACTTCATCGCGCCCCTTGCCGGTTTCCGATGAGGTAATGATCATGTGCGGCAGGGTATGCCAGGTCTTCTTCAGCTCGCGCCGGTAGAGCGCCACGTTGCTCATCATGGCGGGTTGCTTCAGTTTGTCGCTCTTGGTGAAGAGGATGACGAAGGGGATTTCTTCTCCGCCCAGCCATTGGATCATCTCCAGGTCGTTCTGCTGGGGTTCCAGGCGCACGTCCACCAGGAGGAACACACACTGCAGGTTCTCGCGCTCCCGCAGATAGGTGCGCACCATTTGCTGCCATGCTGCCCGTTCGGCCTTGCTGATCTTGGCAAAGCCATAGCCCGGGAGGTCGGCCAGCAACCAATGGGTCCGGCTCCCCTTCAACGCTTCCACTTTGAAGTGCTCCACATTCCGCGTTCGGCCCGGTGTGGTGCTCACGCGGGCCAACCGGTGGATGCCCACCAACATGTTGACCAATGAACTCTTGCCCACGTTGCTGCGCCCGATGAAAGCGAATTCCGGCAAGTCCGGCTTGGGCCAATGCTTCGCCTCGCGGCCGCTTCCGAGGTGCTCCGCATTCAGGTTATGCATGCTCGGGGGTTGCTGCCATCGGATGCTTGGTGATGTTCCGGTGGGCGATCTGTAACTGGTGAACCGTGATCGATGACCGGCGCTGTTCGCTGCCCCTGGTTTCCTGCCAAGGCGAACCACGGACTATCCCAGTGTTTTCGCCAACCAAACGTCCAGTATGTTGTTGAACTCGGCGGGTTGTTCCATCATGGCCGCATGGCCGCACTGGTCGATCCAATGCAGTTCACTGTGGGGGATCAGGGTGTGGAATTCCTCGGCCACGTGCGGCGGGGTAATGGTATCCTGCCTGCCCCAGATCAGGCATACGGGCATCTTCAGCTTGGGCAGCTCGGCCGCCATGTTATGGCGTATGGCGCTTTTGGCCAACGAGAGGATGCGGATCAGTTTCGCCTTGTCATTGACCGTCTCAAAGCACTCGTCCACCAGTTCATCGGTGGCGAACTTCGGGTCATGGAAGGTTACGGCCACTTTTTTACGGATGAACTCCTTGTCTTCGCGACGCGGAAAGCCACCGCCGAACGCATTTTCATACAGGCCGCTGCTGCCGGTGAGGGTGAGGGTGCGCACTTGGTGGGGGGGACGGCTGCAATGCACCAAGGCCACATGGCCGCCCAAGGAGTTGCCCAGCAGGTTGATCTCCCGCAGGCCCAAGTGTTGGATGAACCTCCCCAGGAAATCCGCCAATGCCTTCACGTTGGTGTTGAGCATGGGAAGGGAGTACAACGGCAGGATGGGCATTACCACGCGGTAGTTCCGAGAAAAATGGGCGGTGGTGTCGCCAAAGTTGCTCAAGGCCCCGAACAGGCCGTGCAAAAACAGCAGCGGCGGCCCTTCGCCCACATCGATGTATCGGAACTCCCCGGCCTCCTTCAGCGTTTGCCCCATGCTTTTTCGTGGATGCCCAAATGTAATTGCTGCTGACAAACTCGCCGTGCCATGCACTAGCGCATGAGGAGCACGTACTTGTCGTTCCGGAACAATTCATGGGGGAACCAGCGGGCCGCCAAGGGCATCCGGGCCAACTGTGCCGGTTGTGCCAGCAGGTGGGTTACGCCGTATTGCGCCAATAGCCCGCCGGTGTCCGAACGGGGTTGTTCCAGGCCTTCCAATAACAAGGCATTGTCCTGCTCGCGCTGCTTTTGGTCCAGATAGGGGTTGCCCATGGTGCTGGCCGTGGCCACCACATGCCGCGCGGTGCACAGCATGGGCCACACACTGAGGTCCAGGTCGCACAGCACCACGCCGTTCCACGGCACTTCCCGGCGGATCACTGCGGCAGCTTGGGCACCCGGTTGGTCGGCTTGGAAGGCCAGATCGCGGTTGCGCACGGCGATCACATCGCGCCGTGTGGCGTAGGAAGGGTACTTCAGGGTGCATCCTGTTGCGATCAGCAGGAAGAAGGCCATGACCAGGTCCGCGCGCGGCACTTCCCGTTGCGGGGAATGCCGCAGTTGGACCCGGCTCCAGGCCCATTGGCACAAGGCGGTGAAGGCCAACCCGGCGAAAATGGACAGCACGGCACTGGCGTAGAAATAGAAATGGAAGGTGGGCAGCAAGGCGGGCAGGTTGATGCCCATGTGCTTGTCCAGCACACTGATCGAATAGCTGTAAATGAACAGGCATGTGGCCAATATGAGCCAGCTGAGCAGGATGGTGCGGGCACGCCTGGGGGTCCCGAGCTTGCCGGATCGCCGCAGCATCAGCACCAACCCTGCGGTACCGAACAGCATGAACCACGTGAGGTTGTGGTGGAGGAGCACTCCGATGTGCTGCCAGGTGAGCGCATAGTAGGTGAACAGGAAGCCTTCGCGGTTGGCCACATGCATGCCGCCCATGAGCAAGCGCCAAGTGAGCGGCATGCTGGCCAGCAGAAATCCGATGGCGGCAAAGAGGCAACTGGTAAGGCATAGGCGGAGCGTGCGGTTGTCCTTGTTCCGCCGCGCTTGTACAGCCTGGATACCGGTGAGCACGCCGATCATCAGCACGGCGATCATGGCCGGGGCCGCGTGGGCCAGGAAGGTGAGCCCCGCGCCCAGGCCCGCCACCAGTGCGGGGCCTTGCCGCCCGGTGCGGAAGGCCTTGTCGATGAGCATGAGCTCCACGTAGAAGAGGCTTTGGCTGAAGGAGACCGGGATCAAGCGGTGGCTGTAAGTGGCCACGACCCACCCGGGTTCCTGGCCTACGGCCCAGAACAAGTAGGCGGCGGTGGCGGCCACGGCGCGTACCGGCCCCAGCAATTGCCGGCACATGGCAAAAAAAGCAATGGGGGCGAGCAAGTTCGCGAAGGGCCCGAGGCGCACGATGAGGTGTGCCGCCGGCAAGCCGGTAATGGCGGTCAGCAGGGCTTCCAACCAGGTGATCAGCGGCGTGTACCACATGCCGCCGCCCAAATAGGTGGGGTCTTGCCCATAGTGCCCTTCCAATAGCGCTTGCACGAAGGCTTCGTCGCGGTGCAGGTCGATCGTGGCGCCGCGTTCCAGGCCGGCAACGGCCTTCCATGCGGGGAGAAAGGCCAAGGCCAGCATGAAGAGCAGCAGGAGCACGGCCATCCAGTTGATCTGCTGGTGCGCGCGCATGGACCGGTGCCACAACATGCTCATGGCCGGGAGGGTGTTGAGGTGCGGACATAGTCCACGGCCTCATCGCGCTCTTCCTGGTCCAGCAGCAAGGGCGTGTCGCAGATGCGCATGCACAACCGCGGGCCCAGCAGGGTGCTGCGCATCCAAATGCGGCGGTCCCAGCGCGGATCTTCCGTGCGGACCAGCCGCTCCTGCGGGTCCCAATACCAGCGGCTGTGCACCGCAGGTTGCCCCGGCGGCCCCATCAGGTCCAAAGTGCCGTCCGCATGCAGCACCATCTGCCCGGGGGTGTTGCCCACGGGCAGCAGGAGCGGGGTGGCGCGTTGATAGGTGCCGGCCAGTTCAGCGCGGCCTACCGGCGGCCAGGCCCGGTGCACGGCGAATGCTCCGAGCAAAGCCAGTGCCGCGGCCATGAACGCGAAGCGGCGCATGATCCCCGTACTGGTGGGTGCGGTAGCCATGGTCGTGGGCTCAAGCGGGGGTGCTCCGGAAGGGTTTGTAGTGTTGTTGCGCGGCCAAGGCCATCATGGGCCGATCACTGGCCGTGTCGCCGAAGGCATGAATATAGTCCACTTTGTCCATGCCGATTAGGCCGCGGATCCGGCGGACCTTCTCCTCACCCTTGCAGTTCGGGGTGGCCAGGCGCCCGGTATAGCGGCCCTCTTCCTGTTCCAGTTCCGTGGCGATGCAACCCAAGCGGTGCAGCTGGCACCAAGGTGCGGCCCATAGCGAACAGGAAGCGGTGACGATGAACACTTCATGGCCTTGTTGCCGTAGCCCTGTGATGTGGTCCAAGGCGCCATCGCGCAGCAACTGCGGCATACGTTCCCGGGCGAAACGCGCGGCTTGCTGCGCCAGGCCGCCCACCAGCCGTGTGCCGAAGGCCTTCCGCACCAAGGTCCGCTTCGGAGCGTCTGCCGGTGCCAGCCGCAGGCGGGCCAGGCACCACAACGGAAGCACACCGGCCAGCAGCCACCAGGTACGGGCCTTGCCCCGGGTGAAGTACAGGAACTCCAGCATGGTATCGGCCCGGGTGAGGGTGCCGTCCAGATCGAACAGGGCGATGGTCCTCACAGGTTGAGCCGTTTGAAGATCCCCTCGGGGAGCAGGGTGATGAAAAGCATGATCCAGCGCCAACGGCCCAGGACATAGACGGTGTTGCGCTTTCGGCAATAAGCGCGGAAGATGCCTTGCGCCGCCTGTTGCGCCGTGGCTGTGAGCGGGGCTGGCAGAGGCAGGCCCTCGGTCATGCGGGTGCGTACGAAGCCGGGCTTTACCGTGAGCACATGCACCCCGGAGCGGTGCAGCCGGTTGCGCAAGCCGCTGAGGTACGCCGTGAGCCCTGCTTTGGCGCTTCCATAAAAGTAGTTGCTGGCGCGGCCGCGGTCACCGGCCACCGATGAAATGCCGATGATGGTGCCGCACCCGCGTTGCTCCAGGTCGCGGGCGGCCTCTTCCAGGATGCTCACGGCTCCGGTGTAGTTCACGGCCATGGCACGCAAGCCTTCGGTCGGGTCTTCCTGTGCAGCGGCTTGGTCCGGCAGCAGGCCGAAGGCGCATACTACGATGCCGGGCCGTGGATCGAGCGCGGCATAGCAAGCTGCATGCCCTGAGGTGTCCTCGGCATCGAAAGGCACCACCACGCATTCGCCGCCGGTTTCCGCTTGGATCGCTTCGCACAGGTTCCGGCCTTGTTCGCTGTTGCGCAGGGCCAGTACCAGCGGATGGCCCCGGCGTGCAAATTCACGCGCCAGCGCGCCGGCCATGCCCGAGCCGGCGCCCAAGACCAGCACCCGCCGCGGATCGAACCCGGCGGTGGCGGGGGCAGGGCCCAGCAATCCGAGCCGTTCGGAGAGGGCCGTGCTGAACCGGCCTTGCCCGTAAACGGCGGCGATCCGCCGGAATTCTTCCAACCGCGGGTAGGTCTGCTGCAGCATGGCGGCGGACATGCGCGCGTCCTTGGCCAGGTAGATCCGGCCGCCGGCTGCGGCCACGCGCCGGTCCAGGCGGTCCAGCGCTTCCAGCGTGCCGGTGCGCAGCGGGATGTCCAAGGCCAGTGTATAGCCTTCCATGGGGAAGCTCATCGGCGAAGTGGCCGATCCGGGGCCAAACCGCTTGAGCACCGCCAAGAAGCTCACCATGCCGTGTTTGCGCAGTTCCTCCAGCACCTCGCCCATCACCCTCCGCCCGTCTTTCAACGGCACCACGAATTGGTATTGCACAAAGCCGCGCCTGCCGTAGATCTTGTTCCATTCGCCCACGGCATCCAGCGGATGGAAGTAGGGGGCGTAGTGCACCAGCGTGTCTTTGCCGCTGCCGTCCGCCTTGAGGTGGTAGAGCAGGTTGAAGATGCGCACGGTGAATGGCGAGAGCACGAACCCCGGGAAGAAGAACGGTACCTTGACGAGGGTTTTGCCATGCGGGCGCAGCGGCTCGCGGGAGGCCTTGCCATTCAGCTCGGAGGCTTCGGCGTGCTCGCCCAGCAGGAGCA
This sequence comes from Flavobacteriales bacterium, assembly GCA_020852835.1. Classification (GTDB taxonomy): domain Bacteria; phylum Bacteroidota; class Bacteroidia; order Flavobacteriales_F; family PHOS-HE28; genus PHOS-HE28. Next base: position 43,885 of record JADZAC010000002.1, read on the forward strand.
CGGAGCGGCCTTGGTGGCGGCCTTGGGCCATCAGGTCGATCCATGCCACGTTGTAGGTGCTGTGCCGGTGCTCCTCGAATTTGGCGAACAAGTCGTCCAAGTCGCGGCATTTGATGCTGCGTTGCCGGATGTAGGCCGAGGTGACGGGCCGGAGCTGGATCACGGCCTCCAGGATGAAGCCCGTGAGGCCCATGCCGCCGCAGGTGGCCCGGAACAGGTCGGCGTGCATGGCGGGCGAGCACATCACCTGTTGGCCATCACCGGTAAGCAGGGTGATCGAGGTTACGAATGCCGAGAAGCTGCCGTGCACGTGGTGGTTCTTGCCGTGGATGTCCCCGGCGATGGCCCCGCCGATGCTCACCTGCCGGGTGCCGGGGGTTACCGGCAGAAAGAAGCCTTGCGGCACGATCCGCAGCAGGACTTCGTCCAGCAACAGGCCGGCGCTGCAACGCAGGGTGCACGCGGCCTTGTCCAGCTCAAACACATCCTCCAGCCCGGCGCCGGCCATCATGCGGCGGCCCAAGGAGGCATCCCCGTAGGAGCGCCCGTTGCCGCGGGGTGCCAGGGCCGCACCCTTGGCCACGAGTTGCCGGGCATCGCGCTGCCCGCGCGGCCACCACACGGTGCCTGTTTGTTGCGGGAACAGGCCCCAGTTGCTCCACTTGCCGTGCTCAGATCGCATAGAGGATGATGGCAAAGGTGAGCAGCCAGCCCAGGATGATCAAGCGGATGGGCCGGTCCTTGAAGACCAGCTTGGAGGGGTCGCCGGTGCGTTGTTCCACCAGGGTGAGCTGGAAATAGCGCATCATGCCCAGCACCACGAAGCCGCTGGTGATGTACACTTTGTCCGAGCCCAGCCTCCCGGTAACCTCGCTGCTCACGGTGTACATGATGTAGGACTGTACCACCAAGGCGGCCAGTGTGATCATGCTGGCGTCTACGAAGGGCAGGTTGTAGCCGCGCAGGCTGGGGCGCAGCTCCTTGCCGCCGCCGGATTGCACTAGGTCATCCCGCCGTTTGGCCAAGGCAAGGAACAGTGCCAGCAGGAAAGTGATCAGCTCGATCCATTCCGAAACCGGCACCCGGGCCAAGATGCCGCCGGCATGGACGCGCAACAGGAAACCGGCGGCGATGATGGCCACGTCCACGATGGGCACGTGTTTGAGCCACAAGGAGTAGAGCACGTTCATGGCCATGTAGGCCGCCAAAACCCAAGCGAAACGCGGCTCCACCAGCCATGCGCCCCACAAGGCGGCCAGCGCCAGCAGGCCACTGATCCACGGTACATGGGCCGGGTCCACTTCACCCGAGGCGATGGGGCGCAGGCGCTTCACCGGGTGCAGGCGGTCCTGCTCCATGTCGCGCAGGTCGTTGAGCAGGTATACGGCCGAGGCGGCCAGGCTGAAACAGAAGAAGCCCAGTACCGTGCGCTCCAACACGGCTTCCCGGGTGATCGCCTCACCGAAGAACGCGGGAAAGAACACAAAGGCGTTCTTGATCCATTGCTGCACGCGGAGCATGCGCAGCAAGGTGCCGGACCTGAAGGAGCCGTGGGCGTTCTGTGATCCCATCCGAGTGGACCAAAGTAAGGGAGTGCGGGACTGCGGCCCATGGCGGGCCCATGCCATAGCGGTGGTGCGCCCGGGAACAACCCGGTGGGGCACCGGGAGGACTTGTCTGAAACCCGCGTCTGATGCGCCTTTCATCGGTGCCCCGTCCGGATCGTTCCCGTTGTGGATAACCTTGGAAGTTGATTTTTGCCCCACTTTCACCCACAAGCAATTTTCATTGATTTTGCTGGAGATCATGTTCAATCGAAAGGAACCTGCTATGTTTGTCGAGCAATAGTTTTGAACAAAGTGGGTTAAAGGGTAGTAAAGTGGGCCAACGGGCCTACTTTCGCAGCCACGAGGCCCCCGATGAACATTCATGCTCAACCTGCTCGGCGAATTCGATGTGCGGCTGGACGCCAAGGGGCGCCTGGTGCTGCCTTCCGCGCTGAAGAAGCAGTTGGCCGGATCGCTCCCGAATGGCTTCGTGATCAACCGCGACGTGTTCCGGCCATGCCTGGTGCTCTATCCGCACCACGTGTGGGAGCAGACCAGCCGCATGCTGGGTCGGCTCAACCGGTTCGTGGAGAAGAACATGGAGTTCATTCGGCGCTTCACCTCCGGGGCCACGCACCTGGAGCTGGATGGCAGCGGCCGCCTGTTGCTGCCCAAGCCGTTGATGGACGACCCCAAGCTGGGCAAGGACCTCAAGCTCGTGTGCCTGGGCGACCGGGTGGAAGTGTGGAGCAAGGACGGTTATGCGCGGATGCGCCGCGAGAAGGTGGATCTCTCTGCCTTGGCGGAGGAAGTGATGGGCAGCCTGGGCAATGACGACGCCCCTGGCCCCATATCATGAGCCCGTATTGCTCCAGCAGAGCGTGGATGCCCTCGCCATCAAGCCCGGCGGGACCTATGTGGACGTGACCTTTGGCGGTGGCGGGCACAGTCGCGCCATCCTCGCGCGCTTGGGCCCGGGCGGCGTCCTGGTGGCCTTCGACCGCGACAGCGATGCCAAGCGCAACGCGCCCGCCGATCCGCGCTTCACGCTGGTGGCCTCCGATTTCCGCTGGATCGCCAACCACCTCCGCTTCCTGGGCAAGCTGCCCGTGGACGGCCTGCTGGCCGACCTGGGCGTAAGCAGCCATCAGTTTGATACGGCCGGGCGCGGCTTCAGCTTCCGCTTTGATGCGCCCTTGGACATGCGCATGAACCAGCTGGCACGGCGCACCGCCGCCGATCTGCTCAACGGTTCCGATGAGCAGGGCCTGGCCGATATGCTGCGCAAGTATGGCGAGGTGGCCCAGGCCGGCCGGGTGGCGCGCACCATCGTGGCGGCACGCAACGTAAGGCCGGTGCGCACCACCGGGGAGCTGGTGGAACTGCTGCGGCCGCTGGCCCGCCGAGGCGAGGAGCACGGCTTCCTGGCCCAAGTGTTCCAGGCATTGCGCATTGCCGTGAACGAGGAGCTGTCCGCGCTCGAGCAGCTCCTGCTTGCCAGCCCTTCGGTGATCCGGCCTGGCGGCCGCCTGGTGGTGATCAGCTACCACAGCTTGGAAGACCGCCTGGTGAAGAACTGGATGAAAACCGGAAGCCTGGACGGGCGCGAGGAGAAGGACGTGTACGGCAACAGCCTGCGGCCCTTCAGTCCCGTGGGCAACAAGGCGGTGCAAGCCTCGGCGGAAGAGGTCCTCAACAACCCCCGTGCGCGCAGCGCCCGGATGCGAACAGCGGTACGCCAGTGAACAAGCGCAAGGACATACCCGCCGAAACCGCGGCCCGCCCGGCCACGGGCCGCACCTTCTCCCGCGGCCTGGTGAATGTGCTCAATGGCACCTTCCTCACCAAGGAAAAGGTGTTGGCCAACATGCCCTTCCTGCTGTTCACGGCCGGCCTGATGCTCTTCTACATCGGCTACGGATACTGGACCGAGCGCACCGTGCGCGACCTGGACCGCACCAGCAGCGAGCTCAAAGAGATGCGTTCGGAGTACATCACCGTGCGCAGCCTGCTGGAGCGCACCGAGCGCCAGAGCCAAGTGGCCGACGACATCAGCGGCATCGGCCTGCGCGAAAGCCGCGTGCCGCCCATGCGGATCACCGTTGACAAGGACCAACTGGAGGCCCTGCACTCTGCCCAATGAGCACCCCCAACCCATACCGCCTGCGCCTTACCGTGGTGTATACGGTGCTCATCCTCTTCGGAGCCGCCATTGCCGTGAAGCTCTTCAGCATCCAGCTGCTCGAAGGCGACAAGTGGCGTGCCCGGGCCGAAGAAGTGGCCACCGCCATGCGCACCGTGCGCTCCGAACGCGGGCACATCTTCAGCGACGACGGCCGCCTGCTGGCCACCAGCGTGCCCGAGTACGAGATCCGCATGGACATGCAGGCCGACGGGCTCACCGATGAGCTCTTCAGCGCCCATGTGGATTCGCTCAGCTGGGAGCTCTCCCGCCTCTTCGGCGACCGCTCCATGCCCGAGTACCGCAGGAGCCTCGTGGACGCCCATGCCCGCGGCGACCGCTACTTCCTGGTGAAACGCCGCTGCGACCACGAGCAACTGCAGGCCATGCGCCGCATGCCCCTGTTCCGGTTGGGGCGCAACAAGAGCGGCCTGATCGCCGAAAAGCACATGGTGCGCATCAGGCCCTTCGGCCGGTTGGCCTCCCGCACCGTGGGCTATTTGCTCAAGGACAGCACGGCCATCGGCATTGAAGCGGGTTACAGCCAATGGCTGAAAGGTGTTTCCGGCCTGCGCCTGGAACGCCGGCTCACCGGCGGCATTTGGATGCCCGTGGACGGCGGCGAGGGACAGGAGCCCATTGCCGGCAGCGATGTGCACACCACCATCGACATGAACTTGCAGGACGTTGCCGACAATGCCTTGGCCACGCAGCTCAAGCGCAATGGCGCACACCATGGATGCGTGGTGGTGATGGAAACGCAAACAGGCTACATCAAGGCCATCAGCAACCTCACTCTCCAGGCCGACAGCACCTACGTGGAGGATTACAACTATGCCGTGGGCGCCAGCACCGAGCCGGGCAGCACCTTCAAGACGGCCGCCCTGATGGTGGCCTTGGATGACGGGCGCGTTTCGCTTGGCCAAGAGGTGGACACCCGTGACGGCAAAGTGCGGTTCTACGACCGTTGGATGCGCGATTCCCACGAGGGCGGCTATGGCAGGATCACCTTGGGCAAGGCGTTGGAGGTGAGCAGCAACACCGGCATTTCACAGGCCATTGACAAAGCCTACAAGAGCGACCCCAAGCGGTTCGTGGAGGGGTTGCGCGAGCTCGGCTTCGGCAGCACCTTGGGCATACGCCTGCCCGGCGAGGGCGTGCCCGTGCTCCGGGGGCCGGAAGACAAAAAACTCTGGAGCGGCACCAGCCTGCCGTGGATGAGCATCGGCTATGAGGTGAGCGTCACGCCCCTGCGCATCCTCACCTTCTACAACGCCATCGCCAACGGCGGCCGCATGGTGCAGCCGCAGTTCGTCAGCTCCATCTCCCGCGAGGGCAAGGTGGTGGAGCGTTTCCCGCCCGTGGTGCTCAAGGACCGCATTTGCGCCGCCAACACCCTCGACCAGTTGAAGGGAGTGCTGCAAAACGTGGTGGACTCCGGCACCGCCATCAACCTGCGCAGTGCGCATTTCCGCATCGCCGGCAAAACGGGCACCGCGCAGATCGCTGCCGACAAGGCCGGCTACAAGGTGAACGGCATCAGCTACCAAGCCTCCTTCGTGGGCTATTTCCCGGCCGATGCCCCGCGCTATACCTGCATCGTGGTGGTGAGCTCGCCCACCATGCGCGGCGTATACGGAAACGTGGTGGCCGGGCCCGTGTTCCGCGAGATCGCCGACAAGATCTACAGCAACCGCCTGGAAATGCAGACCAAGCTGGCCACGACCGATACCGTGTTCCGCACCCCGGTGTCCTTCGGAGGCCTGCGCAGCGACATGGTCGCCGTGTATGACGGACTGAAGGTGCCCGTGCAGATCGAAGGCGAAAGCGAGTGGGTTTCCACCACCGCCTCGGACAGCCTGGTGGAGATCACCCCGCGCGCCGTTCCCGAGGCCGGTTCGGCCATGGTGCCCAATGTGCTGGGCATGGGCCTGCGCGATGCCCTCTTCATCCTGGAGAACCGCGGCCTGCGCGTGCGCCTCTCCGGCAGCGGCATGGTCAAGCGCCAATCTCCCGCCCCCGGAACCCGGTTCACCAAGGGAACCACCGTAACCCTGGAACTCGCCATATGAAACCGCTCAAGGACATCCTCTACCGCACCCAGCTGGAACAGGTGGTGGGCGACACCTCGGCGGCCATCGCCCGGATCACCTTCGACAGCCGGGAGGCCGGCCCCCATACCGCCTTTGTGGCCGTGCGAGGCGCCCAGGCCGATGGGCACAAGTTCATAAGCAAGGCGGTGGAGCTGGGGGCGGCGGCCATCATCTGCGAAGACCTCCCCAAGCAGTGCGTGGAAGGAGTGACCTATGTGCGCGTGGCCGACAGCCGCCATGCACTGGCCATCATGGCCGGCAATTTCTTCGGCCACCCCGACCGCCAGCTCACCCTCACCGGCATCACCGGCACCAACGGCAAGACCAGCGTGGCCACCTTGCTTTACAAGCTCTTCGGGGCCCTGGGGCACAAATGCGCGCTCATTTCCACCGTGGAGATCCGCATCGGTGATGCCGTGGTGCCCGCCACCCATACCACGCCCGACCCGCTGCGCCTCCACGCGCTGTTCGCGGAGATGGCCGCAGCGGGAGTCACCCACTGCTTCATGGAAGTGAGCAGCCATGCCGTGGTGCAGGAACGCATCGCCGGGCTGCACTTCGCCTTGGGCGTGTTCACCAACATCACCCACGACCACCTGGACTACCACGGCACCTTCGATGCATACATCCAGGCCAAGAAAGGCTTCTTCGACGCGCTGCCTGCCGGGGCTTCGGCCTTGGTGAACGCCGATGATGTGCACGGCGCGGTGATGCTGCAGAACACCAAGGCCGCCAAGTGCACCTACGCCGTGCGCAACCTGGCGGACCACCGGGCGCGCATCATCGAGAACCAGCTTACCGGCCTGCAGCTCAACATCGACGGGCGCGACATGTACTCCCGGCTTGTGGGAGAATTCAATGCCAGCAACCTGTTGGCCGTTTACGCAGCCGCCGTGCTGCTCGGCGGGCAGCCCGTGGAGGTGCTTACCGCGCTCAGCGCCTTGGAACCGCCGCCGGGCCGCTTCCAGGTGGTGCGCGGCCAAGGCGGCGTGATCGGCATCGTTGATTATGCGCACACGCCCGATGCGCTCAAGAACGTTCTCAACACCATCGGTGCCGTATGCGGCGACCGTGAACGGGTGATCACCGTGGTGGGCTGCGGCGGAGACCGCGATCGCGCCAAGCGGCCGGTGATGGCGGCCATTGCCGCCGCCATGAGCCGCAGCGTGGTGCTCACCAACGACAATCCGCGCAGCGAGGACCCCCTGGCCATCATCGACGACATGCGCAAAGGCCTGCTGCCGGCCGACCTCGCAAGGGTGTTCGTGAACACCGACCGCCGCGAGGCCATCCGCCAGGCCGTGGCCATGGCCGCGCCCGGGGAGGTGGTGCTCCTGGCCGGCAAAGGCCATGAGAACTACCAGGAGGTCCGCGGCGTGCGCCACCATTTCAACGATGTGGAGGTGTTGAAGGAAACCCTTGAACTGTTGCGGAAATAATGCTGTACCACCTCATCAACTGGCTCCAGCTCACCTTCCCCGGCAGCGGTGTGTTCGGCTACATCAGCTTCCGCGCGGGCATGGCCCTGATCATCTCCCTGATGATCTCCCTCTGGTGGGGCAAGGGCATCATTCGCCTGCTGCAGCGCAAGCAGGTGGGAGAGATCGTCCGCGACCTCGGCCTGCAGGGCCAGTCGGAGAAGCAGGGCACGCCCACCATGGGCGGCCTCATCATCATCGCCGGCACCATCGTGCCCACCCTCCTCTTCGCCCGCCTGGACAACGTGTACATCCTGCTGATGATGCTCGCCATGCTGTGGCTGGGCACCATCGGGTTCATCGACGATTACATCAAGGTCTTCAAGAAGGACAAGCGCGGGCTGGCGGGAACCTTTAAGGTGATCGGCCAGGTGGGCATCGGCCTGGTGATCGGCCTTACCGTGTATTTCCATCCCTCCATCCGCACCAAGGTGGAAGTGCCGCAGGTGCTTGCCGAGCAGTTCGACCCTTCGGAAGTGAGCATGTTCACCGAGGATGACGGCACGGCGCACTACCTGCTGGACCGCAAGCAGCCCAACACCACCATCCCCTTCGTGAAGGGCAACGAGCTCAACTACTCCTCGGTGATGGGCGTGTTCGGCAGGGAGGCCCGCAAGTACACCTGGGTGCTCTATGTGCTGGTGGTGGTGTTCATCATTACCGCCGTGAGCAACGGGGCCAACATCACCGACGGCATCGACGGGCTGGCCGCCGGCACCAGCGCCATCATCGTGCTGGCACTAGGCGTGCTCACCTACATCGGCGGCAACATCATCTTCTCCCAGTACCTCAACGTGATGTACATCCCCGGCATCGGCGAGCTGGTGGTGTTCATCGGCGCGCTGCTGGGCGCATGCATCGGGTTCCTCTGGTACAACGCCTATCCCGCCCAGGTCTTCATGGGCGATACCGGCAGCCTGGCCTTGGGCGGCGTGATCGCCGCACTGGCCATCCTGGTGCGCAAGGAACTGCTGATCCCCGTGCTCTGCGGCGTGTTCCTGGTGGAGAACCTGAGCGTGATGCTCCAAGTATCCTGGTTCAAGTACACGCGCCGCAAGTACGGTGAGGGCCGCAGGATCTTCAAGATGTCGCCCCTGCACCACCACTACCAGAAGCTGGGCTACCACGAAAGCAAGATCGTGACCCGCTTCTGGATCGTGGGCGTGATGCTCGCCGTGGCCACCCTCGTAACCCTGAAACTGCGATGAACGAACTGGTGATCTTGGGCGCGCAGGAAAGCGGGGTGGGAGCGGCCGTGCTGGCGAAAAAGCTGGGCATCCCCGTGTTCGTGAGCGACGCCGGCCTGATCCCCCCGGCCTTCAGCGCGCGCTTGGACGAGGCCGGCATCGCCTATGAGCAAGGCGGCCACACGGTGAACCGCATATTGGCCGCCGCAGAAGTGGTGAAGAGCCCGGGCATCCCCGAAACCGCTTCGGTGGTGAAGGCCTTGCGCAACAAGGGCGTGCCGGTGATCGCCGAGGTGGAGTTCGCCGCGCGCCACGTCAACGTGCCCATCATCGGCATCACCGGCAGCAACGGCAAGACCACCACCACCCTGCTGGTGCACCACATCCTGCGCAAGGCCGGCATGAACGCCGGGCTCGCCGGAAACGTGGGCACCTCCTTCGCCGGGCTGGTGGCCAAGGAACGCCACGACATCCTGGTGCTTGAGCTGAGCAGCTTCCAATTGGACGGCACGCAAACGCTCAAGCCCCATATCGCCGTGCTCACCAACATCACCCCGGACCACCTGGACCGCTACGACAACCGCATGGAGAATTATGTGGACAGCAAGTTCCGCATCACCATGAACCAGGGCCCGGATGACCACTTCATCTACTGCGCCGACGACCCTCAGACCCGTGAAGGCCTCAAACGCCACAACGTATTGGCGCGCCAATGGCCCTTCTCCATCCGCACCTCCGTGGATCAAGGCGGGTACCTGCAAAACGACCTCCTCCACGTCCACACCAACCAATCAACCTTCACCATGAGCATCCTGGAACTCGCCCTGCAAGGCAAGCACAACGTGTACAATTCACTGGCCGCGAGCATTGCCGCCCGCGTGCTCGATGTGCGCAGCGACGTGGTGCGCGATGCCCTTGCCGATTTCCGCAATGTGGAGCACCGCCTGGAGCGCGTGGGCGTGGTCAACGGCGTGGAGTTCATCAACGACTCCAAGGCCACCAACGTCAACAGCACCTGGTTCGCACTGGAAAGCATGGAAAAGCCGGTGATCTGGGTGATGGGCGGCGTGGACAAGGGCAACGACTACAGCGAGCTGCGCGACCTGGCGCGCCGCAAGGTGAAGGCCATCATCTGCCTGGGCGTGGACAACGCCAAGATCATGCAGGCATTTGGCGACATCGTGGCCGACATCACCGAGGTGGATTCCGCCGAAAAGGCCGTGAACAAAGGTTACGAGCTGGGCGAGCCCGGCGATGTGGTGCTCCTCAGCCCGGCGTGCGCCAGCTTCGATCTGTTCGAGAACTACGAGGACCGTGGCCGCAAGTTCAAGGCCGCGGTGCGCGCATTGTGAACCATGGACCAAGGAGCACCCAGGACATGAACACCACCAGCACCTCCGACCTGGCGAAGCGCCTGCTGGCCCTGCGCGGTGCCGCAGCAGTTCCGGCAACGCGGCCGGGCGCGGCACCGCGCACCGTGGCCATTGCCGGTGTGGAGTACATCGATGACAGCCGCAGCACCTTCCTGGATGCCGCCCTGTTTTCCATCCTCGACCTGGGCAAGCCCCTGGTGTGGATCGCGGACGCCGCCACGCTCCCGGCCATCGATGGGCGCCTGTTGGCCTTCATGGGCGAACAGGTGGACGCTGCCGTGTTCTACGGTACCCCGGACCCCGAGAAGGCACAGGCCCTCGGATCCGGACCGGGGTGCGTGTACTTCGCGGACAGCCTGCGCACAGCCGTCTTCACGGCCCGTGAACTGGCAGTGCCCGGTGGCCGGGTGCTGTTCAGCCCCGCCTGCCCCGCCACCTGCGGCCTGGCCAACCAGGCCGAACGCAGCGCCGAGTTCAGGCGCGCATTGAACGATCTCTGACCGACGAGTGAAGCGCGCACGGCCATGAACCAACTCCTCGACCGCCACCTGAAAGGCGACCGCACCATCTGGGTGGTGGCCCTGCTGTTGGGCATCACCAGCCTGTTGGCCGTGTACAGCGCTTCCTCCTGGATGGGCTGGCGGGACCATGGCGGAACCTTCCGGATCTTGGTCAAGCATGCCCTGATGCTGGCCGGCGCGGGCGGGATCATGTACGCCTCCAGCCGCCTGCGCTACACCGTTTATTCCAAGCTGGCGCAGATCTTCCTTTGGGCTACCGTGGCCTTGCTGGTGCTCACCCTGCTCATCGGCACCAATGTGAACGGTGCCTCGCGCTGGTTGGCCATTCCGGGCGTGGGCATCACCTTCCAGACCAGTGACCTGGCGCGGGTGGTGATCATTGCGTACCTGGCACGTGTACTGGGCCGGCAGCATGATGAGCCATGGACCTTCCGCGACGTGCTGCTGCGCTTGCTGTTGCCCGTGGGTGCCGTGTGCGGGGCCATCCTTCCGGCCAACTTCTCCACGGCCGCCCTCTTGCTGGCCACCTGCATGGTGCTGATGTTCATCGGCCGGGTGCCCGTGAAGCACCTCCTGGGCATCTGCGGCATGGCGGCCTCCGCTTTCGGCCTGTTGCTGCTGCTCTCCAAGGCCAATCCCGATCTGTTGCCCCGCCTGCAAACCTGGCAATCCCGTCTGGAGAACCACGGGGGCAGCGACCGCGACGCCAACTACCAGGTGAACAAGGCCAAGATCGCCATTGTGCACGGCGGATTCCTGCCGAACGGCCCGGGCACCGGCACCTCGCGCAACTACATGCCCCATCCGGAAAGCGACATGATCTACGCCTTCATCATCGAAGAGTACGGCTCCATCCTGGGCGGGTTGGGCCTGCTGTTGCTTTACCTCATCCTGCTCTCGCGCGCCATGCGCATCGCCAACCGCTGCGACAGGCCCTTCGGCTCGCTGGTGGCCGTCGGCCTGGCGTTGAGCCTGGTGATGCAAGCCTTGGTGAACATGGCCGTGGGCGTGAACCTGGTGCCCGTTACCGGCCAGCCGCTGCCGCTGGTGAGCATGGGCGGCACCAGCATGTGGTTCACCTGCTTGTCCATCGGCATCATCCTCAGCGTGAGCCGCAGCGTGTACGACGCGCAGGCCGCTGCCAAGAGCGAACGCCCCGCAACCACTGCCCATGCAGCCTAGGATCTTGATCAGCGGAGGAGGCACGGGCGGGCACATCTTCCCGGCCATCGCCATTGCCGATGCACTCAAGCAGCGGGTGCCCGATGCCCGTTTCCTCTTCGTGGGTGCCGAGGGCAAGATGGAGATGGAGAAGGTGCCTGCTGCGGGGTATGCCATTACGGGCCTGCCCGTACGCGGCTTCCAGCGCGGGGCGCCGTGGAAGAACATCGGGCTGCCTTGGCGGCTGCTGCGCAGCATGTGGCAGGCCCGGCGCATCGTGCGCACCTTCAGGCCGCACGTGGCCGTGGGCGTGGGCGGCTATGCCAGCGGGCCGGTGCTGGCCGCGGCACAGCGCGCGGGCGTGCCCACGCTCATCCAGGAGCAGAACAGCCATGCCGGTGCCACCAACCGCCTGCTGGCCAAACGGGCTGCCTCCATCTGCGTGGCCTATGCCGGCATGGAGCGCTATTTCCCCAAGGATAAGATCCGCCTCACCGGCAACCCCGTACGGCAGGACATGGTGCGCCTGGCCGGCAAACGGCCCATCGGGCTCGGGCATTTCCAATTGCGGGGGGATGCGCCCGTGGTGCTCGTTACCGGCGGAAGCCTGGGCGCGCGCGGCATCAACCTGGGCATCGAGGCCGCCTTGGAGCAGTTGCGCGATGCGGGCGTGCAGCTCATCTGGCAAACCGGCGGCCCGTTCCACAGCAAGGCCCTGGAAGCCGTTCGCCGCACCGGCTTTGCCGATGCCCGTGTGCCGGCCTTCATCGACCGCATGGACCTGGCCTATGCCGTGGCCGATGTGGTGGTGGCCCGCGCCGGTGCCATCAGCGTAAGCGAGCTCTGCCTCACCCAACGGCCTGCCATCCTGGTGCCGCTGCCCACGGCCGCCGAAGACCACCAGACCAGCAATGCGCGCGCCCTGGCCGAGCGCGGCGCTGCGGTGCTGGTGAAGGATGCGGATGCCGCGGCCAGGCTCGGCGGCGAGATCTTGCGCCTGGTCGCCGACCCTGCGGAACGCGATCGCCTGCGCACGGCCATGGCCGCAATGGGCATGGACAATGCGGCGGAGGCCATTGCTGCGGAGGTGCTCCGTTTGGCCGCATTCAACCCCATCGCCAATCCCCAGTGATCATGGACATGAAACGCCCGGACCTGCTCTATTTCATCGGCATCGGCGGCATCGGCATGAGCGGCCTGGCACGGTATTTCCGCCGCCACGGGGCCGCGGTGGCCGGCTATGACAAAACCCCCGGGGAAGTGGCCGTGCAGCTTGCCCAGGAAGGCATTGATGTGAGCTACAGCACCGATGTGCGCAACATCCCCGCCGAGTTCCGCGAGGCCGATCCCGCGCGCGTCATGGTGGTGCGCACCCCGGCGGTGCCCTTGGACAACCCGCTGATCGCCTTCTGGCAGCAACGCGGCGCCGCCATCCACAAGCGCAGCGAGGTGCTTGGCCTGGTCACCCGCGACCGGCGCACCTTGGCCGTGGCCGGCACCCACGGAAAAACCACCGTGAGCACCATGCTGGCCCACTTGCTCACGCAGGCCGGGATCCCGTGCAACGCCTTCCTCGGTGGCATCAGCGCCAACTACGACACCAACGTACTGCTCAACTCCAAGGCCGTGCTCAACGTGGTGGAAGCCGATGAATACGACCGCAGTTTCCTCGCCCTGCACCCCGATGAAGCCGTGATCACCGCCATGGACCCCGATCACCTGGACATCTACGGCGATGCGGAAAAGATGTACCGCTCCTATGCCGATTTCGCCGCGTTGGTGAAAGGGCGCATGTTCGTGCACCACCGCGTGATGGAGCGCCTGCTGCAGCATGCCTCCGTGCTCCGCGATGCCGTGCCCTACGGCCTGGACAGCCCTGCCGGGCCCCATGCCGAGAACATTGCCGTGAGCGACGGCAGCTACCATTTCGACCTGGTGGCCGGCGAGACCGTGCTGCGCGGCCTCACCTTGGGCATGCCCGGCAGGCACAATGTGGAGAATGCGGTGGCCGCGGCATCCATGGCGCTGCATGCCGGGGCCGCTCCTGAGGCCATACGCAAGGGCTTGGCGAGCTTCCAAGGGGTACGGCGCCGCTTTGAGCTGCGTGCCCGTACCGCGAAGAGCATCTTCATCGATGATTACGCCCACCATCCCACCGAACTGGAGGCCTGCATCCGCAGCGTGCGCGAGCTCTATCCCGGCCGCAAGATCACCGGCATCTTCCAGCCCCACCTCTACAGCCGCACGCGCGATCTGGCAGCGGACTTTGCCCGCAGCCTGGCCCTGCTCGATGAACTGATCCTGCTGGAGATCTATCCGGCCCGCGAAGAACCGTTGCCCGGGATCACCTCGGCCTGGCTGCTGGAACAGATCAAAGGGACTAACAGCGTGCTGTGCACAAAGGAGCAGCTGTTGCCGCTTTTGCAAGCCCGCGATGTGGACATCTTGCTGGCCCTTGGAGCGGGTGACATCGACCGCCTGGTGCCGGCCATTGCAACCATGTTGAACGCCAAGGAATGAGCAGAGCAAAACATATCCTTCGGCTTGCGGCCATCCTGGGCGCCGGTGCGGCCTTGATGGCCTTGCTGGGCTTTGTGGAGCACCGTGCGGAACAGGTGGCCGTCCGTGAAGTGCGGGTGCAGGTGCGCGCCGCCGCAGAGGTGCATTTCACCGATGCCGAAGCCTTGAAGCTCGAAGTGGACAAAGCCACGGGCCCCGTGATCGGCACCTCCGTGAACGACCTGGACGAAACCGCCATTGAACGGCACTTGCGCGCGATCCCCAGCTTGGCCGACGCCGATGTGTACCATACCATGGACGGCGTGCTGCATGTGCGGGCCCGCCAGCGGCAGCCCATTGTGCGCGTGGTGAACGCCGACGGCACGGGCTTTTACATCGACCGCGACGGCTGGACCATGCCCCTGGACCCCAACTACACCGCCCGGGTGATGGCCGTGACCGGCCAACTGGCCGAGCCCTTCGCAAACCGCCCGCCCGTGAACCTGGTCCACGCGCCGGACAGCCTCTTCCGGCACCTGCACAGCCGTGCCATCCACGCCATGGCGCGCACCATCAGCCAAGATCCCTTTTGGAGCGCCCTGTTCCCCCAAGCGGTCATGGATGCCGATGGCGAGATCACGCTGATCCCCGGCGTGGGCATGATGCGCATCCGCATTGGCGATGGCAGCCACCTGCAACAGCGCCTGGCCAAGCTCCGGCTCTTCTACCAGCAAGGAATCCCCCAAACCGATTGGCGCATGTACAGCACAATCGACCTGCGCTTCAACGACCAGGTAGTGTGCGCCAAACGCCCCGCCTTCTGATCACGACCAACACGCAAGCATCGGCCCCAACGCCAACTGACGAACATGGAGAACAACGAGGAAATTGTAGCCGGCCTTGATATCGGCACCACCAAGATCGCCTGCATCGTGGGTCGCAAGAACGAGCAGGGCAAGCTGGAGATCATGGGCATGGGCAAGAGCCGCAGCGACGGTGTGACCCGCGGGGTGGTCACCAACATCCAGCGCACCGTGGACAGCATCAAGGCGGCCGTGCAAGAGGCCGAGAACAGTGCCAACGTGCAGATCACCACCGTGAACGTGGGCATCGCCGGCCAGCACATCCGCAGCATGCACCACCGCGGCATGATCACCCGCAAAAGCCTGGAGGAGGAGATCCGCCAAACCGACATCGACCAGCTGATCGACAGCATGTACAGCCTGGCCATGCTGCCCGGCGAAGAGATCATCCACGTGCTGCCCCAGGAGTACATCGTGGACAATGAGCAGGGGATCAAGGACCCCATCGGCATGAGCGGCGCGCGCCTGGAGGCCAATTTCCACATCATCACCGGCCAGGTCACCGCCGCGCGCAACATCAACAAGTGCGTGGCCCGCGCCAACCTCGATGTCACCGAACTCATCCTGGAGCCCTTGGCCAGTTCGGACGCGGTGCTGTGCGCCGAAGAGAAGGAGGCGGGCGTGGTGCTGGTGGACATCGGCGGCGGAACCACCGACATCGCCATCTTCAGCGACCAGATCATCCGCCACACCGCCGTGATCCCTTTCGGCGGCAACGTCATCACCGACGACATCAAGATGGGCTGCGCCATCCTGCGCGACCAGGCGGAGCTGCTCAAGAGCCGGTTCGGCAGCGCCTTGGCCAGCGAGAACAAGGAGAACGAGGTGGTATGCATACCCGGCCTGCGCGGTCGCGAGCCCAAGGAGATCAGCCTGAAGAACCTCGCCAACATCATCCAGTGCCGCATGGAGGAGATCCTCGAACATGTCTACTTCGAGATCAAGAACAGCGGCTTGGAGAAACAGCTCAGCGGCGGCATCGTGCTCACCGGAGGCGGTGCCCAGCTCAAGCACCTGCGCCAGCTCACCGAGTATGTCACGGGCATGAGCACCCGCATCGGCTACCCCAGTGAGCACCTCGCCAACAGCAAGGTGGAAGCCGTTACCAGCCCCCTTTTCGCCACGGGTGTCGGCCTGGTGCTGCGCGGCTTCGACTACCTCGAGCGCCACCGCGAGCAGCCGCGGCAACCCGGATCCAAGGTGACCACCCACAGCCAATCCCGCGTGGGCAGCTTCTTCAGCAAGGTCCTCAACAGCGCCAGCGACATCCTGCGCGACGATGAAGCTTGAACCTTCCCCCCAACCCTGAACCCCGATAATCCCGTACCCGATGAAATTCGACCTTCCCTCCGAGCTTTCCTCCATCATCAAAGTGATCGGTGTGGGCGGCGGTGGCGGCAATGCCGTGAACCACATGCACGCCCAAGGCATCCGCGGCGTGGATTTCCTGATCTGCAACACCGACAAGCAGGCGCTGGACATGAGCCCCGTGCCGGTAAAGCTCCAGTTGGGCGCCGCCCTTACCGAAGGATTGGGGGCCGGCAGCAAGCCTGAGCGCGGCGCCGCTGCCGCCCTGGAAAGCATTGAGGAGATCCGCGAACTGCTCACGCCCCGCACCAAGATGCTCTTCGTGACCGCCGGCATGGGCGGCGGCACGGGCACCGGAGCCGCTCCCGTGGTGGCCCGGGCCGCACGTGACATGGGCATCCTCACCGTGGGCATTGTCACCATGCCCTTCCAGTTCGAAGGGCGCAAGCGCATGCAGCAGGCCACCCAGGGCATCGAGGAAATGCGCCAGGCCGTGGATACGCTCATCGTGATCAACAACGACCGCCTGCGCGACCTCTACGGCAACCTGGGCATGGATGATGCCTTCGGCCATGCCGACAATGTGCTCTCCACCGCTGCCCGCGGCATCGCCGAAGTGATCATGAAGGAAGGCAAGGTGAACGTGGACTTCGAGGACGTGCGCACGGTGATGTCCGGCAGCGGCGTGGCCCTCATGGGCATGGCCGAGGCCGAAGGTGAAGACCGCGCGCTGCATGCCGTGCGCGAGGCGCTCTCTTCCCCCTTGCTCAACGACAACGATATCAAGGGAGCCAAGTACGTGCTGCTCAACATCGCACTGGGCACCCGCTCGATCTCCATGGATGAAATGAGCAGCATCACCGACCATATCCAGGATGCTTCCGGAAGCTCCGCCGATGTGATCTGGGGTTATTGCACCGATGAGGCCCTGGGCGAGAAGATCCGGGTAACGGTGATCGCCACCGGCTTCAACCAGAACGAGCTCACGGCCACCTTGGAACAGCGGTTGCCCGAGAAGAAGGTGAACAGCTTGGAGAGCGACCTGCCCACCATGATCACCGCGCCCATCACCGATCCGCTCCAAGGCGTGGCGCCGATGGCACAGGTGGTGGATGCTGCTGCGAATGAACCCTACCTGAAGCCGGTGGAAGCGGTGAACCAGCAGCCTGTGCTGCCGTTCCTGCCCGAACCGGCCCGGCCTGTCCAGCCCAAACAGGAACCGGCCACGCAACCCCTCAATGAGAAGGTGGTGCATGAGCTGACCGAACTGGAGGTGCCGGTGAGGCCCGGACCAGGAGCGGGCACGGTGGGCAGCGTGTTCGTGGAGCAAGGCCAGGTGCAGGTCTCACCGGCCGAACAGCAGGTCCGCACCGAGCAGCGGCTGGCCCAGTTGCGGGAATCCTCCTTGCGCCTGCGCACCCCGAACGGGCTGGCCGAAATGGAACGGGAACCGGCCTACAAGCGCAAGCAGGTGCAGCTTTCCGAAGGACCGCACAGCACCGACAGCAACGTGAGCCGCTTCACCCTTTCGGAAAGCACCAACGAGGCCGGTGAACGGCGCACGGAACTGCGCCGCAACAACCCGTTCCTGCACGATAACGTGGATTAAGGCCATGGACCTGCAGCAGCGCATCGATGCCGACATCAAGGCCGCCATGCTGGCCCGCGACAAGGACCGCCTGAACGTGCTCCGCGCCATCAAGAGCGCCCTGTTGCTGGAGCTGACCAAGGAGGGTGGATCGCATGTGCTGGCCGAGGAGGCCGGCCTGCGGATCCTCCAAAAACTGCATAAGCAGCGCGCGGAGGCGGCTGCGATCTACCACCAGCAAGGCCGCACGGACCTGGCCGCCGAAGATGAGGCCCAGGCCAAGGTGATCGAGGCCTACCTGCCGGCGCGCCTCAACGCGGAGCAGGTGCAGGCAGCGGTACAGGCAGTGCTATCGGAGATCGGCGCCACGTCCATGGCCGACATGGGCCGCGCCATGAAAGCGGTGAACGCCCGATTGGCCGGCAAGGCCGATGGTGCCGTCATTGCCGCGGCGGTAAAGGCAGTGCTCAGCCCGGGCTGAGCGGAAGTACAGGGTAGGGAACGGTGGCGGCGTGCGTTGAAGAACGTGCGTCGCCGCTGTTTTGGGCCTTGGGCCCCGTGTTAGACCACCTGCAGCTTGAAGCCGATGCCATGCACGTTCACGATGCGTACGCGGTCATCGTGGCGCAGGTATTTGCGCAGCCGGCTGATGAACACGTCCAGGCTGCGCCCCAGGAAATAGCTGTCGTCGCCCCATACCATGTTCAACAAAAGCTCGCGCGGCAGCACCTGGTCCGGCTGCATGGCCAGCAGCCGCAACACGGCGGCTTCCTTCTTGGTAAGCCGCCGTTCTTCCGCGGGGTGGGAGAGGGTCTTGTTCCGATCGTCGAAGGTGAACTCCCCGATGGTGAACACCTCGCGATCCTGGCCATCGTGCCCCTTGTTGCGCGTGCGCCGCAGGATCGCCTCGATCCGCAGCACCAGTTCATCGATGCTGAACGGCTTGGTGATGTAGTCGTCGCCCCCGGCCTTGAAGCCGGCGATGCGGTCTTCCGGCTGCCCCTTGGCCGTAAGAAAGATGATGGGCACCTTCTGGTCGGTGATGCGCATGTCCTGCGCCAGGCTGATGCCGTCCTTCTGGGGCAGCATCACGTCCAACAGGCACAGGTCGTACCGGTTGGCGTTGAAGTGCATCAGGCCTTCTTTGCCGTCGCGGAACAGGTGCACGTCGTAGCCGTGGCGCGTGAGGCCGTCCTGCACCACGAAACCCAGGTTCTCGTCATCCTCCACATAGAGCAAGGTGCCCTTGGCCCCGCCAGTGTTTTCCTTTTTCATGTTGTTGGGTTGTTCGCTGCGGTTTTGTCCAAGGGGAGATCCACGGTGAAGGTGCTTCCCTTGCCCAAGGTGCTGGCCACATGCACCCTGCCACCGTGCGCACGCACCGTTTCGGCCACGTAGTGCAAGCCCAGGCCGAAGCCTTTCACGTTGTGCACGTTGCCGGTGTGCACCCGGAAGAAGCGCTCGAATATGTTCCGCAGGTCTTCCTTGCGGATCCCGATGCCCTGATCGGCCACTGCGATCACCAGGTCGTTGGCCGTGTTGCTGGTGGTGATGTGCACGCACGGCTCCCCTTTGGCGTATTTCACGGCGTTGTCCACCAGGTTGAAGAGCACATTGCCCAGGTGCACGCGGTCGCCGGTCACCAGGGGGTTCGCCGCGCGCAGGTCCAAGCTGCAGGTTCCGCCGTGCTGCTGCAGCAACAGTTCAAAGGAGGCCACCGTCTCCCGGAGCAGGTCGTGCATGTTCACCGGTTCGCGCTCCAGTTTTTGCATGCCCTCATCCATGGTGGCCAGTTGCAGCACCCGTTCCACCTGCTGCCGCAGGCGTTCGTTCTCCGTGTGGATGATCCGTGCGTAGTTCTGCAACCGCTTCGGCTCCTGCGCGATGCCCGGCTCGCTGAGCACCGCGCTGCTCAACGCAATGGTGCTGATCGGGGTCTTCAGCTCATGGGTCATGTTGCCGATGAAGTCGTTCTTCATTTCCCCCAGCCGCTTTTGCCGCAGGATCACCCACATGCTGTACGCGAAAAAGGCGAAGACAATGAACGCCACCGCCGCAGGGTACAACCAATTGAGGGTTTCCGCCTTGGGCTGCGGCGGGGTGGAGGAGGCGCGCCGAGGGAAGTATACCCCGAAGTAGTGCCCGTCCTTGTCCAGTTTGAGCAATCGGCTGTGGCGGGCGGAATCTGCCGGCAGGCTGTCGCCCAGGCTCACGTAGTTGCCGTAAACGATGCTGTCCGTGAAGCAGTCATAGATGCCGTACTCGAAGTCTTCGTTGATGTTGCGCCGTTTGAACTCCTGTTCCAACAGCGATTCCAGCAGGTACGGGTGGATCGTATCATTGATGCTGACCACGAAGTAGTTGGGCCGCTCCTGCTTCACCGCATCGAACAGGTCGCTCGGGTCCTTGGTGATCGAAAGGATCCGTTCGGTGACATCGGTGAGCGCTATGGTAACGCGGTCGTTGAACTGCTTGTCCAATTGTGCCTGGTGCTGCTGTTGCAAAAGCACCTGCTCCCGCTCGTAGCGCTGCGCCCGGCCCAACCACATCAACTGGGTGGCCACCACGCCCGCCACGCTGAGCGTGGCCAGCAATACCATGGTTCCCAGGGTGCGTCGGCGCATGGCGGGCGGAAGTGCCGCAATGTTAAGGCCGAAGGGGCGCCACGGTCCGCCCCTTCACAGCTCTTGGCTACGGCTTCGGCACGCACCTCACCGGGCGGCGGATCACCGGAAAAGACAATTCCATGACCAAAACGCCCCCCTTTACCCTGATCGGGGTATGCGTGCCTACCGGTTTCTTCGGTCCTTTGCGCCGCCATGAAAAAAACGATACTTCTTCTCGCCACGGCCACCTTGGCCACGGCGCTCCAAGCCCAAACCCCGGTGACGGTTTCCACCGGAGGGGGCAGTGTGGAACAGCAGTGGTACAGCCTGCTCAACGACCAGACGGAGGCCGCCGCCCTGGATGAATGGGACCTGGCCTTTGAAATGGCCGGCTTCACTTCCGCCATCCGGGTGAACGCAGCCAAGGGCCTGGTGGCCTACGAAACCCCCAATGTCCTTGCCGACTGGGCCAATGTGAACACCGTGGACACCGCCAACTGGACCCTGATCCAGGACAGCGACAGCAGCTGGTCCGTGAGCGCGCTCAGCAATGGCAACAACCTTTCCGATCCGGACGGCCTCAACGTGGGCTGGGGCGACTACAACATGATCACCCATGTGATCTCCGGTACCAAGATCTATGTGATCCAGCTTGCCGACGGTTCCACCTGGAAAAAGCTCCGCATCAACTCCCTGGCCAGCGGCATCTACTCCTTCACCTATGCCAACCTCGACGGCAGCGACAGCCAGGAGGCGACCCTGGCCAAGACCAGCTTCACCGGCAAAAACTTCGGTTACTGGTCCTTTGCCACCAACAGCACCTTGGACCGGGAGCCCTTGGCCGAGGCCTGGGACCTGCTCTTCACCAAGTACGTGCAGCTGACCCCGTACGTCTATCCCGTGGTGGGCGTGCTGCTCAACAAAGAGGTCACTGCCCTGCAAGTGGACGGCTTGCCCAGCGCGCAAGCCGATTGGAGCATGGGTGAATTCAGCAGCAACATCAACGTGCTGGGCTCGGATTGGAAAACCTACGACTTCGGCCAAAGCACCTATGTGATGGCCGCGGACCGCACCTACTTCGTCAAGGACGTGCCCGGCAACATCTGGAAGATCATCTTCACCGGCTACGGCGGGGGCGCCAATGGAAACATCAGCTTCACCAAGGAATTGATGAGCGCCGTGGGCGTGGGTGAGCATGCATCACCGCAGAGCCACCTTTTCGCCTGGCCCAACCCCGTGACCGATGGCATCGCACGCCTGGTAGTGGACATGCCGGCAACGGAGGCTCTGGTGCGCGTGTTCAATGCAGCAGGCCAGCAGGTGCAGCAGCAACAGTGGGGAGGCCTCACCGGCCTTGCCGACCGCACCTTGGACGTGGGCAGCCTCGCCAAGGGCGTGTACATGGTACGCTTGGATGCCCCGGGCACCAGCGCCACCACCAAACTGGTGATCGAGTAATTCTGCCGGTCAAGCCGCATTCGCCTTGCGGGACCGGTCTCGCAAGGCGAATGCGGCTTGCCATACGGACTTCAGCGGACCCATGAACAACTTTCGGCCGGAACTGGTGCATCGCCCTACGCCAACCCCGAGATCGATACCGGTGGCACTTGCCGGCCGCCGCCCATGGAACTGCACGGCATTGCCCGTGCAGTTCCTGCGTGGGGCCATGTCGGCCTTCCTGCTTCTTGTGCTGGCCACGGCGGGCCGCGCACAGCTCGCCATTGCCGTGCGCGATGCCGCCACCCAGGAGGCCATTCCGTATGCCCATGTGCTTTGGCACGCGCTGGGCACCGGCGCAAAGGGCGTGGCCGTGGCAGATGCCGACGGCAGGTGCACCTTGGCCGCCAGCGCGCTTGATGCCGGCGGCGGTATCGCCTTGCGCATCGATTTCATCGGATACACACCCCTGCTGGACACCCTCCGCTCCGCGGCGGCACGCACCTTCCTGCTGCGCCGATCGGAGCGCTTCAACCTCGATGAACTGGTGGTGACCGGCCAATACAAGCCCACACGCACCGACCGCGCCGTGCAGCGCATGCACGTGGTAAACGCGGAGAAGGTCCAGCGCATGGCCGCTCAAAGCCTCGGCGATGTGCTGGGCCAGGAGCTCAACATGCGCCTTTCCCAGGACAACATGCTGGGCACTTCACTGAGCATGCGCGGCCTGGGAGGGGAGAACGTGAAGGTGCTGGTGGATGGCGTGCCGGTGATCGGCCGCCAGGACGGCAACTTGGACCTCGCCCAGATCGACCTCACCGGCATCGACCGCGTGGAGATCCTCGAAGGGCCCCTCAGTGTGAACTACGGCACCAATGCCTTGGCCGGTACCATCAACCTCATCACCCGCAAGAACAGCGGTCGCGGCGCCTCGCTCAAGGCCATTGCCTATGCCGAGCAGCTCGGCAGGCTCAACCTCTCGGTGGCCGCCGGAAAACGCTTCGGAAAGAACGATGTGCTGCTCACCGTCGGGCGCAACTTCTTCGGCGGCTGGGCTCCCGATCAGCCCTTGCTCTACGACTTCTCCAAGAACCCGGCCGATTCTTCGCGCTACAAACCGTGGAAACCCCGGGAACAATACTTCGGCCGCCTGAATTACCGCTACGACCTCAATGATCATTGGAGCTTCAACTACAAGGGCGAGCTTATGCAAGACCGCATCACCGACCGCGGGCGGCCCCGTGCTCCCTACCAGGAAACCGCCTTTGATTCGGAATTCCTCACCAAGCGCTTGGACAATGCGGTGTTCGCCACGGGCAAGCTGCCCAAGGGCAGGCAGGTGCATGCCTTGATCGCCCACGACCGTTACCAGCGCACCCGCTCCACCTGGTTGCGCGACCTCACCACCCTGCAAACCACGCCCGTGCCCGGCGAAGCGGACGACTCGCGCTTCACCCTTACCAACCTTAGGGCCACCTATGCCCATGCCGGCGACAGCGCCCGCCTCGGCTACGAACTCGGGCTGGACCTCAACGAGGAAACCGCTGCCGGCGACCGCATTGCCGACAACGAACAAGAACGCATCGGCGACTACGCCCTCTTCGCCAGCCTGCAATGGCGCCCAGTGGACCGCTTGACCCTGCGGCCCGGCGTGCGGGCCGCCTCCAACACGCAGTATGATGCCCCGCTGGTGCCCTCGCTGGACATGCGCCTTCAGCTGGATACGACCCTGACCCTGCGCGCCTCCTACGCCCAAGGCTTCCGTGCACCCTCGCTCAAGGAACTGCACCTGTATTTCGTGGATGTGAACCACGACATCCGGGGCAACCCCGGCCTGGTGGCCGAATCCTCCAACAACTACTCGCTTTCGCTCAGCTACCGCAAAGCCTCGGACAAAGGCGTGCTGCGCGGGGAACTGGCTGCCTTCCACGACCGGGTGCACAACCTCATCACCTTGGCCCAGGTAGGCCCCGTGCTCTACAGCTACATCAACGTGGGCGAATACCGCACCTTGGGCGGAAGCTTAGGGGCCGACTGGGAATCCGGCCATTGGTCCTTGGCGGCCGGCACGGCCCTTACCGGGCGCTACGATACCCTGGGGATCAAGTCCGGGGCGGAGCCCTACGCGTTTTCCCCCTCGGTGAACCTGAGCGCCACCCGCCATTGGCGCAAACAGGGTTGGAGCATCAACCTCTTCGGCAAATACCAAGGCAAACAGCAGAGCTACATCTACACCGCCGACGGAAGCTTGGCACGCGGGTTCATCGCAGCTTTCCTCATGGCCGACGCTTCCGTCTCCAAGCAGCTCTTCAGCCAGCGGCTCACCGTGCAGGCAGGCTGCAAGAACATCGCCGATGTCACCGACCTCCAAGCAACCCTGGGCGGTGGCGGCGCCCACAGCGGGCCGGCGGCTGGCAGTATTCCCACGGCCACAGGCCGTACCTTCTTCCTGCGCTTGGCGCTCAGCATCCAAGCGGAACCTAAAACCGGACCTCGATGAAAGGACTCGTACCCCTTTTGGCCTCACTTTGCGGGCTTGCCTTCACCGGCTGCCTCAAGGAAGAGGTCCCTGTGCCCAAGGCGCCGCGCGGCGGCGTGGTGGAGTGCGTGGCCCAGGTGGGCCCGGCATACGACCAGCAGTTGTGGTTCGACCTGGGCACGTACAGCGTGGTGGCCCAGAACAGCAAGATGGACTGGGACCTCGCCTTCGAATGTGCGCCTGATGGCTGGCAGGTGCGCCTGAACTACGCCCGCCTGATGCGTGCGCACCGCAGCAGTGCGGCACTCGACCAACCGACGGATACCACCGGCTTCGGCAACACCTGGAAGGTGGACTTGCCCGATGGCCGCACGGACAGCCTGGCCTTCGGCGACTGGCGTGCCGAACTGCCCGTGTTCATCGTGGACATGGGCTTCAATACCGCGGGCCTGCCCATCGGCTTGCGCAAGGTGCAGCTCACCTCCGTTACGCCTGCCGGCTTCGAGCTGCGCTGGGCGAACTTGGACGGTTCGGGGGTGCAGCAGATCACCGTGCCCAAGGACCCCGCCCGGGCCTATGCCCATTTCAGCTTTGGCAATGGCGTGGTGCAGATCGCTCCGCCACTGGGCACCTACGACATGGTGTTCACCCAGTACACCGAACAGTTCCTGCCGCCCGATCCCTACCTGGCCTACTTGGTCACGGGCACCGTGAACGGCTTCAGCGGCATGCGTGTGGCGGAGCTGGAAGGTGTTTTCTCCGAGGTTGCCTTGAACGACACGCTCGCCCACCCGTTCACCGCCGACCAGGATGCCATCGGCTACAATTGGAAGGCCTACTCGTTCGATTCCGGCGTTTATGAGGTGTACAGCAACAAGGTGTACATCGTGCAGGACCGCGAGGGCTACTTCTTCAAGCTGCACTTCGTGGATTACTACGACAGCCAAGGCCAGCGCGGGTCGCCCAAGTTCGAGGTGATGCCTCTTTAAGCGGGCTGCGGCCCGCCGGCCTTATTCGCCTCCGCCCTCGTCACCACCGCCGGTGCCCGGCACGCGGTGTTCGGTTTGGCCGCCCTTGCGCCGGAACAAGGTGGTGTCCTGTTTGCCGAAGCGCCAGGAAGCGTTGAGCCGGAAGGAGCGGGTGCCCCACGTACGGAAGCTTTCCTGCTCGAAGCTGGGCATCTCGTAGTACGTTCCCCAACCCCGCGAATCCAGCAGGTTGTCCGCGCTTATGGTGATGGCAAAGTGCTTGCCCAGCTCCTTGCGGGCCGAGATGTCCAGCGAATAGCGTTCCAAGGTGTGCCCCTGCGGGATCACCCGGGGGCTGTCGTAATCCGCATTCACCTGTACCGTGAACCCCTTGGGCAGTTTCTGCGAGAGGTTCACCTTGCCGTCGAAGTTGATGCCTGTGTTGGAGTATGTGCTGCTGCCCTGGCTAAGCCCGATCTGCACCCATTGCACATTGCCGTTCAAGGTGGCTTCCAACCCTTTCCACAGCGTGAGCTTCACGGTGTTCTCCCAACCGAAGCCCTGGTTGCCGTCGCCGTTCACGTAGCTGGCCACCAGGATGTTCGGGTCTTCGGCCATGGGCAGGGTGTAGCTGGTGATCACGTCCGAAGTGAACCGTGCGTATGCGGAGGAAAGCCAGTTGCCGCTTTCGCCCAAGGGCAGCAGGTGGTTCACTTCCACAATGGTGCTCATTTCAGGCAGCAGCGTGGGGTTCCCCTGCCGGTAACTGCGGGCGTCCACCGGCATCAGGTAGGGCATCATTTGCCAGTGGTTGGGCCGGTTCACCTTGCGCGACAGGTTGACCTGCAGTTCGCGTTGCAGGTCGCCTTCGGGCGCGGCCCATTTGCGGCTCAGGTACACGCCCGGGAAAAGGATGCGACCAAGGTCATCGAGCCCGTCCGGATAGTTGTAACTGAAGGATTGGTCCAGGTCCGTGCGATCGGCCACCATGCGGTTCTGTTCCAGGCGCAACCCGGCCTGCATGGACCAATGGGCATTGAGCCGGGTGCTCCAGTTGATGTAGGCGGCGTTCACCAGGGTGTGGATCAAGTAGGCATTGCTCAATGCCGTATCGGGCAGCAGGCCTTGCAAGGTGTCGTTGCCGTAGGTCACTTGCATGCTGGAACGCTGCTGCTCATAGTCCGCCTTGAAGCCCCACTCCAGTTTGCGGTTGTCGGCGTAGGCATCCGTGAGGTCGAATTGCCAGGTCCATTCCTGCTCTTCCACCCGGGAGTTGCGGTGCTGCACGCTGTTTCCCTGGAGCATGAGGCCACCTTGGTTGTATTGTTCGGTGGTGGCGGGCGAGTTCCGGTCCCCGAAATTCCAGGTAAGGTCCGTGCTCCATTCCTTGCCGGGTTTCAAGGTGGTGCGCTTGAAGCCCGCACGTGTGGTGAAGTCGGTGTTGCTGCCGTCGGAAGTATTGCGCTGGGTGCCGCTGCCGATGATGTTGCGGGCCCCGTCCATGGTGGTGAACACTTGGTCTTCGGTGCCGCCCCGGTTGCCCCGGCTCGCGCTTTGCATCAGGCTGATGGTGTTGCGCACGCTCAGGTTGTAGTCCCAGCCCAGGCGGATGTGCTGCCGCAGGTGGTTGTTCTCCTGGGTGGCGTCCTGGTTGAAGTATCCCGTGGGCAGTCCGTCGGAGAGGTCGGTACGGCGGCTGTAGCCTCTGCCGGGGGAGGCGCCATAGCCGAAGCCCAGCCCCAAGTTGAAGGCGCTGCGGCCTTGGCGAACCTGGAAGTTGCCGTTGGCATTGTAGCGGCGGTCGGTGCCGATACCGGCCTGCACTTGCCCGCTGAAGCCGGGCCGCAGGGACTTCTTGAGCACCACGTTCACAATGCCGCCCATGGCGTTGGCATCGAAGATCACGCTCGGGTTGGTGATCACTTCCACGCGCTCGATGTCGGCCGCGGGTATCTGGTCCAGGGTAAGCGTGGTGGGGCGGCCGTCCACGAACACGCGGGGGCTCTTGCCGCGCATTTCCAGGTTGCCTTCGGCATCCACGCTCAGCCCGGGGATCCGTTTCATCACGTCCGTGGCATCCCCTCCTGCTGCGCTGATGTCCTTTTCCACGTTGTACACCCGGCGGTCCACTTGAAGCACCTGCGTGGCCCGTTCCTTGGTCACCTCCGCAGCTTGCAGTACCACGGCATCAGCTGCAATACGCAGGTTGCCCAGGTCGCGCACGGGTTGTTCCGGGGTAAGGGTAAAACTGGTGTCCAAGGTGCTGTAGCCCATGGCCACGGCACGCAGCCGCAACTGGCCAAGGGGCAGCTTGGTGATGCTGAAGTCGCCGTTGTCCTGTACCAAGGCGCCGCCTACCACACTATCCCCTTGCAGGATGCTGATGCTGGCGAAGGGTACCGGTTTGCGGCTGCCGTCCAGCAGCCTTCCGTAGGCCTGTCCTGCTGGCCTGAAGCCTCCCGGACCACGCTGGGCTTCGGCACCTAGGGCACAGGCCACCAACAGGATGGCCGCGGGGATGCGATAGGGCATGGAAGGCCAAAAGTAGGCGGAGGGGCAGGCAGGTGGCCGGCGCTACGGTTTCTTACCATGTTTTGGCAAGGTGGACAAAAAAAAGCCCCCCGGGTTCCGGGGGGCTTTCCAAGTGCAAAGGGGAAGCTTAGTATTCGTCGTGGTGCGAATCGCGCCCGCCGCGGTCGCCGCGGTCGCTGCGCTCACGGTAACCGCCACGATCGTTGCGATCGCGGTAGCCACCGCTGTTCCCGCCACGGAAACCACCACCGGTGCCTTCCGTGCGCGGACGGGCTTCGTTCACCACCAGGTCGCGACCGTGGAAGTTGTTTCCGTTGGTCCCTTCGATGGCAGCGCGGCCGCTGTTATCGTCGGACATTTCCACGAAACCGAAGCCGCGGCTCCGGTTGGTGACCTTGTCCATGATGATCTTGGCCGAGGTCACTTCGCCGTAGGCTTCGAAAAGCTCGCGGAGGTCTTGGTCCTTTGCGGAGTACGCAATGTTGGCGACGTAAATGTTCATGAGTTCGACTGACTGAGTGAGTGTTTGGTTTGTGCCTTCACCGGGGTTCTCGCCAAAGTTCCACAAGTGAAAAGCGGGGCGAAAGTAACGGGTTCCTGCATATTTCCAACAGGTTGCCTGTTTTTTTCAGCGGCCGGTGCGGGGAGGAGGGCACCAATTTCGGGCCCAACCCGTGGAAATACGTCTCCCACCGGGTACTTTTGCACCCCTCCATTTCCATTTTGCCCTGTAGCATGGCCCAAGCCATTTTCGCCAAGGTGCCACCGGTGTTCTTTCAGCGGCTGCGCACTGTGACCGATGCCTATTTCAAGGAGAACAACCTGAGAAAGACCGGCGACGGTCGCCTGTACTGGAAATCGGCGGTGCTGTTCACCGCCCTGGCGGCCCTCTATGTGCTCCTGGTGTTCTTCACCCCGGCCAACACCTGGCTGGCCGTGGCCCTGTGCGCCGTAATGGGGCTGGTGGTGGCCAGCATCGGCTTCAATGTGATGCATGACGGCGCCCACGGCAGCTACAGCAGCCGCAAATGGGTGAATGAGGTGATGGGTTCCAGCCTTAACCTGCTGGGCGGCAGCGTGAAGTTCTGGAAGATGAAGCACAATGAGAACCACCACACCTTCACCAACGTGGAAGGCATGGATGACGACATCGATATCCGGCCGTTCGTAAGGGTGCATCCCGGGCAGAAGCGCTACTGGTTCCACCGCTTCCAGCACATCTACGGCCTGCTGCTCTACGGCCTCACCTACCTGTTCTGGATCTACTACAACGACCTGCGCAAGTACTTCACCGGCAAGATCTCCGACCATACCCGCATGAAGCCCATGAGCGTGCGGGACCATCTCTCTTTTTGGGCCACCAAGCTGGGCTATACGGTGGTGTTCCTGGTGCTGCCCATGTTCTTCGCCGGGGTGGTGCCCACCTTGGTGGGCTACGGGGTGATGGTCTTTGTTACCGGTCTGTTCATTGCGGTGGTGTTCCAACTGGCCCACGTGGTGGAGGACATTGATTTCGTGGATGCCGCCACGGGCCATGGAACCGTGGAGTGCGAGTGGGCCGTGCACCAAGTGAACACCACGGTGAATTTTGCGACGCACAACCGGGTGTGGAACTGGCTGTTCGGCGGCTTGAACTTCCAGGTGGAGCACCACCTGTTCCCCAAGATCAGCCACATCCACTACCCGGAACTGAACAAGCGGCTCCAGCAGGTGTGTGCCGAGTTCAATGTGAAGTACCGCGAATTCCCCTCCATGCGCAGCGCCCTGCGCAGCCACTTGCTGCATCTGCGGCGCATGGGCCTTGCCGGCTGATCCACCAGCGCCCAAGTCAGTGCTGCAGGCGGAAGGTGGAGCGGCTACCGGATCTTCCGGTAAGCTGGATGAGGTAGGTGCCCGGTGCAAGATCCCCCGCCAGCTTCAGGCCGTGGAGTACGCCACGCCCGTTGAACGGCCCCGCGGTCTCTACGGTGCGGCCCAATGCATCAAGCACGCTCACCTTTACCGGCTCGTCCGTGGCCGTGCGGAAATGCACCGCATCGCGGAAAGGATTGGGGTAGGGCGCGGCCATGACGGGCGTGCTGGCGGCAATGCCGGTGCCGGAGCCGCAGTTGCCGGGCAGGTTCGCATCCAGCCATGCCCAGCGGCCGTTCATGAAGTCCTTGAGCTCCTGCACTTCCCCGGCGTAGGTGTCGGGCACCGGCTCCGGGTTGAGCCACACGTAGTGGCCCAATATGGGCCAGGTGGTGAAGTTGCGCTGTTGGGCGGCGTTCAGCGTGCTGGCTACGGAGTCGCAGAATTCCGCAATGGCGGCCGGTGAAAGAATGTTGTCGCGAAGGGCTTCCCACCGGCAGCGTACCGAGTCCACGAAGGTGCTGTCTTCCATGAACCGGGGCCACCAGAAGGGTACTTGGTAACCGTCGTCGGGGCATATTTCACCGAAGGCGAATGCCCAACCGGCCGTGTCCGCTCCTTGGCAGTAGTTGGCGTTGCCCCAGGCAAGGTCATAGTCCCATGCAGGGCCGGCGTTCAATTTTCCGCCGTTGCTGAATTTGTCCTTGTACAGGTAGCTGCTCAAGCGGTAGCCGTCCACATTGCGGCTCAGTTCGTTGAGCAGGAACAGGTCAATGAACGACGCGGCATCGGCGAAAGCACGGTATCCTGTGGCCGGGTCCATGAATTCCGGGCCGGCCAATGCGGTCTCAAAGCTGTCCACATAGGCCTGGATGTAGTTGCGTTGTTCCACGGCCAAGTCTTCTCCCTGGGGGTAGCGATGCTCGAAATAGATGTATTGGCCATTGCCGCTTTCGGCCGGTGCATAAGGGGAAATAAAGCCGTTGATGGGGCCGTCATCGCGGTCAACGCTCAAGATGTACCCTCCGGTGAGGTCGTCGCCAACAGTTTCATCGGGTTGCAGCTTGGCGATGTCCACGCGGCCGGGCCCGCGTTTGATCCGTTCCACGAAGTTGTACACCCCGACGTATTCACCGTTGAGCACCACTTCCACATCGCGCGTGCGGGGTGCATATCGGCCCATGGCCCGCGCCAAATGGAAGCTCAGCGTGTTGTTCATCAGCGATTTGTCGAAATAGCTGGCCAGCAGCACCCAGTCGCTCTCACTGGGCATGCCCATCAAGGGCGCGTCCAGGTCCTGCCCGAAGGCGTCACGCAGTTCCAAGCTGTAGGATTTTTTCAGCGCGAGCGCGTCGGAGGAGTTGCCCCGCAGCTCAATGCCGATGTTGCCGCCGTAGTCCGTCCAAGGGTCGTTCGGATGGTTCAGGTTGCCTGCACCATTGTCCACGATCCCCAGGAATGCCGTGATCTTCTGGCCGTCAGGTATGGCTTGGCCGTTGGTGTTGATCACCACGATGGGCAGGTTCGATGAGGCCAGGTGGAACGGCGAGGCCGGGTTGCTGCCGAAGGTGATGGACCAGGAGGCCACCGAACCCTCGTCGCCCCATGGGTAGGTGTCCTGCACGCGCAATTTCCACTGGCCATTGCCGCTCTGGCCGTTGTTGATCACCCCGATGTCCTGCATGGGCCTGAACGTGCCTGTGAAGGGGGACCAGCCGTCCACGATGGACTGTGCGGCATCCTGTTGGAAGCAGGTGTTGGTGTAGTGGTCCTGGTCGCCGCCTTGCCCGGAGGTGAGCAGGCGCGCAGTGCCGTCCGGTGCCACGATGCTCACATCGAGGTCGGCGATCCATTCATGGTCGATGGTGATGCACACCTGTTCCAGGCCGAAACTGATGGTGTCCAAGGGTGCGGAAAGGCCGGTTACGTTAAGCGGGATCTCCAAGCTGTTGCCATCGTCCGGAATGGCTGCACTGTTTCCCGTGAATGTTTGGGCACCCGCCCATGCAGGGAGCAACAGGAGCGTGAACAGGAGGTGGCGGACGGCATGTAATGGCATGGCTTAAGCGATCAAGGTGATGCGAGTTTACGGCCCACGCCCGTTGTCGGCAATGTCCGGTGGCATCCAACAGGCATGCCCGAAGGGCGGCTGCGCGCTTCATGCGGTGGAAGCGCGGTTCGATCGGGACCGTCGCTGCTGGCACAATGGAGCCTACTCCAGCACCACCGGCATTTCCTTCGGGTATTTCACTGTGTAGGCGAAGCCCGGCTTCTTGCTTTCCTTGGGCGCGAGGTCCAGTTTCCAAGTGAGCATGCCCGTAGTGTTGTCCACCGTGGCGCCGCCGTTGTCGGTGAGCTTCACCTCGATCTCGCTTTGGGGGCTCAGCGGCCATTGGTCGCGCAGTTCCAAGTTCACTGCGGTGTTCTTTGTGTTGCGCACGGTGATGTCCCAGCCCACGGTGGCGGTGCGCTTGCCGCCGAAGACGCCTTTGTCGTTGGCCGCCTTGCGCTTCACACGCTCCACCACCACGCCCTTGTCGCGCCCCAGGCCGATGTCCAGGGTGTCCTTGGGCGTGGCCAACTGCAGGAAGCTCTTGCCCACGTAGGTGCCCTCGAAGTACACGTTGGCCTCGCCGCTCAACAGCGAGAGGTCTTCCCAGCCGGTGGTGCGCGCATAGAGGAACACGTCCTTGTCCAGCTTGGGCGTGGCGTACCAGGCGTAGGTGGCCGGCAGGGTATGCTGCTGCACGGCAATGGTGTGCGGGCTGCCGTCGCTGGGCACGCTGAAGGGCGTGGCAATGGCGTATTCCACGGTGGTGGCCTGTTGGCTCACGTTCACCGGGAGGCTGCCCAAGGCATCCATGGTGACCAGGCTCTCCGACAGTTTTTCAGATGCGGCACCCCGTGCGGAAGGTGCGGCTCCACCGTAATTTTCCTGGTACAGGGGCCTGGGCCGCCAGGTGTACAAGGTCCAAGGTTGCAGGGTGGGCATCACGCCGCCCAAAGCGGGGTTGCCGCTGCTGAGCGAGAGTTCCACCTGGTCCCAGTCCTCGCCGCTGTTGTTGGTCACGGCGGCCTTCATCAGCAGCTCCATGGGCTTGCCCGTGCCGGTGGCGCGCAGGTCGTAGGCGGGCGCCCAGGAGGCTTGGCCCACGTAATAGTTCAGCGCGAAGCTGGCGCTGGCCGCCGCCGGGCTGCTGATCTCCAGCACCACCTCGCTGGTGGGGCGCTGCGCAAGTGCCTGCAGCTCGTTGATCTGCTGTTGCAGCTTGTTCTTCTCCGTTTGCAGGTCCGTGAGCTTTTCCTGCTGCGCCAGCCACCCGGCCTTTACGGTGCGCAGCCGCTCGCGGATGTAGTCGTTCACCGCCGTGAGCTGGCTCAACGTCACCCCGTTCTGCTGCCCGCCCACGCTGGCGTTCTTGTTCAGCAGTTGCTCCTCGTTGGCCCATACGTCCTGCATGGCCTTTTCGTGGGCGAAGTCCTTGTCCAACTTCTTCATCCGGCCTTGCAGCTCGTCCAGCTCCTTCTTTTTCGGGCTTTCGGCCAAGTAGTTCAGCCGGTGGTTCACGCTCAGGATGGTGTAGCCGCCCTTTCCCGTCACCTGGATGCTCTGCGGGTCCATGTTCTGCGCCAGCCCGGTGAACACGAGGGTGCTCGCGCCCGCGGGGATGGAGGCGTTGGCCGTGCGCGTTACCTGCGCACCCTGCAGGAACACCCGCGCCGAGGTGAGCTTGGAGGGAACGTTCTTTTCGGTGCCCGTCGCTGTGGTAGTGAGGGCTGCGAACAGTGCGGGGATCAGAAGGTGGCGAAGCTGCATGGGAATGTTCTTGGTGCAAAAGAAGGGCAAGGAATGTGCCGTTTCGTTACGGTACACGCTCGGGGCAACAGCGTTCAGTTGTTGGTTGTAAGTTGTTCGACCGAACAACTTACAACTGGCAACCCCAAGCCACACCGCCCGCTCCGGTCTCCCGGGCGGGCGGTGTGCTTCAACTCGATAAAAAGGTCAATTCGGCTGTGCGACCACGCGCACGGTCACGGGCAGATTGCCGCTCGCATCGGTTCCGGCGGCGATGCCCACCTTGCGGAAATACGGCGTGTGCGGCATCGCGCCATCCTTGAATGGGCTGCCCGTGCCATAGATGCCGATGTCGGTGCCGTCCGTGCCCGCCCCGATGCCTGGGCAGTCACCCTGCAGGTGCAGGTTGTCGCTGAACTGGTAGTCCGAGTCGCTCTCCCCCATGAAGATGGAACCGATCAGAACACCAAGGATGTTGTCGCTTACAATGGTGTCGGTCATGTTCTCGGCCAGTTCATCGCTCACCAGCAGATTGTTCATCATCGTCATGTAATTGCTTTGCCAGAAGGGGGCAGTGGTGCGTGTGAAGATCGAGTTGGCGATGTAGGACAGGCTGCTGTTGCCGATGCGCGTGCCTAAGCACACGCAGTTGAGCATGGTCAAGCCGCCATCATCGAACCCACTGATCTCAGCTCCGGTACCTGCCTGGTAATCGAAGATGCACCGGGTGACCTGCGTGGAGGCATCGTGTCCGTTCAGGACGGAATGGAAAATACATTCCGTGAAGGCCGAGGTGGAACCGCAAGGGGTCACCGCGCCCAGTTCCACGCCCTGCCAGAAGACGCAGCGGTGGAATTCGACGCTCTGCACGGTCTGGTCCACCGAACTCGTGCCTAGGCCGAAGCAGGTGCTGCTGCCCGGGACATTGAACGTGATGTAGCTGAACGAGCTGCCGCTGGCCGAGGCATTCAGGCGGAAGTAGGCGCTCGTTCCCGTGGTGAGGATGGTAGGCCCCGTGGCGGCGGTGCTGTCGGTGTTCACCCCCGCTCCGATGAAATGCAGGGTCTTGCTCAACGCCAGCCCTCCGGGCAGGTCGAAGGACCCTCCGCTCAGGTAGAGCACGGCGTTGTTCTGTGCCTCGGTGATGGCCTCGGCCAGGTCGGTGAACACCTGCACGCTGCCGGCATGCTGTACCACGATGCGGGGTTCCTGGGCCAGCGCCGGAACGGTCACCGCGATCGCGGTGGTGCATAGGATGTGCTTGAAGGAGGTCATGTTCGGGTCCGGGATCATTGTTTCACGAAGGGGATCTGCATGGAACGCCCGCCGCTGCCGATGCGCAGCACATAGCTGCCACCGGCCAGCATGGAGGCGTCCCAGGTGTTGTGCATGGTGCCCGCCACGTTCCACGTGCCCAGCTGCCGCACGGTGCGGCCTGCGGCGTCCAGCACCTCGATCTGCAAAGGGCGGGCATCCGCAGCATCCAGCCGCAGCGAAAGCCGGTCAGTCACCGGGTTGGGGAACAGCAGGTAGTTGCTTACACCGGGGATCTCGGCGATCCCCACGAAGAAGGTGAAGGCGCTGCTCAGTGGTACGCTCCAGCCGCCGTCGGCATCGTGGAACCGGATGGTGAACAGGTGGCTGCCATCGGTGGTGGGCACGGGCAGGTTGTCGATCAGGTCCACCACGCCCGCCGGCCCGATGTTTCCCGTGGTGCGGTCCGCGATCGCCTCATCGATCCAGTACTCATAGCCGGTGATCACACCGCCGTTGCGCGCGAACGCCACGGTATACGGCACGCTCCGTTCACCGGCCGCATCCACGCTGCGTACGGTCACCGTGTGGAAACCGACGGAGAGCGCGGTGGCGTCCAAGGGCGTGGTGATCAAGGGGGCGGTGCCGGGAGTCACACTGGCCGTGGCGGCGTTGGCCACATCGTCGTTGAACCAGTATTCGAGTGCGTTCACCGTGCCGCCCTTCTGGGTGAAGTGCTCCGTCCAAGGCGCTCCCCAGTGGCCGTCCGCATCGCGGAACTGGATGGTGGCCAGGTGATGTCCTGCCGGCAGCGCGGCGCTGTTCAGGGAGAGTGCGGCGTCGAGCTCCGGGGTCGGGGTCACGTCCACCGTGGTGGCCGCGTCCACATCATCGTCGAACCAGTACCGGTAGCCCGTGATGTTCTGCACGTGCGCAGTGCCGGCGGCCAACGCGATCAGGGCGGGCAGCAGCAGCCGTGTCTTGGTGTTGCGCATGGCTCAGTGGGTTTGGGCAGCGGTGCGGACCTGCACGGGCAGCTCGCCGTTCCAATTGGTGGCGGGGTCGATCTGGGCCTGCTGGAAGTGCGGGTTGTAGGGCACGTTCCCGGCCTTGTAAGGCGAATGGGTGCCGTAGATGCCGATATCCGTACCGTCATTGCCCATGCCGATCCCAGCGCTGCCGGGGGCCAGGTGCAGGTCGTCGGTGTACTGGTAAAGGTTGTCCGTCTCGTTCACGAAGATGGACCCGGCCGGTATCCCGAAGATGTTGCTGGTCTCGGAGTTGTTCGTGGAGTTGCTGAACATCCCGCTGCCGGTCACCAGGCAGTTGCTGACCTGCGCACCATGTACCTGGTACAACGGGGCAGCGTTGATCGTGAACACGCAGTTCTGCACGATCGAATTGTCCGAGTTCGCCAACTGCGCGTTCAGCACCACGCAGTTGCGCATGAACAGGCCGGACGGGCGGAAGACGTTGATACCGCAGTGATCAATGATGCAGCGGGTCACCACGGCCCGGCCTCCACGCCCATTGAAATGAACGTTGCTGCCTTGGCGGATCACGCACTCGTCCAGCACCGTGGAGGACGAGGCTCCTTCGGCCCAGCCTAAGCTCAGCCCGCCGGTGAAGTCGCACCGCTGGAACACCATGCCGGTGGGGTCGTCATCCGCAGCTTCAGTTCCATAGCCCACGGCATCCGCGAAGGCAATGCCGGTACACGTGGTACCGCTGGCCTCCGTGGTGAACCGCAGGGTGCCGGAGGCCAGGTCGATGATCGTGGCGCCGGTGACGGCCGAGCTGTCCGGATGCATGCCCGCACCGATGAAGTGCAGGGGCTTGTCCACGGTGTAGGATGCGGGCAGGAGGAAGCTGCCGCCGCTGAGGTAGAGCTTGTCGCCGGGCTGGGCATCCTGGATGGCGGTGTCCAGGCTGGTGTAAACGGACGGGCCCGCCGCGCCCTGCACCACGATCCGCGGGTCTTGGGCACTGGTGGCGGCCGCAAAGGCAAGCCCCATGGCCAATGGAAGTGTACGGTCCAAATTCATGTGGTTGTGTGTTGTTCTGGTTTCAGGCATATTCCACCAGGCCGTTGCGCAAGGCTTTGGCCACGGCCTCGGTGTTGTTGTGCACGCGCAGCTTTTCATAGATGCGCTTGATGTGCGTGCGCACGGTCTCGAAGCTGATGCTGAGCCGTGCGGCGATCATCTTGTAGCTCAGGCCTTCCACCAGCGCGTTGAGCACTTCTTTTTCCCGCGGGCTCAAGTCGATCACCAGCGAGGCTTCCGGGTGTAGCGCGGGCCCGGTCACTTGCAACATCACGCGCTGGGCAATGCTGCTGTCACCAGGCAAGTTGCCTTTG
This sequence comes from Flavobacteriales bacterium, assembly GCA_020852835.1. Lineage (GTDB taxonomy): Bacteria > Bacteroidota > Bacteroidia > Flavobacteriales_F > PHOS-HE28 > PHOS-HE28. Next base: position 80,967 of record JADZAC010000002.1, read on the forward strand.
CCCATCTCACGGATGGCGTTCAGCAACACCTGTGGGTCGTTGCTGCTCAGCAAGATCCCCGGGGTGCCCGTGCGCAGCTGCTCCGGCGTTACGCCCTGGCCTTCCGCCACGGCGAACATGATCACGGTACGGGAGGAGTTTGTGGGTGCTTCTGGAATGGTAATGACGGGCATGGGCATGGTGGTGCTGTACATGCCTATCGGGAAGGATGCCGGTATGTGAACGGGCGGGCACAAAAAAACGGGGCGATGCTTCCGCACCGCCCCGTTCCAGAGGTCTTTTCAATGGTTGTGCTATTCCGCCAGCACGATCACCTTGTTGTTGCTCACTTCCACCACGCCGCCTTTCAGTGCGAAGGCCTCCACCTTGTTGTCCGGCAGGGTCACCTTCACCTCACCGGCCTTCAGCACGGTGATCAGCGGGGCATGGTGGTCCAGGAAGCCGATGCTGCCGTCCACGCCGGGCACGGTCATGCTCTTGGCCTGGCCTTTGAAGAGTTCCTTGTCCGGGGTGATGATCTGTAGCTCCATGTACTGTTCCCTATCAACTGACCACTACGAACTACGCACCGTTCAGGCCACTTCGGCCAACATCTTCTTGCCGGCTTCGATCACGTCCTCAATGCCTCCCTTGAGGTTGAATGCGGCCTCGGGGTACTGGTCCATCTCGCCGTCCATGATCATGTTGAAGCCCTTGATGGTGTCCTCGATGGAGACCATCACGCCGGGGGTGCCGGTGAACTGCTCGGCCACGAAGAAGGGCTGGCTGAGGAAGCGCTGCACACGGCGGGCGCGGCTCACGGTGAGCTTGTCCTCCTCGCTCAGTTCGTCCATGCCCAAGATGGCGATGATGTCCTGCAGTTCCTTGTAGCGCTGCAGGATGGCCTTCACGCGCTGGGCGCAGGCATAGTGCTGCTCGCCCACGATCGCCGGGGTGAGGATGCGGCTGGTGGATTCCAGCGGGTCCACCGAAGGGTAGATGCCCAGCTCGGCGATCTTGCGGCTCAGCACGGTGGTGGCGTCCAAGTGGGCGAAGGTGGTGGCAGGTGCGGGGTCGGTCAAGTCGTCCGCAGGCACATACACCGCCTGCACGCTGGTGATGGAGCCGCGCTTGGTGGAGGTGATGCGCTCCTGCATGGCGCCCATTTCGGTGGCCAGGGTGGGCTGGTAGCCCACGGCGCTGGGCATCCGGCCCAGCAGTGCGCTCACTTCGGAACCGGCCTGGGTGAAGCGGAAGATGTTGTCCACGAAGAACAGGATGTCGCGGCCGCCGCCTTCCTCGTCGCCGTCGCGGAAATATTCCGCCAAGGTGAGACCGCTCAAGGCCACGCGGGCGCGGGCCCCGGGGGGCTCGTTCATCTGGCCGAACACGAAGGTGGCCTGGGAGGTCTTCAAGGTTTCGGCATCCACCTTGTTCAGGTCCCAGCCGCCTTTTTCCATGCTCTCGGTGAACTCCTTGCCGTACTTCACAATGCCGCTCTCGATCATTTCGCGCAGCAGGTCGTTGCCTTCGCGGGTGCGCTCGCCCACGCCGGCGAACACGCTATAACCGCTGTGGCCCTTGGCGATGTTGTTGATCAGCTCCTGGATCAGCACCGTTTTGCCCACCCCGGCACCGCCGAACAAACCGATCTTGCCGCCCTTGGAGTAGGGTTCGATCAGGTCGATCACCTTGATCCCCGTGAAGAGCACTTCGGTGCTGGTGGTGAGTTCCTCGAACTTCGGCGCTTCGCGGTGGATGGAGGCACCCTTGCTGCCCCGCACCTCGGCCATGCCGTCGATGGCATTGCCCACCACGTTGAACAGGCGCCCCTTGATGGCCTCGCCCGTGGGCATGCTGATGGGCTGGCCTTGGCCAACGGCTTCCGCACCGCGGGCCAAGCCGTCCGTACTGTCCATGCTCACCGCACGCACCGTGTCCTCACCGATCAGCTGCTGCACTTCCAGCACCAGCACCGAGCCATCCTCGCGCTTCACGTGCAGCGCGTCGTAGATGTTGGGAAGGTCGTTGCCGGACCCGAAACGAACGTCGACCACGGGGCCGATCACCTGGACCACTTTACCAATGTGCTTGGACATGTTGTGCGGATGGATGGGGCGCGTGCCCTGTTTTTGCGGGCGCGAAGGTAGAAAGGGATTCCCAATCTCAAACGGATCGTTGATGAACTATGGCCTGCCGTCCGATCATAAACACCTGAAAAACAAGAGTATGATGCTCGTCGAGGGCAGTGCCTTCCACGGCTCATCAACAAGTTGGGCACGTGGCGTGGGAAGGCAGGGCATGGCCGTTAGCCCGGGCCGTGCGAGCTTTACACCCCCGGTTTCCGAAGGGTGGGGGCTACCATGCAGGTACATACCGATATCGGCTCTTTCCGCGGGGTGAAGCGCCCCGTGCTTACCACGGGCACCTTCGACGGGGTGCACTTGGGCCACCAAGTGATCTTGGACCGCCTGCGTGCCGTGGCCCGGCAGGAAGATGGGGAGACGGTGCTCTTCACCTTCCATCCCCACCCGCGCCTGGTGCTCTACCCCAACGACAATGACCTGCGCCTGCTGAACACCCAGGCCGAAAAGCAGCAGTTGCTGGCCCAAGCCGGACTGCACCATTTGGTGGTGGTCCCTTTTTCAAGGGCCTTCAGCCGCATGCATGCCGATGAATATGTGCGCGAGGTGCTGGTGGGCCAACTGGGCGTGCATGCCGTGGTGATCGGCTACGACCACCGCTTCGGGCGCAACCGCGAAGGCGATATCGGCCTGCTGCGCCGGTCGGGCAGGGCCCACGGGTTCCGCGTGGAGGAGATCCCCGCCCGGGAGATCGATGAGGTGAAGGTGAGCAGCACCAAGGTGCGCGAGGCCCTGCTGGCCGGCGATGTGGCCAAGGCCAATATCTGGCTCGGGTACGCCTATCCGTTGCAAGGGCTGGTGGTGAAGGGCGATCAGCTGGGCCGTACCATCGGCTGGCCCACGGCCAACATCGGTGCCATCGACCCCCACAAGCTGATCCCCGCCAACGGCGTGTACGCCATAACGGCCACCACCAAACAGGGGCAATTCAAGGGCATGATGAGCATCGGGGTGCGGCCCACCGTTACCGACCATGGCCCGCGCACCGTGGAGGCCCACCTGTTCGGCCTGAACGGGGAGATCTACGGGGAGCCCATCACCGTGCGTTTGCACCAACGGCTGCGCGATGAGCTGCGCTTTGCCAGCATGGAGGCCATGAAGCACCGCATTGCCGTGGACAAGGAAGAAGCCTTGCGCGTGTTGGCTGAATGATGAACCTGCGCTTTCCGTTCCCGGGCTTGGCCTTGGCCCTGCTGCTGCAGGCGCCAAGTGCACAAGCGCAGTTGCTGCCACAGGCCGCACTGGACACGGTGCGCACCTTCCGCAACTTGGAACGCGCCCTTCAACAGCCCGACAGCGTGTACCGCCTCGATCTTTCCAAGCAGAACCTCAAGGCCGTGCCAGAGGCTGTCCGCCAGTTCAAGAACCTCAATGCCTTGGACCTGGGCCGCAACAAGCTGCGCGTGCTTCCCCCCTGGATGAACGAATTGCAGTACATGCAGGAGTTCAGCGCCGGACGGAACAAATTCACCGAGGTCCCCAATGCCGTTTGCCAGTGGAAGCACCTCAAACGGCTGGACATGCACCGCAACCGCCTCGAGGGCCTGCCCGCCTGCATGGGCAGCCTCAAACAGCTGTTTTCACTGGACCTCTGGAGCAATGACCTCGGCGATTTCCCAGAGGCCATCAGCGGCATGCAGGGTTTGCGCTTCATGGACCTGCGTGCCATCCAGTTCTCACAGGCCGAAATGGAGCGGATCGCCGCCTTGTTGCCCGCCGTGAAGATCTTCTTCTCCCAGCCGTGCAACTGCGGGGATTAGGTATTGTGCGACACGCCTTGCGGAAGGCGAAAGGTGCAAGGCGGAAGGCGCAAGCAGGGCGGCCGGAAGCAGGCAGTTGGCAGGTGAGCAGGGCGGCTCCGTCCGGCACTGACTACTGCCAACCCCGCCCTGCGAACTCAACCGCCCTTCAACCTTCGGTCACTGCGAAGCTGTACTTCTCCATCACCAAATTGGCCAGCAACTTCTTGCAGGCTTCTTCCACCTTGGCCTCTGCGGCTTTCTTGTCGGCGGCCTGCACCTGCAGGGTGATGTGCTTGCCGATGCGTACGTTGGTGATCTCGGGCAGGCCCAGGTTGCCCATGCTGCCGCTTACGGCCTTGCCTTGGGGGTCCAGCAGGTTGTCATGCGGCATTACATCAATGGAGGCGAGGAAGGTCTTCATGGCGTGGTTTGGAAGATCCGGCCCCAGAGGGGGCTGAGCACGTAGAGGATCAGCAGCAAAGGAACGGCAAGCAGCCCGAACAACAACGCTGAAGCCGTTCCCCCCAGCAACAGCAGGAAGATCACCTCATTGCCCTTCCAGCCCCCGTGCTTGAACTTCAGGCTCGGCAAGGGCAGTTCGGAAAGCATCAGCAAGCCCAGCAACAAGGCCGCACCGAACACGGCCACCGGGGTGAGCAAGGCCCCGCCCAACCAGGACCCCATGGCTTGGGCCATGGCGGTGGACGGGAAGCCCCGGCCTTCGGCGATCAGCACCATGCTGGCCCAGAACAACCCGTTGGCCGGCGTGGGCAGCCCCAGAAAGCCGCTGTGCTGCCGGTCATCCACATTGAATTTGGCCAGGCGCCAGGCCGAGGCGATGCAGATGCACAGGGCTGCCCCCGCCCACCAGAACAGGCCCTCGGGACCACCGGCCATGGCAACGGACCACAAGGCAAAGCCCGGCGCCAAACCGAAGCTCACCATATCCGCCAAACTGTCCAGCTGCGCACCCAGGGCCGTACCCCCGCCCAAAGCCCGCGCCGCCAGCCCGTCCAGCACGTCGAACACGGCCGCCAGGAAAAGCAACCAACAAGCGATCGTCAATTGCCCTTGCGAGGTGAGCAGCACCGATGCCGCCCCGCACACTAGGTTCGCCGTGGTCAACAGGTCGGGTATGCGCACTGAACGGGCCAAGATGGCGCGAAGTTGGATATTTTCGGGCAATATTCCGGGCCGCCTTCGGTTAGAAGGAGCGACCAACAACAACAACATGAAAGCAGTGGGAGGGAAGGTGCGGTTGATCTTGGCAGGCGGTGCAACGCTGTTCGCCACCATGGCCGCCCAGGCCCAGGATGCGCCCAAATACAGCAACGAATTCCTCTCCATCGGCGTGGGCGCACGCTCCTTGGGCATGGGCTATTCACAGGTGGCCGTGGTGAACGATGTCACCGCCGGCTATTGGAACCCCGCCGGCCTGCTGGGCGTGCGCGGCGACCTGCAAGTGGGCGCCATGCACAGCGAGTATTTCGCCGGTATCGCCAAGTACGACTACCTCGCGGTGGCCAAACCCATCGATTCGGCCAGCGTCATCGGTTTCTCCTACCTGCGTTTCGGGGTGGACAACATCCCCAACACCACCGAGCTGATCGACAACAACGGCAACGTCGATTACAACCGCATCACCAGCTTTTCCGCCACGGACAACGCCTTCCTGGTGAGCTATGCCCGCCGCTTGAAAGTGCCCGGGCTGCGCTTGGGGGCCAATGCCAAGGTGATCTACCGCAACGTGGGGCCCTTTGCCAAGGCTTGGGGCTTCGGCTTGGATGCAGGCCTGCAGTACGACCGCGGCAATTGGCGCTTCGCCGCCGTGGGCCGCGACATCACCGGCACCTTCAACGCATGGAGCTACACCCTGGACCAGCGCACCAAGGACGTATTCCTGCAAACCGGCAACGAACTCCCGGTCAACGGAGTGGAGGCCACCCTGCCGCGGCTGGTGCTGGGCGTGGCGCGCGGCTTCCGGTTCGGCAGCAAGGTGGACCTGCTCGTAGAGGCCGACCTGGAGAACACCTTTGATGGCAAGCGCAATGCCCTGATCGCTTCCAGTACCTGGAGCGGAGACCCCCGCTTGGGGCTTGAGGTGGGCTATGCCCAAGTGGTCTATGTAAGGGCCGGGGTCAATAATTTCCAGTACGTCACCGACATCCACGACCAGCGTTCGCTCAACTTCCAGCCCAACATCGGCGTGGGCTTGAAGATCAAGAGCGTGGCCTTGGATTACGCCCTCACCGATATCGGCGATAACAGCGTGGCCCTCTACTCCAACGTGTTCTCCCTGCGGTTCGACCTGTTCAAGCAGCCCCGGTCATGAGGCCCTTGCTGCTCCTTGCCGCAGCTATGGCCTTCAGCCTTCAGGCTTGGGCCCAACCATACGGCAACGAGTGGATCCAGTACGACCGGCAGTATTGGAGCTTCAAGATCTGGCAGGACGGCCTGCGCCGCATCGATTCCACCACCCTGGCCAATGCGGGCTTCCCTGTAACGAGCGTGGACCCGCGCACCATCCAGCTCTATGCCAGGGGCCGGCAGGTGCCCATTCATGTGGAAGGCGAACAGGATGGAACTTTTGATGGCACGGATTTTATCGAGTTCCACGGCGCCATGAACGATGCCTGGCTGGACAGTGCCCTCTGGGACGACCCGGCCCACATCAACAATCCCTATTACTCGCTCTACAACGATACCATCCGCTATTTCCTCACTTGGGGGCCGCAAGCCGAAGCACTGCGCACCATCCCATCGGGGAGCAACAACTGGGCGGCATATACACCGTTGCCTTGGTGCTGGGGCACCACCTTGCTCACCTACCCCTTTGCCTACCAGACCGGCAAGCGGACCTCCCTGGGGGCCTCCATCTGCAAGCTCAACGAAGCCGAAGGCTATTTCCATAACCAGACCATCGCCGCCAATGGCGCGGATGCCACCCGTGCCTACCCCTTGGCATTGCCGCAGTTGTACACCGGCCCGGACCCGCCGCCCTCCACCTACCGCTTGGTGCTGGCCAGCTTGAACAACCCCGGTGGCAGTTTCTGCCAAGACCACCATCTGCGCGTGGAGCACGGCGGAACCATCTATGCCGATACGGTCTTCCAAGGCTATGCCCTGCTCCGGTATGCCGTTGAACTGCCTGCAGCCACCGTGACCGGGTCCAGCACCACGGTGAACGTTTCGGCCATTCATGACCTGGCCTGCCCCTCCATGCCGCCGGACTACCTGGATGCTTCCGCGCCAGCCTGGCAGAGCATCCGCTTTCCCAGGGATTTCAGCTTCGTAGGGCCCACCACCGTGGAATTGCCCGGCCAAGCCGGAACGGACAGCGTATTGATCTCCTGTACAGGCCTGGCTGCTGCCTTGGTCTACGCTTGGGCGCCCAACGGACTGCACCGCATCCAAGCCGCCCAGGACGGATTCAACTTCAAGGCGGTGGTGCCGGCCTCCGCACAGGACATGCGCCTGGTGGTGGCCAGTGCAACAGGGATCATGCCCATCACCAACCTCAGCCCCGTGAACGGCACCGGCTTCTTCACCGACCCCGCTGCCGGCCTGCCCGATTCGGCATTGGTGGTGGTGACCCACCCCAAACTGATGGCCGAGGCCCAGCAGTACGCCAACTACCGGCAAACCAACCCCTACAACCGCCACAACACCGTGGTAGCCGATGTGGAGCAACTGTATGACCAGTTCGCCGCCGGCATTCGCCAGCATCCGCTGGCCATCCGCAACTACCTGCGCTTTGTGTACGACCATGCGCCGTCGCATCCCCAAGGCATGTTCCTCATCGGCAAAAGCGTGAAGGCGCCGGCCACCGGCAGCTTGTCCTACCAGCGGGGTTACCGCAAGGACCCCTTGGCGGCTGCCGCCTGTCTGGTGCCCACCATCGGCTGGCCTTCCAGCGACATCTCCTTCGGCCTCAACTTCAGCGGTGACCAACCGGCCTTCCTTTCGGTACCCGTGGGCCGGCTGGCAGCCAGCACGCCCGAGCAAGTGCTGCATTACCTCGCCAAGGTGGATTCCGTGGAACGCCAGCCCCCGGCAGCGTGGATGAAGAACATCCTGCACTTCCGCGGCGGCAATACGGCCGATGAGTGGAACCAGTTCAACAATGCGCTCAACAGCTTTGAGGCGATCGCCGAAGACACGGCCTTCTTCGGCCACGTCACCAAGTTCGTGAAGAACGGCGGGGACGTGATCGAGCAGGCTGCGGCCGACAGCGTGGCCGACATGATCGCCAACGGGGTCACCCTCATGACCTTCTTCGCCCATGCCTTCGGCGGCGGCTTCGACATCACCACCGACGTGCCCACCAACTACGACTGGAACGGCAAATTCCCCACCGTGCTGGGCAACTCCTGCTATACCGGCGATCTGCACCTGTACGACCCCACCAGCAGCAGCGAACAGTTCGTACTGCCGGAGAACGCCGGGGCCGTGGCCTTCCTTTCTTCCGTGGACGTGGGCCTCTCCAACATGCTCACCCACTACTCCCAGGATTTCTACCGCAGCTTCAGCCAGGTGAACTACGGCAAGGGGATCGGCGCACACATGCGCTACGCGGCGTTCAACCAGATCGCCATCGGCAGCATTGAGGCGGTGAACAGCGCGGAAACCATGACCCTCCATGGCGACCCCGCCCTGGTGATGAACTCCCCCGCCATGCCCGACCTGCAAGTTGCCCTGGAGGATGTGGCCGTGCTGCCTGCGCAGGTCACCGCCGAACTCGATTCCTTCCAGGTGCGCGTGGTCTTCCGCAACATCGGCATGGGCACGCACCAAACGTTCTCCGTGGTGCTGGAGCGCAGCCTGCAGGCCACCGGCGTCACCTTGCCGCCCCTGCTCCAACAAGTGACCATGAACGCCTTCCAGGATACGGTGACCTTCACCTTGCCCGTTCAAGCGGGCAACGACGGCCTGGGCATCAACGACCTGCAGGTGCGCTTGGACCTGGATCCCGACCTGATCGCGGAACTCGATGACCTGGGCAACAACCAAGTGACCAAACGCATCACCATTGCCGTGGGCGACCTGCTGCCGGTGGAGCCGTACAACTTCGCCATCACACCGCTCCCCGCTCCCGTATTGAAGGCCAGCACTGGCGATCCGTTTGCGCCGCCGCGCACCTATGTCTTCCAGATCGACACCACCGACCAGTACGACAGTCCGGTGATGGAGCAGCACACGCTGGTGGCCCCGGGCGGCGTGGTGGAGTGGCAACCCGCGGCCATCTACGTCCTCAATTCCCTGCAGGACAGCACCGTGTACTACTGGCGTTGCACATTGGACAGCACGGGCCAAGGAGGATACAACTGGCATGAGTTCTCCTTCCAGTACATCACGGGGCGCACCGGTTGGGGGCAGTCGCATTTCTTCCAGTTCAAGGACGACGACTACAACCTGGTGGAACACGTGCGGCCCGAGCGCAAGTTCAAGTTTGCCGGTGGCCAGCACCAGATCGGCTGCGAGGTGCGCGGGGAGAGCTGGGTGCAGAGCTACTGGACCAAGGACCTGGAGATGCAGGAGTCCCAAGGGTGCGGGCCTTTTCCCTCCATGAACGTGGCCGTGGTGGATCCTTTCGATTTCACCTCGTGGATGACGCGCTACGGCGGGGTGGGCCGCTATGTGGGCAACATCAACAACGAAGGTGCCTGCGGCCGCCTGCGACAAGAAAAGCACTTCGTTTTCTGGTTCCACGCCCCGGCCCAGATGGACAGCATGGCCAACCTGCTCACCGCGGACATTCCCGATGGCCACTACGTGCTGGTGTATACCTATTACCGGCTCATGCGCACCGCGCTCGAAGGATCGAACGCCATGGCGGCCCTGGCTGCCTTGGGTGCCAATGATCTGGCGGGCGGTGCCGTGCCCGACAGTGTGCCGTACATCTTCTTCTGCAAAAAAGGAGTTCCCGCCTCGGTGCAGGAAGTGTGGGGCGCCACGCCCACCGACCTCATCAACATGGTGGCCTACATGGACCTGAATGCGCGCAGCGGTTCCGTACAAGCGCCGCGCTCCCACGAAGCCTTGGGCTGGGAGGGCCTCAACTGGCAACTGCAACCCATGCAGCCCGCCGACAGCGTCCGGGTGCAGCTCGCAGGCGTGTCACCCGCCGGGACCGAAGTGCCGCTGCTCGACCTCCCGGGCCTCGCCGGTAACGTGGACCTGCAGGGGCTGCCCGGCGTTCAGCAGTATCCGCAGTTGCGCCTCAAGGGATCGCTTTGGAATGATTCGGCCGTAACGCCCCTGCCCGCCCAGTTCAAACGCTGGCAGCTCTTGGGAAATCCCGCGCCGGAATGTGCCATCGACCCGCCCGCAGGACTGTACGTGCAGGTGGACAGCCTCTTCGAAGGCCAGGATGCCGCAGTGATGGTGGCCGTGCACAACATCGGACAGGTGGACATGGACAGCCTGTTGATGACCGCTTGGATCACCGGGGCCGACAACCAAACGGGCCGCGTGCACTACAAACGCAACCCACCCTTGCAGGCCGGTGCCGTGCTGCGCGATACCATCCGCTTCAGCACCCTGCTTTTCCCAGGCCCCAACACCATGCGCCTGGAGGCCAACCCGGTGGATACCCTCACCCAGTGGTACGACCAGCCCGAGCAGTACCACTTCAACAACATCGCCGAGATCCGGTTCCTCGTTCAGCAGGACTTGGAGAACCCCCTGTTGGACATCACCTTCGACGGTATCCATATCCTGGACGGCGATATCGTGAGCGCACAGCCGGAGATCCAGGTAACCCTCAAGGATGAGAACCAGGTGCTGCTGGTGAATGAACCCGGCGACACGGCACTCTTTAAAGTGTACCTCACCGATCCCTCGGGCACCCAGCGCCGCATCTACTTCCGCGAGGGCACGCAAGAGGTGATGCAGTTCGTGCCCGCAACAGGCACCGATAACCTGAGCAACGTGTTCTACCGGCCCAGCTTCCTGGTGGACGGCAAGTACCGCCTGTCCGTGCAAGCCACCGACAAGAGCCGCAACGCCAGCGGCAACCGCGACAATAGCGTGAACTTCGAGGTGATCAACAGGCCCACCATCACCGAAGTGCTCAACTACCCCAATCCCTTCACCACCAGCACCCGCTTCGTGTTCACCCTTACCGGCCGCGAAACCCCCACCGCCATGCGCATCCAGATCATGACGGTCACCGGGCGCGTGGTGCGCGAGGTGTCCATGGCCGAACTGGGGCCCTTGCACGTGGGCCGCAACATCACGGATTTTGCCTGGGACGGCACCGACCAGTTCGGCGACCGCCTGGCACGGGGCGTGTACCTCTATCGCGTCATAGCCCAGTTGCATGGCCAGGACATCGAACACCGTGAGGGTGGTGCGGGCTCTTACTTCACCAAGGGCTTCGGCAAGATGTACCTGCTGCGCTGATCGGCTTGGGCCCCGGCGCTACTTTCGGCCGCATGCGGAACCGCTCTTTCTACCTGCGCAGCGCGCTGTTGTCGGGTGTGCTGCTGGCCTTGGCCTGGCCCGCCGTGGGCGGCATTACCCCGTTGATCTTCGTGGCGTGGGTGCCCCTGCTGTGGGCCGAGGAGCGCTACGCACAAAGCCCGAGAGGGGAGCGGCCCCGCAACTTCATGCCCTACGCCATGCTGGCCTTGCTGGTGTGGAACATCGCCACCACCTGGTGGTTGTTCAACGTAAGCGAACACACGGCCACCCGGCTCTTCACCCTCATAGGGCCCAACGTGGGCAACGTGCTGGTGATGTCCGTGCCCTGGCTGCTCTTCCGCATCGTACGCCGTACGCTGGGCGCCGCCTGGGCCCGTGGGGCGCTCGTGGTGTTCTGGCTGGCCTTCGAGCGGTTCCACATGCACTGGGACCTCAGCTGGCCCTGGCTCACCTTGGGGAATGTTTTTGCCGGTGATACCGCCTGGGTGCAGTGGTACGAGTTCACCGGCCACTTGGGAGGCACCATCTGGGTGTGGGCCGCCAACATCGCCATATTGCAACTGGCCATGCAACGCCCGCAAAACGTACGGAGCATGGTCACCCGCCCGGCCGTGCTGGCCATGGCCGTGATCGCGCTCCCTTGGGCGGCTTCCCTCCTGCGATACGCCACCTTCGAGCAAGCAGGCGATCCCGCCGAGGTGGTGGTGGTGCAGCCCAACATCGATCCCTACAAAGAGAAGTTCGGGGCCATCGACCCCATGGAGCAGTTGGAGCGCATGCTCCGGCAAGCCGCGCCGCTGATGGACAGCGCCACTGCGCTGGTGGTGATGCCGGAGACGGCCCTGCAGGAACCCACCACCTTGTCCGATGATCACGGCAGGTTGCTCTTTCACGGCCTTTGGGAGAACGATATGAGCGATAGCCGCAGCTTGGCACGGATCCACACGTTCCTGCAACCGTGGCCGCGTGCCGCGGTGATCGCGGGCATGTCCGCCGCAAGGCTCTATCCGCCGGGTGCCGAGCATCCCGTTTCCGCCCGTGTGCTCGAGGGCATGGACCGCGCCTTCGATGCCTATAACGCCGCCTTGCTGGTGCGTGCCGATGGCAGCCATGAGGACTACAACAAGTCCAAGCTGGTGCCCGGGGTGGAATTGATGCCGTTCGAGAACGTGCTGGGTTCCTTGGCCGGACTGGCCTTGGACCTGGGCGGCACTACCGGCAGTTTGGGCACCCAGGAAGATCGTGAAGTGATCTGGACCGCCCCCAAGCGCCTGGGCCTCGCGCCGATCATTTGCTACGAGAGCATCTACGGCGACCACGTGGCCGCCCACGTGCGCAACGGCGCCAACCTGTTGGTGATCATGACCAATGACGGATGGTGGGGCAACACCCCCGGCTACCACCAGCACCTGCTCTACGGCAAGCTGCGCGCCGTGGAAACCCGCCGCGATGTGGCCCGCAGCGCCAATACCGGCATCTCCTGCTTCATCGATCAGCGCGGCGACCTCCATCAAACCACCGGGTGGTGGGTGCCTGCGGCGATCCGCGCAACCGTGCGTGCCCGCAGCGACCAGACCTTCTATGTGCGCCACGGAGACTATATCGGCAAGGGAGCCTATGCGGCATCGGTGCTGTTGCTGATCCTGGCGGCAGCCATAGCATTCCGGAGGCGGGCGTATTGAGTTGCCCTGTTACTCCTAATGCTCCAGCAGGGTCCCGCCAACCTGCATCTGCGAACATTAGCGGACCCTGCGGCCCAACCTTTTCACCACCGTTTGCACGCCTTGTATTTCCCCATGCCCGCGCTCGCGTTTTGCGCGCCCCGCAGTGTCTCGCCAACCAATACCTCTGGCCAAAAGCGGACCCTGCGGCTCAACCTTCCACCACCGTTTGCGATCCAACAGCATTTCGCTACATTCGTTCCATCATGAACGCGCAACTGCACATAGCCTCTATGTTTGGCTTGCGCCTTGCGCGTTGCGCCCACAGGCCCACAGGCCCACAGGCCCACAGGCCCACAGGCCCTCAGGCCCTCAGGCCCTCAGGCCCTCAGGTAGTATTCCAGCAATACAAGGTAGATGTATCCGCCGTGGCCCCAAGGCTGCGGTGTTTTTGTTTTCCACAACGGCCTTCACCGTACGCCCTCGCTTGCATTTCTCCCTTTCCCTGGGAGAGGGCCGGGGTGAGGGCTTCAATCCATTCTGCCATGGACGCGATACCACCATTCCATAGCTAGGTGCGCTCCACAAGAGCGCGTTTGCCACAAGGCGAACGGCCCCTCCCGGCCACCGCAAGGGAAGACACGCACGCGTGATGAACGTGTGTTGCGTTGTATTTTTCACGGACCGGAACGATGCTTCCGGCCTATACGAACTTCAACCGCCATGTACGCTGCGCACGGTTGCCTGAGAAAGCCCATGCAAAAGCTCGCTTTTGCGGCGGCTATGGCAGCGTGTTGCCTGCATACCACTTCCTGCGCCCAGAACCTGGTGCCCAACCCCGGTTTTGAGGAAACCGACAGTTGCACCTTCGGCCTTGGCCTGGGTGCGTTGCACCATTGGTATAGCGCATCCATCACCCCCGATCATCTGCAAAGCTGCCAACCTTATGGAACGGCGAATGACCTGCCCATGAACATGTTCACCTACCAGCAGCCCTACGAGGGGAGTTCATGTGTGGGGGTGTTCACGCATGTGAACTTGAGCGGTCAGGAACAACGCGAATGGATCATGGTGCCCTTGCTGGACACTTTGGTGCCTGGGCAGACCTATTTCTGCAGCTTCCGGGCGAATGCGGGTTTCGGAGGAAATGACCAGTACCCGCAGATCTGGCTGGCCAGTAACCACATGGGTATGCTCTTCACTACCTACGACCGGCATTGGTATTATGGCGATGCCTTCCCCGCACCGATCAACTTCGCGCACATCGAGCATTCACAGATCCTCACCGACACGGTGGGCTGGACCCTGGTGAGTGGCAGTTTTGTGGCGGATAGTGCCTACACTTTCCTGATGCTGGGCAA
>JADZAC010000003.1 GCA_020852835.1 Flavobacteriales bacterium
CGGCAACGGCCGCGTACCAGCCCGTGCCCAGCACGTCCGATGCCGCCAGCATGTGCGGGATCATGTCCGCATCGGGCATTTCCGCCGTGGCCACCAGGGTGCCATCGGCCAGCGGCACGCGGGCGTAAGGCGCTTGCGCACCGGTCATGAACTCGATCTGTTCGCACGACGAATGGAAGCCGTACGCGCAATGCGGGCAGGTGTTGTCCGAAAGGCAAAACGAACCCACCACGAACTGGCCGGGCTTCACCGTGCGCACGGCGGAACCCACTTCCACCACCACGCCGCAATACTCATGGCCCATGTGCTGCGGGCCTTTGCTGTCGTTGAGGCCGCGGTAGGGCCACAGGTCCGAGCCGCAGATGCAGGTGGCGGACAGTTTGATGAGGGCATCGGTGGGCTTCTCGATCCGCGGATCGGGGACCGTTTCATATCGCACGTCGCCGGGGCCGTGCATGATGGTTGCTTTCATGTGTTCTCTCTTGTTGTGAATGATCGTGATCTCATGCCTCGGGGATCCGGTAACCAAGGAACTGCGGTTGTGGCTGGTCCGGATCGGGGCCACCGCGCACACCCTTGTCGAGCGCATCGATGGCGGCAAGTTCGGCGTCGCTGAGCACGAAGTCGAAGATGTCGAAGTTCTCGGCGATCCGCGGGGCATGCGTGGACTTGGGAATGACCTGGCGGCCCTGCTGGACGTGCCAGCGCAGCATCACCTGGGCCGCCGTCCTGCCATGCCGCCGCCCGATCTCCACGAGGGTCGCATCGGTGAAGGTGCTGGTCGCCTGCGAGCCTTGGTAGTGGGTGATCCCGCCGATCGGCGACCACGCTTGGGTGAGGATGCCGGCGCCGGTGTTGGCCGCCACGTTGGCGGTTTGGGTGAAGTAGGGATGCAGCTCGATCTGGTTCACGGCCGGTGTGATCGTGACCTGCGGCAGAAAGCGCGTGAGGACCGCAGGCGTGAAGTTGCTGATGCCGATCGCAGGCACGCGCCCGTCAGCGAGCAGTTTTTCCAATGCGTGGTAGGCCGCGATGGTGGCATCGAACGCCCCGACCATGGGCTGGTGCAAAAGCAGCAGATCGATGGTGTCCACGCCCAGCTTGGCAGCTGACTTATCGAAGGCGCGCAGGGTTTCGTCATGACCGTAGTCGGTAACCCACACCTTGGTCTCGATGAAGATGTCTTCGCGCGCGATGCCGGAGCGGCGTATGCCTTCGCCGACCTCGCGCTCGTTGCCGTAGGCCGCAGCAGTGTCCACGTGGCGGTAGCCGACTTGCAGCGCCGTCTCCACGGCGCGGGTGGTTTCGGCCGGCGGCGTCTGGAACACGCCGAACCCGATGGCCGGTATCTCCACGCCGTTGTTGAGGGTGAAATGCGGGACGTTCGTCTTGTTCATGGTGTTTCCCGGTTGCGGACCGCGTGGCCGGCCGGTGCTGAATCGCGTCCGACCATGGCCAGTTGACCAGGTGCATAGCGTTCGCCCTCAATGTGGATCTGCGCCGCCGCGGATCCGATCTCGTGCAGGTCGGCGGCGGTCAGTTCGACGTCGGCAGCAACGATGTTCTCTTCCAACCGGTGCAGCTTGGTGGTGCCCGGGATCGGCACGATGTAAGGCCGCTGCGCCAGCAACCAGGCCAGCGCGATCTGCGCGGGCGTGGCGCCCTTGGCTTCGCCAACGCGGCGCAACAGGTCCACCAGCGCCTGGTTCTTCTCCATCGCCTCAGGGGCGAACCGCGGCACCGAATTGCGGAAATCGCCCTCGACCAATTTGGTGTCCTTGTTCATCGCCCCGGTGAGGAAGCCCTTGCCGAGCGGGCTGTAGGGCACCAGGCCAACGCCAAGTTCGTCGCAGGCGGCAAGGATGCCGTTGCTTTCCGGTCCGCGCGTCCACAGGCTGTATTCGTTCTGCAACGTGGTGACCGGCTGCACCGCATGGGCGCGGCGCAGCGTGGCCACACTGGGCTCGGACATGCCGAAGTGCTTCACCTTGCCCTCGGCGATCAGGTCCTTGACCGTGCCGGCGACATCCTCGATCGGCACGTCCGGGTCCACGCGATGCTGGTACAGCAAGTCGATCGTGCCGGTGCGAAGGCGCTTGAGCGAACCCTCGACGGCCTGGCGGATGCGCGCCGGTCGGCTGCATACGCCGTGGTTCTCGCGCGTGGCGAAGTCGACATCGAAGCCGAACTTGGTGGCGATCACTACCCGGTCGCGCACCGGCGCCAGCGCTTCGCCGACGAGTTCTTCATTCGTAAACGGCCCATAGACCTCGGCAGTGTCGAAGAAAGTGACGCCGCGATCCACCGCCGCGCGGATCAGCTTGATGCCGTCTGCCTTTGGCAAGGGCTTGCCATAGCTCTGGCTGATGCCCATGCAGCCAAGGCCGAGCGCCGAGACTTCAAGACCGCTGTTTCCTGGTTCACGCTTTTTCATGGTGCTTTATTTCCCTCCGGTGGCCGCCCGGTAATCAGCGTCGCTGACCGGTTCGAGCCAGGTGTTCTTGTTCGTGTCCGGGCTGCCCACCGTGGCGAGATGGGAGAACCAACTGTCGGGGGCCGCGCCATGCCAGTGGTCCGTGTCGGGCGGAATTTCCACCACATCGCCGGGCACCAGCCGCCGTGCGGGCTTACCGCGTTCCTGGTAGTAGCCCACGCCGCCCACCACGATCAGCAACTGCCCGCCGGTGTGCTTGTGCCAGTTGTTGCGGCAGCCGGGCTCGAAGGTCACGTTGGAGAGCGGGACCTTGAGCCGTTCGTCGGTGGTCAACGGGGCCAGGTAGGACCGCCCGCTGAAGTACTGGGCGTATCCCGAATTCTCCGCGCCCACCGGGAAGGCGCTCGTTTGCACCGGCACCGGCCGGACCAGCGCGATGATCGCCTCGATCTGAGCATCGCTGAGCCCGTTGTGCTTGCCGATGGCGACGTGCGACTTCAACTGGGACTCCACGCCGTCCATCGCGGAGAGCGCGGCGATGGTGACGATCTCGCGCGTCCGCCAGTCGAGGATGTCGCGGGCGAAAATGTCGCCGAACAAATGGGCCTTGAGGTACTCGTCGATCGCGGGCGCGAAGTCCAGCACCGCACCCTTGACCGGTGCGCCCACGAGCCGGGTCTGGTTGGCCGTGCCGAAGTCCACGCTCTTGCCGGCGGGCAGCGGACCGGGCAGCGGGCCCACGGCATCCTTGCCGCCGCGTTCATCCACCAGTTCCATGAAGGTGCCGAGCGCGTTCAGGCTGCGCGGGAATCCGCAGTAGGCATAGAGCTGGACAAGCATCTCCTTGATCTCGTTCACGGTGAGGCCCGCGTCCAGTCCGGCTGTGAGCGCGCTCTTCAGCCCGGGCATATCGCCCCGCGCGGTGGCGGCGGAAATGGTGACGATGCGCTGCTCGCGCTGGTCCAATGCGGCGGTTGAAGTGGTGTGGATCTGTGCCATCGTTTGGGGTTGGGTCAAGCCTGTTCCGCTCAACAGTAGAAGAACAAGGATCCGGCTGATGCTGTTCATGGTCGGCTTTTGGTTCAGTGATCCGTTCATTGGTCCACCTCCACGCTGCCCGGCGCACGTACGCCATGCACGGGGATCGCTTCCAGTGCTTTTCGGAATTCGGCGAGTTCTTCGGTGGTGAAGGTGATCGCGGCGGCACCGAGGTTCTCTTCCAGGTGATGCAGTTTCGTGGTTCCGGGGATGGGCACGATGCGCGGATCCTGGGTGAGCAGCCACGCCAGCGCGATCTGCACCGGCGTGGCCTGTTTGCGCACGCCCCATGCACGCACCAGATCGAGGATGGGCTTGTTCGCGGCGAGCCCTTCGGGCGAACAGAAGCCCACGGAGGAGCGCCTGTCCGAAGCGGCGAAGCGGCTGTACTCATTGAAGATGTCCGCCAGATAGGCCCGGGCGGTGGGGCCATAGGGCACGAAGCCGATGCCCAGTTGCTGGCACACCTGCAAGGTGCCGGCCTCCGGCACCCGCTCCAGCAGGGAGTATTCCGATTGCAACGCCGCCATGGGGTGTACGGCGTGGGCGCGGCGCACGGTGGCGGGCGCCACTTCCGAGAGGCCGTACTCGCGGATCTTCCCTTCGGCGATCAGGTCCTTGAACGCGCCCACGCTATCCTCGATGGGCACGGCGGGATCGGCGCGGTGCAGGTAGAGCAGGTCCACATGGTCCATGCCCAGCCGCCGCAACGAACCTTCGAGCGCCCGGCGGATGCCTTCGGGGCGGCCGTTGCGCTTATTGTAGGCCCAACTGTTGCCTTCCACCGCAAACCCCACCTTGGTGGCGATCACCACCTGATCGCGCACCGGGCGCAGCGCCTCGCCCACCAGTTCCTCATCGGTGTGGGAGCCGTACACCTCGGCGGTATCGATGAAGTTCACCCCGCGTTCCACCGCGCCACGGATCACCGGGACCATGTCCTCGGTGCGCCGGGGCGGATGGTAGGCACCGTTCTTCATGCCCATGGCGCCAAGGCCGATCGCCGATACGTCGAGGCTGCCCAGTCGCCTGCGGCCGGGTGCGGCAGGACCCGCTTGTGGCACCGGCGCGGCGCCCGGGTTGGAGGCCAGCGCGCCGGGCATCAGGGCCATCGCCGCCAGGCCCATGCCCATGCCCACGAATCCGCGCCGGCTCAGCCCTGCGGTGTTCTCCGATGTTGCTTCCGGGGTCTGCATGATCGTGTACGTTGATGGCACAAAGGTCCCCGCGAACGACGGGCGGCTGCTATCGCCGCACAAACCGATACTTGCGAAAATCAAACAGCGGAAAGCGACCCTCCACGAAACGGACGCGGGGCGCACCTTCTACCGTCCCTTTGCACCTACCAGGTGAGGTGATCGATCACCGTAAAATGGAACAACCATCGCAAGAGCCACGGCCCTATCCAAGAGCACGAAGAACTGGGTTGCTCACTTCCGCTTGGGCTGTGTGCAGCAAACCGCATCTTTGGGGTTGTCCATGGAAATAAGACGTGCCAACATCCAAACAGACCTTGAGCCGGTCTGGGAGATCTTCAGGAAGGTGATCGCAACGGGGGACACCTACGTGTTCGATCCGAACACCTCGCGGGATGATCTACCGAAACACTGGTTCGCCAGCTACATGGACACCTTCGTTGCGGAGGACCATGGCGCGATCGTTGGCACCTACATCATCAAGCCCAACCAGATCGACCTGGGCAGCCATATCGCGAATTGCAGCTACATGGTCGATCCCAACTGCCATGGCCGGGGGATCGGTAAACAGCTTTGCGAACATTCGATCCAATTCGCCAAGGAGAAGGGATACATCGGCATTCAATTCAACATCGTGGTCAGCACGAACGAAGCCGCCGTGAGGTTGTGGCAGAAGTTCGGGTTCACCATCATCGGGACCACACCCAAGGGCTTTCGGCACAAGGACCTGGGACTTGTGGACACGTACATCATGTTCAAGGACCTCACCGCAAGCGGATAGAATGGCCGTCGGTCCTTCCGGGCCGACCGGATCATACCGTCGGTCCGTAACGCGTGTCGCCTGCGTGGCCGGTCCGCCCTTGCACCTATCAAACAGCCCGGAACTGCATCGGGCTTTGGTCCGTGTGCTCCCATTCTGTCGCGAGCGTCCACGCTCGTGTCCCGGAGTTCGCAGCGTTGGTACACAGCGCACGAGCGTGGACGCTCGCGGATCAGTTGGGTGAAGACCCGGATCGCAGGGTCTCCTCGTTCCTCGGAAGACCCTGCGGGAGGATACACAGCGTATTGTCGGGGCATGATCACTTCAAGAATTTTGGATCCTCTCGCATGATCCCTAATCCGTCAACGATGGCCTTTCGGATCTCCTTGGCCAAGGCGTCGGTCTTGTCCAAGCGCAAAGCTGTTTCCTTATTCCATGTGCGCGTGAGGACAAAGCCAGGGGCGACGTTCACAGTAGGTCTCCCCGTTTGAAAGAACGACTTGTCGAGTTCGGCGGCCTTATCAGCGTCATCGTTCAGCAACCTGGCATTGAACCACCGTTGAAGAGCCACCTTGATCTCGCCAACCTTGTATTGGCCGATCTCATCGGTTTGGTCGTGCCAATACTTGACATAGGAACGCACTTGTTCCTGAGTGGTCCGGTACCAAACCAAATGGCGTTGCATAAAGCTGAAGTGGAAGTTGCCGTGGGGCATCAAGCCCTGTTCCTCGAATCGTTCGAAGGCAGACAGGTCAAGGTTGCGATTGTAGAAGGCGCGCGATTGTTGAACAGTATCGGCATACCCGATGAAGAGCTTCAGATACCACTCCGGCTTACCCGGGTTTTCCAGTATCAGCCCGATGCGTTCTATTCCCGCATGTCCGTCAGCCTCGATGTAATAGGCCCAGCCTTGATGATACTTGACCAACGCATCGTTCGCCGCGATCTGCTTGAGTAGTGACTCGATCCGAAGCTCGATGAGTTCGTGGCTGTCACCGCACTGATCCAGGCTCCTGTATGGATTCAGGTGGGGGTGATGCAAGTGCATGAACTCCCTCAGGTCAACGAGAGCTTGGCGCTCCCCTCCACCTACAGTGCGGAAGCTGACCAGTTGATTGATCGCTTCTACGAGGTCCCGCCAGCTCACCACGCTTGCCTTGTCGAGCAGCAACGCCTCTTCGGGCACATCAGCTACCCTTGGATTGAGCTGCCCATGCCAAACGTGGTCCTTCCGAGGCTTGTTCTCCACGAAGAGCTTGATGCGCTGGCCGAATGTGATGACCCCGTCATATACAGCCTTCCGATCCGACCTGGAGATCAGCTCCGGCATGACCGGCGGATCATTGGTAATGAGGACCGAAACGTAGACATCCGCCTCCGTACCTAAAGAACCCCGTTGGGTCTCGATCTGGAGTTCCGACAGGTCGAGCACATGTGCCCTTGGCAAGTGGCCTCTGGAATTTTCGTCTGGCAAGCCTTCAAGAACCAGCTGATAGAACGATTTGAGCAGGTTCGGCGAGAACCTCAACGTGGAAAGGAATGCTCTGGTCAGCGGGTTCTCGTGATGCCCCTTGGCGCTTAGCGATGGCAGGAAGTAGTTAAGCCCCATCGCCTTATTCCCCGATGATTTCCACCCGCTGCTGGTTCCCGCACTTCATGCAAGGGAAGTTATTCGTGTACATCTGCCGTGGACCGGGTACGCTCAATGTGTTAATGCTGCTGCTCATGGTGCCACATTTCTCGCATTTGTTTTTGTAGCTCATCTGGCTGCCGTTCTGGTGGTCGATCACGGCGCTTTGGGTGGGAACTCCTTTTTTCATGTTCACAGGTTCATGGTTGAGTGGCTTTCGATGTATCGTGGTGCATTGGCGTCACGGTGTGAGGTGGACCTTCATCAATGTCAGATCACCATGTTCGTTGGTGGCATAGTATGTCATGTCTCGCTACTAAGGTCGGCCATAGTCTGATCCTTCAGTTCAACCTCCCCTCAAACGCCCGCTTCAATACCGCCTGCCGCAAACGGCCCGCCTGTAAGAGTCGGATGTCGAGCGTCGACGCTCGAGTGAGTTGAGGCCTGCCAAAGCCTTCATGACACTATTGACCATGCGGTCCGTCTTCCAGTTGCGGTGCGAGATTGGCAGTGTATTTTCCAAACGCTTGCTTAAGAAAGCTCTCCGCCACGTTGATGGCGGATGCTTGGATTCGCTGGAGCGTATCGCCTTCCATGGAGGATATGAGGCTCCGGCTCAGCAGTAATTGGTTTGCCCAAGCCACATCAATTACCACTTTCCCCATCAGCTCACGGATGGAAATGAAGTCCCGGTATAGTTCAGCCTCGTGGATGCGGATAGGCAAGGAACGGTCCAGGGACTTGAACCGTTCAGGGACAGGTGTGCGCTTTGGAAGGCCATTGGTATGCTTTACGCAGTTGGCAACATAATTGACCTCTTTAAGGGTAGGGTGATAGCTCGGTCGCTTGAAGTCCACTCCAAGAACAGATTTTATGTACGAGTACAATGAGCCCGCCTGATAGTTTGGTTCATCGACAATCTGTTCGCAGTGCGGAAAAAGATCGTTGATGAAGGATTCATACAGATGGAAGAGCTGTACATATGCCAATCGGATCACAACGTACTTGTCTTCCCGAAAATGCCCTTCATCCAACTGTACTGCTTTGCTCGCACGTGATTGTTTCCAAAGCTTACGTTGTGTTACGCTGTTCTTGTTGATCGCCGGTATGATTGCCTGCTTGTATAGGGCGGCCAATCCGTTCAATTCATATTGGCGAACGGCAATGAACTCCAGAAATCGCGTACCGCCGGGTGTGGCCAAAAATTGTTCGATGCCCTTTATTTCCAGCAAAGCTTGCCGCAACAAGTCGAACTGTAAATCATAAGGATTGTCCGTAACTCGCTTCATGTACAATTGAGCATAACCTTCAGCCCTTTCTACAATAGCTCAAGTTCGTCTTTCATGGCACATACGTTTATCCCATCCTCCCCTCAAACGCCTGCTTCAACACCGCCTGCCGCAAGCGCGTGGCCTGCCACAGCAGGGTATCTATGCGCTCGCGGGCTTGTTGTTCGGGGGTGAGGGAGGCCATCAGCCCCGCAAAATACCGCGTGGCCGTGGATCGGACCGGCACCACGCGAAGGTCCGTAGAGGCCTGTGCGCTCACCGCGTAAGGGACAGCAGCGGCAGCCCGGTGCCGGAGGGGCCCTGCGGGCGCGTGCAACGAGGAGGCACGACGCAGGAGTGACCCCGCAGTGCCGCGACCGCAGGCCACGACAAGCCGGCTACAGTGGATGGCCCGGCCCGTGCGCGGGGTTGCGCGTGGCAAGGGATACGCCCAACCGATGGAAGTCCCCTACCTCCCCTTCCACTTGAACCTTAAAATACTCGCCGGCACCAAGCCCTTCTTGTCGCCCTCACTGCTGATGAGCAGGTCGCCGTTGGGCAGGAAGGCGAGGCCCTCGGGCTTGTAGAAATCCGCCGCGGGCAAGGGGATCACGCGCTCCAGCGCATCGCCGTAGATGGCCAGCAAGCGTTCGTCGGCGCTGAGCACGTAGAGTTTGCCGGTGATGGGATGGACGGCCACGGCACTGGGACTGAAGCGCACGGGGCCTTTGATGAGCTCGGGCCATTGCTGGAAGAAGATCGCTGATACGGCGGCAGCGTCCAGCTCGCGGTAGGGCGACACGCTATCGCCCTGGATGCGGTGGATGGGGCGCAAGTCGGGGTTGCCCACCACGGGCGCTTCCTTGCTGGCCAGCAGCAGGCTGCCGTCGGGCAGCGCGAAGAGCCCTTCGTAGTTGAGCGAGGGCACGGCCAGTTGCCGCTCGCGGAGGAGCGCGCCGCTCTTGCGGTCCAGCGTGAAGAGCTTGCCGTCGCTGCGCAGCACGGTGATGCGGTCGCCGTGCGCGGCCACGCCCTCGAAGTCGCCCAGGTCGGTGAAGCGCAGCACGCGCGTGATGGCGTCGGCCTTCAGGTCGTACTCGAACACCGCGCCCAGTTCATCCTGCACGCAGTACACGCTGTGCGGCCCGGCCACGGCGATGCCGGAGACTTCGCGCAGCAGCGCGGGCAGCGTCCAACTGCTGTCGGGCCGCAGCAGGTCGTAGGGTTCGTCCGGCGGCATCATGGAAGCGATGTCCTTCGCTCTCCAGCCGTCGGAGGCCATGAGCCCGCGCGGGTCGTACTTCTTGCCTTCGGTGGTGTAGTAGAGGTTGTGCTCCACGCCGTCCATCACCACTTCCACCTTGATGAAGGTGCTGTCGTTGGCGGTGATCAGGCTGGTCTCGTCCAGCAGCCAGCCGGGGTACTGCTTGTCGAGCTTCTTGCGGATGCGGTCCATCACCTCCGGCTGCGGCGTGCCTTCGCGTTCCTCGTACACCACTTGCCCGTTGTGGATGCCGAGCTCCACCTTCTTGCCTTCGCAGAAGTAGTCCACCTCCAGCAGGTCGAAGGCGGCGCGCTGCACCTTCACGATGTCGGCGCCGGGGCAGCGCTCGTGCACGAGGCGGGCGTAGGCCGCTTCGGAGGCGGGTTGCGCGGCGGCGGCAATGCCGCAGAGGAGCACTGCGCCGGTGATGATGGACTTGAGGTGTGGCATGGGGACTTGAGGAACTTCCGGGCACGAGCGTGGACGCTCACGCCAGAGCATTGGTGCATCAGCGCAAACTTCGGGCTCAATCGGCTTGCTTGCGCAATTGCACGCCCGCGGCGTCGTAGGCCACCTTCCACTCTTCCGGGCCGTTCTGCAGCTCCACGATCCAAGTGGTGGCGCCGTCGGCTTCGATGCGCTTGGCATCATCGGTGCGGTAGCCGGGGAATTCCTTGGCGATGGCGGCTTTCACGGCCTCGGGCAGGTCGCTGGCGGAGACTTCCTCCTCATGGCGCAGCAGCTTTCCAGCGGCATCGTACCACACTTCGTGGTCGTCGCGGAAGAGGCCCGTCTCGAATTCCACCTTGTATTGCTCGCCTTTCTGCTTCCACTCGATGTCCATGGCCTTGGGGAAGGCTTTGGTGAAGGCGACGGTTACTGCCGCGGGCACTTGGGCCGGTGCGAGGTGCTGGGCGTGTAGGGCTGTGCCGGCGAGCAGGGCAGCGGCGGCAAGGGCGGTTTGCATGTGGATCTTCATCGGTTGTCCAGTTGTTGGTTCGTGTTCGTGCGGACAAAGGGAAGGGATGCTTTGGGAAAGATCTGGGAATGGATACAGGCTAAATTTCTTGGACAGGATGAGGTGCTTGGAGGGATGAGGCGGGCCTGAGGCCCTAGGTTCGGAACGCACTCGGCAAATAGCCGAGCGCGTACTGCGGGATGTACAGGATGGAGCGCTTGGAAAAATGAGGCGGGCCGGAGGCCCTAGGTTCGGAACGCACTCGGCAAACGGCCGAGCGCGAGCTGCGGGATGTACAGGATGGAGCGCTTGGAAAGATGAGGCGGGCCGGAGGCCCTTCGGAACGCACTCGGCAAATAGCCGAGCGCGAGCTGGGGAAGAATTGGGAATGGATACAGGACTAATTCCTTGGACAGGATGAACAGGATGTACAGGATGGAGCGCTTGGAAAAATGAGGCGGGCCGGAGGCCCTAGGTTCGGAACGCACTCGGCAAATAGCCGAGCGCGAGCTGCGGGATGTACAGGATGGAGCGCTTGGAAAGATGAGGCGGGCCGGAGGCCCTAGGTTCGGAACGCACTCGGCAAACAGCCGAGCGCGAGCTGCGGGATGTACAGGA
>JADZAC010000004.1 GCA_020852835.1 Flavobacteriales bacterium
CCATCGGGCCCGTGCATGATGAACACCCACATGCCGCCCTCGCGGAACTCGAACGCCGAGGTGGTGATGGT
Organism: Flavobacteriales bacterium; assembly: GCA_020852835.1. Classification (GTDB taxonomy): domain Bacteria; phylum Bacteroidota; class Bacteroidia; order Flavobacteriales_F; family PHOS-HE28; genus PHOS-HE28. The sequence continues at coordinate 72 of JADZAC010000004.1, forward strand.
GAAGCCGTCCGGGCCCCACCAATGGGCCAGGGCTTCGGCCGTGGCAAAGGCTTTCCACACCCGCTCGCGCGGGGCGTGTACTACGCGGGTGACAACGACCTCCCGATCACCCACCGCACCTTCCTGGATCTTAGTTGCCTTTTCCATGTTTCTTGCGTGATGACGCGGCTGTGGCCCGCGCCGGTTTCTCCTGTGCCTGCAGTTCCTTCAGGTACTCATCCAGCCGATCGAAGCGCGCCTCCCAGAACTGGCGGTACTGCTCCATCCAATCGGTGGCCTCCTTCAGTGGCGCAGCCTTGATGGCGCACGGCCGCCATTGCGCCTCCTTTCCCCGGGCGATCAACTGTGCACGCTCCAACACTTTCAAGTGCTTGCTCACCGCCGGCAGGCTCATGCTGAAGGGCGCTGCCAGTTCGTTCACGCTCGCCGGACCGCTGGAAAGCCGCGCCAGGATGGCCCGGCGCGTGGGATCGGCCAAAGCGGAGAAGGTGAGCGAGAGGCGGTCCATGGGGAGGCTGACGGGGCAAACGTAATTAACCGAAAGGTTAAATACAAACGCGATAGAATATTTTTTCATGGATGCGATCGAGCTGCGCTCATACAAGCAGAAGCCCCGCACACCTTGTGGTGGCGGGGCTTCCATTCGGAGTGCCTTGGTCAGTTCTTCACTACACGCGCTGTGCGGATGCTCCCATTGGCGTTCAGAATAAAGGTGTACACCCCAGCGTTGAAATTGCCGAGATCAATGGTGCTGCTACCGCTGACCGGGTATTGGGCCACCAACGCACCGTCCGCCCGCACAATGCACAGGGTTGAAGGCATGGTGCTGCTTACCATCACGCGGTCGGAGGTGGGGTTGGGATATACTTGAAGCTCTTGGCGGATGCCATTTTGGCCCACGCTGGTATTGATCCCCAGGTCCAAGCGGTAGGCAAATGTGGAGAACAGGGCATTGTCCACTCCCCAACCTGCAATGTACCTCCCATCGCTGGATATGCAATTGGCCACGCTCACCTGTTGGTCGCCCAGGTCGATCCCCATCTCCTCGGTGATATAGGTGTTCAAGTTCTGGAGCCCCCCGGCGGGGGTCCAGATGAACGGGGTCATGGGGTCGCCCCAGAGTTCACCATCAAACCAGCCCACAATGATGGAAGCATCCGCGTTCATGGCACCAACGTATCCGGTCCCGGTCAGGGGCAAATGGCCCAAGTTGATCACCCCGGAATCCTGGCTCCAGATCCAGGGTTCGCCGTTATTGGCATAGTCACCGTAGCCTCCGATCCATTCCCCGTCGGCAGATACCGCGCTGCACTCGCCCATTTGGTTGAACTCATCGTTGGGATCACCTGCGTCGTCGAGCAGGATGTAATGGTTCTGTGCATAGCTCCCATCCGGGTTCCTTCGCCAAACTGCGGATTTCCATGGACCGTTGAAGTCTTGCCACCCCACCACCACGCTGCCGTCAGCGTTCACCGCGTTGGCCCGGGTGCTGCGGCCGAAGAACAAGGTGCCCAGGTCCATCACGCCATCGGAGGCATTGGACGCGATGGCATGCGTATAGGCGTAGCCGCCGGTGGTATCCGCCCAGGAGTTGCCCACCACGGTGCTTCCATCCCCGGAGATGGCGTAGCCGCCGCTGGTGGTGTTATCCACGGGAAATCCGAGGTCGGCCATCGGGGTCCATTGCTCCGTGGTGCGATCGTATATGGACAAGGTTGCGCCCAAGGGGCCTGCACTGGTGCCGGAGATGAAGTTGCCGTTGGTGGAGAAGCGGGCCTGGCCGCCTACGCCGTTACCCGGGGCGATCCCACCAATGTCCTCGGAGGTTTGCAGATCAGGGTTCCAAATGGAATAGGGACCGGCCTGCATGAGGTAACCGGCCACGGATCCATCGGTGGCCACGCCAGTGGGCGAGTAGAAGTCCGGCCGCGTTATGAACTGTGCCTGTGCCTGCGAAAGGAACATGGTGGCGGCCAACAGCAGGAATGTCTGGTTGCTTTTCATGGTGCTTGGTTTTCAGGGTTTGACTTGTTGGGTCGGCCAGCATGACCGTTTTTCAGTTTTTCCAGGTTTTCCAACAGTTTTTTCCACGCCACAGTATGGTCCTTCAGGTGCTGTTGTACCTGCTCCATACTGGCCTTCCCGGCTCGTGGGCGCTTGTCTTTTTTCGGTGCCTTCACGGTGCGTTCTATTCGGGGTCGGCAAATGTCGAGGCGTCCGGATCATACCGTTTCATCCACCGGCCAACATCCTCGGCACAGGGTGCCTACTTGGCACATACAATGGCCGCCAAGGCCCCAATATTTGCCATACAAAGGGATGCAACAGCGTGAGTGGCAGGCTGTTACGGTTCCAGGGCGAAAGGATCAAAGAGACTGCAGGAAATCGATCAACTGCACGTCCTCGCCATCGATCTGGATCTTCTTGCGCAACCGTGTACGCGCCACGGTAATGCTGTTCACGCTCTGCTGCGTAATGGCGGAAATATCCTTGGTGGTGAGGTTGAGCCGCAGGAATGCGCACAGCTTGCGTTCATTGGGCGTCAACGACGGAAAGCGCTCTTGCAGAGTTTGGTAGAAGGTGGTATGGACCCGGGTGAAATGCGCCTCAAATTCCTTCCAGTCATGTTCATCCTGGCCCGCCTGCAGTTCGCGGATGATGTCCTGTACGATCTTCTGGTTTTCCGGCTTGAACCCCTGTTTGGCTTTCAGCAACCGGTCCACCACGTGGGCGATCAGCTCATTGCGCTTCAACAGGAAAAGTGCATTGGCCGTGAGCTCCCGGTCTTTGAAATCCAAACGTTCCTGCAACATGGCCCGTTCAGATGCCAGTTTTCCGCTCTCCAGTCGCAGGGCCTCCTGCTGCAGTAAGCTGTTCCTCACCCGGCCCCGCATGACTTTCAGGGCCAGCACGGCCACCACTGCCAACAGCAACAAGGCGACGGCAAACGCGATGTTCACCGTCCGGCGGTGTGCGATCTCCGCTTCGCGCCGTTCAGCCTCCACCTCAAATGCCTTCTTCTCCTTGTCGCGGTTGAACTGAACTTCCATCCGGGCAATGGTTGCGCGGGTTCCAGCGTTATCGATGCTGTCGTTCAAGGCTTTGAACTCCCGGTAGGCCCGTAGCGCTCCCTTGTATTCGCCCAGCGTGTCCAGCACGCTGGACATGGATTCCAAGGAAATGACCATCGATTCGAGGCTGTGGATGGACCGCCCAAGGCCGAGGGCTTCCACAAAATACCGGCGGGCGGCCTGGAACCGGCCCTGCACCGCTTGGTTCTTTCCCAGGTTGTTCAACACTTGGGCCTGTCCCCGAATATCCTCCGCCTGCTTGCGCAAAGCGAGTGCTTGAAGGAATTGCTGGTCCGCCAGGTCATGCTTGCCCATCTCCATGTAGCATATGCCGATGTTGTTGTCCAGCGCGCTCTCATGCCGAACGTTGCCCAAGGGGCGGTTCATCACCAGCGCTTGCTGGAAATAGGGCAAGGCCAGGCCGAACTCGCGGCGGTGGATATAACCGCCCGCGATGTTATTGAAGGCCATGACCTTCCTGCTGTTCAACTGGGGAATGGTCAGCTGTGATCGGGCCGCGTCCAGCTTGCCCAAAGCTTCATTGAACAGGGCCTCACTCTTGCCCAGTTCGCGCAATTCAAAGTACAACTGCCCGATCCTGATCAGCAGGTCCACTCGGGTCAGGATCGCCGAGGTATCCCCTGTTGCCTCACCCGCCGGTTCTTCCAGTTGCAGTTGCGCCCGCTGGTAGGCGGCCATGGCCTCGGAGGCCTCTCCGTTGGCTTCCTGCGCATCACCAAGCACCATCAACATTCGGGCTTTCTGCCATGGGAAGCGCAGCTGATCCATTTGCCGCTCCGCCTGTTTTGCCAGGACCAATGCAGAATCGGGATGGGTGCCTATCAAGGCTTTGATCCCGGGCACCGGGTCCTGGGCGATGGCCCTTGGGCTTTTTTCAGGTTGGGCCCATGCCGGCGTGGCCATGGAAAGGATCCAAACAACAACCACGGCCCGGATCCTTGAACCCGGATGGTGCATGGTGCAGGATTTTCCCATCTATGTACTGCGCGCTTGCCGAGCCGTCCCAAAACTAGGGGCAGGGCGCCAACCTCTGTTCGGGAGCGGGATAACCATGCGCTTCGTTCCGTCAGCTGCACCGTGTACGGACGTTGATCGCAACCCTGTGCTGCGGTTATCCATCGGGTTTCCGGGAGGACCGCGCCACCGGCCACCAGCAGGGCAACCTGCGCGCCATGTGGAAGATCGGCCCGCGCCCCAGGCCGTGAGCATTCCTCAGTCCACGCGGTGCACCTCGATGCTCTTCAGCCAGTACACATGGCGCGGGCCGGTTTTGGTGTCGTTCCGGCAGATCAGGATCATGTCGCCCTGGCGCACGATCGGCCGACCGTTCTCCTCGATCAGCACGTACACGTTGTCGCCCGTGGGGTTGTTGAAGAGCTCCGCCCAGGAGAACGTGGCCTTGTAGCCGTCGGTGGCGCGCGCCACGATGTAAAAGTTGCGGTCCTTGTGGCCGCTCTGCTTGATCTTGGCCTTCTCCAGGATGTCGCGCAGCAGCACCCCCCGCGCCGTGCTGTCCTGTTTCATGTTGGCGCCGCTCTGGCACACCACGGTGAAGTCCTTGATGGTGGCCACGTTCATCTTCTTCAACGAATCCACGGTAAGCGTCAGTGGTGTTTCCACTTCGCCGGTCACCGCCAGTTGTTTGCTCAGGAATTTCAGGCTGTCCTCGGCCGTGATGGGCACCGTGCAGCTGTGCGTGCCTGCGGCGGTGTCGCCCATGGACGCATGGCCGGCGTGCTCCGCATGGTCGGCCGCGTGGGGTGCGGCATCACCGGGCGTGCCGCAGTTGCCGCAGATCAGCGCAAGCACGAGGGCGGCAGGGAGGAGGATCGATCGTTTCATGGTGTCGTGTCGCTGGTTCATTCGTGGTTTTGAAAACGGAGGGTGAGGATGAAGTTGCGGCCTTCCTCCGGGTAGCCTTCCACCAGGCAGTAGTTGGTGTCGAAGAGGTTGTTCACGCCCAGATCCACGCTGGCGTATTTCCACACCTTGCCGGAGATGAAGGCGTTCAGCAGGGTGAAGGCATCGGCCTTGGTGCCGTAGCTGGTGCTGTAGCGCGAGGAGTTGTGCTCGGCGCTGGCGATCAGCCGCAGCCGCTCCACGGGCTTGTACGTGAGGGTGCCGATCACCTTGGTGTCGGGCACATCGGTGAAGCGCAGGACCGGGTCTTCCAAGTTGCGCCGTTCGATGTAGGTGTAGTTCGCCGTGGCCGAAAGGTTCTTGCGGAGGTCGTACGTCAGCCCGGCCTCCACGCCGGCATATTCCGCGCGCCCCGCATTGCGCATCTGCGCCTTGCCCGGTTGCACTTCGCTGATGCTCATGATCACGTCGGTGATGCTGCTGTAGAAAAGCGCGCCTTGCACGAAGAGCCGTTTGGCGGCGCGGCCGGTGTAGGAGAGTTCCAGGTTGTCCGCCGTTTCCGGGCTCAATCCGGGGTTGGGGATCGCCGTGCCCATGCGGTAGGAGTAGCGGTCCTTGATGGTGGCGAACCGGGTGCGGTGCGAGGCAGACAGCCCCAGCTTGTGCCCGTCCTTTGGCAGGTAGAACAGGCCCAGCTGCCCGTTCCAGGCCTCGCTGGCACCGGCGTCAGGGTAGGGTTGGATGGTCTCCGTGCCGGCGATGAAGTCATCGGCGCGCGTGTTGTTCCTCACGCTGTATCCAATGCCGGGCACCAGTTGGAACTTGTCCGTCAGGCGCCAGCTGTCCTCCACGCCCACCGTGATGGTGTTGTCGTTGAAGGTGCGCACCGGCATGCCCAGGTCGTGCTCCCGGTGTACGTCGGTCTTGTACTGGAGCGCCAGGCGTACGGTGTTCTTCGGGATCCGTGTGGTGCCGTACTCCAGCCCGCCGCCATAGGTGTAGTCGTCGTAGTAGCTGGTGAAGGAGGACGGTTTGTTCTGCGTGGTGTACGTGGCGTTGTCAAATGCCTTGATCTCGTTGGTGAAGGCGTCGTAGTAGAGTTTCGCACGCAGGTGGCTCTGCGCTGTCAAGGCGGTGCTGGAGAGGAAGTAGATCGTCTCCTTGTCCCAGTGCGGCCACTGCCAATAACGTGGCTTGGTGATCTGGGAGTTGCGCATGTCTTCCCCGGCGTAGGTGGGATTGCCCTTCTCCCCGCGCTGGTTGATGTAGCCCACCACGTATTCATGCTTGGCGTTGGGCGTCCATCCGAACTTCAGGCTCAGCTTGCCGTCGGTGCGGTAGGAATTCTCGCGCTGGCCGCCGTTCTCGGTCTTGGTGGGGGTGAAGCTTTCCGGCAAGATGAACGCGTCGCGGTGCAGGTAGGAGTAGCCGCCCTGCACGTAGAACTTGCGCTGGCGCGTGCCCAGGTTGATGTTGCCCAGGTAGCCGTTGTCGTTGATCGTGCCTACGGCGCCGTCCACCTCGAACTGCTTCTCTGGCTTGCGGGAGACCAGGTTGATGGCGCCGCCGAGCGAATTGGGCCCGTACAGCACCGACGACAGGCTCTTGGACACGTCGATCACCGCCAGGTCCGCCGTGCTGAAGCGCCCCAGGTCCACGTAACCGTCGTAGGGTACGTACACGGGGATGCCGTCCATGTACACAGGCACCTGCCGCAGATCGAAACCGCGCACGCTCACCATGGATTCGTTGCGGTTGCCCGAGGCGGTGGCCGCGATGCCCGGCAGCAGGTTCAGCGCGTCCGGCACGTCCAACTTGCCCTGCGCGGCCATGGTGGCGGCGCTCACGCGGTCCTGCTGGTCCGCGGCTTTGGTGGCCACCACGCTCACCTCGCCCAGCTGGAAGATGCGGCCTGCTGTGGTGTCCGGCGGCGCAACGGGCGCCGGGCCGGGCTGTTGCGCAAGAAGCAGTGTGGGAATGAAGAATAGAACTGTTGCCGAAAGTGTTTTCATGGTGGAGCGATCAGTTGCGGTGATGCGATATGCTTGTCAGTGAATAGTGCAATCGGTGGAAATCCATGGTGCAGGGTGCCGCGCCGGTCAGCGATTGTCTGTGAAGGAGGTTTTTTGGAACTCGGCCTGGACCTTCTCCTGGATGCGACGCTCCATGAGGTTGAACTCCGCCACGGCCTTCAGCCCGGCCTCGGTGACGAGCGCCCCGCCGCCACCCTTGCCGCCCAAGTGCTTCTCCACATACGGCCGGCCCGCCCGTTCGTTGATCTCCTGCACCATCTGCCACGCTTGGCGGTACGACATTTTCATCTCCGCCGCGGCCTTTTGGATGGAACCCGTGCGGTGGATGCGTTCCAACAGCTCCACGCGGCCCGGACCCAGGAGTTTTTCATCGCCGGCGTAGATCCACAGGCGGAACTTGGTACGGAAGGTGGAGCGCTTCGCCATCGTTACGCTGGTGCAAGCATAGCGCAAAGAATCGGCTTCGTTCCGGATCGAAGAATGACTTTTCTCATAAATTCAGGGTGCCCCGGCTCGCCGCGCCATCCGGGCGGCGCTGCCCGTTCCGGCTTCGCACTGCGGGCAGGTCGCGGCAAAGGCCGGAATTTCACTCCTCAAAAACCTCGATCCGGCCTTCACGCTCCACCAATTGGGTGAATTTGCCGTCATAGCGGGTGGCCCGCACAATGTGGTTGTCGATCCAGTGGTAGTTGCCGCCGCGCGGCTTGCCGAAGAGGATCGCATGGTACCTGAAGCCGTGGCGGTCCAGCCATTCGGCGGTCACTGCGCGGTGCTCCTCGGTGCGGCTGGTGAAGAAGGTGATGATGTGGCCCTCGTTGTACCAGCCGTTGCAGATCTCCAGCGCACCCTCGAAGATCGCGGCGGTGGCCATGCGCTCGGGCTCCTCGTTGGGGATGTCCTCGCAGATGGTGCCGTCGATGTCGATCAGGAAGTTTTTCTTGCCTTCGGGCAGCTTCGGGCTGATGCGCTTGCCGTGGTCGAAGGCTTCGTGCAGCGGGGTGTCCATGGGGCGTAGAGTTGGTTAAAGCTACTGTTTTTCCGTTGGGCTGCGGTTGAACAGTGGCGAGAGCCCAAGGGCGGGGAGTTGCGAAGGAGGGAGGGCACGAGGGTCCGAGGGAGCCGGAGGGACCTGTGCATTCAACAGGTCCCCCACCGTCATTGCGAGGACCTGTGCATTCAACAGGTCCGAAGCAATCCTTAATTCTGCGGATCGCAATTAAAGATTGCTTCGCTCGGGGACTCGCTCGCAATGACGGTGGCCCCGGGGACGGGCTCGCAATGACGGTCGGGTGGGGGACCCGCTCGCGGTGCCAGTGGGCGAGGCGCAACCCTACGGGATCCACTTCACCCCGGAGTAATCCGGTTTGCGCTTTTCCAGGAAGGCTTGGCGTCCCTCTTTGGCCTCGTCGGTCATGTAGGCCAAGCGCGTGGCTTCGCCGGCAAAGACCTGCTGGCCCACCAGGCCATCATCCGTGAGGTTGAAGGCGAACTTGAGCATCTTGATGGCCGTGGGGCTCTTGGCCAAGATCTCCTGCGCCCATTGCCACGCGGTGCTTTCTAGCTCCGCGTGGGGCACGGCGGCGTTCACCATGCCCATCTCAAACGCGCGTTGCGCGCTGATGTCGCGGCCCAAGAAGAAGATCTCGCGGGCGCGCTTCTGGCCCACCATCTTGGCCAGGTAGGCGCTGCCATAGCCGCCGTCGAAGCTGGTCACATCGGCATCGGTTTGCTTGAACACCGCGTGCTCCGCGCTGGCGATGCTGAGGTCGCACACCACGTGCAGGCTGTGCCCGCCGCCCACGCACCAGCCGGGCACCACGGCAATGACCACTTTGGGCATGAAGCGGATCAACCGCTGCACCTCCAGAATATTCAGCCGGGGCATCCCGCTATCGTCCACGTAGCCCTGGTGGCCGCGCGTACGCTGGTCGCCACCACTGCAGAAGCTCCAGCCGCCGTCCTTGGGGCTGGGGCCTTCGGCGCTGAAGAGCACCACGCCGATGGCGGTGTCCTGGTGGGCATCGCTGAAGGCTTCGAGCAGTTCGGCCACGGTGTGCGGGCGGAAGGCATTACGCACTTCGGGCCGGTTGAAGGCGATGCGGGCCACGCCGCCGCTCTTGCGGTAGGTGATGTCCTGGTAGTCCTTCACCGTGCGCCATTGCGGCGCGGTGGCGGTGAGGTGCATGCGGGCTTTGGTCATGATGGCAAAGGTAGGCGGGGTGGTGTGGTAGAGCTTCGTTGGACAGAGTGGTATTCACGTGCAAAGGCCGGAGGGGCACAACCAGATCGAATGTTGGCGAACAGCTTGCTGGTTTGCTGGTTAACCAGCTATATTTGTAATGATGAAAATGACATTTGAACTCCCGCCGGACATCATCCAACGGCTGAAGATAGAGGCGGCCAAGGAAGGGCTGAAGCTCAAGGACCTGGTGGCAGGGGTACTGCGTGCCCACCTCACCAAGCCCGCCGGGGCAAAGAAGCCGAAGCCGGGTAACGGGCCCTTTCCGCTGTTCAAGGGCGGGCATCCGGCGGCAGCCGGCGAGGAGGTCACTCCGGAACGGCTTCATCAGGTGCTTTACGGCAGCGGTGAACTATGATCCCGGCTCTTCCCGACCTGAATGTGTGGCTTGCATTGAGCATTCCACAGCATGCCCATCATCAAGCAGCGATGTCCTGGTTCCAAATGGGTGGGACCGGAACGATCCTGTTCTGCCGGTCCACGCAGCAGGGTTTTTTGCGCTTGCTCACCACCGGGGCCGTCACCGCACCGTATGGCCTCGCCCCGTATAGCAACCGGAAGGCCATCACCATGATCAACGGGATCATGGAAGACCCGAGGATTGACTTCGCGGAGGAACCGAAACAGCTTTGGCCGCAATGGATGCGGTCCGCTGATACGAAGCATGCTGCGCCGAAGCTGTGGATGGATGCGTACCTGGCGGCGTTCGCCCTTGCTGGCGGCTATCAATTGGTGTCGTTGGACAAGGCGTTCAAACAGTTCAAGGGGGTGAATTTGAAATTGCTGGGCTAGAGGGGGCTGCTTGAAGTGGCCAAGCCATCGGCAGGAAGGCCCTTTTGCCTCGCGGAGGGCGGCTCACACGAAGCCGTTACGGGGGCGGTGTGCTGAAGCTGCGCATACTGCCACGCTCGTGACCAGCTCACGCGAAGGCGCGAAGGGAATGGTGTACTGACCCACACTGGCGCGGGCATACTCCGCTCGTGCCGCCGTTTCGATGAGGCCACGCCATTGCCGACGTGGAACCCAATGTGGCCCATGGGTAACGCGAGCCTTTCGCGTCAGCTGGTTCACCTGTCGTCCCGCTCAGTACACTTCGGTGATCTGTCGGTGTAAGTGTAGAGTCGCGTGAGAGTGGGGCAGCTCTCGCCAGCGTTGGATGTTACAACAGCCGCAAACCCTCCACACGTAGGAAGTGGCGCGTGTTCAACGTGCATAAAGGCAACCCATGGACCATGGCGGTGCTGGCAATGAACAGGTCGGCCATGCCGATGTCGCCCATGCCACGCTTGCGCAGGTCCTGTGCGGTGGTAACGGCTTGTTCCGCTACGCGGTCATCAAAGGGATGGATGATGAACGTGTCCATGAGGTCTTGCCAATACTTGCGTTGCGCTTGGTTGGCGCCTACCAGCACCTCAAAGCGGGTCAACACCGAGATCCGGGGAAGGGTGCCTTGGTGAATGTACCGGAAAAGGGCGGTGGTCCGCTTGTCCTTGTTCCGGAAGTGCTCGATCAGCACGGAGGTGTCGAACAAGGCTTCCTTCACCGCCATTTGTCTATTGCCTGGCGTATTTTCTCGTACTGCTTCGCCTGGGCGTCGGTCATGGTGGGGGCTGCAAGCAACAAGGCTTCAAGATCTTGGGCGGGTGCTTTTTCCTCGCGGTTCAGCCAAGTGCGCAAGCGGGCACGTTGCTTTTCCGGTAATTGAAGGATCAACCGCATCAGGTCGTTCAGGTCGAGTGAAAGCTTGGCATCCATCTTTCAAAGGTAGTAAAGCAAGCTGGCACAAGTTGCAATGTCTGCTGAATGGAGGGCTGCTCTCCCCACGTGCCTGTGCCCAAGCTGGTGTGATACCGCGATCGGGTTGGCTTAGGCGCGAGCGGAGGATGCCGCTGTCTAAGTGGGGAACTATCAACGGCACAATACGCACAAGCGTGGACTTCCGTGCAGTAGTGAGGATTTTCCAGCAGGCCTGCGTGGCGCATGGACGGCCTGAGGCCCTGTGCATGATTGCTCGGGAAGAACGTGAGCGAGTGCGAGGGGAAGTTCTTCGATGAACAATCGGTCGTACCACGAGTGCCATTGCTCGCGTGCTGCCTCAATAAGGTGGGTTCAGGCACGAGCGAAGGACGCTCGCGCCTGAACGAGGGAGACCCCTTCGGGGTCTATCGCGATAGGAAATGCTCACAGCCTCCCCCCTTGATCTCATCCACCACGCCGGGGACCCCGCAACATGGTGGTATCCCCCGGGTTGCTCATTTCGCCTTCGGCGACCTTGCGCAGGATGTGGTTTGTGTGGTGGCTAAGCAGAACCCTTGCCGCATTCCAGACCCCGGAGGGGTCGCACAGCGTTGCATGATCAGCGGGTGGGCACGACCCTGAAAGGGTCGCACAGCGTTGCATTGTTCTGAGGCACGGTTACGACCCTGAAGGGGTCGCACATCAGGGCAGGTATTTCGGATCGAATTCCACGCCAGCCTCTTCCAGGAACGTGATCAGCTCCTCTTGGAACGAGCGATGGCGGTGATGTTCTTCCTGGTTGTTGATGTAATGAGCCAAGGGATCGAGCTCCCGCCAGCCCGCAGTGAACACGGCGTAGCCGTCCTGCCATTGGAATTGAGGCACACGGCCGTTCGTGCGGATCCATTGGGTGGAAGCCTTCTTCACTTCGCGCACCACATCGGCCACCGTTTGCGTTGGCTTGAGGTCCGCCAGGATATGCACATGGTCCTTCCAACCTCCCACGTTGCGGGCGTGACCGCCCAGGCCATTGATCGTACCGGCCATGTATGCCCACAGTTTCTCACGCCAACGTTGGTCCAAGCAAGCTACCCGGTGTTGTGTGGAGAAGACGATGTGGAAGTGCATTTTGGAATAGGAAGACATGGCCGGGTGGATTTCCGTGAAGGTATGCGGTTGTGATGTGCGACCCGTTCAGGGTCGTATCGCATGGGTTGTTTTTGCAACGTTGTGAGACCCCTTCGGGGTCCAACTGCGATCACGCGACTTCACACCCTCCCTCCCTTGATTTCTTCCACCACCCCCGGATCCAACAAGGTCGTCGTGTCCCCCAGGTTGCTCATTTCGCCCTCGGCGATCTTGCGCAGGATGCGGCGCATGATCTTGCCACTGCGCGTCTTCGGCAGGCCGCTCACGAACTGGATCTTGTCCGGCTTGGCGATGCGGCCGATGGTGGCCACCACGGATTCGATGATTTCGCCGGTGATCTTGTCCACGGCGGCCTTGTCGTCCTTGTCCAGCGGCTCGGCGGTGATGACGTAGGCGTAGATGCCCTGTCCCTTGATGTCGTGCGGGAAGCCCACCACGGCGCTTTCCACCACGCGCTCGCTGAGGTTGATGGCGCTCTCGATCTCGGCGGTGCCGAAGCGGTGGCCGCTCACGTTGATCACGTCGTCCACGCGGCCGATCACGCGCCAGCGGCCTTGGGCGTCGCGCTTGGCGCCGTCGCCGCTGAAGTAGTGGCCGGGGTAGCTGCTGAAGTAGGTCTGCTTGTAGCGCTCGGGATCGCCCCAGGTGGTGCGCAGGATGCCCGGCCAAGGGAACTTCATGCAGAGCATGCCTTCCACCTCGTTCTCTTCGATCACCTTGCCTTCGGCGGTGAGCAGCACGGGCTGCACGCCGGGCAGGGGGTAGGCCGCGTGGCTGGGCTTTTCATCGGTGACGCCCGCCAAGGAGCTGATGAGGATACCCGCCGTTTCCGTTTGCCACCAGGTGTCCACGATGGGACAGCGGTTCTTGCCCACGTGCAGCTTGTACCACTGCCAGGCTTCCTCATTGATGGGCTCGCCCACGCTGCCGAGCACCTTGAGCGAATCCAGCGAGTAGGCCAGCACGTGGTCCAGCCCGTGGGCCATCAGGCTGCGGATGGCGGTGGGCGCGGTGTAGAAGATGTTGACGCCGTGCTTGTCGATCACCTGCCAGAAGCGGCCAGCATCGGGGAAGGTGGGCACGCCCTCGAACATCAAGGTGGTGGCCCCGGCGCAGAGCGGCCCGTAGATGATGTAGCTGTGGCCGGTGACCCAGCCGATGTCGGCGGTACACCAATAGATGTCGCTTTCCTCGTACTGGAACACGTTGCGGAAGGTGTAGTCGCAAAAGACCATGTAGCCGCCGCAAGTGTGTACCACGCCCTTGGGCTTGCCGGTGCTGCCGCTGGTGTAGAGGATGAAGAGCGGGTCTTCGGCGTCCATTTCCTCGGCGGGGCAGTGCTTGTCCACGTGCTTCAGCTCGTCGTGCAGCCACACGTCGCGACCTTCGTGCATGTCCACGGCCCAGCCCAAGCGGTCGGTGACGATCACCTTCTTCACGCTGGGGCATTCCTCCAGCGCTTCATCCACCACGCGCTTCACGGGGATCTGCTTGTGGCCGCGGTGGAGGCCGTCGCTGGTGAGCACCATGCTGCACTGGGCGTCGTTCACGCGGTCGGCGATGCTCTTGGCGCTGAAGCCGGCGAAGACCACCGAATGGATGGCCCCGATGCGCGCGCAGGCCAGCACGGCGATGGTGAGCTCGGGGATCATGGGCATGTAGATGCAGATGCGGTCGCCCTTCTTGGCGCCGTTGCGCTTCAGCACGTTGGCGTACTGGCACACCTTCTCGTGCAGCTCGCGGTAGGTGTAGCGGATGAAGCGTTCGCCGGGATCGTTCGGTTCCCAGATCAGAGCGAGCTTGTTGCCGCGCTTTTCCAAGTGGCGGTCCAAGCAGTTTTCGGTGATGTTGAGCTTGCCGCCGATGAACCACTTCACCTCGGGCTTGTGGAAATCCCACTCCAGCACCTTGTCCCACTTCTTGCGCCAAGTGAAGGTTTCGGCCTGGGCGGCCCAGAAGCCTTCGGGGTCATTCACACTGAAGCGGTACGCTTCGTCATAGTCGGCTTGGGTGCGGATGCGTGTGATATCCATGGTTCTGTCGGGAATAGAATGTGCAAAGTAGGAGTTGGGGGAGTTAACCGCCAAGGCGCCAAGGGGCTCACGCGAAGACGCGAGGGCGCGAAGAGTGCGAGGTTACCGCCAAGACGCCAAGCACCCGTTCCGTCATTGCGAGGACCTGTGCATTCAACAGGTCCGAAGCAATCTTTAATTCAGCGGGATGGAATTAAAGATTGCTTCGCTCGGGGACTTGCTCGCAATGACGGGGAGCTTCGCTCGGGGACTTGCTCGCAATGACGGTGGGCACGAGAAGGTCTTGCAATGACGGCCACCGGGCTGGCAACGAACAACTGACAACTACGCCCTACGAACTATGCCCTGCAAACTACGTCCTATCCACAATGAACCCTGCATCTGCCAAGGCATCCCAGTAACCCGGATAGGATTTGCCCACTACGCCGGGATCGAGAAGGGTGATCTGATCACAAACTAGGGCGAGCGGCGCCAAAGCCATGGCCATGCGGTGATCGCCGAACGTGTCGAAGGGAGCGGGCCGGTGGTTGGTGATGGGGCCTAAAAGATGGAAGTCACCCGCGTGGTATACGGCGGTGCAGCCCAAATGCCGCAACGCATCGGCCACGGCTCTCAGGCGGTCGGTTTCCTTGAGCGGCAGGTTGTGCAGACCGGTGAAATGCGCCTCACGGCCCAACGCTGCCATGGTGAAGGCCAACGGCTGAAAGAGGTCGGGCGTGTGCATGAGGTTCGCCGAAAAACGGGAAGCCCTCACTTGCTGAACATGCCGCAGCTCCATCCCTCCCGCCACTGCCCGCGCCGCCACATGGGCGCTGAGCAGCCCGGTAACGGCTTCGTCGCCTTGCAAGCCATCGGCCTCCAAGCCCACGAGGTGCACGCTCGCCTCCGGCGCCAGTGCGGCCAATTGGTACCAGAACGAAGCCGCGCTCCAGTCGGCAGGTACCTGGTACGGCACGGCGCGCAGCGCTCCCGGCGCCACGTGGACCGCCTGGCCTTGTTCACGGGCTTGTGCCCCAAACTTCCCCAAGAGCACCATGGTCATGCGCACGTAGGGTTCGCTGAGGCGCATTCCGGTCCAATGCAATTCAAGGCCCTGGGTGAAACAGGGGGCCACCAACAGCAATGCGCTGATGAACTGGCTGCTTTCCGGGGAATGGAGCACAATGCTTCCACCCTTCATCTTCCGCCCGTGCACGATCAACCCCTCAGCCGTTTCCGAAATATCCGCACCCAGCACGCGCAGTGCATCCACCAGCGGGCCGTGCGGGCGTTGCAACAGGCGCGCATTCCCGGTGATCAGATGTTCTTCACCCTGCTGCACACAGGCCCAGGCCAGCAGAAACCGGAAGGTGGTACCGCCGTCGCCGCAGTGCATGCGCCGGGGCCGTTCCACCAGCAACTGCCGCAGGATGCGCACGTCATCCGCCGTTCCGCCATTGGCCATCGTGGAAGGATCGCCGGCGAGCGAGGCCAGGACCAGCGCCCGGTTGGCCAGGCTCTTCGCAGGCGGCAGGGTGATGCGACCGCCTGGTGGCCCTTCAGGCTTGCGTATGGTGACGGAGCCGGACATCGGGAAGCAGCAGCCGGTAGTGCTCCAGGGCTTCGGCCACCTGGGCGGCGCTCACGGGCACATCCGTGCGGGCACTGCCGATGCCGGTGAGCAGGGTGAAGCGGAACTCATCGCCGCGGTTCTTCTTGTCGTGCCGCATCAGCTCGGTGATGCGGTGCGTGTCTGTTTCCTGCAGGTGGAATGCAGGGAACAGGCCCATGAGGTGTTCTTCCACCGCGTTCATGCGGTCGCGGTCCAGCAGGCCCAGGCGCCAGCTCAGCCAGGTGGCGCACACCATGCCGATGGCCACCGCCTCGCCGTGCAGCAGGGAGCGTTGAGCGCTTTCCATGGCGAATGCCTCCAGGGCATGCCCGATGGTGTGGCCGTAATTGAGCAGTTTGCGCTGGTCCTGTTCGTGCGGATCGCGCGCCACCACTTCGGCCTTCAGCAAGGCCGACCGGTGGATCAGCGGGGTGAGCGCATGCAAGTCGTAAAGCGGTGCGCGCCGCACCTCGTTCCAGTGGTCGGCATCGATCACCAGCCCGTGCTTCACCATCTCGGCCACGCCATTGATCACCTCGCGCTTGCCCAAGGTGCGCAGGAAGGCCGTGTGGATGCACGTGGCCACGGGATCGGCGAAAGCGCCGACCAGGTTCTTCACCCCGCCGAGGTCGATCGCCGTTTTCCCCCCGATCGCGGCATCCACCATGCCCATGAGCGTGGTGGGAACGTGCACGAACCGGATGCCGCGCTTGAAGGTGGCCGCGACAAACCCGCCCACGTCCGTGACCACCCCGCCGCCGAGGTTCACCAGCACGGCCTGCCGATCGGCCTGCAGCTCCGCCAAGTGGCCCCACAGGGCCCGGCACACCTCCAGGTCCTTGCTCTGTTCACCGCTGCGGATCTGGATGTTCAATGCTTCGCGCAGCGCAGGTACCTGTTCCAAGAGCACCGGCAGGCAGAGCTCCATGGTGTTTTCATCACCCAGAACGACCACCTTGGCCCCGGCGGCATGGCTGGTAAGCCAATGCTCCAGGCGCCCCAAGGCTTGATCGCCCATCCACACCGGATGCTGGCCCGCCAAGTTGTGCGAAGGCTGTGGGCGAAAGTCGGACATGGCTACTTTTGGCGGCCCGTCCACGGCACCTGATGCCGGATGGAAGGGCGCCCAAAGGAACGAACTTCAAGCACGCGGCGCCATATGCAGCAAGCAAACGTGTCCCAGCAACCCGGTACCTCCAGCCTGCCCGATCTGGGCAACACGGCCACGGCCTTCGCTCACAAGAGCAACAATGAGCTCTGGCAGGCCTATTGGCTGTTCCGCATCATCGGCACCCCGTGGTTGACCAACTTGGGCAGTTCGCTCACCAAATTGGCCTTGGGCCTGCACCTGCCGGTAAAAGGCATCGTGAAGGCCACGGTGTTCCGCCAGTTCTGCGGTGGGGAGAACATTGAGGAATCGCTGCGCACTGCCCGCAAGTTGGCCAAACGCGGGGTGGGAACCATCTTGGACTACAGCGTGGAAGGAGAAGGCGACCAGGCCGCGATGGACGGCACGGCCGCCGAGATCCTGCGCACCATCGCCGCGGCCAAGGGCAATCCGGACATTCCGTTCTCCGTGTTCAAGCCCTCTGGCCTGATCCGGCACGATGTGATGGAGAAAGTTTCCGCCGGGGCCGCCCTCAGCACCGAGGAGGCCGCCGCATGGCAACAGGCCCGCAGCCGGGTGGAGCGCATCTGCCAAGCGGCCTTCGATGCCGGGGTGCCGCTGCTGATCGATGCGGAGGAGAGCTGGACGCAGCCTGCCGTGGATGCGCTGGTCACGGAAATGATGGAGCGCTTCAACAAAGAACGTGCGCTGATCTACGGCACCGCCCAGATGTACCGCCACGACCGCTTGGCCTTTCTGCGCCGCGAGCTGGAGCAGGCCCGGGCCAAGGGCTACCACGTGGGCATGAAGCTCGTGCGCGGAGCCTACATGGAGAAGGAGCGCGAACGCGCCGCCGAGAAAGGATACCAGGACCCCATCGGGGTGAACAAGGCCGCGGTGGACGCGGATTACGATGCGTCGCTGCGCTTCTGCATGGACAATCTGGACCGCATGGCCGTGCTCAATGGCACCCACAACGAAACCAGTTCATTGCTGCTGGCGCGGTTGATGCAGCAGGCGGGTGTGGCCAAGAACGACCCGCGCATCCATTTCGGGCAATTGTTGGGCATGAGCGACCACATCAGCTTCAACATGGCCGCCGCCGGCTACAACGTGGTGAAGTACGTGCCGTACGGCCCGGTGCGCAAGGTGCTGCCCTACCTGATCCGCCGTGCGGAGGAGAACACCAGCGCGCGCGGGCAAACCGGCCGCGAGCTCTCCTTGATCATTGCCGAGCGCAAGCGCAGGGCTGCCGGTAAGTAGTCTCTGTGCATCCGGCTTGAGGAATCGGCCGGGCCGGCGTGTAGCGCAAGGTTGCCGGGACAAGGACACGTACATCGCCATTGGCCCGTTGCTTTGGCCCCATGACCAGTAGCTGTGCCGCGGATGGAGCGGCATGATGCTCCCGGTGATGCTGTAATTCATGGTCTCCCGGCATTCCGGCTGCGGGGCATTGCCGGTTGCTTTGCGACGATCCATGCGGCCTGGCCCGAACCAAAGATCAGGGTCGGCCTTTCCGCCATTGGACGTTGGGTTCTGTGCCCCCTTCGCGATCGCCGGTGGGTGGCGTCGCCCATGGGTCGAAGTACCGGCCGCTACCGGAACACAAAACCGCATGGGATCCTGCCGGCCAAAAAATCGTCGAGGGCGGTGCCATCGGCTTGGAAGCGGAACACTCTTCCTCGTTGGGCATAGTCGATGGCATCCGACACGTACACCGTTCCGTCCGCCGGGTCCACCCCCAGGCCGTAGAAGTTGCGCCCGTCCGCAGGGATCAACGGGATGCCGGGCAACGCGCCGTCGGCAATGGCCATGCGGTACACCCCTTCGTTGAGGAAGAGCAAGGCCGTCCGGTCCGCACTGGTGATCAAGCGCCAGGGGCTGGCGGAGGAGCTTGAGAAGGGGAACGATGCTTCCACCTGAAGGCTGGTTGGATCCATGCGGAACAGCGCGGGTGGCGTGCCCGCTCCGCCCGTGCAGGCCACCCACAGCTTGCCTTGGGCATCTTCCACGATGCTGTTGCCCCCGCGGCTCACGGCAATGCTGTCCACCAATTGGTCGCTGGCGGTGTCAACCACATACACGAAGGGCCGGTTCTTGTTGGTGACAAAGGCCTTGCCCTGGGCCAGTACCAGTTCTTCGGTCCATCCGGGGCACGGAATGCTCCCCGTTACCGTGTGTGCATCAAGGTCCACAATGCTTATGGCGTTCGCGTACAGGTCGGTGACGTAGGCCTTTCCTTGGCCCACGGGCAACAGGTAGCGCGGGGAGGTCAGCCCGTTGATGGTGGCGGTGACGGTGAATCCGGCGGTGTCCACTTCCACCACCTTGCCCGAATTGTTCAGCACCAAATAGCCTTTGCCGTCATCGATCTCCATGGATTGCAGCACATCCCCCAGGGCCATGCCATTGGCCGGTTCGAAGAGGTCCTCGACCACAGTGCCCGTCTGCTTGTCGAAGTAGCTCACGCCGGCGTTCCCCCAGTTGAAGTTGCCCTCGTTAAGGATGTACACACCGTGTGCACCGCCAACGGAATTTGGCTCCTCCGGCTCCTGCGGCCGGTCTTTGCGGCAGGCGGAGAAGGCCGCGATAAGCAACAGCAGAGGCGCGTAGTTCTTCATTGTACGATCAGTTGAAGACGGGCATGCCCATCCGGGGCGGTGAGCAGCAGCACATAGGCACCGGCAGGCAACGCTCCCAGGTGCACCGGGCACTGCTGTTCACCCGCGACCGCGACAGCGTATTCCACGGACCGCACGGCCACGCCCAACATATCGGCCAGAACAATGCGCACCGGGCCGGTGGAAGTATTTGTGAAGCGCACCTGGGCCAAGCCGCTGGCCGGGTTCGGGAAGACCACGGCCTGCAACGCCAAGGGCGCCGCTGCAAGGATGCCCGTGGGCAGCTGTTGATGGACCACGCCCACGGCATCGAGGTCGAAGCCGCCGGAAGCGAAAGGCGTGCTCCACGGGTCGTTGACCTTGTTGCCCCATTGGTCCACCGAGGCATAGCCCTCCTGGATACAGCCCACCACGTCCACCACGCGCACATGGGTTATGGCGGCCACGTCCAAGCCGGCCAGGCTGGCAAGTTCATCCAGGTCAAAGGGTGTACCGTACTGCGCGCGGTACTTCCCCGCCAGATCGTTCAGCAGGGTGGCATCCAATTCGCTGAACGCCCCCACCTGCACTGCGGTCTGCGTGTTGCTCGTGGCCGGAAAGCGGTGGAAATCGGTACCGTTGCTGCTCACCTCCACAAAGGCGAGCTCCAAGAAGGTGTTGCTGCCGTTCTCGAACACGGCGAAATCCCAGCCCGGCCCGTTGGTGATCGGCGCAGCGAAGGTGAGCGTGGCGGTGCCGCCATCGCCCAAGCTCACCACCCCGGTCCCGTTGGCGGGTCCCAGTGCTGAGGCCTCCTCCCCCACGCTGGCCATGCCTCCCGCGGGGTTGCTGATGTCGATGGGCCCGCGCTGCACGGTGCAGCCCGTGGCCCAGGCCACGAAAGCGCTGCTGTCGGCATGCATGGCCGTGGAGCCGGGTTCGCCAGCGGGCGGCGCAAACTGGGCCGAGGCATGCATTCCAGGCAAGAACATCACTAATGGCAAAATGCGCTTCATGGTGTATTGTTGTCCGTATCGTTCGGGCGGTGGAAATGGATGTTCACGCCTGCCCGGAAGCTCAGCAGGGGCATGGGGCGGTTGAGCACTACCTGGTACTGCTCCGCCAACAGGTTTTCCGCCCGTGCAAAACAGTCGGCTTGCCAACGCTTGCCGTTCACCACCTTCCAGGAAGCATGGGCGTTGACCAACCAGTATGGTGGCAGGAACTCGGCATTGTCCGTGCTGGTATAGCGGTATCCCGAATAAGTGCACGACAAGGTGAACGACATGCGTGTGCGTTGCACACCAATATTGGCATGGCCGCTGTACATGGGCACGTAGATCAGCTGCTTGCCCACGCTTTCGTCAAACAGGCTTTTGGCCTGTTGGTTGGTGCTCACCACATAGCTTGTTCCGAACCCCGAGATCAAGGTGGTCCTGCCGAGCTTCCAAGCAATACGTGCACCGCTCTCGCCCCCACGGCTCCACACCTGCATGATGTTGCTGGGGCTCCACCACTGCGGCCCGGGCAGCCAGATGATCCAATTGTCCACCAGGCGGTTGAACCAGGTGATCTCGCCGCGCAGTTCCACTGCGGCCCACCGGTGTTGGAAGGCAACGCCCGCATCGCCGCTATAGCCTTGTTCGGGGCGCAGAGCGGGATCCCCTCCCGGCAGCCAATACAAGTCGTTGAAGGTGGGCAGTCGGTACAGGCGTGCCGCTTGGGCCTTCAGCGTGGCCCATGGCGTTGCCCGGTATTCTGCACCGAGCGAGGCGGTGAACGGCACAAGCAGGCCTGCTTGCCACTCCTGTCGCAGGGCCGCAGTACCGGTGAGCCGGCTCTTGCGGGGTTGAAAGCGGTACAAGGCAAAAAGTGCTTGGCGGCCTTGCGATGCTCCTTCCGCATAACCATCGCTGCGTGCCGCGGAACGGGTGAAATTCAGGCCCAGGTCCAAGGTGTGTGGCCCCCCGGGCCGCCAACGCATCTCTCCTTCCGCCACCAGTGTCTCCGAACGGCTCAAAGCCGCTGGATCACCCTCGGCGGAATGCCAAGCAAGCGCCTCCCCCAACCATGCGCCGCGCAGGCTGCTGCTCCAGCGGTTCCGGCTGTGCCGCCATTCGGCGACCAGCCGATCCCCGCCGTCCAATTGGTAGGCGGTGCTGGCCGGTTGTGCCAGTGTTGGGGGCACTTGGCGGTCGGTGCGCTGGTGCCAGTAATGCAGGCTGAGGCGGTCGGCCACGCCCAGCCTCAGGTGCTGTTCGAGCAAGAGGCCGTATTGGTTGAACGCGGCATTGGCCTGGCGCTGCTCCACGGGTGCATCCGCCGAGCCCGACGCAAAGGGGAAATCGTTCCTTGCGCTTGCACCGAAGAGGGTTATGCCCGTGGACCAGCGGCTCATGGACAGTTCCGATCGCACATGCCGGTAACCCTGCCCGAAGCTGCCGAAGCTGGCCCCGCCGTCGACCTGCAGGCCATGGCCGAACCGGGCCACATTGTCCAGTAGCACCGCCCCGCCGAGGGCACCGCTTCCCCATAGCGCCGTGCCGCCGCCGCTTTGCACCCGGATGGCATCTACTGCTCCTACGGGCAACAGCGCAAGATCGGTCTGACCGTTCATCGGGCTGCCCACAGGGATGCCGTTCCACAGGATGGCCGTATGGTTGGCGCTCCCCCCCCGGAAACTGGTGGTGGCCAAGCTGCCCAGGCCGTAGCTCTTCACGTGCACCGTGCTCTCGTTCGCCAGCAGATCGCCCAAGTTGCCTGAGGCATAGCGGGCCAAGGCGGCGCTGTCCATCTGCTGCACCTTGGTACCTGCCGCGTACACGGCCAGCCTCCCGGCGGTGACCGCCACGGGTTGCAGCCGCAGCGTATCAGCTGCCGGTTGTGCCCGTAGGCTGGAACCGTAAAGCATCAACACGGCACACAGGAGCGGAGCGGCAGGGCCGGTGCACCCTGTTGCACCGGTCCTTGCCGTCGATGCTGCCTGCCGCCGCCGCATGGGGCTACTGCACGGCAATGGTGCGCTTCAAACCGCCTGCCTGCAACACATACACGCCCGGCGCCAAGGGGTCCACGTCCACCGTGGTATGCATACCGGAAGCCCGGCCTTCCAGCACCACATGGCCAGCGAGGTCCGTGATGCGCAGCAGCTCACCGGCGTTCATACCGCCCTGGATGTTCAACAGCCCAGTGGCCGGTTGCGGGTATACCTCCAAGCGTGCACGCGAATGTTCCGCCAGGGCCGTGGTGAACGATGCCGGTTCGGGGTAGCCGGGGCGCAACGCGGGATTGAAATCGGTGTAGGAGCAGCCGAAGAATCCACCGTCCGCCACTTCGGTACCGATTCCCGCGTTCATCGTCCAATTGCCCAGGTTGGTGGCGCTCCATGTGCTCCAGTAATCGGGAGCACCGCCCACGCCGGCGAGGTCGCCGTAGAGGATGTCGTTGAGGAACCCGCCGGCGACCAATGCCTCGAAAGCCGGATCGGCAGCGGCCACGGCATCCAGCATGGCCTGGCCGGTGGTGGTACCATCGAAGCGGAAGCCCCAAGCAAATGAGGAGCTGTTGGCGCCGTCATGGAAGTCCACTACCAGGATGGAGGCATGGGCGCCGCTGCCCGTCCAAAAGGCCACATCATCCGCGGTGAACCGCAAGGGGTCGAAGGCGGCGATGGGCGTGGTGGGAGGCAGGGCCGGGTCGAAGTCGGTGTAGGAACAACCGAACCAGCTGCCGTTGGAGAGGGTTTCGGAGAGGCCCATGTTCATGGCCATGTCCCCCATGCCCGTGCCGCTCCAGGTGCTCCAGTAATCGGGACTTCCCCCGATGCCCGCGTGGTTGTTGTAGGTGACCGTATTGAGGAAGCCGCCGGGAATGTCCACCGTGAGGTTCGTGTCGGCCTCGGCAATGGCATTCACCATGTCCAGTGCCGTGGCGGTGCCGTTGTGCAGAAAGCCCCAGGCGTAGGCCGGGTCGCCGCTACCATCCTGGAAATCGATCACGAGCACCGTGCTGTCGGTTCCCGTACCGGCCCAAAAGGCCACATCGGCGGTGCTGAAGGTTTGTGCCTGCAGGGGCGCGCTGGCCAGCAGGGCAATGGCGGAAAGGTCACGTACACTTGTCTTCATCCTTTTTGTTGGTTGTTGAATTCGCTGTTCGTTCCAAACAGCTTCCAGGATGAAGGGGCCAAAAGCACAGGAGACCTGCGCCACGGGCCTGCTTTTCTCCTGAAAGCAAACTACCCAAAATGCTGGTGACAGGTCTTCTGGCTCGCCTTCTCCCCGGCGCCTTCCCATCCCCCTCGCGGTGGACAGTGGCAACATGCCGGTTCGGTTCACAGGCTTACAGCTTCAGGAAAAGCCCAGGATTCGCACCTGGTTCCCTTTTCACCCCGGTTGTTAAGACGGGGATCATCAGCGCGGCAAAGATAAGCACGCAACGGAACCATCGGTCAGGTCGCTCAAGGCCATCGCATCCGGTCCATCGAACGGATATGCCCATGTTGTGCGGCACGCTTCGGGGTCGATACCCGCGCTGGACATGGATCCCAAGCTGTGTGACCCGCTTCGGGGCCGCTGCCTGGTCCAATACAGGTGCTCCCCAACGGGCCAAACATCGTTGCAAGTCCTGATCAACGGAAGCTCGACACTGACGGTGTCGCACAACAGCACCGGACATGACCGGACATGAAACCGCAATTTTCCTGCTGTTCATTCCACGGCATCCACCTCCATGCTGCCGGTGGTCGCACGACCCGGTGCTTGGTCCCATGCTCCTCGTGATGGAACCTTCCTGCAAGAACCGAAGGCTGCGCAGGCCAACACCGCCGTGGCCAAGTCCGGGGTGTATTGGCGGCCACGATCGGCAGCGCCATGGCCCATGCTCTTCCGCATGGGGCGTAGTTGGCCTGATTGCCCGCAACACCGAATTCCTCCTACATTGACCGCCCATCCACCACCTGCATGGAGCGTTTCCAAGGCCTCATCGGCATCGCCCTCATCTTGGGCATCGCCTACCTCGCCAGCAACAACCGCAAGCGCATCAACTACCGCACCGTGCTCAGTGGGCTGGGCCTGCAATTGCTCATCGCCGTGCTGGTGCTGAAGATCCCACCGGTCACCCGCTTCTTCCAAGGCATGGGCCACGGCATGCAGAAGATCGAGCACTTCGCCCGCCAAGGCGCCGCCTTCGTGTACGGTGGCATTGCCTCCGTACAACCGGACAACACCATCGCCAACTACACCCAGGGCGGCTTCGTCTTCGCCTTCAACATCACGGCCACCATCATTCTGGTGTGCATCATCGTGGCCATCCTCTACCATGTGGGCATCATGCAGCACATCGTGTCGGTGATCGCCAAGGCGATGAACCGGGTGATGCGCGTGAGCGGCGCCGAGGCCCTGAGCAATGCCGCCAGCGCCTTCGTGGGGCAGGTGGAGGCCCAGGTGATGATCCGCCCCTACCTCAAAGGCATGACCAAGAGCGAACTGCTGGCCAGCATGAGCGGCAGTCTGGCCTGCATTGCGGGAAGCATCCTCGTGGTGTACGTGGCCATGGGCGCACAGGCCGGCATGGACCTCGCCCCCAAGCTGATCGCCGCCAGCCTGATGGCCGCACCCGGCGCCTTGGTGATCAGCAAGATCGTGTGGCCGGAGACCGAAGAAAGCCAGACCATGGGCAAGGTGAAGCTGGAGGTGAAGAGCCCCTACATCAACACCGTGGACGCCATCAGCCACGGCGCGGGCGACGGCTTCCGCATCGCCATGAACGTCATCGCCATGCTCATCGGCTTCATCGCCCTGATCGCCATGGTGGACTACGGCCTGGTGAAGCTCGGCCACCTCTTCAGCGCCGACCTCAACCTATCCCTGGACTGGATCTTCGGCAAGCTCTTCTATCCGATGGCCTGGGCCATGGGCGTGCCCGCCGCCGATGTGGCCAATGTGGCCACCCTGCTCGGCCAGAAGCTCACCATCAACGAGTTCGTCGCCTTCATGAACCTCACCAATCATTCGCTGCCCATCACCACGGACAAGGGGCTGATGATCGTCTCCATCGCCATTTGCGGCTTTGCCAACTTCAGCAGCGTGGGCATGCAGATCGGCGGCATCGGCGAGCTGGCCCCGGAACGCCGCGGCGACCTGGCCCGGTTGGGATTGAAAGCACTGCTCTGCGGCACCCTGGCCAGCTACATGAGTGCAACCATCGCGGGGATCCTGATGTGACCCCCGCTCATTGCACCACGAACTTGCTCCCCGCCAACCACCGCGTGCCATCGCTCAGGTGCAGGGCGTAGGTGCCGGGGGCGAGTGCCGAAACATCCAATATGCCCTCACCCCCGGCCCCTCTCCCAAGGAGAGGGGGGAGTTGCTGCCGCAGCACCAGCCTACCATCCAGCG
>JADZAC010000005.1 GCA_020852835.1 Flavobacteriales bacterium
CGGAAGTGTTGGTGCAGGGCTTCGCCGGAGAGGACTGCTTATTGCACCTGATGGACCTCACCGGCCGGACGGTGGTGCGGGAGGTGCGGTTCAACGGCAACACCACGCTGCCGCTTCACGCGATCCGGCCCGGCACGTACTTGTGCCGGATCACCACGGATGGCGGAAGGACCTGGACGGGGCGCCTGGTGGTGGGCTTGTAGCCCTTCACTGTGAACACCAGGACCCGTGCGGCCCGGCGGGAAGCCCGACAGGCAGGGAGCGGTTCCGTGTGCGCGCTTCAAGCGCGCCTCGATCTTCGCCCGCGTTTGCAAACGCGGGTGAGCGAGGTATCTCGCCCGGTCCACTTCGCGTCTTCGCGCGGGCCCCCATGCCCCTTTCAGCAGGCCTCGCCGTTCTTCGCGTTCTTTGCGAAAGCTATTCAACGAGCAACCATGGTGAACGGAAAGGAAGGACTGGTGGAGGAGTTCGTGCTCCACCGCATCGGCACGGACGAGGAGAGCAGCGTGTTCAGCGACTTCAGCGCGGTGATCAAGGGCGAGGAGGAGCAGCAGTTCCTGCGCAGGCTCTTCCTGCGGCCCTTCGCCAACATGGCCTTCACCTCGGAATTCGCCTCGGACGGCAGGAAGGACGCCAACGTCCTCCAGATGCACTGTGCCGCCATCCACAAGGGCGACGGCGTGGTGGAACGGTCCGAGGCCATTGCCAAACACCTGCTGGCCGTGGCCGAAGGGCATGACATGCCGCCGGGCGAGCTGATCGTGGCGCGCTTCAGCGATGTGGAGATGGGCGGCGCCGCGCACGATGCCGTGGGCATCTTCAAGTTCGACGACAAGGAGGTTTTCCTGGAAAGCCGCGTGGAAAAGCAGAACGTGCTGCTGCGCATGAAGCGCGGTTTGGGCAACAACAAGCCGAAGAAGGCCTGCCTGGTGCTGTTCACCGCCAAGGGCCACACGCTCTTCCTCATCGACGACCAGAGCAGCACCGACTACTGGCAGCAGGACTTCGTCAGTGCGCGGCCCAAGAAGGACCACGTCAACAGCACCAACGACGTGATGCAGCTCACCAAGACCTTCATCACCGAGCAATTGCCGCAGGATTTCGTGGTGGAGAAGGCCGACCAGATCGATCTCTTAAACCGCTCGGTGGAATACTTCAAAAGCCACGAGGCCTTTGACAAGCAGGAGTTCGCCAACGAGGTGTTCCAGCAGGAAAGCACCATCCGCTCCTTCAACCAGTTCAGCGACCGCTTCCAGGAGGAGAAGGACGTGCAGTTGCAGGACAATTTCGAGATCTCCGCCCAAGCCGTGAAGCGCCAGTCGCGCGTGTTCAAGAGCGTGCTGAAGCTGGACAAGAACTTCCACATCTACATCCACGGCGACCGCAACAAGATCGAACAGGGCGTGGATGAGAAGGGCCGGAAGTACTACAAGATCTACTACGAGCAGGAGGCGTAGCCTGGCAGGGCGTTGTTGTCAGTTGTTCGTTGCCAGGCGGGGCCGAAGTCCCATCAAGGTCTCGCAAGGCGGACCTTGACGCACAGCAAAGAAGCCGCTCACCTCTTCACCGAACGGCGCCATGCTGTTCACCTGGACGGTCTGTGATATTGAGCTTGAGCAGCGAGGAGTAGATCCGATTTCCCAAATCCACCCCGCCTTCTGTAATGAAATCGTCCCATTCACAGGTGGGCGCAAACCACCAAAGCAATCGTTCCATAACCGAGGTGTCCCCGGCTTTCAGTTTCACAACCGCTTCAGACAAATCCTTATGGAAATCTTCAGCAGAAAGGTACTCGCCCGAATACCCGCCAGTGAAATGAGCGGATAAATGAACGGCTGTATCGAGATCGACAAGAAGGGTATTCAAGTCTGTCATGATGCTGCTCCATCAAGGTCTCCCGCAGGGGCCCTTGATGTTGGACTCTTCTTCCGGATCACGAAGTTGCCTTTGTCTTCAGGTTTGTTCCGTGCGGTGAACCCAGGCCGGTCGAAGCTGCGCAGGAACCACATAAATCGCTCATGCGGCGTCAACTCCAAGAACTCGCGTTCCCGTCGCGCATTGGCCTCCTCCTTGGTCTCAAACCGGATGCGCTTGTCCATGGCACGTTGATGATCAAAGGTAGGTCTCAGTAGCACGTTGAACTCGATCTGCGCACCCCGTCGCGGCCTAGGCATTCTCTCCTCTGATTCTCTGATCTTCTGATCTTCTGATCGTCCTATCACCCCCCAATGCTCACCATCGGCCGGGTGCTCAAGCCGTGCAGCACCTCCTGCTGCGTATCCGGTTGGAAGGGCGGGAGCCCGCCCAGCATCTTGTGCTTGGCCTGTACGTTGGAAACGATCAATGCAGTGAGGTCCTCGCCACGGCGAAGGGCGCCCAACAGGTCCGTCTCCTCGCGGGCGAAGAGGCAATTGCGCATCTTTCCTTCGGCCGTTAGGCGCAGGCGGTCGCAGTTGCCGCAGAAGGGTTCCGTTACCGTGCTGATCACCGCGAAGGTGCCCGCCCAGCCCTTCACACGATAGGCCTTCGCCGTGCTGTGCGGGTCGTCGTCCAGCTTTTCAATGGCGTAGGCGCTGCCGATGTGCCCCAGCATTTCGGCGTAGGTGTACACCCGTTCACGGCCCCAGTGGTTGCCCGCGAAGGGCATGAACTCGATGAAGCGCACATGCACGGGGCGTTCCCGCGTGAATTCCACGAAGCGCAGCAGCTCATCGTCGTTGATGCCGCGCATCACCACCATGTTCACCTTCACGTGCAGGCCGCGGTCGATCGCTTGTTGGATGTTGGCGAGGACCTTTGCGTGCCCATCGCGCCGGGATAGCTTTTTGAAGCGCTCCGCATCGAACGTGTCCAAGCTGATGTTGATGTGCTTCAGGCCCGCATCCACCAGGCGGCCCAGGAAGAGGTGCAGGCGCGTGCCATTGGTGGAGAGCCCCAGCTTCACCGGCAGTGCCGCAAGGTCCCGCACGATCTCCACCACGTCCGGCCTTACCAAGGGCTCACCGCCGGTCAGGCGGACCTTGGTGATGCCGTAGCGTTCGACGAACAGCGTGGCCAGCGAGCGGATCTCCTCCCGCGTCATCAGATTTTCCTTGGGCAGGAAGTGCTGCTCCTCCGGCATGCAGTACGTGCAGCGCAGGTCGCACTTGTCCACGATGCTGATCCGCAGGCTGCGATGGGTGCGCTGATGGAGGTCGGTGAGTTCCACCAGGCAAAGGTACCCAAGCACAGGTCCACTAAGGGATAGCACTGGGCGGGCCTGTGTGCAGGTGCACCACGGATCCCCGTTCTCTTCGCGCCTCCGCGCCTTCGCGTGAAGTTCCAGTGCCGAACTTCGCCCGCATGAAGCCCGACGGAAAGCCCCGTTGCCCTTGGTGCCTGAAGGACGACATCTACAGGCGCTACCACGATGAGGTGTGGGGCGTGCCCGAGCACGACGACCGCAAGCTATTTGCCAAGCTGGTGCTGGATGGCGCCCAGGCTGGCCTCAGTTGGTACACCATCCTCATCCGCAGCGAGGGCTACCGAAAGGCGTACGACAACTGGAGCATTGAAAAGATCGCGCGCTACGGGGAGAAGGACATCGCCCGCCTGATGAACGATGCGGGGATCATCCGCAACCGCGCCAAGATCAATGCCTCCATCGGCAACGCGAAGGCCTACCTAAAGATCATGGAAGGAGGCCCGGGATCTTTTGACCGGTTTTTGTGGAAGCACGTGGGCCACACAACCAAGTTGAACCGTTGGAAAGAGCCTGCCCAAGTCCCGGCCACTTCCCCGGAAAGCGATGCCATGAGCAAGGACCTGCAGGCGCACGGCTTCAAGTTCGTGGGCAGCACCATCGTGTATGCCTTCATGCAGGCCTGTGGCATGGTGGACGACCACTTGGTATCGTGCTGGCGGAGGACCAAAGGCCGGTAGGTATCTTTGTGCATTATGGAGCGCAGCGCCATCATCATCACCCCGAAAGACAAGGAAGAGGAGAAGCTCATTGAGGCGCTGGTGAAGCGCATGGGATTGAAAGGGAAGAAGCTGAGCGGGGAAGACCTGGAGGATGCCGGGTTGGCCATGGCCATCGCCAAGGCGGACAAAACCAAGGTTGCGGACCGTGATCGCGTGATGCGCAAACTGCGCAATTGAGCATGCAGGTCGGGTTCTTGATCGCGTTCGAGAAGGACCTGGCCAAAGTGCCTCGTCCGGTCCGGAAGAGGGTCTTGGCGCTGGTTGGCCGGTTGGAGGCTGCGGGTTCCATTCGCCAGATCGGGCAAGTGAAGAAGCTGGCCGGCCATAAGAACGCTTACCGCATCCGGATCGGGAATTTCAGGCTCGGCATTTTGGTGCAGGGCAATAAGGTGATGTTCGCACGGATATTGGACCGCAAAGAGGTTTATCGCTTCTTCCCATAGGCCTATTCCCATGCCAGCACCCGTTTCCAGTGCATCCATCATCCGCATGGACAATGGCCATGCCACTGGTGACCAGGCCATTTTGGTCACCGAGGAACCGCTGGAGATCCGCTTGGGCCACGGCCCGCTGGATGACCGCCGGGAAATGCGGCTGAGCGTCACCATGCGCACACCGGGCCAGGATGTCGAATTGGCCACGGGGTTCCTGTTCACCGAAGGGATCATCAGCGGGGTTGACCAGCTCTTGCGCGTGGAGCATTGTGAAAGCGTGAAGGAGGAGGAGCGCGGCAACGTGGTCCGCGCGGAGCTGCATCCTTCCGTGGAATTGGACCTGGAAAAGCTCCAGCGCAACTTCTACACCACCAGCAGTTGCGGGGTGTGCGGCAAGGGCAGCATTGAGGCCGTGCATGTGCAATGCAGGCAAGGCCTGGTGCCGTTCGGCCCCGTGGACCCCGCAGTGGTGGCCAGCCTGCCGGACCGCATGCGCGATGCGCAGACGCTCTTCAAGCACACCGGTGGCATCCATGCGGCCGCGTTGTTCGACCATTCCGGAAAACTGCTGCTGCTGCGCGAGGATGTGGGCCGCCACAACGCCGTGGACAAAGCGATCGGCGCGCTGCTCATGGACCGGCTGCCGGCTGCTAACTGCCAACTGCTCGTCAGTGGCCGCGCCGGGTTTGAGCTGGTGCAGAAGTGCGTGGTGGCGGGCATTCCGCTGATGGCCGCTGTGGGTGCACCATCATCCCTGGCCGTGAGGCTGGCTCGCGAAAGCGGGCTCACGCTCATCGGCTTCTTACGGGGTGACAAGTTCAACATCTATACTTCCCGTCCCACACCGGGGGCATCTGCCGGCTGACGATCGTCAGGATCCGCTCCGCGGCACACCGGTACCTTGCGATCCCTTGAAAAAGGCCGCTCAGATCGCTCCTTGGAACATGCAGGAAGTACCGGTACAGCCCCACCTAGCCAGGGGAGACATCAACACCTTGGCCGACGTGCGCCTGCTGGTGGACACCTTCTATGGCCGCGCCCGGCAAGACGAGCTGATCGGGCCTGTCTTCAACAACACCATCCAAAACCGATGGCCGGAGCATCTGGAAAAGTTGTACCGCTTTTGGCAGACCATCCTGCTGGGAGAGCGTACCTATCAGGGTGCACCTTTTGTTCCCCACTTCCCCTTGGGCATCGATGAGCGCCACTTCGACCGGTGGCTCGTGGTCTTCCACGCTACCATCGATGAGCTCTATACGGGGCCCAAGGCCGATGAAGCCAAGCAACGCGCGGTGATGATGGCGCAAATGTTCCAGTATAAGATCGCCTCGCATGCCCGCATGGGCACAACGCCCATTCGCTGATGGCAACGGGCCCCGCATCCACGCACCTCCTCCGGAACGATGCGCAACGCCGCCGGGCGAACATCGGCACGGGCAGCCAGCCCCATGCCATTCCCAACCGCGCCGGCAACCCGGCATTCACCGATCAAACCATTTCATCATGAAGATCACACCGGAACGGACCGTTGGGTCCATTGTGGCCGAGGACTACCGGGCGGCTGCCGTGCTCACCAAGTACGGCATTGACTTTTGTTGCAAGGGCGGCCGCTCCGTGCAGGAGGTTTGTGAAAAGCAGAACATCGACCACCACAAGCTGGCTGAGGACATCACCGCAACGTTGGCACGCGATGCCAAAGGAGGTGATGATGTGCGTACCTGGCCCCTGGACCAACTGGCCGACCACGTGGAGACCGTGCACCACCGCTACGTGGAGGAGCGCGGACCCATCTTGCAGCAATACCTCGACAAGCTCTGCCGGGTGCATGGCGACCGCCATCCCGAGCTCTTCACCATCCAGGAGGAGTTCACCACCTGCATTGGGGCCATGGCCATGCACATGAAGAAGGAAGAGCTGATCCTCTTCCCCTTCGTGCGCAACCTGGCCCGCAGCGAACGGAACGGAGAGCCCTTCCGCCCTCCGCATTTCGGCACCGTGGAGAACCCCGTGCGCGCCATGATGGCCGATCATGATGATGAAGGTGAACGCTTCGTGCGCATGAACGCCGTCAGCGGCAACTTCACCCCGCCTGCCGACGGCTGCACCACGTATGCCACCGCATTCCGCATGCTCAGGGAGTTCGAGGAGGACTTGCACCTGCACATCCACCTGGAGAACAACATCATGTTCCCCCGGGCCATTGAATTGGAGAAGCGCTTGGCGGATGCCGCCCGTTGAACGCTTGCCCGAGCTGCAGGGCATCAGCCGTGAGCATCACGACGGGCTGCTGCTCTGCTGGAAGATCCGGGTGGGCCTGGCAAAGAACGTGGCACCTTCCCGCATCCGGGAGTACTGCCGCCGGTTCCTCAAGAACCGTCTCAAGCCCCACTTCGAGGTGGAGGAAGATGTGCTCTTTCCCGTGCTGGGCTACAACGATCCCGATGTGCGCCGGGCCATGGCCGAACACCGCCGGTTGCAGCGGCTCATCAATGGCCGCAGTGATCCCGCCGTGGCCATCTCCCTATTGGAAGAGGAACTCGAGGCGCACATCCGCTTCGAAGAGCGGTTGCTGTTCAACCGCATTCAACAACAAGCCACCCCCGAGGAGCTTGCCCGCATAGTAGCAGCCCATGCCGCACTTCCTGCACATGTTGCCGAGGATCGCGACGAGGATATTTTCTGGAAGTAGCAGGTGAGGCCGGACCGGGTGCCGACAGGTGCGGTACCTGTCGATCAGCGGGCGTTCACCAGCCACGCGTGCCGGTCGTTGCCGTCGGCGCTTTCCCACAGGTAGCAGGCATGGCCCCCGGGATCGGCCAGCAGCGCCACCAGTTCGGGCACGTCCATGCTGCCATAGCTCAGGTGGATCCGCCCTTGCTCCCGATCATACCACGGCGCGGGCAGCGGCTCCGGCCCAGCCGCAATGGTCACTTGCACGCTCCTGGCCAGGCTGGCAGCGGTACCGGGCGTGCCCTTGAACAGCAACAACTCCGGGTGCCTGCGGGAGCGCCGCTTGATACGGACCATCTCCACGTGGCCTGCGCCGGGCAGATCTTGCCCATGTGCAACCTGCTTGCCGCTCGGGGCGGCGCTGGGCGGTGATCGGCGTTTGCGCATGGCGGTAGCGGGTGGGCAGTTACCGGTGCGGGGCTGGGGGTGCAAAATAATCACCTCGCCGAAATGCAAGGAGTTGGCATTGGCCGCAGCCCGAGTTGGGCAACCTTTGCGGCCCCAATACCCGCCATGCAGCTTGTGCTGCGGGCCCCCGTTCCATGGACCGCCGTAACCAGGCTTTTGCCGCCCTGTTCTTTGTCAACCTGCTCTACGGCATCAACTACGTGGTGGCCAAAGGCCTCATGCCAGCGGTGATCGGTCCCTCAGGCTTCATCCTATTGCGCGTGGTGGGCGCAGGCGTGCTGTTCTGGTGCGTACATGCGTTCCGGCACAGGCCGGTGGCTTGGTCCGATGCCATGCGCCTGGTGCTCTGCGGCCTCACCGGGGTGGCCATCAACCAGCTGATGTTCTTCCACGGGCTGATGCGCACCTCGGCGGTGCACGCCAGCATCATCATGGTGGCCACGCCGATCCTGGTGCTGGTGCTCAGCGGGGTGCTCATCGGCGAGCGCATTACCCCCGCCAAAGCCGCAGGCGTGGCCTTGGGTGCTACCGGTGCCTTGCTGCTCATCCTGCTCGGCGGCGGGCACAGTGATGGTTCGTCCATCTTGGGCGACCTCTTCATCCTGGTCAATGCCAGCTCCTATGCCGTTTTCCTGGTGCTCGCAAAACCCTTGATGGCCAAATATTCGGCCACCACGGTAATGGCTTGGTGTTTCCTGGTGGGCAGCCTGCTCGTGGTGCCCTTCGGCTGGCAGGACTTGATGGCGGTGGATCGGGCCGGGCTCACTGCGGAACAGGCCGGGGGCCTGGCCTTTGTGGTGGTCATGGTCACCTTTGTGGCCTACCTGCTGAACACCTGGGCCCTGCGCCTGGTACAGCCCAGCGTGGCGGGCACGTTCATCTACCTGCAGCCCGTACTGGCCTTGCTGGCCACCTGGCTTGCCGTGGAGGGCGGCGTGGAGCTGGGATGGATGCAGGGTGCGGCCGCAGGGTGCATCTTCACCGGCGTGTGGCTCGTAGGCCGCAAGGAGCAAACGCACCGGCCAGCGTAGCCAGCCGTGCCCGGGCCGGCCATTGCCGCATGCCGCTACCTTTGGCGCCCATGTTGTGCTCCATGACCGGCTTTGGCCGGGCCGAAGGCTTGGTGGGCGGGAAAAAAGTGACCGTCGAACTGCGCTCGCTCAACAGCAAGCAACTCGACCTGCTGGTGAAATTGCCCGGGGTATGGCGCGAAAAGGAAGCCGAAGTGCGCCAGTGGGCGGCCGAGCGTGTTTCGCGCGGCAAAGCAGAACTGGCCGTGGGCATCGACGGGGTGAAGGCCTTGAAACGTTCGGCCATCAACCCCGAACTGGTGCATGCCTACTATGATGAACTGCGTGCCGTGGCCCGCCAAGTGGCCCCCGAGGCCGGCACAGACCTGTTGGGCCTGGTGCTGCGCATGCCCGACGTCATGACCAACGCCCGCGAAGAGTTCGACCCCGCCGAGTGGCGTTCCGTGGAAGCCTTGCTCGAACAGGCGGGCAACGCGTTCGAGGCATTCCGGGCCGCGGAAGGCGCCAAGTTGCAGGCCGAGCTCGAGGTGCGCACCGGCAACATCCGGCAGCTTTTGGATGAGGTCGCGGCCATGGACGGCGCGCGGATCGAACGCACCCGCGGGCGGCTGCTGGCCAAGCTGCAGGAGCTGCAAGCCAAGGTGGACCATGACCGCCTGGAGCAGGAGTTGGTATTCTACTTGGAAAAACTGGACGTTGCCGAGGAAAAGCTCCGCCTGGCCACTCATTGCAACTACTTCCTGGAAACCATGGACCAAGGCGTGCAGCAGGGCCGCAAGTTGGGGTTCATTGCCCAAGAGATGGGGCGCGAGATCAATACCTTGGGTTCCAAGAGCAACGATGCCGACATGCAGAAACGCGTGGTGCTCATGAAAGATGAGCTGGAGAAGATCAAGGAGCAGGTGCTGAACGTACTATGACCACCCGCAACATGCACCCGGGCAAGTGCATCATTGTCTGTGCCCCTTCGGGCGCCGGCAAAACCACCATCGTGCGCCACCTGCTGGGCCGTGACCTCGGCTTGGACTTCTCCGTTAGCGCCACCAGCAGGCCGCGGCGCAGCCATGAACAGGATGGCCGTGATTATTTTTTCCTCACCTCCGACGAGTTCCGCGCACGCATCCGGCAGGAGGCGTTCATTGAATGGGAGGAAGTGTACCCGGGCCGGTTCTACGGCACCCTGCGCAGCGAGCTCGATCGTATTTGGGCTGAAGGCCGCCATCCCATCTTCGATGTGGACGTGGTCGGCGGGCTGCGCCTCAAGGAGCTCTTTGGCAACCGGGCATTTGCCCTGTTCGTTGCGCCCCCCAGCATAGAGACTTTGGAACAGCGTTTGCAATTGCGCGGCACCGAAACTCCTGAAACCCTGCGCACGCGCATGGACAAAGCCGCCTATGAACTCTCCTTCAGCACGCGGTTCGACCGTGTGCTGCTCAATGACGAAATGCACCGCGCCTGTGCCGAGGCCTATGAGCTGGTGCGCACCTTCCTGCACCCATGAAGGTAGGTTGCCTCTTCGGTTCTTTTGATCCCCCGCACCTGGGCCACATCCAGTTGGCACAGTACGCGATGGACCACTGCGGGCTGGAACAAGTTTGGTTGGTGGTCACCCCGCAGAATCCCTTCAAGCAGGACCGCCGGCTGAGCCCCAGCAAGCACCGCATGGCCATGGTTCAGCTGGCCGTGCAGGGCCATGAGGCCATCAGCGCCAGCGGCTTGGAGCTGGACCTGCCCCAGCCCAACTACACAGTGGACACCTTTGCCTTCATGCGCAGGCGCTGGCCCCAACATGAGTTCTCCTTGATCATCGGCAGCGATAACCTGGCAAGCCTGCACCGCTGGAAAGAGGTAGGGCGGTTGCTGGAAATGGTGCAAGTGCTGGTGTACCCGCGGCCGGGCATGGAAGAGCACCTGGCCCAAGCTGAATTGCTGTACCATCCTGCCGTGAGGCTGCTGCCAGAGGCGCCGCAGACGCAAACGTCTTCCACCGGGATCCGGGTGCGGCTCAGGAACTGGAAACCCACCGAGGGCCTGCTGGACCCCAAGGTGCTGGCCTATATCCGCCAGAACGGCCTCTACGCCGATTGACCGCGGAACAAGGGATCACCGCGCAGCGGCCCAGGCCTCCACTCCTGCGTAGCGGGCCAGATGGTCGTGCAGCACGCGCAGGGCGCGGTCATGCCGCGCTTCGTTCACCACGAACAGGTCGCATTCGTGGCGGTAGGGCAGCAGGTGCGCGCGGTAGGCCGGCATTACATGGTGCTCCCACTGGTAGGTCACGTCCTCCCGGCTGTAGCCGCGTTCCCGCAGGTCCCGCATGATGCGCCGCTGCAACTGCGCAGCCTCGCTGGCCTCCACGAACACCTTCAGGTCGAACAGTTCCCGCAGGCCCGCGTGTTGGAACAGGAACAACCCCTCGACCAAGATCACCTTGGCCGGTCGGATCTCCAGCCATTCCGGTTCCACACCGGGCTGCTCATAGGTGTATTGTTTCCGGTAGATCGGCTCCCCTTGGGCCAGGCAGCGCAGGTCCTCCGCCATAAGGTCCAGGTCCAAGGCCCCCGGAAGGTCCCAATTGATGCGCCCGTGGGCATCCTCCACTTGCTCGGCCAGCGGCCGGTAGTAGTCATCCTGGGAAACGATGCATGCGCTGCCCGGAGGCAACAACTTGCACAGCGCGCGCACCAAGGTGGTTTTCCCCGAGCCGCTGCCGCCGGCCACGCCAACCAGGTAAGCGCCACGGTGCATCAGTGGCGAAGGTAGCGAAGGCTTCATCCGGCCGGGATATGCAGCGCGTTGATACGCGGAAACCGGCCAGGGGAGCGGAAAAGAGAAATTTGGCATGGCTTTGGAAATGTGCTGCGGGAAACCAAGAAACCGCCAACGCGATGAGAACCAATGTTGAGCGCGCCGCCAAATTGCAGCAGACGGCCACCCGCATGATGTTGGAGGGCAATGTGCAGCGCTACCTGCATGCCCTGCGCCTGCTGGTCGCCGTGCGTCGGCGCAACTTGGCCCTGGCCTGACGGGGCGGACCGGAAAGCGGGGGGCAGGGGTCTTGCCCGACGGTAGGGGCACCGGGCGGGGCCAAAGGCCGGAACCCCGAAGAATTTTCCTGCAACTGGATCTTTTTGCCCCCGGCTGCCGTTGAAGGTCACATGACCAAGAAGGACAAAATAGCCTTCATCAAGAGCAGCAAGCGCAAATCACACGTGTACAACGACCTGGACCGCTACTCGGACCACCAGCTCGACGAGCTGATCCGTGAAATAGTACAAGGGTTGCTGCGCGAAAGCGAGTTGATCGCCAACGCATACGTCAACGGATACCGTTGATGCACTTGGTGGCGCTTCCCTCCTGACGGGGCTCTAAACGGACAGGTGGACCAGCCTCGGCAAACTTGCCGGGGCTTTTTCACGTCAGTACACGCAGTCATATCCCTGTTCCCGGCCCGGTGCAGGGCAAACCCTTCCAAGGGTTTGCCGCATTTGGGGCCGGTTACCTTCGGCCGGGCGGCGTTAATTTGGAAGATCATGTATACAGGCATACTCCGAACACTGGCTGCGGCAATCTGCTGTGCCATGCTGATCGGCGCCCGGGCGCAGTTGGTGGTCACCGGCAGCGTACCGCCCGCCACGGTGGTGCAGGATGTGCTGCTGGGGCCCGGGGTCACGGCCTCCAACATCACCTATACCGGTAACATTGCGCAGTTGGGCACCTTTGTGGGCGTCAACTGCTTCCTCGGCCTGGATTCCGGCATGGTGATGTCTTCCGGTGCCGCCTTCGGCGCGGCCGGACCGAACAATACGGATGGATTCACCCTGCCTTCCGGGGGGTACGACGGCCCCGGCGACAACGACCTCTGGATCGCTTCGGGGTCGGGCTTTGCCCAATCCTATGATGCAGCCGTGCTCCAATTCGATTTTGTGCCCACCGGTGATTCCTTGTCGTTCCGTTTTGTCTTCGCCAGCGAGGAGTACTTGGAGTTTGTGAACAGCATCAACGACGTGTTCGGTTTCTTCCTGAGCGGGCCCGGGATCACCGGTCCGTACAGCAACAATGCCGCGAACATTGCCCTGATCCCCGGCACCACCATGCCCGTGTCCATCAACAACGTGAACAACAACGTCAATTCAGCCTATTACATCGTCAATGGGGACGGGACCAACGCACCGTACAATTCCAACCCCCAATACATCCAGTACGATGGCCTCACCACGGTGCTTACGGCCAATGCCAATGTGATCTGCGGGGAAACCTACCACATCAAGATCGCCATCTCCGACATTTCGGATGGGATCCTGGATTCCGGTGTGTTCCTCGAAGCAGGCAGTTTCCAAAGCAATTCCGTG
This sequence comes from Flavobacteriales bacterium, assembly GCA_020852835.1. Taxonomy (GTDB): domain Bacteria; phylum Bacteroidota; class Bacteroidia; order Flavobacteriales_F; family PHOS-HE28; genus PHOS-HE28. The sequence goes on from JADZAC010000005.1 coordinate 12,919, forward strand.
CTGCTTTCCGCCCAGATCAACGGTGGCGGTGCCGACAGCACCTTGTACGAAGGTTGCGGCAATGCCACATTCCACATCGTGCGCCAAGGCGACTTGTCCTTCACCGACACGGTGGCCCTGTCGGCGGGGGGCATCGCCACCGAGGGCGTCGACTACAACGGCATCTCTTCCCAATTGATCTTTCTACCCGGAGAGGATACCCTCTCCATTACCGTGAGCGCCCTGCTGGACGGAGTGCCCGAGCCTCCGGAGCTCATCGACCTCATGGCCGTGTGGACCGGCGATTGCGGCAGCGACACCGCCAACCTGCATTTCTACATCGCGGATACGCCCCCCATCCTGCTGTCGATCAATGCGGATACGATGCTCACCTGCCAGGACAGCACCCTGATGCAAGCCCAGGTTTCAGGCGGGTTCGGCATGCTTACGCTGGATTGGAACACCGGGCTTGCCGATGGGGATACCGCCGCTTGGCTGCATCCGCCGCAAACCACCCTGTACATCCTTTCGGTCACCGACGAGTGCGGGGTCTTCAATCCGGTGGACTCCATGCTGCTGAGCATCTTCGAGCCGGACACCTTTGTGCTGGCCATGCACCCCGACACGTTGGTGCACTGCCCGGAAACCCCGCTCACCTTGTTCGGTGCGGTATCGGGCGGCACACCGCCCTACACCTACGCTTGGGCCGGGGGGCTGGGCGCCGGTGCCCAGTTGGCCGTGGCGCCGCCCGTGACCCAAACCTTCGCGTTGCAGGTGCAGGACCTGTGCGGCAACCTGTTGGCGGGCGCCACTACGGTCACGGTGGATTATGATTCGGTACGCGTTCATGCCGGCCCGGACACCTTGATCTGCTACCACGATTCCATCACCGTTCGTGCGTTTCCCTCGGCAGGCTACGGCGCCATCAACCTGCACTGGTACATGGGCGCCACCATCGACAGCATCCGGGTGAACCCCCAGCAGTTGACCCACTATTGGGTGGTGGCCACCGACCAGTGCGCCATCAGCGATTCGGCATACGCCGCCGTGGAGGTGGAGAGGCCCATCGCCGATTTCACCATCGACGGCAGTGTGTGGGAAAGCACGTTTCCGATCGTGTTCCGCGACCTCAGTACCGGAGCCATCAGTTGGGCATGGGATTTTGGCACTGCCGGATTGTACAGCACGGAGGTGAACCCGGTGATCACCTATCCCGGGCCGGGCACTTTCCCCGTGCAATTGGCCATCGTGGACACCTTGGGCTGCGTGGATACCTTGGTGAAATTCATCCGCGTGGCACCGGAGTTCAACCTGTACCTGCCCAACGCCTTCAGCCCTGACGGGGACGGGATCAATGAGGTGTTCGCCGTGCAGGGTACCGGCATCCTGAAGTTCAAGCTGCAGATCTTCGATCGGTGGGGGCGGCCGGTTTTTGAAACTGAGGACCCCGCCCAAGGATGGGATGGCACCATCGACGGGCAGCGGCCGGTGCCGGGCATCTACCCCTATCTGTTCCGCTTCCTCGGCCCTGCGGGCCAAACGGCGGATCGTTATGGCAGCGTGATGCTTGTGCGCTGACCGGGTGCCGGATGCCCAAGGGCGATCAGCGGCGCCCCTTGTCCGGTAGGGAAGGGGGGCTGCGCTTCACCGCACCATTTTCGTACACCACGGAGGAGATCACCTTGCCCGCGTCATCATAGCGGGTCATCGGGCCGTCCAGCTTGCCGCCGCGGTAGTTCATTTCCTGCACCACCCTGCCCCTCCGGTTGTACACCAGGCAAGCGCCTTCGGGCGCACCGTTGAGAAAGCCCTGCTCACGCTCCTTCGCCCCGGTTTTGTCGTAGTACGTCCAGCGCCCGGTAGGCGTGCCCTTGGCGTACTGGCCTTCGCCGGTCAGGGTGCCGTGGTCGTTGTACTCCAGCCACCGTCCGCTGCGCAAACCTTCGGCAAAGCTGCCTTCCTCCTGCAGCTTGCCGTTCTCATACCAGCTTTTCCACGGGCCGTTTTTCACGTTCATTTTCCAAGTGGCCTGGTAGCGTTGGGTGCCGTCCGGCAACCAGCCTTGCCACAGGCCGTCCATCTGGCCTGAAGCATACGTCCCTTTGTCCTTCACCTTGCCGTTCTCATACCAGCTGTTCCATGTGCCTTCTTCCTTGCCCTTGGTGTAGTTGCCTTCCTGCAGTTTTTGGCCGGTTTCGAACCAGGTGGTCCACAGCCCTTCCTTTTCGCCGTTGCTGAACGTGCCTCGTTTCCAGTTCTGGCCACCGTCATAGTAGTACACCCATTCGCCTTCCTGCTTGCCGCTGCGGTACAGGCCTGTGGCGCTGAGCTGCGCGTTGGGGTACCAGTATTTCCAAAGGCCGTTCTGCAGGTCCTCCTTGAAGTTGCCCAGCATGTCCCTGGCACCGGTGGTGGTAAACCAGGTCCATGTACTGTCCTTGAGCCCATGGTCGTAGTATCCGCTGATGTTCACCTGTCCGTTGCTGAACCAGGTGGTGTACGGGCCGTGCAGCTTGCCCAGCTGCCAATGCTCGCTGCGTTCGGGTGCGTTGGCGGAAGTGCGGTATTCCCACGGCCCGTCCATCACGCCGCCGGTCCACATGCCTTTGGCCTTCAAGTTGCCTGCCGGCCAATAGACGCGCTGCTCACCGTTGCGCACGCCCATCCGGTAGTGGACCGATCCGGCCGTATCTCCCGAGGGGAAGAGAGTAATGATGCGGCCCTCGCCTTGCTTGAGCGTTTGCTTCCTGTCCGGTGCCCAGGCATTGATGCTCAGGCATGTGCCCTTGTCGCATGCCTCGGTGAGCATGGTGTCTCCGGCAGGGTAGAAGTATTGCCAAGGACCCTGCTTGGCGCCATCCCGGTAGTGCCCTTGCTCCATCAGCTGCCCGCTGCGGTAGTAGCTGCGCATCAAACTGTCCTGCTTGCCGCGGTGGATCCAACCGTCATGCTGCTTTTGGCCGTTGTCGTAGTAGATCACCACATGCCCGTCGCGCTCACCGCTCTTGAAGTCGGATACCTCGCTGAGCTGCCCGGACCTGTCCCAGAATTTCCATTCGCCCCACTCGCGCCCGTTCACCAGCAGTCCTTCGCTCTTCTTTACGGTCTTCAAGCTGTCCCAATGGTCCACGTAAGGCTGCACGGATTGGGCGGCGGCCGTGATCGGCCCCAGCAGCAAGGCCGCGAGCGGCAGTTGGTATTTCAGCAGGTAGCACATGCGCCCAAAAGTACAGGCCGGTGCAACGGGCCTGGCCGAAGAACGCGCAACGGGGCAATTTGGTGCGGTTCCACGCACGGGGCGCATAACTTGCACGCACCATGGCACAGCGTTCCACGATCCGTCGAAAGGCACGCGTACTGGCCGGACTGGCCGCGCTGGTGTTCCTGCTGGTGGGATGGACCACCGCTACCACACCGGTTAAAGGGCCGCATGGCGCCTTGCAATTGGCTGTTGCACGGGAGCTGATCCAAGGATTGCCGGTACAGTTCGGAACCTACTTCGTCACCGCCGGCCGTTGTGCCGGATGCCACGGGCATGATGAACTGGGCATAGCCATGGTGGCGGGGGAGGAGGATGTGAACGTGGTGGACGACTGGCGCAGTTCGATGATGGCCAACAGCGCACGCGACCCCTTCTTTCTGGCCAAGGTGGAGCATGAAGGCCTGGTGAACCCGGGCTTCAAGGAACAGATGGAGCACAATTGCATGAAATGCCATGCGCCGCAAGCCGTCTTCGAGCAGCAGTTGTTGGGCAACCCCCCCTTCACCTTGGCCCAGTTCGACACCAGTGTGATGGCCCAGGACGGCGTGTCCTGCCTCTCCTGCCACATGCAGAACCCGGATTCCGCCGGCCGGTACTTCTCGGGCGATCTGCACTTCGACAGTGCCCGCGTTTGGGGGCCGTATACCGATGAGCAGATCAACCCGGCCATCATGCAGTATTTCATCAACTACACCCCGGACCAAGGATCGCACATCCTGGACGGCCGCGTGTGTGCCGGCTGCCATACCGCCATCAACCAAAGCCAAGATCTCCAAGGCGAGCCTACCGGCACCTTCTTCTTTGAACAAACCATGTGGCAGGAATACGTGAACTCGGTGTATTACGGCACGGAACAGAACTGCCGCAGCTGCCACATGCCGCGCATCCAGGATTCCGTGGTGCTGGCCTCCGAGTACATCTTCCTCAATGGCCAATCGCCCTTCGGGAAGCACCACTTGGCGGGAGGCGGATCATTCATGCTGAAGCTGATGCGGGACAACCTCAGTGCACTGGGCATTCCGGCCACGGCGGCCCAGTTCGACAGCTCGATCGCGCGCACCGGCCGCACCCTCAAGGCGTCCGTTGAATTGGACCTCGTGGTGGCCGACCGCACCGTGGACACCTTGTTCGCGGACGTGGGCCTCACCAACATCACCGGCCATAAGTTCCCCAGCGGTTTCCCCAACCGCCGTGCCTTCGTGCAGGTGGTGGCGCTCACCGCCACGGGCGATACCCTTTTCCGCAGCGGCACCTGGGACAGCACCTTCGAAGTGCACGGCCATGATGCGGCCTATGAGCCCCACCACCAGGTGATCACCGATGGTGATCAGGTGCAGATCTACGAGCTGGTCATGGGCGATGTGAATTACGGCGTGACCACCACCCTGCTGCGCGCGGTGCACAAACTGAAGGACAACCGGCTGGTGCCCCTGGGCTTCACCACGGCGCATGCCAGCTACGACACCGTGGCCATCGCGGGGCTGGCCACCACCGATGCGGACTTCAATCACGGCGCGGGAGGGCAGCAGGGCAATGGTGGCGATATCGTGCACTACCATATTCCCATGAACGGATACGGCGGTGCCGTGCAGGTAAAGGCCAAGGTGTACTACCAGCAGGTGCCGCCACGGTGGAATGCGGAGATGTTCAGCCATCAAGCCCCGCGCATAGATGCGTTCCGCGCCATGTACAACGCCGCGGACGGCACGCCGGACCTGGCCGCCGCGGATTCGTTGGTGGACCTGGGCACGGGGATCGCACCGGTGGGCACCTTCGCTGCGCAAGCCTTCCCCAATCCCACGCGGAATGGCATGGTGACCATTGCTGCGCAGGATGTCACCCGCATCGTGGCATATGACCCGGCCGGCAAGCGGGCCGCCTTGCATGCCGTGCGTACTGATGCAGGCTGGCGGTGCACGCTCCCCGAACAGCCTGGCGTGTACCACTTGGTGCTTGCAACACCGCACGGCCAACAACTGCTGCGCGTGGTGCGTACCGCCGAATAATGCACACCGTCGTTGCCTCCATGCACATCTACCCGGTCAAATCCCTGGGCGGTTTCAGCGTACGGCAAGCGAAGCTCACGGACCGGGGCCTGGAGCATGACCGCCGTTGGATGCTGGTGGATGCGGACGGCAAATTCCTGTCGCAGCGCGAAGTGCCGGTGATGGCATGCTTGCACTGCGCCCCTGCCGACAAGGGCTTCTCGGTCACCGATGTGCGCACCGGGGGAGCGCTGGACATTCCATGGGCACTGCTTGAGGGGGAAGCGGTCCAGGCACGGGTATGGAACGATGAGGTGGAATTGTTGCTCGCTCCCGCATCCATGCATCAATGGTTCAGCGATGCGCTGAAGCGGCACGTGCACCTGGCCTACATGCCGGATTCCACGGTGCGCCCCACCGATCCCCTATACGCCAAGGCCCGCGTGGCGCTCAATGATGCCTTCCCGGCCTTGATCATCTCGCAAGCTTCCCTCGATGAGCTGAACACACGCCTGGCCATGCCTGTTCCCATGGACCGGTTCCGGCCCAACCTGGTGATCGCCGGAGGCGAAGCATTCCAGGAGGACCGATGGAAGGACCTGGTGATCGGAGAGGCCAGGTTCAAGAGTGTGAAGCCTTGTGCGCGTTGCGCCGTGACCACCACGGACCAACGCACGGGCGTGCGTTCACAAGAGCCCCTGCGCACCTTGGCAGCATACCGTTCGGTGGGCAACAAAGTGCTCTTCGGCATCAACGCCGTCTTTGATGCTCCCGGCATGGTACGGGCAGGCGATCCGGTACGGCCCGTCGACCATTAGCGACAGGCACATTCAAGACTTGCCATGGAGCTTTGAGCCGCGCACGTAGGCCGGGAATCGGCAGCCGTCGGAAGTACAACTTCGAACCAGCACCTTGCATGATCCACGCCATCCTCAACGACAAGGCCACGCGGCTCTTCATAGTGCTCGGTGCCTTCTTCACCGCCAGTGCCATCGTGGCGGAGATGATCGGTGTGAAGCTTTTCCAGCTGGAAACGGCGCTGGGCTTGGCCCAAGCCGATTTCACCCTCCTCGGCCAGCACCACCTCTCCTTCGTGCTCAGTGTGGGCGTGCTGCCCTGGCCCATCATCTTCATCATGACCGATGTGATCAACGACTATTACGGCGTACGCGGCGTGCGCTTCATCACCCTGGCCACGGCGGCGCTCATCGCCTTCACCTTCCTGCTCGTTTGGCTGGCCATCCGCATGCCGCCGGACCTGGGCTGGTGGACGACAAGCAGCGCCGCCCAGGGCGTGCCCGACATGCAGTCCGCTTTCAAGAGCATCTTCGGGCAGGGCAACAACATCATCATCGGTTCGCTTACCGCCTTCATCATCGGGCAATTGGTGGACGCCTTCACCTTCCGCCGGCTCAAGCGGCTCACCGGCGACAAGCGCATCTGGCTGCGCGCCACCGGCAGCACGCTCGTCAGCCAGCTCATCGACAGTGTGGTGGTGACCTACGTGGCCTTCTGGGTGTTCAAGGGCATGCCCTTCGCCCAGTGCACGGCCATGGTGATCACGGCCTATTGCTACAAGTTCCTCGTGGCCCTGCTGGCCACGCCAATGGTATATCTGGCGCATGCCGCGGTGGAACGCTACCTGGGGAAAGAGCGCGCCATGGCCATGCGCACGGCCGCGATGAAGACCCAGGTCGGCTAGGCGGCACTATTCCGCCGGCGACCAGTATTGCACCTTGTTGGCCACGGGCTTCAAGGCATGCAGGTAGTCATAGATGGCCCCAAGGTCTTCTTCCGACATGCCCGCGTACATCGTCCATGGCATCACGGTCTGTTGGTCATGGGCCTGCCAGTCCACCAGGGCCGGGGTATATGAGCTGTCCGCGAACAGCTTGAACTTGCGGATGAACGTGGCCTTGTCCCATGCACCGATGCCGTTGATCTTGTCCGGTGTGATGTTGGAGGAACGCGCAATGGAACCATCCGGGAACTGGAACTCGAATCCGCCGGCGAACGGCTCGCCCACTTCCTTCCCGTTTTCAACCTTGGTATGGCACACCTTGCACCCGGCGGCATTCACCATGTACGCACCGTATCCGGGGGCACCGGGCTCGGGCCGTTGCACGGGATGCGCCGCTTCGGGAATGGTGTGCAGAATGATGTTCATGGGGAAGTCTGCCTTGGAATAGCCGGGATGGCTCTCGATCGAGGGCAGTGTGCGCAAGTACGTGATAATGCTGTACACATCCTCGTCGGCCAGGTGGTTGTAGTTCAAATAGGGCATTACCGGAAAGAAGGGGTGGCCGTCCTTGCTTACTCCGCTGGTGATGGCCCGATAGAGCTCGCCATCGGTCCAGCCTTGCAGGTTGAACGGTGTGATGTTCTTGGAGACAAAATGCCCGGGAAAGTTCATCTTCCGGTCGAACACTTCACCCCCCTTGCCCAAGGTGCCCGGCACCAATGGCCCGGAGAACTTGTTCCAGTCGCGTGTGCTGTGGCAATCCATGCAGAGCGTGACGTGGTTGGCGAGGTATTCCCCGCGCGCCACGCGTTCCGGTGTTCGTTCCACGCGCAGGTCCGCGGGCACCGGGATATCGGGCAGGGCCTGGGTGACGTACGTAATGGAGCCTGCCACGACCACGATGAGCGCCACCACCAAGAACAGGAGGATCTTCAGGAGCTTTTTCATCATTCCGGAATTGGAGGAACGAAATTAAGGTGGCCGGAATGCTTCACCAGATGGGGCTGCGTCGCAACTTTGCCTGATGACGGCCAAAAAGCGGATCTCGAAAAAAGAGCTGCTGAAGCTCGAGCGCTCTGCCGTACGGGAGGAGCGCAAGCAGCAAGGTGCGCTCGATGGCCGCTTCCGGGAGAAGGTGGAGAAGAGCAAGAAGGCTTGGACGCGGAAGAACAAGCACAAAGGGAATGGTCCTTGAGCCTGTGGCCGGGATGCGCCCACCACGCATGGCTGCCATTGGGCGGTTGCTCAATCCTCCACGCAGCGCACGGAATTGCCGAAGATTTTCATTGCCGCAAACCGGAAGATGCCGTTATCGTTGTTCAGCAACCTCCGTTGCATGGCCTGGGTGGAATCAAAGGGAGAGGAGCTCCACCAGTTGCCTTGTACGCCAATGGCGTAGAAACCGCCGCTGTTGCTGCGCCCTCCGCCCGGGTATGCCGTAAAGCCGCTGCTGTTGTCCGCACCGGCATTGGGGGCGGCCCACAGGTCCGTGGACTTCATTCTTCCTCCTGTATTGGCGGCGCTGCCGCGGGGCCCTGTGCTGTTCAACGTGCTATCCGGCACGCCTAATGCAAGTTCCAGCTGTTTCCACTCCTCATCGGTGGGCACATGCCAGCCGGTGGGGCATGCATTCCTTGGATCGATCACCGTGTACCAGTTGTACAGCTTGCCATAGTGCACCTCATACGATAGGTCATTGTTGTAGGCCGTCCACGCCCCGGTCGTCAATCCGCCCCAATCGGCGTTCACGGGCTGGTACGGGATCGGGCTCCCATTGGCGTAGTGTGTTGTCTTCAGGTTTTCTGCAAACCAGCGTTTGCCGCTGATCACCGTGGTGGCGTATACGTTGCCATCGATGTCGGCCACCATGCCGGGCGGCACGCCCGTTGTATCCACCACGATCACCGTGTTCGTGGCTGGCCCAGGGACTTCCTTGGTGCATGCGCTGCCGACCAACATGGCCAAGCATAATGCCCCGAAGCTGCTGCGTATCCGGGTTGTTGCTCCCATCAGTTTTGCAGTTTCCGCCATGTTGGCCACGGTGCGGCCTCTCTCTGCATGGTAAAATGCATGAACCAGTGGATGACGAAAATAGACAAATGACCGGGTAAACAGATCGCCAGTTTCCTTGAATGAGCGCTCCGGACCGGCCATGGCCGCTTCATGTTGGCAGCCGCTACCTTCGCCGCCCAATACAGCCCCTCCCATGAATTTCGCCACCAAGGCCGTCCACGCCGGTGTGGAGCCCGATCCCTCCACCGGCGCCATCATGACGCCCATTTTCCAGACCAGCACCTATGTGCAGGCCGCGCCGGGCGACCACAAGGGCTATGAGTACAGCCGCACGCACAACCCCACCCGCACGGCGCTGCAGAAGGCGCTTGCCGCCTTGGAGAACGGCAGGCACGGTCTCTGTTTCGCCACAGGCATGGCCAGCATCGATGCCGTGGTGAAGCTGCTCAAACCCGGCGACGAGGTGGTGAGCACAAACGACCTCTACGGCGGCACCTACCGCATCTTCACCAAGATCTTCGAGCCCTTCGGCATTCGGTTCAAGTTCGTGGACATGGAAGACCCGGCCAACGTGGCCGCCGCCATCACGGACAAGACCCGCCTGGTGTGGGTGGAAACTCCCACCAACCCCACGCTGCGCATCGTGGACATCGCCGCCATCGCCAAGCTCACCAAGGGCAAGAACATCCTCCTGGCCGTGGACAACACCTTTGCCTCGCCCGCCTTGCAGAACCCCATGGACCTGGGCGCGGACATCGTGATGCACTCGGTGACCAAGTTCCTCGGCGGCCACAGCGATGTGGTGATGGGCGCACTGGTGGTGAACGACGATGCGCTGGCCGAGCGGCTCGCCTTTATCCAGAACAGTTGCGGTGCCACACCGGGGCCGCAGGACTGCTTCCTGGTGTTGCGCGGCTTGAAAACGTTGCACTTGCGCATGGAACGCCACTGTGCCAACGGACAGGCGGTGGCCGAATTCCTGGCCCAGCATCCCAAGGTGGGCAAGGTGTATTGGCCCGGCTTGCCCGGCCACCCGAACCACGCCGTGGCCAAGCGCCAGATGCGCGGCTTCGGTGGTATGATGAGCTTTACCATCAAAGGCGACAACATGGAGGATGCCCTGCACTTCCTGCGCACCTGCAAGCTGTTCTCCCTTGCCGAATCTTTGGGCGGCGTGGAATCGCTCATGGGGCACCCGGCCAGCATGACCCATGCCAGCATTCCACGGGAGGAACGCCAGCGTACCGGCGTCACCGACTCCCTGATCCGCCTCAGCGTGGGCGTGGAGGATGCAGCGGACCTGCTCGCCGACCTGCAAGCCGCGCTGGGCTGAACCGTTGGCGACGCCCGTTTGGATACCAAGGGTGCAGGTCGAATGACACGATCCCGGCAAGGCGCCCGAACGCCGGCCTTGTAAATTTGATTCTCTTGAACCGTTTCAAACCCGATAGACGGCAGAATGCGAACCACTTTATTTTTCCTGGCCACGGCATGGCTGTTGCCCTTCCTTTCCAACGCACAGAACAGCGGCTTCATGTGCGGGGCGAATGAACTCCACCGCATGGGGGACATCATCAGTGGCCATCCCGAGCGCCTGCAGCAGATCGAACAGTACCGCTCCGAGCTGGAGCACTTCACCCAGGCCTGGCAGGCTGATGCCACGCGCGACCAGGACGACAATACCTACATCATCCCGGTAGTGTTCCACATTGTGCACAACAACGGTGCGGAGAACATCAGCGATGCCCAGGTGCTCGACGGACTTCGGGTGATGAACGAGGACTTCAACAAGCTGACACCCGATTGGGACCAAGTGCAACCCGAATTCCTCGATCGGGTGGCCGATATGGAGGTGACCTTCAAAATGGCCCAATTGGACCCGGACGGCAACTGCACCAACGGCATTACGCGCACGGTGAGCACGCTGACCTATGAGGGCAACCAGGAAATGAAAGACCTGGTCCGTTGGCCGCGCGACCGCTACCTGAACATCTGGGTGGCCTCCGCAGCGGGGGGCGCAGCAGGCTATTCCATGTATCCGTCATCCGTAGCGGGCCCGTGGGGCGAAGATTCGGACGGCATCGTGGTGATGAGCAGCTATGTGGGGGCCATCGGCACCAGTGATGAGAACAAATCACACACGTTGAGCCATGAGGCCGGCCATTGGATGAACCTGAAGCATTGCTGGGGTGATTCCAACGAACCGGGCCTGGAATCCAACTGCAACATGGACGACAACGTGTCCGACACCCCGAACACCAAAGGTTGGCAGAGCTGCAACCTGCAGGGAGCCACCTGCGGTTCGCCCAAGGACAACGTGGAGAACTTCATGGAATATTCCTACTGCTCCAAGATGTTCACAACCGGCCAAAAAAACCGTGTACACGCCGCGCTCAATAGCGGCACGGCCTCGCGGAACAACCTTTGGAGCGCCTCCAACCTGGCCCTCACCGGGGTGAACAACGAGCCGGAGATCTGCGCCGTGGCCTTCACCAGCACCATGCGGACCATTTGCGCCGGAGGCTCCGTCACCTTCACCGATGCCAGCTACAACGGGGTGACCGAATGGAACTGGAATTTTAACGGCGGCTCACCGTCCACGGCCAACACGGCCAACCCCACGGTGACCTACGACACGCCGGGGGTCTATGACGTCAGCCTCACCGTTGGCAACGGCATCGATGATCTGGGGGCCGTGGAACAGCAGTACATCACCGTGCTGCCCATGACCGGGGATGCGTTGCCCATCGCCGAAAGCTTTGAAGAGGGAACGACCTTTACGCCCACCATTTGGACCGCCGCTGAAGTGGCCTCCGGTACCAACTTCGAAGTCTCCTCCACGACTGCCTTCACCGGGTCGAACAGCGTGAAGCTCTCCAACAGTTCCTCCACGAACGGTAGAACCTTCGAGCTGGTCAGTTCCACCGTGGACATCACCGGAGACCCACCGGCCGTGCTGAGCTTCCGGTATGCCTTTGCCAAGCGCCTCAACAGCAATGAAGATGCCTTGCGCGTCTTCGCCAGCCGGGATTGCGGTGCCACCTGGAGCCTGCGCCGCGCGCTGGTGGGCGACGACCTGGCCACCGCGCCCAACACGGGCGGCTCATTCGTGCCCAACGGGCCGGGCCAATGGGGCTACAACGAAACTTCGCCCATTGGCGGGCTGTATGAGGTGAGCAACCTGCGCTTCAAGTTTGTATTTGAGAGCAATGGCGGCAACAACCTCTGGTTGGACGATATCAATGTGAACGGCGCCTCAGTGGGCATTTCGGAGCTCGGATCCACCGCCGGGCAGGCGTTGTACGTGGTGCCGAATCCGGCCAAGGACCGCGCCGAGGTGAGCACGTTCCTGGCCGAGGCCGGCAGGGTGAAGGTGGAATTGGTGGACCTGCTGGGCAGGCCCTTGAAGGTGATCGCGGAAGGCGTGGCGCCGGCGGGCGAAGCCCGCTGGACCATGGACTTGGGCGAATTGCCGGCAGGCATGTACTTCGTGCGCGTGCAGCAAGCCGCAGGCAACCGGGTGGCCAAGTTCACCAAGGAGTAGTTGCCGTGCCCTCGGGTACGCAGGCGGGGCCGCTCCGAGTGCCGGAGCGGCCTCGCGCGTTTGGGCCATTCCCGTCGTTCAGATCCGCCCGGGCTTCGGCCGTGGACAGCCTCGAATGGATAAGTTGATGTCCTGCAGTGGTTTCCCGATCAGTGAAACCGGGCCATGGCAGGTGTCTGTCCCGAGGCGGTGGAAAACGTTCTGGACCTTCCCCAATTCCCGGGGCGCTTGGATCTGCTGCATACAAAAGGGCCGTTCCCGCCGGGAACGGCCCTTTTTATGCTGGCGGCAGCCTATTTGTAGCCCAGCAAAATGGCCACGCACCCCACGGTGAGCAGGTTATTGCCCCCTTGGTCGCCCTTGGGCACGGAGAGCAGTACGGAGAGCTTTTGCGTGGTGGCCACCTTGAAGTCGAAATGATCCTTGGGGGCCTCGGGCGTGCTTTCGAACAGCACCTGGCCGGAAGCATCGGCCAGCTGCCAGCCCACGTTGCCCAAGATGGGATGCGCGCACACCAGCAGGCGGTATTCCTGCCCGCTGTAAAAGGTGAGGTCCACTTGCGCCTCTTCGCCGGGCGCCAACTGGGCGGCGTTGAAGGTCTCGTTGAACTTGTACGGTGCCATGGCAGGCATGCACTTGTTCTTGGCGAAGCTGCGGCACTGGGCGCTGGAAACAACGGGGAGCGCGAACAAGAGCAGCGCGGCAAGGATCGGGGTAAGGTGCTTCATGTCCGGGATCAGTTGATGTAGCTGGCGCGGATGGTTGCGGCGGCCTCGGAGATGGCCTTGAGCTGTTCGTCCGTCAGGGTGGCCGTAGGCGCAGTGCCGCCGATGGTGGCCACGCCGTTTTCCTCGGTTACCGTGCTGTTGCCTCCGGGGGTGACCACCTGCGCGTACAGTCCTTGGAGCTGTTGGAGGTCCTTGAGCACCGAGGCGATGGTAGGATCGTCCGGGCTGTAGGTCTTCACCAGTTCGAGCAGATCGTCCAGCGGAATGCGTTGTTCGGCGATGCGTTGGCGCAGCTCCGGGGTGTCGTGCAGCTTGGTTACCTGAGTGGCGATGTACAGGCCTTCCACCCAACCTCCGGTCACCATCAACGCGCTGATGTTGTCGCGGCCGTTTTCCTTCAGGTAGCCGTCCACATGCCAATACGTCTCACTGATGATGCTCAAGAGGGAGTCCCGGTTGTTCCGGTTCTTTTCCAAGCGTTCCACCACCTGCTGGTTGAAGGCGCTGACCACATCGAGCTTCTTGGCCAGCTTCTGGGCGCAGCTGGTGTAGAGCATGCTTTCCTGCGTGTTGTTGTACACGCTGGCATAGCTGAGGTCGGCGCCGTAGATGCCCAGGTTGATGGCTTGTTTGCTGGCAGCCGTGTAGTTGTCCACGTTCTTCACATCGTTCAGGATGTCCTTGTCGTACTCGGCCCCGGCCTTCTTCAACAGCCCGGCGGTTTCCATGGGCGACGGAATGTTGTGGAAAATGCTGCGGGTACGTTGAGAGCGCAGGATGGCCGTGGAATCCACCGTCGGCACGTTCAAGCTCTCCTGCGGCGGCTGTTCGGCACCTCCGCAGGCGGCCAGGAGCAGGGTGAAGCTTGCGGCGAGAAGGATCGGGGTCTGTCGCATGGTCGTGCGGTCTTCAGGGGAATGGGACGCGGTAAAGGTGCCTGCCCTTGGCGCTGGGATCAATGGGCTTCCAACCAGTTTTTCCCCACGTTCATGTCAACAACGAGGGGAACAGCCAGTTGCACGGCCCCTTCCATCAGGGCTTTTACGCGTTCCCGTACGGCAGGTTCCTCCTCCAAATGGCAGTCGAACACCAGTTCGTCATGCACCTGCAGCAGCAGCTTGCTGCGCAGGCGCTCCTGCTCCAGCCAGGCGTGGATCTGGATCATGGCCACCTTGATGATGTCCGCTGCCGTGCCCTGCATGGGCGCATTGATGGCCACGCGTTCCGCGGCCGCCCGCACGGTGTTGTTGGCACTGCGGATGTCCGGCAGGTAGCGACGGCGGCCCAGGAGCGTTTGCACATAGCCGTGTTCGCGGCAGAAGGCGATGGTTTGGTCCATGTAGCCCTTTACGCCTGGGAACTGCGCGAAGTAGCCGGTGATGATCTCCTGGGCCTCGCCCCGTGGGATGCCGAGGTTCTGGCTGAGGCCGAAGGCGCCCTGCCCGTAGGCGATGCCGAAGTTGACGGCCTTGGCACGGCTGCGCTGTTCGCGCGTCACCTCGCCGATGGGCACATGGAACACCTTGGCGGCGGTGGCCGCATGGATGTCCAGCCCCTGGCGGAAGGCTTCCTGCATGTTGGGGTCGCCGCTCATGTGGGCGATGATGCGCAGTTCGATCTGCGAGTAGTCGGCGCTCAGCAGGCCGTAGTGCTTGTCGCGCGGCACGAAGGCCTTGCGGATCTCGCGCCCTTTCTCCGTGCGGATGGGGATGTTCTGCAGGTTGGGCTCATCGCTGCTCAGGCGGCCGGTGGCCACCACGGCCTGCCGGTAGTTGGTGTGGATGCGCCCATCGGCGGGATCCACGGCCAGGGGCAGCGTGTCCACGTAGGTGCTCTTGAGCTTGCGCAGGCTGCGGTAGTCCAGGATAAGCGGGATGGCGGGGTGCTCGTGGGCCATGGCGCTCAGGATGTCCTCGCTTGTCTGGTATTGGCCCGTGCGCGTTTTCTTGGGCTTTTCGCCGCCCAGCTTCAGCGTTTCAAAGAGCACGTCGCCGAGCTGCTTGGGCGAGTCGATGTTGAACGGTACCCCGCAGGCGGCGATGATCTTCTCCTGCAGGTCCAGGATGGCCGTGCCCAGCTCCGCACTGAACGCCTTCAAGGCCTCCACGTCCAGGCGGATGCCTTCCGTCTCCATGTCGGCCAGCACCTGCACCAGCGACATTTCCAGTTCGGTGAAGAGCTTTTCCTGCTGCTGCTCCTTCAGCCGGGGCGCCAGCAGTTCGTGCAGTTGCCAGGTGATGTCGGCATCCTCGGCGGCGTATTCGGCCACCTTTTCCACCGGTACGTCACGCATGCTCTTCTGGTTCTTCCCGGCGCCGATCAGCTCGCTGATGGGCTGTGGCCGGTAGTGCAGCAGCGTTTCGGCCATGTAGTCCATGCCGTGCCGCAGGTCGGCCTCCAGCAGGAAGTGCGCCAGCATGGTGTCGAACTGCGGGCCGCGCACGCGCACGCCGTAGCGGTGCAGCACGCGCAGGTCGTACTTGATGTTCTGGCCTACCTTGGTGATGCGCCCGTCCTCCAGCGGCTTGCGGAAGCGTTCCACCACGGCTTGCGCGGCCTCGCGCCCTGCGGGCACCGGCACATACCAGCCCTCGTGCGCCTTCCAGCTGAAGGAAAGGCCCACCAGCTCCGCTTGTTGCAGGTCCAGCGCGTCAGTCTCCGTATCGAAACAGAATTTCCCCAGCCCCGCCAGCTCCTTGGCCAAGGCTTCCTGCTCCTCCGCCGTGGCCGCGATCCGGTAATCGTGCGGCACCGTGCTGAGGTCACCCATGGCACGGTCATCGCGAGGCCCTGCGAAGCGATCCACCCCGTGATCCGTTTCGCCCCCACTGAAAAGATCCGGCTGCTGCGCTTTCGGCGTCACCTTCATGCGCGGCGGTGCCGTTGCCGTTTCCGTCTGTGCCTCCCCGCCCAGCACCGTCTTCAGCAGCGTCTTGAACTCCAGCTCCTCGAACACTTCGCGCACTTTCTCCTCATCGGGCGGGTCCAAGTGCAGGGCCTCGTGGTCCAACACTACCGGTGCATCGGTGATGATCGTGGCCAGCGCCTTGCTCATGCGGCCTTGCTCCGCAAAGGCCAGCACGTTCTCCTTCTGCTTGCCTTTGAGCTGCTCCACACCTTCCAGCACGCCCTCCAAGCTGCCGAATTGTTGGATCAGCTTCATGGCCGTCTTCTCGCCGATGCCCGGGATGCCGGGGATGTTGTCCACCGCATCGCCCATCAGCCCCAGGATGTCGCGCACCTGGTCGGGGTGCTCCAGGCCCCAGCGTTCGCACACCTCCTTGGGCCCCAGCACCTCCGGCGGCGCGCCGCTCTTGCCCGGCTTGTACATCAGCACCTGGTCGCTCACCAACTGCCCGAAATCCTTGTCGGGCGTCACCATGTAGGTGGTGTACCCTTCCTTTTCGGCCTGCTTGGCCAGGGTGCCGATCACGTCGTCGGCCTCGTAGCCCGGGCTTTCCAGCACGGGAATGTTGAACGCCTCGATGATGCGGCGGATCCACGGCACGTTGCTGCGGATGTCGTCCGGCGTTTCATCGCGGTTGGCCTTGTACTCCGGGTGTACGTCCAAGCGCACTTGCGGCGCGCCCTTGTCGAACACCACGGCCAGGTGCGTGGGCTTTTCGCGCTTGATCAGGTCCAGCAGCGTGAGCGTGAAGCCGAAGGCCGCGCTGGTGTTCTGGTGCTTGCTGTTGATGCGCGGGTTGCGGATGAAGCTGAAGTAGGCGCGGAAGATCAGCGCGTAGGCATCCAGCAGGAAGAGGCGCTTATCGTCGTTTCCGTTGGTGGAAGGGGTGTGCAGGGACATGCGGGGCGTGAAGGTAGCAGTGGGTTGTGATGAACCACGGATAACGCCCAGGGCTATCGCCTTTTAATACTGCGCCTGACGGCGCTTATCCAATACTTGCGCGAACCACGGATCCACACGGATGGACACGGATCGCGAACGTCTCCGGGAATCGGACGCAAAGTCGTGGCCCACTTCCTGCATCGCGCATTTATCAGAGTTCATACGCGTGCATCCGTGGTTGGGAATTCGGGAATGTCGCGACCGCAGGGTGCGCAAGAGGCGATTGCCCTGGATGAACGCCGTGAACACGGATCCAGCTGGATGGAGCGGAGTGCCGCTTGTTCGGCATCCCTCTCCATCTCCGTCCATTGGGATTGCTTGGTGTACTGCAATGGCTGGCTTGCCTATGTAGTCAGCCGGATCACGGTCCATTTGAAAACCCGGAAGCCTACATGACACGGCTCCATCGGAAAAAATCGCTGGGAGGCACCAGCCTTTTTGCCGACGCGGACCGGACGAAGGCGCTGAACGAAGCCTACAATTTCAACGGCATCCCGCACTTTGTGCTGATCGGCAAGGACGGAAAGTTGGTTGACGCCAACACCTATCCGGGCGAGGAGGCCTCGGCCATGATCACGGAAGCCTTGGCGCGGTAGGTGTATTCCGCGGATGTTCGACTGCGGATCCCCGATGCCATGAGGCGCGCCGATAATTTTTTGGCCGTGATCAAACCGGGCCGCCTACTTTCAGGTCATCAATCGGCTAAAGACCATCTTGTCCATGTTGCAAAAACGCACCCTGTTGTTGATCGGCATATGGTTGCCGGCGCTTGTCGTCCGCAGCCAAGAACTGCCTTTGGAAATGTACTATTCCGCCAATGGGCACCAGTTGCACACGGGCGGACAGCCCAGTGCAGGGTTCTACCAGAAAGAGGTGATCCGCACCTTGGACCTCAGCTTCACGCAGCCCAACTACTGGGTGCTGCTGAAGCAGAACTATTCCAGCGGAACCGACCTGCCCGGCACCTTGGTCTGCGAGGGCATCACCTACGATAGCGTCGGTGTGCGCTTCAAGGGGGAAACCAGCTACTTCATGCTGGCGCCCAATGAGGAAAAACGCTCCTTCAACATCACCTTGGACCATGTGGTTGAGGACCAGAACATCATGGGGTACGAAACCCTCAACCTGAACAATGCCTTCCAGGACGCCTCCTTCCTGCGGGAAGTGGTCTACCTGGAACTGATCCGCGACCATGTGCCTGCGGCAAAGGCCAACTTCGTGCACTTGAACATCAATGGGGAAAGCTGGGGCATCTACCCCAACGTGCAGCAGCTCAACAGCGAGTTCCTCAAGGAGTGGTACTTCAGCAACAACGGCAGCTTATGGCGTGCCGACCGGCCCGATGGGGCAAGCGGCCCCGGCGGCAGTTGGGGTGATGGCACCGCTGCACTGAACTACCTGGGGGACGATACGGCCACCTACCAGAACTACTACACACTGAAACGCTCCGAACAGCAGTACCCATGGGATGAGCTGGTGCTTACCTGCCAAAAGCTGGACCAACTGCCCATGGAACAGCTCGAGGACAGCTTGAACCATTACATGGATGTGGACCGCACCTTGTGGTTCTTGGCCTCGGAGATCGCTTTCAGCGATGATGACAGCTATGTGCACAAGGGCAAGATGGACTACTACCTGTACTGGGACGAGGAGACAGGCCGGATGACCCCGCTGGAGTATGACGGCAACAGTGCGATGAAGGCCAGTGCGTCGGACTGGAACCCCTTCTTCAACGAGGATAATGCGAACTACCCCCTGATGAACCGCCTCTTTGCCGTGCCGCACCTGCGCCAGCGCTACTTGGCCCACCTGCGCACGATCATTGCCGAAAAGATGCAGAGCCCGGCGTTTGACGCCCTGATCGATGCCTACGCCGCCCTGATCGATGCCGAAGTGCAGGCCGACCCCAAGAAGCTATACTCCTACACCGCATTCACCACGCAGCTCAACACGCTGAAGACCTTCATCGCCGACCGGCGCAATTTCCTCATGGCCAACAGCGAAGTGGCCCAAGCGGGCCCAGCGATCAGCGGCGTGGCGCACCGGGTGAATGAGGTGGAATGGGCCCAGCCCATGGCCAATGAGCCAGTGGACGTGCGCGCCACGGTAAGCTCGGCCAATGGCATATCGGCGGTCACCTTGTACTACTGCCCGGGCCTCTATGGCGCATTCCAGCGCGTGGCCATGGCCGATGACGGCATCCACAACGACGGGGCCGCCGGTGACGGGATGTATGGTGCCAGCATCCCCCCGCAGGCGGCCATGGCACAGGTGCGCTATTATGTAGAGGCCGCCGCCGCAGACGCCGCCTTGAGCGTGGCCTATGCGCCGCCCGGCGCGGAGCATGACGTGTACACCTACCAAGTGGAATACGTGCAGGTGGTGGACCCGCCCGTGGTGGTGAACGAACTGATGGCGCAGAACACCGCCACCGCCACGGATGATGCGGGCGACTACGAGGATTGGATCGAGCTCCACAACCCATCGAACAGCGCGGTGGACCTGGGCGGCAGTTGGTTGAGCGATGACGCAGCCGATCCCCAGAAATGGCAGTTCCCGGCCGGTACCACCATTGCCGCCGGCGGTTATTTGGTCATCTGGGCTGATGATGAACCGGAGCAAGGCGATCCACACGCCGCATTTAAGTTGTCGTCCAGCGGCGAAGAAGTGGTGCTTTCCGGCTCCGATGGCCAGCTATGGGACCACGTTCCGTTCGGCCCGCAACAAGCGGACATGGGCTATGCCCGCATACCCAACGGTACCGGCCCCTTTGTGATCCAGGCCCCCACCTTTGCGGCCAACAACGAACTGGCCACCGAAACGGCCGGGCCTGCACCGGTGCCGGAGCTCACCTTTTTCCCGAACCCGGTGAACGGCCGGTTGACCCTGCAAGGCCATGGGGCATTGCCCGGGGAGGTCACCATCATGGATGCCACCGGCAGGCCGGTGTGGGCCGCCAATGTGGCCGGTACGGTGCAAGTGGATACGGGCAGTTGGCCGGCTGGCGCCTACTTTGTCCGCCACGGAAGAGGCGTGGCGAAGTTGATCGTGATGCAATAGTTTCTTGGCACCGCAGTGAGGTCTGCTACCAGCACTCCCGGCATCGAAGCCGGTCACCGCGCCATGCACGACCGGTGGAGCCAAAGGATCGGAATGCGATCGCCGTGATACCGTCTCATGGCAATACCTTGACTGTCCTACCTTTCGCCAATGCCCGGCTTGGCGGAACGCTCCCGCGCCATCAAGGCCAAAGCCTTGGAGCTGGGATTTTTGGCCTGCGGGATCGCCAAAGCTGACTTCTTGGAGGAGGAAGCCAGCCGCTTGGAACAATGGCTGCACGCAGGCAAGCACGGCCAAATGGATTGGCTGGCGCGCAATTTCGACCTGCGCACGGACCCGCGCCAACTGGTGCCCGGTGCCAAGAGCGTGATCAGCCTGGCCTACAACTACTACACCTCGGTGCAACAGACCGATCCGGCGGCGCCCAAGCTGAGCATGTACGCCTACGGGCGTGATTACCACAAGGTGATCAAGCAGCGCATGAAGCCGCTGCTGCAGTACATCACGGAAACGTACGGTGCCGTGGAGATGCGCTGCTTTACGGACAGCGCGCCGGTGCTGGAAAAAGCGTGGGCCGAGCGCGCGGGCATCGGCTGGCGCGGCAAGCACAGCCTGATCATCCGCAAAGGAGTGGGGTCCTACTTTTTTCTGGCGGAGATCATCCTGGACCTGGAACTGGCGCCCGATGCGCCGGCCACGGACCACTGCGGCACGTGCAGGCGCTGCATCGATGCGTGCCCCACGCAGGCCATCGAACTCTATGGCATCAACGCCAGCAAGTGCATCAGCTATTACACCATTGAGCTGAAAGACCAGATCCCGGCGGAAGCGGGTGATTTCCGCAACTGGGCCTTCGGCTGCGACATCTGCCAGCAGGTGTGCCCGTGGAACCGCTTCAGCACGCCGCATGCAGAGCCGGACTTCAACCCTAAGCCGGAATTGATGGAGCTAACTGCGCCGGAATGGAACGAACTGACCGAGGAACGCTTCGATAAGCTCTTCTTTGGCAGCCCGGTGAAACGTACGAAGTACACGGGCCTGATGCGGAACGTGCGGTATTTGAAGGGAAGCTGAAGGCGTGCAGCTTGGGAAGAACAGCTGTGTGCTCCAGGACGTGTATTCAGGTGCGGATGGAGTGCTGGAACACCTCCAGGATCACATCCTTGTACAGGTGGCCGAAGGTGGCCAAACACCACGCTTTCAGCAGGAGCTGATCCTTGCCGCGGACCCAGCGGGCGGCCTTTACGAGCTCCTTGCGGAACAAACGCGGGTCAAAGCTCACTTTTTGAAGTACCTGCTGGCTGAGTTCCAGCATCTTTTTTCCATTCTCCTTCATCATCATCATGGTTCCTCGTTAGGCAATGGCTTGCAGGTCCAATAGTGGGTTGAAGGTAGCACGATCGGCAGCCTTTTGCAATGGGCAATACCGATCGTGCACAACTTCAGTCTGTGGATAACAGGCCTGCAAAGGGTATAGAACGCGGTGTTGCGCGGATCCTTGCGCGCGGCTAGGGTTCAAGTTCGCGCTCGGTCACCTGTTTCACCTCGTACTGGTCAGCGCTGGAGGTGCTGTAGGCATAGGCCACCACGGCACAATTGGCCGGTTGCAGCACGTTCGAAGGCAACGGATAGCTGAAGCTGTAGTTGACGCTGTCGCCCACCTGGGCGTTTGCGGCAAGGAAGGCTTGGCCCCATGAACCGTTCAAGGCCCCGCGCAGCACATGGCGGTGGTCGTAGTTGGGCACATCGGGCGGGTTGACCTGGTTGTTGATCTGCCAATCGATCACGTGGTCCTCGGTGAGGTAAAGGGTAATGTTGTGCGCGGCAGCCAGGGGATGAAGCAGGATGCCCCTGACATTGCCGGAAACGGTGTTGGTACCCGCATCAAAGTGCAAGGAATCTATTTCCAGGGCCAAGTCGGCCTCTTGGTCGATCATGCCCGCCACGGCCGTGCTCCAGCTATAACGGCTCACCAGGATACTGTTGTTGAAGGTCTTCCTGTTCACCAATCCGATGGGGAGTGCGGTGATGTTGAAGGTGGTTTCGTATTCCGTGCCCGCGGGCGTGCGGAAGTCCGTGACATAATTGGGCGGTTCAGGTGCTGCGAACGAGTTCACCATGTGGACGCCCACCACCACCAGGCGGTCGCCGTAAGTATCTTTCAACTGTAGTGCTATCTGCGCAGCTGAGGGGCAATTGTTGCAGCGAAAACCGGTGCAATCTTCCAAGAGCACATTACGGGTAACCGTGGTGCCTGGTAGAGGGGCGGGCTGGGCATTCTGGCCTTTGGGCATGTCCACAATATCGCAGCTGGCGAGGGTCGCAAGGAGCAAGAGGGAAGAAAGGGGAAAACGCATGATCTAGAAGGTTGTGGTAATGGAGGCGGTGAGGCCGTTTGCTGCAGGCACTACGCGGCACACACCGCCCACGCAGAAGATGCCCGCGCGCTGCCGCCCATAGCTGAAGGTGAACCGTGAGCCGCCCCGGATGTAGCCTACGCTGCCGATGGGGTAGTGGACGCGATCATCCTCCACCTCATTGCCGTAGTTGTATTGGTCCATCACGGCCAGGAACCAGTGAGGGCTGAAGGTGAATTCGGCCAATGCGGTGGCCCAGTCGCCGTGGTCCTGCTTGGTGGAGAGCTGCTGGAGCTCGAAGCGCACGGAGTTGCGGTCGTTGAAGTTGTACAGGCCTTCCAGGATGAACATGTCGGCATAGATCACCGGCTTGCCGGCCTTGCCCTGCACGGTCTCGATGTCGTACACCAGGTTGAGGTAGGTGAGGGCCAGTTCCCAATCGGCGCTGAGCTTTTTGCGCAGCTCCATATTGAAGTCGCTGAAGTATTGGCGCTTGCCCATGGCGAAGAAGTTGGTCTTGTAGCCCATGAGGTGTACGGTGTCATTGGGCAGGCGGGCGGTGTCCAAGCTCCAGGCGCCGCTCCAGTTGGCGGTGATCTTGGTACCGTATTTGCCGCCCAGCTTGCTGCCGCGCTTGAACTTGTAGAATACCTCGCCTTGGTAGGAAACCTCGCCGTTGGGCTGTGTGGCGTAGGGATAGAGCGTGGCCGGCAGGTTGTAGGTGTGCTGCTTGGCGAGCGTGGGCAGGTAGTTGATGTTCAGGTCGAACAAGCTCGGCGCGCCGCGGTCGCTCTGGTACACCATGTTGTCGTAGGTGTGGGCGCCTGCGCTGATGCCCAAGCCTTTGGTGCTGTAGGAAGCCGTGGCCATCAGGGCCTGGCCGGGCTTGTAGATGTTGTTGTTGCTGCCGTTGGGGTCGTTGATCTTGTAGGCGTATTCGCTGTACAGGTCCCAATTGGCGGTGGTGTAGTGGGCGCGCCCCGCCCAGAGGCCCACGTTCTCGGGCAGTTCCAGCTGCGGGTCCTGGTCGGGCTGGAATTTGCTTACGAAGGAGCCGCCGAGGGTGAAGTTGTTGCCTTTTTGGGCCAGGCCGGTGAAGAAGTGCGGGAATGCTTCAACCAAGGAAATTTCACCGTCGATGCCGCGCACGATGCCCACGCCCTGCGTGTTGCCCTTGTCGAAGGCCAAACGCTGGGTGCCGATGATGCCCTTGAGGTAGATGCCGGTGTCCGGGCTGAACTTCACCCGTACGCCGTCCATGGCATTGTCCACGCCCAAGGCGCGTTCCTCATAGCTTCTGAAAGCCAGCCCTTGGCCGAACTGTTCATAGAAGTTGCCCGCGGTGATCTCCAATCCGTCCGCTCGGAAGGTGGCGTAACGGTAACCGATGCCTGATCCTTTGTAGGCCGCGCCGGCCGGGTAGCCGAGCAAGGCGGGTTCGTAGCTCTCCAAGCGGAGGCCGGCGTCGAAATTGCCCTTGCCGTTGCGGTAGTTCAGATTGCTCCACGCGTTGTAGCCGAAGTCCGCCGGGGGTTTCACCGCGCCGATCTCCTCATCGTCATTGTACAACTGGCCGTCCATGCTGAAGTTGCCGTGGACCTGGCCGCCATCTTGGGCCATCAGGGGGGCGACAGCTGTGCAGGCAAGGGTGAGGGCGGATAAGCGGGCAATGGCCGTGAACAATGGGTGCATTGAAGAGGGGGTGACGGTTCTGAACAGGGTGAAGGTAGCGGCACGGCGCCAATGGCAAAGCACCCGAGGTTGAAGTTTGCGGTGATGCTTAGATTGCCAAGGATGGGCCTGGAAGCCGCCGGGGCCGCACACGGCTGTTTCCAACCTGTGCAGCCCCGGCCGCAGTTCCGCCGTTCGGCAGTACTTATTTTCCCACGAGCTTCTTTACCTCGCGGTACAGCTGGTTCTCGTCGCCGGGTTCGTAGTTGTTGTGCTGCCACACGATGTTGCCCTTGCCGTCCACCAGGAAGGTGTGCGGCACGTTGCTCACGTTCAGCGCGCGCTTCAGGTCGCCGTTGGGGTCCAGGTACACCTCATAGTCCCAGGCTTGGCCGTTCACGTAGGGCTTTACGCGGCTCATGCTGCGGGTGTCGTCGATGCTCACGGCCATGAGCTTCACACCGGTCTCCTTCTGCCAGTCCGGGTAGAGTTCGTGGATGGCGTTGAGCTCGCGCTTGCAGGGCGCGCACCAGGTGGCCCAGAAGTTGATGATCATGGGTTTGCCGCCATTGGCCCAAGTGCTGGTGGATACTTTCTGGCCGTTGATGTTCTGCACGGTGACGGCGGGCAGTTTGCCGCTTTGGGCACTGAGCAGGAAGGGGAGCAGGAGCGCGAGGGAAAGGAGGGTCTTTTTCATGGGGATGTTGGAAGGGCTGTGCGATAGCGGGAGCGCCGGTGGATGGAATTTGCGGGTCTGCTTCAAACTACGGGCCAAAGAAAAGGCCGACGGACCAAGTGGGTCCGTCGGCCTTTTTCAATGCGGTCGGTCTTACTTGTTTACGGTCACGGTGCGGGTGGCCTGGTACTTGCCGGCGTCGAGCTTCAGCAGATACATGCCGTTGCCGAGGGTGCCCAGGTTGATGGTTTCACGCTGCAGGCCCGTGGCCACGTTGAGCGTCTGTTCCATCACCACTTTGCCAAGCACGTCGGTCACCATCAGCTTCATGGCGGTGCCCTGCTCCAGGTTGTACTCCAGGTTCACCAGGCCGCTGGTGGGGTTGGGGTACACGTTCAGGCTGCGCTCCAGTTCGTTGGAACCCACGCTGGCCACGGCGTTGTTGGTCAGGAAGTTCTTGGTAGTGGAAGCGCCGAACTGTCCGCCTTGCAGCACCACGATGCCGTTCCACTCCAGCTTGAAGTAGCCTTGGCCGTAGCTGCAGCACATGCCATCGCCGTAGGCATCATACACCTCCAAGCGGTAGCACTCCATGTCGTCCAGGGTCCAGTCGTACACGTGCTCGGTCTGGGTGGTGCCATTGGTGTAGGGGCCGCCCTGTTCCACCACGGCGTTGCTGCTGTTGAACAATTTCCAAGTGGTCTCCGAGGCGTATTGGTCGCCCTTCACCTTGAAGGTGGCATTGGTGCCGGAGATGGAAGTGGAGGCCGTTACCAGTTGGCTGGCGGTATTGTTGGCGGCGTTGCCGTCGGCGGTGGTGATCTCCAAGGTAATGTTGGAGGAGCCGGTGGGGGCGAAATTCGCCACGGTCACATCTTCCACTTCATACGTGTCCAAGTTGCCGGTCCAGTTGGTGGAGCCGAGCACGGTGGTGCCAAGGCGGGCCTGGATGGTGGCGCTGGTCAGCGGCTGGGTGCCCAGGTTCTGCAGGCGTGCCGTAAGGCCCACGTCCGAGCCGGCACAGCCGGTGATGCTGCCCATGGAGGGGAGCAGGCCGGCATCCGTTCCGGTCATGGCTTCCTGGCAGCTGCCCACGGAGTTCCACAATTGCGTGGTGGGAATCTGGCCCACTTCGGTGATCACCCGGTTGGGGCACACCTTGTAGATGGTGGGGAAGTAGGTGATCTCCAGCAGGTTGGCGATGCTGGCGTTGTCAATGATGGGGTAGGTGGTTCCGTCGATCCAGTCACCTTGGGTTTGTGCCGTATTGCCTTGCAGGTCGGCCAAGGTGGTGCTGGCATCGCCTTCGATGAAGAAGGCACGCACCTTGTTCTCGGCAGTGCCGGGACCATAGGTGTCATACAGGTTGCGGATCGCATGGGTGTTATGGTAGCTCCAGCAGGGTCCGCACCAAGTGGCGCTCACATCAATGATCACCGTGTAGCCGGAATCCAACAGGGAGTATAAGTTGTGGGTATTCCCGTTCAGATCCGTTCCGGTCCAATCCGGGCAGATGGTATTGTCCGGGAGCTGGGCCAAGGCCGGGCCGCTGAGCAACGCCAAGGAGGCGGCTACGAGTAAGGACTTTTTCATGTGGGGGTTTTTGTTGGTTCCGGTTGCTTGCAGGCGGAATTGTCTGCAACCCAAAAGTAGTTGTCCCTGCCAAGGATGCAACCGAATCCGCAGCTTCCCTTGGATTCCTTTCCATTCGGGGGCCATCCGGCGGTGGCGCCCGGAGCATGCCGGCGGCTATCTTTGCATGCAAGGAACCTTCAAATTGCATGTTGAGCATGGCAAAGCACGCTACACTCCTTTTGGCCTCAGGGCTGTTGGCCGTGACGGGCGCATTGGCCCAAACGCCGGTGGTCACCCTCACCAACGGGGAGGCCCAGGTGGTCAACGCCACCACGATCCAGATCAACGCGGCCGTTACGGACACCGACCAAACGTTGGGCATGGGCTTGTATGCGGAGAACACCAGTGGTACCGCTCGCACGATCAACGTGAAGCGCTATGAGCTGGATGTGCTGCACGGCACCACCAACTACTTCTGCTGGGACCTGTGCTACGGTGAGCGCAATGCGGGCGCCTCCCCGTTGTGGATCGGTGCGGACCCGATCCCGATGGCGGCAGGCGGAACGGCCAACGGCTTCCATGCCTATTACAAGCCCAAGGGCTACACGGGTGTTTCCACGTTCCGGTATGTATGGTATGACATGGCCTCGGAGAATGACAGTACCTGGGTTGATTTCGTGTTCAATGTTACCGAAGCCGTGGGCATTGAGGAAGCAGGCGCCGTGCGCGGGTTCAATGCATGGCCCAACCCGGCCAGCGGGGGCAACATCACCATCAACTACGATCTGGCCCAGGTGGCCACGGGTGACCGCTTGGCGGTGTACAACCTGTTGGGCGAGCGCAAGCTGGTAAAACGGTTGGGGGCGGCACAAGGCCAAGTGGTACTGGAGCAAACCGAGCTGGGCAGCGGCGTATGGTTCGCCGTGTTGGAGCGCAACGGGAAGGCCATGGCCACCAAGCGCCTGGTGGTGGTGCGCTAAACCAATTCCTTCCGCAACAGATCAGCCAGCATGGGTACGCCCATGCTGGCTTTTTCGTTCCAGTAACGGACGGCGGTGCGGCCAGGATGCCTGGCCATTGGTGTTTCCTCGGCCTTGGGGTCCACCACATGGATACGTGCATGTGCCGGAGCTGCAAGCGCCAAGGCGGCTGCGGGCCATACCTGCAAGGAGGTGCCCACCACCACCAGCACATCGGCCAAGGCTACGCGAGCGGCTGCTTCTTCCAGCAGGGGCACCTCTTCCCCGAACCACACAATGTGGGGGCGCAGCTGGGAACCCAACGGGCACCGGTCGCCCAGGTTAAGCTCCGGCCCCTGCACCGGCACCACCACAGCAGGGTCGGCCGTGCTGCGCGCCTTGAGGATCTCCCCGTGCAGGTGCAGCACCCGGGTGCTGCCGGCGCGTTCGTGCAGGTCGTCCACATTTTGTGTCACCACCTGCACATCGGCCACCGCTTCCAGGGCGGCAATGGCCTTGTGGGCGGCATTGGGCGCGGCAGCCAGCACTTGTGCCCGGCGCATGGAATAGAAGCGCAGCACCAGGGCCGGATCGCGGGCGAAGGCCTCGGGCGTGGCCACATCCTCCACGCGGTACTGTTCCCACAGCCCGCCGCTGTCGCGAAAGGTGGCCAGGCCGCTTTCCGCGCTGATGCCGGCGCCGGTGAAAAAGACGATGCGCATGGATGCAAAGGTGCGCCTGATGCCGTTGGCGCAGGGTCCGCCAATTACCGGAGGCATTTTTGGGCATTCTCCTGCGTCAACGGCGGATCTTCGGGCTGGCCACGATCCAAGCTTGGCTTGAGCATGCCTTGGCCCGCAGTTGAATAGGCCTGTCGGAGCGGTGGTACTCCACGATATCTGCCCACGGGCCGATCCGGCAACAAGCAAGGCCTGATGCGGTGCTGAAGGCACGGCACATTTCCGCCATTGGCACCGCCACGGGCTGAAATGTGCGTAGATGCGGTGGAGGGCTGAAGGCCCGGAACATCATGCGCCTTGTTCTTCTATTGCCTTGGTCTACCTGGCCTGTGTGCGTGGCCTTCAACCCCGCTCGAACCCGTGCTGTACGCCCATGGCACCGCGATGGGCGTGCATGTTGCGGGCTTTTGGCCCTGTGAAGCGGTGCCCACGGAGCAGCTGCACCAGGCAGGGCTTCGGCCTTGTTTTCCTTGCGCAAAGCACCCAAGAATGTTCCAACGATGATCAAACCGCCCGCATGGACCTACAATGCCCCATGAGCAGGAAGCATTAGACGCGGTTGCCCTGGGAAGCTGCGCAGGCGGTTTGGCGGTTCCGCTTATTTTGCAGCCCTTTTCATCAACCCCTTGTTGCATCGAACCACGAGTACCCCGTGCCCACTGCAACCCAAACCGGGTGGGCGGACCTGAATGATAGACAGCCTTCGCGGCGAGCTTGTGGAGCGTTCGGCCACCCATGTGGTGGTGGAGTGCGCCGGTGTGGGGTACTTGGTGCACATCACGCCGGAGACCGGTGCGCGGTTGCCGGAAAAAGGAACATGCCGTTTCCATGTGCACTACGCGGTAAGCGTGGACGTGCGCAGCGGGCAAAGCGAGCACAAGCTCTTCGGGTTCCTGGACCCGGAGGAACGGCAGCTGTTCCGGCAGCTGATCACGGTGCAGGGGGTGAGCGCCACCATCGGCATGGCCATCATCGGCGCCCGGTCAGCCATGGACCTTCGCACGGCGATCATGGTGGGCGATGAAGGCGTGCTGAAGGCGGTCAAGGGCATCGGCCCCAAGCTGGCCCAGCGCATCGTGCAGGAGCTGCGCACCAAGCTGGTGGCGGACCCCATCGAAAGGCGTGTGCCTGTTTTGGCCGGGGGCGATACTACGGCCAAGGCCGAAGCGTTATCGGCTCTGATCTCCCTGGGGTTGGACCGGGCCAAGGCCGAACGGGGATTGCAGCGGGTGATGAACGAACACAAGGACGACCTCCCGGGCGTGGAGGAACTGATCCGGCTTACCCTGAAGAACGGTTGACCTGGTTGCTGCCCCCCGGATGAACTACCCATCGCCCTTGAAGACCCTGCTGCGCCATGCAGCCTTGTGGGCCGTGCTGCTGGCCGCCGCCTCCACGGTGCAGGCTTCCGCACTCCGCGCACCGGCGCTCCAGGTGGACAGCCCGCAGATCGACCTGCACTACCCCATCACGGACCCGCCCGGCGCAGGTGACGGAAATACGGGCACCATAGACCTGGGCACCCCGGGCAACGTGACCAATGAGGTGGTGTACGATCCCGCGACCGGGCAGTACATCCTGCGCAGCCGCATGGGCGAGAACATCGACTACCGGCCGCCGCAAAGCATGTCGTTGGAGCAGTACATGAACTACGACATGCAGCAGGCCATGCAGACCTACTGGATGGAGAAGAACCAGGAGGAAACCGAACGGGCGGCCAAGGGATTGATCCCCAGCATCCAGGTGCGCAGCGAGGCGTTCTGCCGGATCTTCGGGGGCTGCAACATCGACATACGCCCACAAGGCAGCGCGGAAGTCACCTTTGGGCTGAACACCAGCAAGACCGAGAACCCGCGGATCCCGGTGGACCAGCGCAAGATCACCACCTTCAACTTCGACCAGAAGATCCAGCTCAACCTGGTGGGCAACATCGGCACCAAGCTGAAGATCAACACCAGCTACAACACCGAGGCCACCTTTGATTTCGAGAACCAGGTGAAGCTCAACTTCGCCGGCGAGGAGGACGACATCATCCAGAAGCTGGAGGCGGGCAACGTGAGCCTGCCGCTCACCGGCCAGTTGATCCAAGGCAGCCAGAGCCTCTTCGGCCTGAAGACCGAGCTGCGCTTCGGGCGCTTGACGGCCACGGCCATCTTCAGCCAGGAAAAGGGACAGCGCAAGAACATTGCCGTGGCCGGCGGGGCGCAAACCACCAACTTCGAGATCAAGGCCGACCAGTACGAGGCCAACAAATACTACTTCCTCAGCTACTATTTCCGCGACAATTACGAGAACGCCCTGCGCACCCTGCCCACGGTGAACAGCGGCATCCAGGTGACCAAGGTGGAAGTGTGGGTGACCAACACCCGCAGCGATTACACCAACAACCGCAACATTGTGGCCTTCACCGACCTGGGCGAAGATGCCAGCGCGGCCAGCGCGGCGGCAAACCGCGTCAGTGCCAACCTGGTCAATTCGGGCTTTTTGGTGGACGGCCCGGGCAACTTGCCGGGCAACGGGGCCAACAACCTGTACAACCTGGTGGCCAACAATGCCGGCATCCGGTCCTTCACCTCGGCGGGCGCGGCGTTGCAGGTCATGGGCATGCAGGCCAGCAAGAACCACGAAAAGCTCGAGAGCGCACGCCTGCTGCTGCCCAGCGAATACACCTTGAACGAACGGCTGGGCTTCATCGGCCTCAACCAGAACCTGAACAACGACGAGGTGCTGGCCGTGGCCTTCCAGTACACCTACCAAGGGCAGACCTTCCAAGTGGGTGAATTCAGCACCGATGGGGTGGCCCCGCCCAATGCCTTGGTGGTGCGCCTGCTCAAGAGCACCATCACCGACCCGCGGCAGCCCCTGTGGGACCTGATGATGAAGAACGTCTACTCCTTGGGCGCCTTCCAGGTGAATGCGCAGGACTTCCGCCTGGAGCTGCTCTACAACAACCCCACCACGGGGGTGGACCTCAACTACATCCCCCGCCCGCCCATCGACCAGAAACCCTTGCTGCAAGCCTTGGGCCTGGACCGGTTGGACATGCAGAACGCGCCCAACCCGGACGGCTGGTTCGATTGGGTGGACAATGCGGCCACCACCGGGGGCACGGTGAATGCGCAGAACGGCCGCATCTTCTTCCCGGTGCTGGAACCTTTCGGCAGCTTCCTGAACCGCCAATTGATCGGACCGGACCCCAACAACCCGGTGCAGGATACGCTGGTGCGCAAGAACATCGTCTTCCAACAACTGTACGACAGCACCAAAACGGCGGCGGAAAACCTGCCCGAGCTCAACCGCTTCAAGATGAAGGGCAGCTTCAAGAGCGCCAGCAGCGATGTGATCAGCCTCAACTCGGTGAACATCCCCCAAGGTTCGGTGAGCGTAACCGCCGGGGGCGTGCGCCTGGTGGAGAACCAGGACTACACGGTGGACTACAACCTGGGCCGGGTGAAGATCCTCAACCAAGGCATCCTGGAAAGCGGCACCCCGATCAACGTGAGCCTGGAGAGCAACACCCTCTTCAGCATACAGACGAAGACCCTGGCGGGAGCGCGGTTCGACTACAAGGTGAACAAGGACCTGGTGCTGGGCGGCACGGTGATGAACCTTTACGAGCGCCCGCTCACCCAGAAGGTGAACGTAGGGGATGAACCCATCGCCAACACCATCGTGGGCCTGGACGGCAGCTGGAAAAAGGAAAGCGGTTTGATCACCCGCCTGCTGGACAAATTGCCCCTGTACGCCACCAAGGAAACCAGCAGCATGGATGCCAATGCCGAGGCGGCCTACCTGATCCCCGGCCACAGCAAGGCCATCGGCAAGGGCGGTACCAGCTACATCGATGATTTCGAGGGCAGCGTGAGCAACATCGACATGCGCACACAAAGCCAATGGTTCATGGCCGCCACGCCGCAGGGCCAAACCGGCGACCTCTTCCCGGAGGGAGAGTTCATCAACGAACTGGCCACCGGCTTCAAGCGCGCACTGCTCTCCTGGTATGTGGTGGACCCGCTCTTCTTCAACAACAACAGCCTGAAACCACCCTTGCCCGACGGATCGGACACGGACAACCGCTCGCGCGAGGTGCTGGAAAAGGAGGTGTTCCCCAACCGGCAGCTGGCCACGGGCACCCCCAGCAACATCCCCGTGCTGGACCTGGCCTACTACCCCGCCGAACGGGGCCCGTACAACTACACCACCAATTTGGACGACAACGGCAACCTGCAAGATCCCGAGGGGAATTGGGCGGGGATCCAGCGGCGCATCACCACCACGGATTTTGAAGCGAGCAACATTGAAACCGTGCAGTTCTGGGTGATGGACCCGTTCAACACGGCCGTGAGCAACGCCAACGGGGAGCCCGCAAGCAACGAGGACTCCCAGAACACCACGGGCGGCGACCTTTACATCAACCTGGGCAACCTCAGCGAGGATGCCCTGCGCGACGGCCGGAAAAGCTTTGAGAACGGCCTGCCCAAAAACCCCTCGGACCAGGCCGCCACCACCGACCAGACCAACTGGGGCGTGGTGCCCACCACCCAAAGCGTGGTGAACGCCTTTGCCATCACCGACCAGAACACCTACCGGTACCAGGACGTGGGCATGGACGGGTTGGCCAACAGCGACGCCAATGCGTTCCAATCCGGCTTGAATGAGCAGACGTTCTTTGCCGACTACCTCAATGCGCTCAGCCCGGGCGCCCGCTCGCGCTGGGCAGGAGACCCTTCCGCGGACGATTACCACTATTTCCGGGGCAGCGACTACGACGGGCCGCCCCTGAGCATCCTGGACCGGTACAAGCGCTTCAACGGCCTGGAGGGCAACTCCATCACCGATGAGGACAGCCCGGAAGACTACCCCACGCAGGCCACTACCCTGCCCACCTCCGAAGATGTGAACCAGGACCAGAACCTGAGCGAAAGCGAGGCTTATTTCCAATACCGGATCAACCTGCGTCCATCGGAAATGGTGGTGGGCCGCGGGTTCATCACCGACCGGGTGCTGGGCCGCACGCCCAGCGGCAAGGAAGTGTACTGGTACCAGTTCAAAGTACCGGTGCGGCAGCCGGAGAAAGTGGTGAACGGCATCCAGGACTTCCGTTCCATCCGGTTCATGCGCCTGTACGTCAAGGGCTGGTCGCAGCCCACCGTGCTGCGTTTCGCGCGCCTGGATTTCGTGCGGGGCGAATGGCGCAAGTACACCCAAAGCCTGGAAGCGCCCGGGGAAGTGATCGGCGGCGATCCCGACCAGACCACCTTCGATGTGGCCGCCGTGAACATTGAGGAGAACGGGAACCGCGTGCCGGTGAACTATGTGCTGCCCCCCGGCATCAACCAGGAAACCGACATTGCCAGCGCCAACCTGCGCAACCTCAACGAACAATCCTTGGAATTGAGCACCTGCGGGCTGCGCGACGGGGATGCGCGCGCGGCCTTCCGCAACGTGAGCTTCGACATCCGCAGTTACAAGAAGCTGCGCATGTACGTGCACGCCGAATCCGCCGATCCCGACCGGCCCGTGGCCTATGGGGACGTGAGCGTGTTCATCCGCCTGGGCAACGACTACGAGCAGAACTACTACGAGTACGAGGTGCCGGTAAAGCCCTCGGCCTTCTTCAACAGCGACCCCTACAACGTTTGGCCCGAGGACAACAACATGGTGGTGGAGTTCGCGCGCCTGAACGATGTGAAGATCCAGCGCAACCAGCAGGGCTTCCCCATGAACCAGCGGTTCTCCACCATGGAAGGCGATCGCCGGGTGACCGTGGTGGGCAACCCCAACCTGAGCCAGATGAACACCATCATGATCGGCATCAGGAACCCCAAGCGCGACGGCGACCAGGCCAATCCCTGGGCCAATGACGACGGCAGCGCCAAATGCGTGGAGGTGTGGGTGAACGAACTGCGGCTCACGGATTTCGACCAGCGAGGCGGCTGGGCGGCGATCGCCCGGGTGAACACCACGTTGGCCGACCTGGGCACCCTGAGCGTGGCGGGCAATTACAGCACGCCGGGCTGGGGCAGCATCGACAAGAAGGTGAGCGAGCGCCAGCGCGACACGCGTTACGGCATTGATGTGAGCGCCAACCTGGAAATGAGCAAATTCCTGCCGGAAAAGGCCGGAGTGAAAGTGCCCATGTACCTAGGCTATTCCGAGCAGGTGATCAACCCGCAGTACGACCCGCTGAACCCCGACATCGAGTGGGAGGATGCCACCCGTTCGCTCACGCGGGAAGAAAAGAAGCAGCGCCTCAAGGAGCTGCGCACCTATACGCGCCGCAGGAGCATCAACCTGACCAATGTGCGCAAGGAGAGCGCACCGGGCAAGGAGCGGGAACACTTCTACGACGTATCCAACTTCGGTCTCTCCTATGCGTACAGCGACCAGGAGTTCCACGATGTGAACACCCAGTACGAAAACACGCGCACCTACCGCGGGTCGCTCAGCTACCAGCACAACCCCAAGCCGCGGCCGGTGAAGCCCTTCGAGAACGTGGCCTTCATCGGCAAGAGCAAGTGGCTGCGCCTGGTGAAGGATTTCAATTTCAATTTCGGGTTCAAGCAGATCACCGCCCGCACCGCCATCGACCGCAGCTACCTGGAGCGCCTGATCCGGCCCAACCCGGACATCCAAAGCCTGCCCCCGGCGCCCACGTACAACAAAACCTTCAATTGGACCAACCAGTACGGCTTCCGCTACGAGCTCACCAAGAGCCTGAAGGTGGATTTCAATGCCAACAACAACTCGATCATCGGCGAGCCTGCCGGGCGCGTCAACACCGATGACCGCGACCAATACGCCATCTGGAAAGACAGCGTGCTGGCCAGCATGAGGAATTTCGGGGAAACCACCACCTATGACCACGCGGTGAACGTGACCTACACGCTCCCGCTGGACAAGCTCCCGCTGACCGACTGGATCACCTCCTCGGTGACCTATGGTGCGGGCTACAAGTGGGACCGCGCGCCGCTCACCCAGGACAGCATCGGCAACACCATCCAGAACTCGCGCAACATCAACCTCAGCGGGCAGTTCAACTTTGTGAGCCTGTACAACAAGGTGAAGTACTTCAAGAAGATCAACGACAAGGCGCGTGCCGGTTCACGGGCACCTGCAAACCGCAGGGCCGGGCAAGAGGCCGGGCAGGCGGAAAAGCCCAAGGAGCCCGCAGCGGACGGAAGCAAGTTCAACCCCTTGGAAGGCCTGGCCCGCGTGCTGATGACCGTGCGCACGGGAACGATCACCTACAGCCAGAACAACGGTATTCTGTTGCCGGGCTGGCAACCGGGCAGCAATGTCCTCGGCATGGCCCCGGGCTTCGGTGCTCCGGGCTTCGGGTTCATCCTGGGCGAGCAGAACCAGGACCTGTCCGGCAATTACATCCGCGATTTCGCCACCGAGGCCGCAGCGAACAACTGGCTGGTGCGCACACCGAGCATCTTCAACCCCTACACCAACACCCGCACCGAGACCATCAACGGGCGCTTGTCCCTGGAGCCGTTCAAGAGCATGCGGATCGAGCTGATGGCCACCCGCACCCAAAGCGAGAACCACAGTTCCTTCTTCCGGTGGAACGCTTCCGAAGGGCGCTATGTGAACGACAGCCCGCAGGATTTCGGCAACTTCAGCGTGAGCACCATCAACTGGGCCACCACCTTCAGCCGGGACGACGAGAACTTCGTGAACGACATCTTCCTGCACATGCTGGAGGCCCGCGAGGTGATCAGCAGGCGTTTGGGCCAGGCCGACGCGCGCAGTTCGCCCACCGACAGCGCCTACTGGAGCGGCTACGGAGCGTTGAACCAGGATGTGGTGATCCCGGCGTTCCTGGCGGCCTATTCGGGCAAGAGCGCGGAGCGGGTGGAGCTCAACCCCTTCAAGCTCATCCCCCTGCCCAACTGGGACATCACCTATGACGGCCTCACGAAGATCAACCTCTTCAAGAAGTTCTTCCGCACGTTCATGGTCAAGCACAGCTACCGCAGCACGTTCAACATTGGCGGCTACCAGACCAACCTGCTCTACGAACCCGGCGGCAGCGTGCTGGACGTGGGCGGCAACTTCCTGCCCGAGCGCCAGATCCAAACGGTGACCATCTCGGAGGTGATGCATCCGTTCATCACCTTCGACGCCACCTTGCAGAACAGCCTGATCGCCAAGTTCGAATACAATCGCGACCGCAACCTCAGCCTGGGCCTCACCAACTACCAAGTGACCGAAGTGCGCGGCATTGAATACGTGATCGGCAGCGGCTACCGGTTCAAGAACGTGAAGTTCCCCTTCCAGTTGGGCGGCAAAACCCCGCAAAGCGACCTGAACTTGCGGGTGGACCTGAGCTGGCGGCAGAACAACACGGTGATCCGCAAAATGGAGGAAGGCCAGAACCAGGTCACCGCCGGCCAGGACATCATTTCGGTGAAGACCAGCGCGGATTATGTGATCGACCAACGCCTGAACCTGCGGGCGTTCTATGAGCGGGTGATCAACAAACCGGTGATCAGCACCTCCTTCCCGAGCGCCAATACCAACTTGGGCATCAGCTTGCGCTTCACGTTGACCCAATAACAAGCATCTTTGCACCAGCATACCATTCAACTCAATCCAGGAACTGCGATGAACATCCCGGCGGAACTGAAGTACAGCAAGGACCACGAGTGGGTCCGTGTAGAAGGCAATGTGGCCATAGTGGGCATTACGGACCATGCCCAAAGCGAGCTCGGCGACATTGTGTTCGTGGACATCAACACGCTGGGTGAAACCGTGGCCCAGGAAGCGGTGTTCGGGACGATCGAGGCGGTGAAGACCGTGAGCGACCTGTTCATGCCCGTTGGCGGCAAGGTGCTGGAGGTGAACACGGCCCTGGCCGACGATCCTTCGGCGGTGAACAAGGATCCCTACGGGGCAGGCTGGCTGGTGCGCGTGGAAATGGCCGATGCCAAGCAATTGGACGGCCTGTTGACCTCCCAGCAGTACGGGGCGACCATCGCCTGAGCGGTGCATTTCCTGCGGTTCATCAAGCGCCATGCAGGCCGCTGGGCCGGCCTGTGGGCGGTGCTCATCCTGGTGCTCACCTTGATGCCGGTGAGCGAGGTGCCGCGATGGACCTGGGCCGACGTGATCTATTTGGACAAGTTCGTGCACGCCTTCCTGTTCGGTGTGCAAGGCGTGTTGTTGGGCATGGCCTGGACCAAGCCCGGCACAAGCGCCAGGAACAGGTATGCGTGGGCGCTTGGGGCCGCAGTGGCCTTTGGCGGCGCCGTGGAACTGGTGCAGCAGGGCATGGGCCAAGGCAGGCACGGTGATGTGCTGGACCTGCTGGCCGATGCCGCCGGGGCGTTGGCCGGGTATGCGTGGTTGCACTGGC
This sequence comes from Flavobacteriales bacterium, assembly GCA_020852835.1. Classification (GTDB taxonomy): domain Bacteria; phylum Bacteroidota; class Bacteroidia; order Flavobacteriales_F; family PHOS-HE28; genus PHOS-HE28. The sequence continues at coordinate 50,426 of JADZAC010000005.1, forward strand.
GCCTGCGGCGCGGGGCAATGGCCTAAACGATCATGCCGGCCGCAACGGTCTCGTTGGTCGCCTCGTCCACCAGGATCAGGCTTCCGGTGCTGCGGTTGCGGCTGTACGGATCGAAATGCAGGGGCACGGTGGTGCGCAGGTGTACCCGCCCGATGTCGTTCATGCCGATGGCCTTGTTGTCATCGGGGAACTTGCGCAGGGTGTTGATGTCCATTTTGTAGGCCACTTCCTTCACCATGCAGCGTGCATCGCGCGTGGTGTGCTTCACCACGTATTTCCCGTTGGGCTGCAACGGGCGCTCGTTCAGCCAGCACAGCATCACGTCCACGTCCTGGCTGCTGTTGGGCAAGTTGTTCGGGCCTACGATCATATCGCCGCGGCTGATGTCGATCTCATCCTGCAGGGTCACGGTAACGCTCTGCGGGGCGAAGGCTTCGTTCACCTCGTGCTCGCCCATGTGGATGGACTTGATGGTGCTCTGGAAGCCGCTGGGCAGCACCTGCACGGGGTCGCCGGTGCGGAAGATGCCCGCGTTGATCTGGCCGGCGAATCCGCGGAAGTCATGCCATTCATCGGTCATGGGCCGGATCACATGTTGCACCGGCAGGCGGCGGTCGATGTGGTTGCGGTCACCGGAGATATGGATGTTTTCCAGCATGTACATCAGGGTGCTCCCCTGGTACCAGTCCATGCGGTTGCTGCGGATCACCACATTGTCGCCTTTGAGCGCGCTGATGGGGATGAAGTTGAGGTCGCGCACGTCCAACTTGCTGCTGAAATCCTCCAGCTGGTGCTGGATGTCCTTGAAGACCTTCTCATCGTAGTCCACCAGGTCCATCTTGTTGATGCAGAACACGATGTGCGGGATGCCGAGCAGTGAAGCGATGAAGGCGTGGCGGTTGGTCTGTTCCTGGATGCCTTTGCGGGCGTCCACCAGGATGATCGCCAGGTTGGCGGTGCTGGCGCCGGTGACCATGTTGCGGGTGTACTGGATGTGCCCGGGCGTGTCGGCAATGATGAATTTGCGCCTGGGCGTGGCGAAGTAGCGGTAGGCCACATCGATGGTGATGCCCTGTTCGCGTTCGGCACGAAGCCCGTCGGTGAGCAGGCTCAGGTCCACCTCACCGCTGCCCCGCTTGGAGCTGGCTTTTTCCACGGCTTCCAGCTGGTCATCGAAGATCGAGCGGCTGTCGTACAGCAACCGGCCGATCAGGGTGCTTTTTCCGTCGTCCACGCTGCCCGCAGTGGTAAAGCGGAGCAGGTCCATGTCCAAATATCCGTTGGTAGAGCTCATGTCTTGTCGATGATGCGTTTGATGTGCGGCAGGCCTTGCAGCTTCCGCTCAGAAATAACCTTCCTTCTTGCGGTCTTCCATGGCCGCTTCGCTGCGTTTGTCGTCCATGCGGGAGCCGCGTTCGGTGGTGCGTGTGGAGGCGACCTCCTCGATGATCTCCTCCAAGGTGGATGCGGGGGAATCCACGGCACCGGTGCAGCTCATGTCGCCCACGGTACGGAAGCGCACGCGCTTCATGTAGGGCTTTTCATCGGGCTTCAGGCGCATGAAGGAGGAGTTGGCGTAGATCACGCCGTCGCGCTCGAACACCTCGCGTTCATGGCTGAAGTAGATGCTGGGGATGGGGATCTTTTCCAGCAGGATGTACTGCCACACGTCCATCTCGGTCCAGTTGCTGATGGGGAAAGCGCGGAAATGCTCACCCGGGCGCTTGCGTCCGTTGTAGAGGTTCCAGAGTTCGGGCCGCTGGTTCTTGGGGTCCCACTGGCCGAATTCGTCGCGGTGGCTGAACACGCGCTCTTTGGCGCGTGCTTTTTCCTCATCGCGGCGGGCACCTCCGATGGCGCAATCGATCTTGTGCGTCTCGATGGCTTCCAGGAGCGTGTGGGTTTGCAGTTTGTTGCGGCTGGCGTAGTAACCGGTTTCCTCCTGCACCTTGCCTTCGTCGATGCTCTTCTGCACGCTGCCCACCAAGAGGGTGGCCCCATGCTCTTTTACCAGGGCATCGCGGAAATCGATGGCCTCGGGGAAGTTGTGGCCGGTGTCCACGTGCAGCAGGGGGAAGGGCACCTTGGCGGGGTAGAAAGCCTTGCGGGCCAGGTGAAAGCACAGGATGCTGTCCTTGCCACCGCTGAACAGCAGGGTGGGGTTGTCGAACTGGGAGGCCACTTCGCGCAGGATGTGGATGCTCTCGCTTTCGAGTTCCTTGAGGTGAGTGAGGCGATAGGAATGCATGTCGGTTCTGTTCAGTTCCGGTTGATACGCTGCACCACGTGCAGAAAAAGTTCTTGGGAGGTGTCCTCCACGCCACGCCCGGCCGTGGTCAGGCGCAAGGCCGGTGCCGCAGGGGCCTCGAACGGGGCGCTGATGCCGGTGAAATCCTTGAGTTCCCCGGCGCGTGCCTTGGCATAGAGCCCCTTTACGTCCCGCCGTTCGCACTCTTCCAAGGGGGTGTCCACGAAGACTTCCACGAAGTCGGTGGCGCCGATGATCGTGCGGGCCTGCTCGCGGATGGCGATGGTGGGGCTTACGAAGCTGCAGATCACCACGGCCCCGTTCTGCACGAAGAGCTTGGCCACCTCGGCGATGCGGCGGATGTTCTCCGTGCGGTCGGCCCCGCTGAAGCCCAGGTTGTTGTTGATGCCCGTGCGGATGTTGTCCCCGTCCAGCACCACGGTGTAGCGGCCGGCCGCGTGCAGCTTGCGTTCGAGCGCAATGGCGATGGTGCTCTTCCCGCTGCCGCTCAGGCCGGTCATCCATACCGCGCAGCCACGCTGCTGCAACAAGGCCTCCTTGTCCGTGCGCTGCAGCATGCGCTCAAAGACAGGGTGGATGTTGGCAGGGGTGCTCATTCGGGCTTGAACGTGGAACCGGGGGTTCTGGTTTTCGGGGTGCAAAGGTCGGGTTTTTCAACTTGGGAATCAAGGCGCTGCCAAATACCGGCCGGCATCGCGCTTGAAGGCGGCACAGAAGGCCCTGGCCCCGGTGTTGTTCAAGTGGGCGCTGTTCTTGAAGGCGCTGTCGGGCAGCTGCATGTGGGAATAGTCGTAGAAGTGCAGGTTGGGGTGGTGCTGCTGCAGCGAATCGAACAGGGCAGTGATCTCGCCGTAGTTGGCAATGCCCTTGAGCTCGCTCCAGTGCTGCGGGGTGTAGGCCACCAGCACCTGGCGGTCGGGCCTGCTGGCCACCAGTTCGGCGAAGCGGGCCACGCGTTCCTTGGGGGCGCTGAAGAGCAGCAGGGTGTTCAAGGCCTGGAGCTTGTAACGGTCCTCGGCCGAGATGGCTTCCTTCACATCGTCCTTGTCGTGTTCGAGCTTTTCGCGCAAGGCGATGGAACGTTCGCGGGCGGCGACCTGGTTGGCCAGCTGCACGGGCGGTGCGGCGCGCTCGGTGAACAGTCCGCCCTTGACGGACACGCGGGTGGAGGTGCCGTCGTCGTCCATGCCTTTGCGCACATAGCCTTCGATGCTGCCGAAGTAGCGCAGGCCGGGCACCATGAAACGGGTTTCCAAGCGGTCGCTTTTCCGCAGGAAGTCCTTTACGCCCGGCTCATTGATGTTGGGCGCGAAGGTGGCCATGTCAATGGTGTACTGCGGGGCGTGCACGAAGTAGCGGTGGTTGAACTCGAGCAGCACCGGGGTGGTGCGCGGTTTGGCCAGTTCGGTTTCCAGCAGGAACTCGACAATGTCGAAGTTGCCGCGCTCCATGGAATAGTTGTACACCGTGGGGGCCAGGCTGTCCGGGATGAAGGCGCTGCGGCCTTTGGAGCTGCCGAACACGGGGATCTCTGCCGGGTCGGTGCTTTGCACCAAGCGGCGGATCTTGGAGGGGTTGCTGGCCTTGTCGTTGAAGATGAACCAGCGCTGCACCACGAGGTCCGTGCAGAGGGCCACCACGATGAAGGCGATGATGAAAAAGGCGGAATTGCGCACCAGGGTCTTCATCTCCGGTCAGAATTGGAAGTAGATGAACTGGTTCATGGAATCCGATCCAAAGATGAAGATGATCACCAGCATGCCCAGGACGTACAAGTTATCGTACTTGAAGCGCAGGCTGCGGGGCAACAATGTAGTGGCCACGGCCAGCAGGGCGAAGAAGATGGCGAGCACCATCTGGGAGAAATAGCCCGAGCGCAGGTCTGCCATGGAGAGGCGGAAATCGGTGAACATGTGGTGGATCACCGTGAAGGAATCGGTGGCGCTGTTGCGGAAGAAGATGCAGGAGAAGATGATCAGGCTGCTGTTCCACACCGTCCAAACGGCCTTCATGGGGGCGGTGTTGTTGAAGTTCTTGAGGGCCTTGATGCGGATGTACTGGCGCTGGAGCACCATGGCCACGCCGTGGAACAGGCCGAAGAGGATGAAGTTCCAAGTGGGCCCGTGCCAGAAGCCGATGATGACGAACACGGCGATGGTGATGAACACGATCTTGTTGGGGGCACTGCGCACCCATGGCCTGTAGAGGTAGTCGCCGATCCAGGAGGTGAGCGATATGTGCCACTTGGCCCAGGCCGCATTGAGGTTGGTGGTGAGGAAGGGCCGGTCGAAGTTCTCCATGATCCTCACGCCCATGAGGCGGGCCGAGCCGATGGCAATGTCCGTGTAGCCGCTGAAGTCGCAGAAGAGCTGCACGGTGAAGAGCACGGCTGCGATGGCATACTGCAGGCCGGAGGCGCTGGGCACGTTGCCGTAGAGCTGGTCCACAAAGGGGCCGATGTTGTCGGCCACCACCACTTTCTTGAAGAAGCCCAGCAGGATCTTGTTGAGGCCGTAGCGAATGTCGTCATTGGTGGCGGGCACATGGGCACGCAGCTGCGGGATCAGGTTGCCGGCGCGTTCAATGGGGCCGGCCACCAGCTGGGGGAAATAGCAGACGTACAGGGCGAAGTAGCCGAAGTGGTGCTCTGCCTTGTCCTTGCCTTTGTACACGTCGAAAGTGTAGCTCAGGCTTTGGAAGGTGTAGAAGGAGATGCCCAAGGGCAGGATGATGTTGAGCACGGGGGAGTCATAGTACACGCCGACCTCACCGAAGAGCACCTCGATGTTGTAGGAGAAGAAGTTCATGTACTTGAAGAAGAAGAGCAGGCCCAGGTTGCCCAGCATGCTGGCCGCCATGTACATGCGGCGGGTCTTCGCGTCGGTGGAGGCCTCCATTTTGATCGCGGACCAATAGTCCACGATGGTGGAGAAGAGCATGAAAACCGCGAAGAACGGTTTCCACCACATGTAGAACAGGTAACTGGCCCCCAACAGCATCACCCAGCGGTGCGCCTTGGGGATCATGTGGTACAAGATCAGTACCACGGGCAGGAATACGAGGTAGGCAACGGAGTTGAAGAGCATAGGGGGCGGCTATGGTCCTTGGGGGGGCAGTAAACTTCGGAGGCTTTGGACGTGATCGTCCAATAAAGGGTTCCAACCTAATTCATTTTTTGCCTTCGATCGGCCTTGGTCGCGCAAGGTTTCCCACGTTTTGCTGTTGGTCAAGAGCGTGTGGATGCTTTTGGCGGTGCCGTCCGCATCGTCGGCCAGGAAGATCTCCTGGCCGTTGACCAAGGCCAGCCCTTCCGCGCCTACCGTGGTGGTTACGCATGGCAGGCCCCTGTACAGCGCGGTGATCACCTTCACTTTGGTACCGCTGCCGAAACGCAGGGGAGCAATGAACACCTTGCTCTTTTGGTAGAAGGGCTCCAAGTCGTCCACAAAGCCATGCAATTGTGCGCCGGTGGCGTGTGCCACGGCGGTTTCCAGCTCCGCAGAGGCCCCGCGCCCGATGATGTCCAGGGTGAGCGCGGGGTGGGCTGACTTCAGGCCGGGCCACACGGCGGAAAGGAACCATAGCAGGCCGTCGGCATTGGCGGGCCAGCTCAAGGTGCCCACGTAGAGCAGATTGTCCGAAGCCGCGTGGAACTGCAAGGCCGGGGCGTACAGGCCGCTGTCGTCGCCCAGGTGGAAGGTGGTGTGGAAGCGTTCTTTGGGCACGCCCAGTTTGGCCAGTTCTTCCTGGTCGTTGGGGGCTGCGAAAACCAGGTCTGCCCGCAGGCAAGCCTGGCGTTCAAAGCGTTTCACACGTTGGGTTTCGATGGCCAGCACCACTCTCTCGGCCATGTTGCGGGCCACCTTTTTCGAACGCTCCCACATCACAAATTCCGCATTGTGCTGGTGCAATACCACAGGGATGGCCGTTTGCGCAGGCACATAGGGAAACACTTCCAGGTGGTCCACCAGGACCAGGTCGGCACGGGCGATGGCCTGGGCGGTGGCGTGGTGCAGTTGGCGGCAGGCCGTGCGGTACACGTTCAGGGTGGGGGCCATCACCAGGCTGCGCAGGAAATTCAATCCTGTGCGGGGCCGCTCCACAGGGGCGCAGTGCACCTCCACCCCGGGCAGGGCGGCCTTCATTTCAGCCAGGTATTGTTCGTCCTCACCTTTAAGCGGAGCGATCAACACCACGTCAAAGGCATCCGCCAACCGCCGGAGCAGCCGCCAGGATTTGATGACGCCTCCGCTGCGGGGAGGGTAGGGCAGCTGGTTGGTGATGAATACCAGGCGCTTGCGCATCAGCGGCCCAGTGCCCGGTTCCAGTTGTAGCGGAAGAAGCCGAAGAGGCCCAACCGTTGTTCACCTTTCCGTTTGGCCAGGCCGAACCAGGGCAGGGGTTTGTCCTTCACGCTGTCCAACACCAGCAGCAATGCCGGCAGCTGGCCATTGGCTTGGGCGTTGGCGATCCGTTGCAGGTCGTTTTTGGCGGTGATGCCGGGTTGGCACACCACCAATGCGCGGTCCAACTCACCTACTTTGGGCATGATCACCAGGTTGTCTGCCGAGGTGCCCGTGACGATGGCGAAGGCGGCATCCGTGGCGCGGGCCCGTTCCTGAACGGCGGGCAAGGCCAAGTTGCCCGTATCCAGGAAGGACAAACCGGCGGGCGCATCGGCGGTTTGCGGCGCCTTGCCTTGGCCGTGGGCCAGGAGCACCTTGTTCCCGCGTACGGCCAGCATCCATGCCAACCGCTCTGCGGTAGCGCCCACCGCTTCCTTGCCATTGGCGCCGCACACCAACAGCAGCTCGGGCAGGGAGCTGCGGCCTTGTTCCAACAGGGCGGCCAATTTGGCCACTTCCAAGTGGGCGGCGCTGGCGGGGTTGGCCAGCAATGCGCGCGTGGTGCGGTTCGAGGTGTAGGGCACCTTGGCCGCCAAGGCCACACCGGGCAAGGCCCGGGCCAGGTCCTGCGGGCCGGCAATGGCCTCGCTGAACAGTGCCTTGAACACGAGGTAGCCCAAGGGCACCATCAAGGCCAGCAGGAAGGCCACGGCCAACAGGATGACGATATCAGGGAAGAAGGGCTCCTCATCGGTGAGGTAGGCCGGTGCGGTAACGTACACGTTGGGCGTGATGGCGGCGTATTGCACCTTCAGGCTGCTGAGCCGCGATACCATGTCGTTGATGGCGGTTTCCAGCATGCGCTGGTCGCGCTGCAGGTCCATGAGCACCCGGTCCTGGCCGGGCACCTTGCCTTGTTTGGCGAGCAGGCCATCGCGTTGCGCATCCACGTTTTTCAGGCTGATGCGGGTGTTGGCCTGGAAGCCTTCGACGGTAATGAGGATGTTGGCGCGCTTCTGTTCCAACAGGCGGATCAACCGGGTGTACTGGGGGTTCGAGGTTTTCCCCTCGGCGCGCATCATGGCCACGTCGGACTGCAGCGAGGTGTACTCGGCGGTCATGTCGTTCAACAGGGGGTCCGTGATCCCGTAGGCCTTGGGGCTGGGCGGCTGGCTGTCGGCACTGCGGCGCAGGATCGCCACCAGGTTGTCGTAGTAGCTGGAGGTGACCATCAAGGATTCACGCTGGGCGTTCACCGAGCGCATTTCCTCCTGCAGCATGATGGTGGAGTGCGTAAGGTCGGTTATGGCCGAGCTGGTCTTGAATTGTTCAAGGTCCTTGCTGGCGGAGTTCATCTGATTGGTGGAGGCGGCGATCTCCTTCTCCATGGAGGAGATGGCTTTCTCCAGTTCGCTGCGCTGCTCGGCAAGGTGCACCGTGGTGTAGGTTTCGCCGATGGCATTCAGCACGTCAAGCACCTTTTGTTTGGGCCCGGCCGTCAGCGTCACGTTTACCGTGGTAGCCTCGGCTATGCCCGGTTCACCCAACAACGAGCCCATGAGCTCCAGGGTCACCACGTTGATGTCCTTGATCACAAAGCCGTAGGAGCTGGCGCCATCCCCTTCCAAGGGCAGTTTGCTGTTGCCGTTGCGCAGCACGCGCAGGCGCATGCTGTCCAGCATGATCCATTCGCCGAATTGCCCTGGTTTTTCCACCTCGATCTCCAGGTCGTCCGGGCCGTAGGTGCCGTCGCCGACCAAGGTGAACTTGTCACCGCTCACATCGTGAAGATAAAAGGGCACCCCGAAGGGTACGCGCCCCGGGTTGCGCAGCGAGTTGGTGTCCAGTTCCACAACGATGGGGGTGTTTTTGTACACGTCCCAATCCATGGGCCAGCGCTCTTCCACATACTGGGTGCGCAGGTTCAACTTTTTCACCACCTCCCGCACTATGGGCTGGGAGGTGATCCGGACCTGTTCGTTCAGGTAGTAGTTCTTGTCCGTGCGGGCCACCGGGTCTCTGGGCTGCACCAAGCGGTTGGGGTCGTCATACCGCATGGGGGTGTTGATCACGATGCTGGTGCTGCCGGAGTACATGGGCGGCACGGCCATCATGATGAAGATGACCAATGCCAGCAAGGCCAGGCCGGCAACGCCGATCAAAGGCCAAGCGCGCAGGTATCGTCCCAGAAATGACTTCAGGTCCGTGTCCTCATGGGTGGAGGCCTGTTGCATGGGGTCTTGGCTCATCGGTTCAGGGTGGCATAAACACTGACAACGGAGACGAGGAAGGTCAACAGGCTGATGACCACGCCGGGGTCCCTGCCGGTGAATTTGCGCCGCTTGAGCGGGTCTACGATGACCACATCATTGGGTTGCAGGTAGAAATAGGGGTTGGACAACACGTTTTGGTCGTTGAGGTCCACATGGTACAGGTGGTTGGCCCCCTCGCGTGAACGCATCACGCGGATGCGCGATCGGTCGGCCAGCACGGTCATGTCGTTGGCCATGGCCAGCCCCTCGAGCATGTTTATTTCATTGTTGTACACGGGGTAGCGCCCCGGGCGGTTCACTTCACCTACAACGGAAATGGCGAAGTTGAGCATGACCACCTTCACCACGGGGTCCGAGAAATACTCGGCGGCTTTGGCCAACACGATCTGTTCGGCTTCGCGGATGGACTTGCCCAGCACGTTCACCTTTCCCAGTTCAGGCACTTCAATATTGCCATCCTTGTCCACCGTGTGCCCGATCAAGTAGGGGTGCTGGATGGACCGGTAGAGGTCCATGTTCTTCAGGGTGGTCTGGGGCACAATGTCCTTTACCAGTTGGGAATGCTCCACGGTCACCATCAACACATCACCCGGCCGGATGGTGAAGGCCGGCGGGTTGGCGAGCCAGGTCTTGTCCACCAGTGATTCATAGGGCTTGAACGCTTCTTGGTCCTGGAGCAGCACGATCTTGCGGTTGCTCACGCACCCTCCCAGCAGGAGCACCAAGGCGAGCAGGCTGAACAGTGCGGTATGGGGCGCGGAGGATCCACGATTGAACCGGGGGCGGAACGAAGGGAACCGCCTTGGGGTCTTTGGCAGCATGTGTGTTGCTTTTAGTCCGGCCGTTGGGGCCGCCTTTAAAGTCCGGCGGCAAATATGGGGCAACATTGCCTGGTTGTAAACCGTAGCAACGGCAATTTCATGGCTTTTTTCACCCAAGTATGGTCGATAATCCAGATAGTCCACTTGAACGCGGCAAAGCCGTCCGGCGATGGGCGTGTGCCCTGAGGCCGACGGCCTTGGCCGGGCGGTGTACCGTGGCTGATCGCCACTGGTGGCGCCCATTTGCGCGGTTCACCCATATTTGGGGACGGTAAAATATTTCATTGACCCCGCCTGAAAGGAACTGCTTCCACGATCTTTGCCCGAAGAGAATCCATGGCCAGATACGAGCGCTACGTTTACCTGATCATCGAATTGCTGGCCTTGGCGCTTGCCTTGGTGTTGGCCAGCTACTTCACCGATGGCGACCTCGACATTTTCCATTCGCCGCTGTTCCGGCTGCTGCTGGGCTGCACGGCGTTGATCTGGGTGATCGTTTCCCTGTTGGGGGCCTTCCGGCCGATGGACCGGCGGCTGAGCGGCGGTGCGGTGGTACAAGACCTTGTGGCCTCTTTGGTGACGGCGCTGTTCGGCACCTTGGCCGTGAGCTACATGGTGGACATCCAAGGGCTGCCTGCCAACCTGATCGGTTGGCAGTTCCTCTTCTTCTCGCTGCTGGTGGGTTTTACGCGCATCGCCATTTGGAGCGGCATCCGGGCTTACCGCGCCGCAGGCTACAATTTCAAACGCATTGTGATCGTGGGCTCCAACCCGGTGAGCAAGCGCTTCATGGACGAAATGGGCGAGCACCCCGAGTACGGATACAAGCTCATGGCCCGTTTCGGCCTGGACACGGATGAACCCCGGCCGGGCCAGCTGCCCCTGAGCGAATTCGACCATTACGTGGTTTCGCACCGGATCGACCAAGTGTACATTGCCGAAGAGCGGATCAACCGCAAGGTACTGGCCATTGTACGGTTCTGCACGTTGAAGGACATCCGGGTGGTGTTCATCAACAACCTGATCGACCAGCTGCACCGCTCCGGTTTCCGGGCCTATTTGGATGACGGCGGCATGACCGCCCTGGTGGCCATCGACCCGCGGAAATACCGGAACATCCTGGGCCGCTCGCTCAAGCGGCTGTTCGACCTGGTGTTCAGCTTGGTGGTGATCGTGCTGGTGATGCCTTGGCTCTATCCCATCGCGGCCTTGCTGATCAAATTGAGCTCTCCGGGCCCTGTGCTCTTCATCCAGCAGCGCACCGGCCTGGTGAACCGGCCCTTCGGTTGCATGAAGTTCCGCACCATGCGCATGAACGTTGATTCGGACAAACGGCAAGCGGTCAAGGGCGACCCGAGGATCACGCGCATCGGCCAATTCCTGCGCAAGAGCAACCTGGATGAGATGCCCCAGTTCTTCAACGTGTTCCTGGGCCACATGAGCGTGGTGGGGCCGCGGCCCCACATGCTCTCGCACACCGAGGAATACAACAAGCTGATCGGCCCGTACATGGAACGGCTTTGGCTCAAGCCGGGCATCACGGGCTTGGCCCAGGCCAAGGGATTGCGCGGGGAAACCCATGAGCTCTTCCTGATGGAAAAGCGCGTGGAAGCCGACCGCTACTACATCCTCAATTGGTCGTTCGCTTTGGATGTCTATGTCATCCTGTTGACCATTTGGAACATGGTGACTTTAAAAAAGCAGGGCGCGTGAAGCTGCGGAAGCTCCTTCGGAAACTGCCGGTGAAAAAAGGCCAGCGCGAGCTGGTGGGCGGCGGTGCGGTGGCCTTTGCATACCGGATACTGGGTTTTCTGTTCACCTACGGGCTGATGCTGTTGGTGGCGCGCCGCTTCGGCGCTGAAGGCAACGGCTACTTCAACCTGTTCACCGCCTGGATGGCCGTGCTGGGGGTGTTGGCCACCCTGGGGCTGAGCAGCTCCAACGTGCGCTCCGTGGCCGAGTACCGGGCCAAGGGGGAGTGGGGCAAGCTCCGGCCGCTGCACAACGGGGTGCTGCGGACGGTGGTGCCGTTCTCGCTGTTCCTGGGCTTGCTGTTCCTGGCGTGGCGCGAACTGGCCATGCGGGGCGTGGTGGGAGATGGCGGCCTGCCGCCCCAAGTGATGCTGGCCATGGCGGCAACCCTGCCGTTCAGCGCGCTGCTGCTGGTGAACGTGGAGTTCATCCGCGGCACCAAGCGGGTGGCGGTATCTGAATTGCTGCGTTCACCGGCCGTGCTGGGCCTTACGTTGCTGGCGGTGCCGTTCATTCCCGGTGATGCGATGGCACCGGTAGTGGCCAATGCGGCGGTGATCGCCGGATGTTCGCTGCTGGGCTATTGGCTCGTTCGCCGCTATATCGGCATGATCGAAGCCCAGCAGGGCGCAAAGCCGCAGGCCATCAGCATGCGCGAGCACCTGGCCCTGGCCCTGCCCATGATCATCACCGCGTTGTCCAGCAGCCTCAATGGCCGGCTGGACACGATCATGCTGGCCTGGTACCGCCCTTCGGACATCATCGGCATTTACGGCACCGCCGTGAAGATCTCCATCGGCATTGAGTTTGTCATCGGCGCCATCAAGACCATCGCCATGCCGAAGATCGCCGAGATGTACCATTCCGGCCGGCATGCTGAACTGCGGGAAACCCTGGACTACGCGGCCAAACTGGTGTTTTGGACCACAGCGCCGGTGACCGTGGTGCTCATCGTGTTTGCCGGGCCCATCATGGGCATATTGGGCCCGGAGTTCGTGGCGGGCGCACCTGTGCTGAGGATCATGGCCCTGGCGCATTTCATCTCCGCCAGTTCCGGCATGGTGGGCGCATTCCTGAACATGACCGGCGGGCAGGTCGCCTTCTCGCGCATCGTGGTGGCCGCCGTGGGCGTGAACGTGGTGCTGAACCTGGTGCTCATACCGACATACGGCATGCTGGGCGCGGCCACCGCCGCCGGGGTCACCCTTAGCCTGTGGAACATCGCCGGGGCGGTGCTGATCTACCGCAAGCACGGCATCAACATGTACTACGTGCCGGGCTTGTCCAACAAACGCAGCAAGCATGGAGGTGAACTTGGATGATATCGGCCCGGTGCGGCTTCCCGACATCATGCTGGTGGGCGCCGCCAAAAGCGGCACCACCTCCTTGGCGCACCAGTTCACGCGCCACCCCAGGGTGTTTTTGCCCATGGCGAAAAAGGAGCCGCATTTCTTTTCCTTCAACGGCCAACCACCGCCATACACGGATGCCGCCTTTGTGAAGACCCTGGTGTGGAAACCCCGGGAATATGCCGCGCTTTACGCCCCGGCGCCCGCGGATGCCCTCATCGCCGATTGCTCCACCTCCTACCTTTACCGGCATGCCATCGCCATTCCGCACATCCAACGGGTCTATGGCGGGCAGGCGGCGAAACTGAGCATGGGCGCCATACTCCGCGACCCCGTGGAACGGGCTTACTCGCACTGGCTTTACCTGGTGCGCAACGGGCATGAGGACCTGCCCTTTGAGCGGGCGGTGGATCCTGCCGTTGTGGAGCGGCGCCGGCACGAGCGTTGGGGTTTTGACTATTTGGGCTACGGCCTGTATGCCGAAGCGGTGGAGCACTTTCAGGCGTCCTTCCCCGATTTCAAGGTCTATTTGCTGGAGGATCTCAAAGACCTGCAAGGCACCTTCGATGACATTTGCCGCCGGGCGGGCGTGGAGCCATGCGCGGTGGAAAAGGTCCGGTCCAACCCGGGCGGCGTGCCCAAGAACAAAGGGCTGGTGCGCACCATTCGGCGCAATCCCCTGATCCGTTCCTTGTCGCACCTGCTCCCTGCGGGCTTGCGCAACAAGGCCAGGGCCCAACGGGACCGCCTGTTGAAGAACGCGTTGGACAGGCCGGAAATGCCCGGGGCAGCGCGCGAAATGTTGAATGCTTACTACAAGGCCGATGTGGATCGGCTTTCATTGGCCATAGGCCGCGATCTGCGACATTGGTGTGCCGGATAATGCGCGAGAACCTGCCCCGCTGTTTGTTCGTGGGTACCGCCAAGGCGGGCACCACCACCATTGAGCACGCCCTGAAGGCCCACCCGCAAGTGGCCATCCCCTGCAAGGAAACCTTCTTCTTCGACCATGAGCACATGGGGCAGGGCCGCTTGGCTTATCCCATGCAAAGGGACCCGGGGACGATCGTCAGCTCGGAGGCGGCGTACCGCGGCCTGTACACGGGCTTTGAAGGGAAGACCACGGTGGAAATAGGTACGGGTTACCTGTACCACCATGCCACGGCCATACCGCGGATCAAGGCCGTGCTGGGCGCGGAGACGCGCATCGGCATCGTACTGCGCGACCCGGTGGAGCGCGCCTGGTCGTCGTACATGCACTTCGTGAAGGACACCCACGAGCCGCTCGGATTCCGGGAATCCATCGCCCAGGAGCCGGAGCGTGCGGCCCAAGGCTGGGATTTCATGTGGCACCACATTGCCATGGGGCGGTATGCAGGCCAAGTGAAGGCCTACAAGGAAGCATTTCCGCACACGCAGGTGTTCTTCTTCGAGGACTTGCGCAAGGACCCCGAAGGATTCATGCAGGGTGTATTCGATCTGGCCGGGGTGGAGCAGGTGGCCTTGCCTCCGGTACAGGCCAAGAACCGGTCGGGCCAGCCCCGTTTCCGGGCTTTGCAGCGGTTGATCACCACGGAAAATCCGGTAAAGGGCTTGGTACGGCCGTTGCTGCGGGCATTGGTGCCTGAGGAAAAGCGGCGGATGGCCAGGAAATACATGAAGGAAAAGAACATGCAGGACGGTGGCGGCCTGCGGCCGGAAGATCGTGCCTGGCTGCGCGATATGTACCGTGCCGACGTGGAGCAGCTCTCCACCATCCTGTCCAAAGACCTGTTCACGCTATGGCGCTGGTAAAGCCCGTCCTGGCGCAAGTGGAAACCAAACCCTTGCCCTGGCCCTTCCGGTACCATGGCCTTACCGTGGGGTTGCTCACCGTACTGGTAACGCTGGTTTGGCGCATGTTGACCGTGAGCCACCTGAGCCTGCCCATCGGGGTGGCGGAACTGGTCCTGGTGGCTTTGTTGGTGGTATGGATGGTGTGGCGCATCATCCAGCGTGCGTTGATGGACCAATGGACGATCAACGGCTTTGAGACCTATGTGCTGCTGCTGCTGCTGTTGCCCGTCATTCCGGCGATCGGCGCCTGGCACGAGTTTGGCCAGCCGCTTTTCTGGGGCATCATCGCCTTCAAAGACTACTACCTGTTGACCGGCGTGCTGGCCATCTACCACTGGTTGCGCAAGGGATGGATCACTTTGGCCCAAGTCGAGCGTGCCATGGTGCTCATGGCGTGGACCTGCCTGATCTACTTCTACTTCGCCACCCTGTTCATCGACCCGGGTCCTTACCAGGACACACCCTTGGCCGGGGCCAACGACGTAAAGGGCGGCGGCGTGTATTACCGTTTCAACATGAGCGCCATCTATTTCGGCGCCATCTACTACGCCGCACGGGCCTTCATGCGCAACCGCTGGACGGACCTGGGCTACGCACTGCTCTTTGCGGCCTACGTGGTGGTGTTCCGCATGGACCGCACCTCCATGGCCGTCACGGCCATCGGCATGGCCGGCGTTGTGCTGCTGCATGTGCCCCTGAAGCGTATTGCCCGCATGGTGCTGCCCGTGGTTCTTCCGGCCGTGCTCGCCGTGCTGCTCTTCGTGTTGCTGGCCCCGGACAAGGTGGAGCAGTACCGTTTCATGTTCATGGACGCAATGCACACGGTCATGGGCAGCACGTCGGGCGCCACGGAAGTCTCGGTACGGACCGTGGAAGTGGCCATAGCCGAACGCCAGATCAAGCAGCACCCATGGGTGGGCAACGGGCGCATCAGCCGGGAATGGAGCGAGGAGGGGTACGACAAGTATTTCGGCTTCTTCTATCCTGCTGACGTGGGATGGCTCGGGTTGGCCTTCATCTACGGCTACCCGGGCATGCTCCTGCTCTATGCGCTCTTCTTCATAGCGGCCATTTACATGCTTCGGGTAAAAGGGCGCAACGGCGACCTGCTGTTCATCACCTGCCAATTCCTGCTGCTCGCCCTGTTCCTCGATTCGTTGACCAATGGCCAACTGACGCAGAACACGGGCCAGGCGCTGTTGTTGATGGGCCTGATGCACTATTACTCCCGGATCAACGGGCAACCGTTGCCGGCCGCACCGGCGGGATAGCCGCAGTCAGCGGAGGTACAGCCAGAAGATGCGCCGCAGTATGTTCACGGCCCGGTAGGCCACAAAGGCGGTGGCTGGCACCTTGATGTGGTCCCATTCGGCAGGGAAGGCGTAGCCGAACTGCTGCATGTAGGGGCCGAAGACGAACTTGGCGCGCCGCCGTGCGGCATCGGTATCAAAGTGATCAGTGAACGGCCTGCTTTCCTTGGCCGTTTTATTGCCCACGGGCAGCGGCCTGGTCTGCTCAATGCCCAGGATGCGCAGGGCCTCGGAGAAGTCTTCCTGAAGGTGCTCGTAGCGGATCACCTTGTCGAACCGGTGGTGGTCCAGAATGCTCCAGCTGGCATACGGCAACTTGTGGTTGCGCAGGAACCACTGGGAAAAGCGCAATTGCTTGCCGTTGATCTCCGCATGGCTGCGCTTGTTCCACCAAAGCATGATGTGCTTGCGTAGGAAGCCGTGCTGGATCTTGTTGCCCACGGCATTGCTGTAGCGGCCCTCATGGTCGCTGCGCACCTTGAAGAAGGTGCTCACGGTGATCTCCATCGGGTTGCGCAGGCCGGAGATCACCCGGTATTTTTTCTGCTCGGCATTGGCCGCCTTCAGATAATCGGTGCGGTAGAGCGCATGCTTGAAGCAGAATTCACGCGCCTCATATTGGTCCACCAGCTCGCGCGAGATGGCGGTGCTGGCTGTTTGGGGCAGGTTCACAAAGACGAACCGGTGCTTATCACTGATCACCATGGATGTGCTGTTGCCCGCTTATGGCCGGGGAGCCTGGCTGCAATGAAGGTTGAAGGATGCTGCAAAGAAAGTGCGTGCAACCGCCCCATCTTTGCACCGGCCGTTGAACGCAACGGGCAGGCGGAGGTTACCGGGCATTGGCGGCATCCATTTCATTGCGGGCGATCGTGGACCAAGCGGGCTGCCCGGCCGTTCCAACGGGCGATGCCGAGCTCGGTAACATTGGCGCCGATCGCCCGTTGAAACCGGCTTGGAATGCCCACAAGAACCAAGGCTTGCAACAGTTCAGCAAACCGCCGGCCATTATCCGAAGCTCCGATGTTGCACACCGTTTGCACCTGCCAAGCATGACCACTGCACCGCCCCTGCCGACGAACGCTGCCGCACGGGAAACGTTCTGCCCGGATTTTCTGGTGGTGGGCGTGGTGAAGGGAGGCACCACCGCGCTCTATAACCTGCTGGACCGCCATCCGGCCGTTCATCTGCCGCCCATCAAGGAAACCAATTTCTTCGCGCGTGCCGACATGCGCACGGCGGATTTTTCCCGCGAGTATGCCTTGGACGTAAAGCTCGATGTGGGGAAGTTCATCCGCGATGGCATGAAAGAAGTGGTGCACATTGCCCAAGTTGGGGATCCGGCCCACTATGCCGCCTTGTTCCAAAAAGCCGAACCCGGCCAAGTGCTGGGGGAGGTTTGCCCCTCCTACGCCGTATGTCCCTCAGCGGCCAAGGCCATATACGCGGCCAACCCGGCAGCCCGGATCATCTTCATGCTGCGCGATCCCGTGCAGCGCGCCTGGTCGCAGTACATGATGAACTTGCGTGAAGGAAAGACCTTGGAAAAGGATTTCCTCCGGGAAGTGGAACAGGACGACACCTTGGCCAAGAAAGGCTGGGGAGTGAACCACCAGTACTTGGCCCTGGGCCGGTATGCGGACCAGGTGGAACGGTATTTGGCCGTGTTCCCCAAGGAGCAGGTGCATATTCTGCTGCACGAGGAATTCAAGGAAGATCCGATGGCCACCATGCGCAAGCTGTTCTCCGTGATCGGGGTGGCCCCGTTGGAGGAAATGGACCTGTCGGGAAAGTTCAACGAGGCGGCCGTGCCCCGCAACGCCGTGCTGAACCGGCTGCTGGTGCGCAGCGGTGCGATCAGCACCATCAAGGCCATGGTACCGCGCCACCTGCGCGGGGGCTTCAAAGAGATGCTGTACTCCCGCAAGAACATGCCCACGCTGCCATCGGAGCAGGCATTGCGTTTGTGGAAGCACTATGAACAGGATGTGGAACGGCTCTCCCGCCTAATGGGCAAGGACCTTCGGCGGTGGTGGGGCCCCAAAACCAAGCAAGTATGACGGCACCCCAAGGGCCCATCTTCATTGTCGGCAATTCACGCAGCGGCACCACCATGATGCTGCGTGTAATGACCAACCACTCCTGGGTGCACGGCATCAATGAGCCGCACTTCTATGGCACCTACTGGGCCCCTGCCGACGACGGGAAGGCGGTGGACAAGGCGGCGGCCCGGGAGCTGCTCACCAAGCTCATTACGCGGCAGCGCGACGGGTTCTTCGCCGAGGTGGTGCCGGGCAAATTTGATGCGGAAGTGGAGCAGGTACTGGGCGAACTGCCCGCCCAAGCCGACCGCAAGGATGTATACGCGGGGTTCATGGCCTATGAAACGCGCATCCATGGCAAGCGCATCCCCTGTGAGAAAACGCCCCAGAACATATTCTACATCGCCGAGATTAAGCGCCACTTTCCCGGGGCGAAGATCATTGTGATGTACCGCGATCCGCGGGCCGTGCTGCTTTCACAAAAGCGCAAATGGATGCGCAAGGACCTGGGGATGACCGGCATGCCGGAGAAGGAAGTGCGGCGCCTGCGTATGAACTACCACCCGTACACCATCGCTCGCCTATGGAACTCCAGCTTTGATGCCGCCAAGCGCCATGCCGGGGATCCCGATGTGGTGGAGGTGCGCTTCGAGGACCTCACGGTAAGCCCGGAGGCCACCATGCAGCGGATCTGCGGGGTGGTGGGCATACCCTATGAACCGGCCATGTTGGAAGTGCCCCATGCGGGCAGTTCCAGCGCCATGGACGACCACACCAAGAAAGGGATCCGCACCGACCGGGGCGAAGGGTGGAAAAAAGGACTGGACGCCACGGAGATCGCCATCTGCCAACGCACTTCCGGCAGCCGCATGGCCCAACAGGGATATGCTTTGGCCGAGGTCGCCCCCGGCACCTGGAGCTTGTTGGCCACCTGGTTGCGCTTCCCCTTCAAGTTGATCGGCGCTTTTGCCCTCAACCTGGGGCGGATGCGCAACGTGGTGAATACCTTGGAGCGCCGATTGAAGCAGGCCTGATGAAGCGTGTGGAATTGTTCGGCCTGCCGTTCATCGCCGCAGCCGACCATGATCAAGTCGTCCGGGAAGTCTTGGCCTGGCCCCTGCAGCCGTTGCAGGCCGGAGAGCTGCCCTTGCTGAGCACGCCCAACGTGGACCAGGTGGTGAAGCTGCACCGGCCCGAACACGAACTGTTGCGGGGGAAGATCGGCCGAGCACGCTATGTGCTGCCGGACGGCCAGCCGATCATTTGGGTAAGCAAGTGGAAGCAGGGGAAGACCTTGCCGGCCCGCTTGGCGGGCAGCGATCTGTTCCCGGCCCTGTGGAAAGAGCTGGCGGCAAGGCAAGCACCGGTGTTCATGGTGCTGGCCAGCGATGCCATCGGGGACGCCTTGAGGAAGGAAAATGCCGCCATGCGTTGGATGGTGCCGCCGTTCTATTCCATTGCGGACGCCGCCGCAGAGCAACGCGTAGTGGACCAGGTGGCGGCGGAATTGGCGGAGCGGCCTGTGCCGTTGGTCTTCCTGGGGCTGGGGTTTCCAAAGCAGGAACGCCTGGCCCTGGCCTTGGT
This sequence comes from Flavobacteriales bacterium, assembly GCA_020852835.1. GTDB lineage: Bacteria > Bacteroidota > Bacteroidia > Flavobacteriales_F > PHOS-HE28 > PHOS-HE28. The sequence continues at coordinate 70,008 of JADZAC010000005.1, forward strand.
GGAGCGGCTCAAGGCCGGACCGGCGCCGATGCCGCTCTTCCTGCTGCTGGGCGCCAGCTTTGAGTTCCATGCCGGACTGAAGAAGCGGGCTCCGATGATCTTCCGGAAGCTCGGCCTGGAGTTTTTTCACCGGTTCCTCTCCGAGCCCAAGCGCATGTTCCGCCGGTATTTCGTGGACGATATGGCATTCTTTCTCCTTGCCTTCAGGGAGGTTAGAGGCCGTTAAGGCCCAGCGCCGGCCCTGTTACCTTTGTGCATCGCACCCCCAAGCGGCGCGTTTTACCATGGCTTCAACCACGTTACGCCCCAAACCCGGCACGGCAAGCACCATCGACCAGGTGGGCCTGGAAGAGCGCGTGGCACGGATCAAGACGCGCAGCATCAAGCAGGGCGCCAAGGTGGATGGGATGAAGCTCGCCCTGAGCATGATCGACCTCACCACCTTGGAGGGCCAGGACACGCCCGGAAAGGTGAAGCAACTCTGCTACAAGGCGGTGCACCTGCATGATCAATTGCCCGGGCTGCCCACGGTGGCCGCAGTGTGCGTATACCCCACGTTGGTGAAAACGGCCAAGCGCGCCTTGGCCGGCAGCGGGGTGAAAGTGGCCTCCGTGGCCACGGCCTTCCCCAGTGGGCAAGCACCCAAGAACGTGAAGATCGCGGATACCAAGTTCGCCGTGGCCGAAGGTGCGGACGAGATCGACATGGTGATCAGCCGCGGCAAATTCCACAGCGGGGACTACAACTTTGTGCACGACGAGATCGCTGCGGTCAAAGAGGCATGCGGCAATGCCCGCCTGAAGGTGATCTTGGAAACGGGCGAGCTGGGCACATACGACAAGGTGCGCCTGGCCAGTGATCTGGCCATTGCGGCGGGTGCCGATTTCATCAAGACCAGCACGGGCAAGATCAGCCCGGCCGCCACCATGCCGGTAACGCTGGTGATGCTGCATGCCATCCGCGACCACTACCTGCGCACGGGCGAAATGATCGCCATGAAACCCGCCGGCGGCATCCGCACCAGCAAGGAGGCCCTGCACTACTTGATGATGGTGAAGGAAGAACTGGGCCCGGAATGGTTGGATCCCCATTGGTTCCGCTTTGGCGCCAGCAGCTTGGCCAACGATATGTTGATGCAGTTGGCCAAGGAAAGCGACGGCCGCTACCAGAGCGCGGACTACTTCAGTTTGGATTGAGGCGGCCGGGAGGGTGCGGCCGCGGCAGCCTCAGCGGCCGATGAGCACCAGTGTGCCTGCAATGATCAAACCTGCGCCCAAGACGGTTTTCAGCGTCAGGCTTTCGCCAAGAAATAGCGCGGCCAGCAGGATGGTCAAGGCCACGCTGAGCTTGTCGATGGGCGCCACTTGGGACACATTCCCCAGTTGCAGCGCCTTGAAATAGCAGAGCCAGGACAGGCCCGTGGCCAGGCCGGAAAGCACGAGGAACAACAGGCCATGCCTGGAAATGGCGCCGATGGCCTTGGCCTCGCCGCGCGCGAGCACAATGCACCAGATCATCACCAAGATCACCACCGTGCGGATGCCCGTGGCCAAGTTGGAGTTGATGTTGGCCACGCCGAGCTTGCTGAAAACAGCGGTGAGCGAGGCGAAGAACGCGGAGAGAAGCGCATAGGTCCACCACATGGCCTGGAGGATGGGGAGTTGAACAAAAGAGGCTTCAGTTCAAGGCGTACAGCTTTCCAGGCAGGCTGCGCACCACGCCGTTGAACTCCAGGTTCAGCAGCAGCCCTGCCGCTTTGTGCTGGGGCATTTTGCTGCGGTGGCAGAGCGTGTCGATGTCGATCTTGCCCTGCTGGCGAATGGCATCCACGAGCACCTGCTCATCCGGCAGCAGCTCGGCGAACAAGCTGTTCTGCACCGGTTGCTTCTTCTTGGGCTGCGGCAGCCAGTCCATCAGCTTCAGCACGTCCTCCGCGCAGGTGATCAGGTGGGCCTGGCTCTGTTGGATCAGCCTGTTGCAGCCGGTACTGCGTTCATCGCCGGGCCGCCCGGGAAAGGCCATCACCTCGCGGTCATAGCTGTTGGCGATGTCGGCGGTGATCAGGGAACCTCCCTTGGGCCCGCTCTCCACCACCACGGTACAGTCGCTCAACCCGGCGATCACGCGGTTGCGCGCGGGGAAATTGCCCGGGGCAAAGGGGGAACCGCTGGGCAGCTCGGTTACCAACGCCCCGGCGGCGCAGAGTTCCTTGGCGGTGGCGGCGTGCTCGGCGGGGTAGAGCTTGTCCAGGCCGTGCGCCACGCAGGCCACGGTGGGCAGCCCGCACCGCAAGGCCGTACGGTGCGCAATGATGTCGATGCCGTAGGCCAACCCGCTGACGATGGTGGCGCCGCTGGCGGCAAGGCCTTCCACGAGCGATCCGCAAAGGTGCCTGCCCTGTTCCGTGGGCGTTCGTGTGCCCACGATGGAAACGCAGCGCAACGGGCCCATGTCCGCCGCTCCTTTTACAAAGAGCAGTACGGGTGCATCGGGGCAGTGCACCAGCCGCCGGGGGTAGTCGGCATCAAGGTAAAACAGCATGCGCAGCCGGTGTTTGCGCACGTAGGTGAGCTCCTTTTCCGCAGCCTTGACCACGGCGGCATCCTGGATGGATGCGGACAGCACGGGACCGATGCCGGGCACCTTGCCCAAGGACCGGCGCACGGCCCGGTCGGTGAACAGGGCGTCCACCCCGCCGCACCATGCCACCAGGTTGCGGGCGTTCACCGGGCCGATGCCCTTGAGCATCGACAAGGCTATGCGGTGGATCCATTGCTGGTCGTCCATGGCTGTGCCCCGATCGTTACTTTCGCCGTCACGGCATTCGGCCCAAAATACGCGTGATGAAGATCATTTCAACGGGGGCCATGCTATTGTTGGCGGTGCTGGTGCACGGCCAGCAGGTGCCGCCTGCGGCAGGCCGGGTGTTGGGCAAGGTGTACAGCAGCGCCGACGGGTTGCCGCTACCGGGCGCCAGCATCGCCTTCGATCACCGCCGTTCGGCCACTGCGGACGACAGCGGGCACTATGCCATGGAGCTTCCGCCGGGCGCCTGCACCGTGGTCGCCCGCTTCATCGGCTATGCCGAAAGGACCTTGGAAGTGGAAATTCCCGCCGGAGGGCAGTTGCGCCTGGACATCGCCCTGCAACCATCCACCTCGCAGTTGGACATGGTGGTGGTCAGCGCCAGCAAGTTCGAGCAGCGGGTAGGAGAAGTGACCCAATCGCTGAGCGTGCTGCCTGCCGCGCTGATCCGCGAAAGGGGCACCACCAACCTGGCCGATGCGCTGGACCAAGTGCCCGGTGTGGTGGTGGTGGACGAAGACCCGCAGATCCGCGCCGGCAGCGGATTCAGCTACGGCGCGGGAAGCCGGGTCATGCTTCTGGCGGACGGCATGCCCATACTCAGCGGCGACATCGGCCGGCCCAACTGGAGCTTTTTGCCCATCGAGGACGTGGAGCAGGTGGAGGTGATCAAAGGGGCCAGCAGCGTGCTCTACGGCAGTGCAGCCTTGAGCGGGGTGATCAATGTGCGCTCAGGCTGGCCGGGCAATGCCCCCAAGACCAAGGCCGTGGTGTTCGGCGGGGTATATGATGCCCCCGGCCAGGCGGATGCCAAGTGGTGGGATGCCAGCCCGCCCATCACCACGGGCGCAAGCTTCCTGCACGGCCAACGGTTCAAGCAGTTCGATCTGGTGGTGGCCGGCAATGCCCTGGGCGATCAAGGCTTCATCGGGCCGGAGCGCATCGCCCCGGACAGCTTGGCACAGGACCCTTACCGGACGGGTACCGGCGGGTACGACCACCGCGTTCGGTTCACGTTTGCCGCCCGTTGGCGCAACGCGAAGGCCAAGGGCCTCAACTATGGCTTGAACGGCAACGTGATGAAGAGCCGCAGCACCAGCGTGTTTCTCTGGGACAATTTGCACGAAGGCCTCTACCGGCCCATGCCCAACACCACCACCAATACCATGGGCACACAGTACTATTTGGACCCCTTCGTGCACTTTACCGGCCCCCAAGGCACCCGCCACAGCCTCAATGGCCGCTACTATGTGCAACAGTTCGACAACAGCGGGAACCAGAGCAACAGCAACGAAATGCTGTACGGCGAGTACCAGGTGCAGCGGAAGCTGGACTTGTTCGGCCCCACCACCTTCACCCTGGGCCTGGTGGGCCAGCGGGTGGCCAGTCATGCAGCGCTCTACAGCGGCAACCCGATGGCCAGCGGGGAGAATACCGCCACCAATGCCGCAGCCTTCCTGCAAGTGGACAAGAAGCTGCTGGCCCGGTTGATGGTGAGCGCGGGCGTTCGCTATGAACGGTTCCGGGTGAACGAACTGGAGCAGGCCGAGCCCGTGGTGCGCGCGGGGGCCACCTACCAGGCCTGGGAGGGCACTTTCTTGCGGGCGAGCTACGGACAGGGCTTCCGCTTCCCCACGATCGGCGAGCGCTACATCACCACGTCGGTAGGCTCGTTGCACATTTACCCCAATCCCGGCCTGCAACCGGAAACGAGCGTGAACATGGAACTGGGCGTGAAGCAGGGGTTCGTGCTCGGCGGCGTTACCGGTTATGTGGACATGGTGGCCTTCCAGCAGGACTTCGACCGATATGTGGAGTTCACCTTCGGGCAGTGGGGCACGGTACGCACCCCGGCCAACCTGCTCGGCTTCGGTTTCAAGAGCATCAATACGGGCGGTGCACGCATCACGGGCACCGAGTTTGAACTGGCGGGCAAGGGCAAGTGGGGCGCCGTGGAACTGCAGGTCCTCATGGGCTACACCCATACCTTGCCGATCAGCACCACGCCGAACGAGGCCTACGCGCAAACCGTGTCCACCACCGGTGCGGTGCAGAACGTGAGCTACATGAGCACCAGTTCCAACACGGGCGGCGACATCCTGAAATTCCGGGTGCAAGACCTGTTCCGCGCGGACCTGGGCCTCAATTGGAAGCGTTTCTCCCCGGGGGTCGGCGTGCGGTACAACAGCCATGTGCGCAACATCGACCAAGCCTTCATCCAAATTGAGCAGATGGGCCAATTGGGCGAGATCGGCGTGGAGCAGTGGATGGCTGAACACACCACGGGAGACTGGATCACGGACCTGCGCATCGGCTTTGCCATCACCGGCCAATTAAAGGCCTCTTTCCTGGTGTACAACGTGGGCAACGTGGTCTATGCCATCCGGCCCATGGCCATAGAAGCGCCCCGTACTTTTCGCCTGCAACTGGCCCTTGCCATTTGAGCGCATGCGCATCCTCGGAGTGATCCCCGCCCGTTACGCCAGCAGCAGGCTGCCGGGCAAACCCTTGGTGGACATCGGCGGCAAGAGCATGGTGCAACGCGTGTTGGAACAGGCCCGGCAATGCAACAGCCTGGCCGAGGTGGTGGTGGCCACGGACGACGCCCGCATCGTGGACCATGTGCAGGCGCTCGGGGGCCGGGCCATGCTGACCTCCGCACACCATCCAAGCGGCACGGACCGCTGTTGGGAAGCGTTGGAAAAGGCAGGCCCCGATGCTTTCGACGGGGTGGTGAACATACAAGGTGATGAACCGTTCATTGTGCCGGAGCAGATCGATGAGGTATGCCGCTGCCTCATGCAGCCCGGGGTCTCCATCGCCACGCTGGCCCAGGAAGTCACCTCGGACCAGGACCTGGACGATCCGGGAGAAGTGCTGATCACCACCGATGTCCACCGGAACGCACTCTACTTCAGCCGCGCGGCCATACCCTTTCTACGCAACCCCGCTGCCGGCCCGCGGCATTTGCAGTTCCGCTACCTCAAGCACGTGGGTTTGTACGCCTATGCGCCGGCGGCCCTTCAACGGATCGTGCAATTGCAGCCTTCCGCACTCGAACAGGCGGAATCCTTGGAGCAACTGCGCTGGTTGGAGAACGGGATCGCGGTGCGCGTGGGCCTTACCGCGCATCCCTCGTTCTGCGTGGATACGCCGGCCGACCTGGAGGAGGCCCGGCGCAGGGCGGACCGTGGTGCGTAACCGTACTTTCACCGTATCGCTTTTCTTTGGCCTGGCTGATGCCTAGTTTTGGCCCTGAACATGGCGCTGGACCGCTACATACACGACCTGCTGTTCGAGCATGATTGTGTGATCGTGCCGGGTTTCGGCGGGTTTCTCACCCACTACCGGCCGGCCCGCTTGGACGTGCAGCGCCGGTTGATCCATCCGCCATCGAAGGACCTGAGCTTCAACAGGAAGCTTGTGCGGCAAGACGGATTGCTGGTGGACCGGGTAGTGCGCTGCGAGGGCCTGGAATTCCATGCGGCGAAACAACGCGTGGATGCCGAGCTGGAGCGCTGGCAACAGGAATTGCGCAACAACGACCGCTTGGAACTGGCGCGCGTGGGCACGCTCTTCCATGATGCGGAACACAACCTGCAGTTCGAGCCCGATCGCCGGGTGAATTTCCTCAAGGATGCCTACGGGCTGAAACCGGTGGAGGCGGTGGCGGTCCAGGGTGTAGCGGTTCCCCCCTTGGTCCAGCGACCTGTGGTGGAGGCCTACATGGCCGGGCACGAACGCAAGGGTACCATGGGCTACCTGCTTGCGGCGGCGGTGGCTGCCATTGCCTTCACGGCAGCCACGTGGTACGTGGTTGCACCCAGCGGCACCATCGGCTTGGCCTTCACCGGGCCGGAGGCATGGTGGCGCATGGACCAGCCGCACTACCGCTTGCCTGGCGCCCCGGAGCTGGCCCTTGGGCCGGTGGAAGCTTCCATCTGGACGGTTCCTTCCGATAGCTACGGGATACAGGCATTGCCCATTGCCGGCCCCAATGAACCCTTGGTGGCGGTGAACTTGGGGCAATCGCCCCCGCGTGCCGTGCCCGAGAGCACGGCCGTGGCCACCCCGGCCGTGGGGTTGAGGTTCCATATCATCGGGGGGTGCTTCCTGGAAAAGGAAAACGCGGACCGCTTTGTCTCCGAACTGCAGGCCAAAGGATTCGCCGCCTCGGTCATCGACCGCAAAGGAGGGCTCTTCCGCGTGGCGTATGGCAGCTATCCGCAGCGCCAGATCGCCTTGGAAGCCCTGAATGCCGTGCGCAAGGAGGAGGCGCCACAAGCGTGGTTGCTGGTGAAGTGACCAGCCCTTGGCATGCCGCTTGTTTATTTCTCCTCCCAACGATCCGTGCGAACATCCATGAAACAGTTATTCATTGCAGCGGGCCTCGCATGCACCGCACTCCCTGCCGCAGCGCAGGTTGTACTTACGCCCCCCGCCAAAACCATCTCCCTGGGCAGATCGGAAGTGACCTGCTTGGCCGTTGCCCCCAAAGGCGACCGCATCCTTGTCGGCACCGTGCGCGGAGCCGAGGTGCGCGACCTGGCCAGCGGCAAGCGCGTGGCCGAGTTTGCCTACGATGAAGACGGGAGCAGCGTGGTCTACCACGCCGATTTCAACGAGAACGGCGAGTATGTGGTGCTGATCGGCTTTGCAGGCACACGAGAAGTTTGGGATGTGAAGACCGGCAAACAGGATAAAATGATCGCCCGCTACAAGTGGATCCCTGATGCCATCCGCACCCGGGAACTGGGGCTGAAGAAGGGCAACTCGGAATTTGACCGGTATTACCAGCAGACCGAGGCGGTGCACAACGGGATCACCGCCAGGTCGGGCAAGAACGGTGATGTGGTCTTCATCGACCCGGACGGAAACGCCGTACAGGCCTTGAACTTTCCCGAGAACAGGGATCAGCACCACCGTGCGCCCTGCGTGTTCCACAACGGGCAGTTCATCACCGGCACGGACGATGGCCGGGTGCTCTTCTACGACCTGGTGAAGCGCTGAGCACGGATCATGCTCCGCTCCCCTGCCCGTCCGGGCCGGAAGCGGCCTTGGAGCTTCCCGACCGGGCGGCGGCATAGCCTGCCACCACCAGCATCAGCAGGCCGATCAGCGCCAAGTACCACTGCACGGCCTTGAAGGTGGAGAGGAAGATGACCAGCACGAGCAGCAGCACGGCCAATTGTGCCCACAACACCAGCGCGAACATCCCCCAGGCGCGCCCATTGCCGCGCAGTTTGCGGAAGATCTGCTGGTTCATCAGGTGGCAGGCAAATACCAGCACAGTGAGCTCCAACTTCACCTGCATCCAGGATTCCGCCAACAAGGACGGTTGCAGCCACAGCATCCAAGCGCCGAAGAAGATCAGCAGCAGCAGGGAAGGCCAGGCAACGATGTAAAGCAGCTGCCTGCTTGAAGCCAGGTAGTGTGCCCGGAGAATGGTACGATCGGGTTCCGCCTTCCCTTGGGCCAGCCGATGCAGGATGAACAACCTCAGCAACCAGAAGGTGCCCGTGAAAAAGGTGACCATGAACACCAAGTGCAGGGCCAACAGGGCCGGGGACCAATCGGGAAGCATGGGTGAAAGGTAAGGCCGGCCCACCGTGGTACATTTGCGGCAACCTATGGATCCCTTGATGCAGGCCAAACCCACCACCGATAGTTATGCCGAAACCACCAACCTGGTACTGCCCAACGACGCCAACACCATGGGCAACCTGTTCGGCGGCCAGTTGCTCAAGTGGTTGGACATGAGCTGTGCGATCAGCGCGGGGCGGCATAGCCAATGCGTGAGCGTGACCGCCGCAGTGAACAACGTGAGCTTTGATGTGCCCATCAAACTGGGCGACCTGGTGACCATCAAGGCGCATGTAAGCCGAACGTTCAACACCAGCATGGAAGTTTGGGCCGATGTGTGGATCGAGGACCAGGCCACGGGCAAGCGCACCAAGTGCAACAGCGCGATCTACACGTTCGTGGCGATGGGGAACGGAGGGAAGCCCACGCCCGTTCCGCCGGTAGTGCCGGTTACGGAAGAGGAGCAGTTGCGCTATGCCGGGGCGTTGCGCCGCAGGCAATTGCGCTTGATCTTGGCCGGGAAGATGAAGCCCGGGGAAGCCACAGAGCTGAAGGCCTTGTTCATGTGAGCCCACGGCACGGACAGCGGGAACGGGGTGGCCGTGGACACCGGTTGTAGCAGCAACGGGGCGCAAGCGGCAGTGGCCTTGGTACCAGATGCAAGCAATGCCTGTGATCCGATGGTCCGGATCCGTTGCTCGGAACGGCCAATGCCCTGTGGCCGCGAGCGTGTCGCCGTGCCAAGAGGCTCAAGCCGGTTCAGGATCGGTCGCCTTGTGCAGCAGACCAGGCTGCGACCTTGTCCAGGTCCTGCTTCTCCATGCAGCGGAAGTGGCCTTTGGGGCAGCGATCGTACCCGATCTTCGAGCACGGCCTGCAGTCCAGCCCCTTTACCTCACTGATGAGGGTGCGTTCCGGATGTTCCGGAATATAGGGCCCCATGCCGAATTGCGGCACGGTGTTGCCCCAGATGCTGGCCACAGGTTTGCGGAAGGCGCTGGCCACGTGCATGGCGCCACTGTCGTGCGTGATCACCAGCGTGGCCTGGCGGATCAGTGAAGCCGAGCCCAGCAGGTCATATTTGCCCGTGGCATCAAATGCCCTTGCGCCTGCGGCATCGGCGATCGCACGGCCCGTGCCGCTGTCATCGGGCCCGCCAATGATCACCAGCGGGCCTTTCAATTTTGCCGCCAGTTCGATCAGCCTGTGGCGTGGCAGGCGTTTGGTAAAATGCCCGGCCCCGATGCACAATGCGGTGTAGCCGTTGCGGTGGGCGGGTGGAAGGGTTGCCGTATCCACCTCCTTTTCCTTCGGGATGAACAGCTCCAAGCCTTTGTTGTCGTTCTTCACGCCGAGGTGTTGCACGGTGCTCAAATAGCGGTCCACGATGTGCACCTTCGGAAGGCGGTCCACCTTGAAGTTCACCAGCAGCCATTTTTCCAGGTTCAGCTTGGGGAAGCTCGTGGCCTTGGCGCCCAGGGCCAACTTCACCCGCCAGGTGCGGGCATTGTGGTGCAGGTCGGCCACCAGGTCGAACCGCTCCTGCTTCAAGGCCTGCAGCGTTGCGCCCAAATTGTGCTTCAGCGTATGGACCCTGTGGACATACGGGGAGTGTTCCACCAGGGGGCGGAACGTGTCTTTGGTCAGGTAATGCACCTCGGCACCGGGCACCTGTTGCTTGAGGCAGCGCAACACCGGTGAGGTGAGGATGATGTCGCCGATGGAACTGAAACGGATGACCAGCACCTTCATGGGTGCTGGCAAAAGTATGCCCGGCGGGGCCGGCAGGCAGACCGTCGGTTCCAGGTCGGCTTACCTTGCACCTTCCGCACCACCTTTGCGGTGATCTGTACAGGACCCGGACATGTTTATCGATACCCACGCACACCTCTACCACAAACAATTCGACCAGGACCGCAATGCGATGATGCGCCGCACCATGGATGCGGGTGTGCACAAGCTCTTCCTGCCGAACATCGACACCACCAGCGTGGAGGCGATGCACGCCATGTGCGAAGCTTTCCCGGAAGTCTGTTTCCCCATGATGGGCCTCCATCCCTGTTCGGTGGGCGAAGACCCGGCCCGCGAGCTTGCCGAAGTGGAGCGCCTGTTGGGCACCGGGCGCTATTGGGCCGTGGGCGAGATCGGAATTGACCTCTACTGGGACAAGACCTGGGTGGAACAGCAACAGGAAGCGTTCCGGCGCCAGGTGCGCTGGGCCAAGGAGCTGGCCCTGCCCGTGGTGATCCATTGCAGGGAGAGCTTTGAGGAGGTCATGGCCATCGTGGAGGAGGAGAACAACGAGCACCTCACCGGCGTGTTCCACTGCTTCACGGGGAGCGAGGAGGATGCCCGCCGCATCATCGGGCTCGGCGGGTTCAAGCTGGGGATCGGCGGGGTGATCACCTACCCCAAGAGCGGCTTGGCGGAAACCATGGCGCGGGTCGGCGCGGGGCATTGCGTGCTGGAGACGGATGCGCCCTACTTGGCACCGGTGCCCTACCGCGGCAAGCGCAACGAGAGCAGCTACATCCCTTGCGTTGCCGAAGCGCTGGCCGCCGCAGTGGGCCTGCCGTTGGAAGAAGTGGCCCGCATCACCACAGACAACGCGGAACAACTGTTCGCGGAATGAGCATGCCCAAAGTGCTTTTGATCTATACCGGCGGCACCATCGGCATGGTGGCCGATGCGCGCAGTGGTGCGTTGCAGGCGGTGAACCTGGACCATCTGGAAGAGCAGGTGCCCGAACTGCTGCGCATGGGCGTGGCCTTGGAGACCGTCACCTTCGGCAGGCCGATCGACAGCAGCGACATGCACCCGGAACACTGGGTGCGCATTGCGTCCATTATCGGTGAGCGCTATTCGGAATTCGACGGCTTCGTGGTGCTGCACGGCAGCGATACGATGGCCTACACGGCCAGTGCGCTCAGTTTTCTGCTGGCGGGCCTGTCCAAGCCCGTGATCCTCACGGGAAGCCAACTCCCCTTGGGCGCCATCCGCACTGATGGGAAGGAGAACCTGCTTACTGCCATTGAGATCGCCGCCGCCCGGGAGAATGGCATGCCGATCGTAGGGGAGGTGGCCGTGTACTTTGAATACAGCCTGTACCGGGGCAACCGGACCGTGAAGGTGCATGCCGAGCGCTTTGAAGCCTTCCGGTCGCCGAATTGGCCGGTGCTGGCGGAGGCGGGCACGCACATCCGCTACGACCGTTCGGCCCTGTTGCCCTCGCGCCAAGGCCCATTGCAGGTGCATGGGGGCATGGGCAACGGGGTAGGGGTGGTCAGCCTTTTCCCGGGCATCCGTGCCGAAGCGGTGCAGGCGCAATTGGCCGATCGCGGCCTGCAGGCGGCGGTGCTGCAAACCTTCGGCAGCGGCAACGGCCCCACGGACCGGGATTTCCTGGACGTGCTGCGCGGGGCATGCGAACGGGGCATCGTGCTGGTGAACGTCACCCAGTGCGTGGGCGGCCGCGTGGAACAAGGGCGTTACCAGACCAGCCGCGCCTTGGTTGAAATGGGCGTGGTGAGCGGACAGGACCTTACCACCGAAGCGGCCATCACCAAGCTGATGTTCTTGCTGGGGCAGGGCGTGGCCGGTGGGGAGCTGGCGCAGCGCATGGCCATCCCGCTTTGCGGGGAAATGGCTTCCGCATGAAGGCCTGGAACGTGCTACATTCGCGGCCCGCATCCACCGGGTGCGGAGCTTTGGAGAAGTGGCCGAGTGGTTTAAGGCGCACGCCTGGAAAGTGTGTTTACCTGAAAGGGTAACGGGGGTTCGAATCCCTCCTTCTCCGCCGATCGGCCCCGCGAAGCGGGGCAAGAAACGGGAAAGCCCTGGTCGTGCTTGCACGAAGCCAGGGCTTTCCTGTTTCTTGGCAGGTCCGCGAAGCGGACTGGCCGATCGAAGCCTCTCCCCTCAGGGATAGCCCGCCTCGGGCAATCCCTCCTGGTTCCCTTCCGGCCGAGCTTGCTCGAAGCATCCGGCCATTTCACGATATCAAAGGCCGCGCAGCAGCCGCAGCGTTGAAGCTTCCCCTTCAGGGAAAGCCCGCCTCGGGCAATCCCTCCACCGGCATTCAACGCCTAGCTTGCTTGGAAAAGCGGCCTTCTTCATGCTTGCCAAGCCCGCGCAGCGGGCAGGCCGATCGAAGCCTCCCCCTTCAGGGATGGCGCGATGCTGAGCATAAACGAAGTGGCGCTCCGCAAGCCGGTACGGCTGAGGAGCCAAAGCACGCGCAATCCCTCTGGTTCCCTTCCGACCGGGCCTGCTCGAAGCATCCGGCCTTTGGGCTTTGTCCGCAGCCGCGCAGCCTACTCTTCCACCTTGAAATTCAAGTAGCGCTGTTTGGAGGCGTATGCCTCCATCAGCAAACGGCGCAATTCAGGATCCGCGGCACAGCGGTGGTAGATCTCCTGTTCGGCCTGGTGGAGCAGCTCATCCGGCATAGTGTTGTACAGGGAGTCCCGGAGTGCATCCTTGGCCCGGTAGAAGATGGCAAAAGGGTCATCCAGCGAACGGATCACCTGGTAGCAGAAGGCGGCGTAGTAGGGCGAGCCTGGCGATTTTGGCAACTCCTTCACCTTGTTCATGCCCGTGCAGATGTGGGCTGTAACGCCACCCCGGGAACGGTGGAGGTAGAAGAACCGCGAGGCGGTGTGCAACAGCGTATCGAAGTGAATGGCCGGTACGGGCCGGTCCGGCATGCCATTGCGATAGAGGCGGGCAAAGGTGGTATCCCCGTCCAGCATGCTGCGGTACCTGGCAAGGATCGCCACGGTATCGGGAAGTTGCTTTTCCAGATCGAACAACTCCTTGTGTGCCGCAGCATAGTTGGAGAAGAGATACATGTCAAATGCCCAGAGCGCAGTGTCCCTGCCCGGCCATAACATGTTCCGCGAAGTACTGTCCGGCATGGAATACAGATACATGCCCTCTTCACCGTGGCCGAACACCAGCCGGAAGCGTTCCGCCAAGCGCTGCTCCTGGGCATGCAGCGATAGTGCACTGGCGCAGCACAATGCCAACGCAAGACCGGTGGAACGGCTCAACATGCAACCGAAAGTACTCACAAGCCCAGCTCCACCGCCGGGTCCCAGAACTTATTGCGGAAGTCCACCACTTGGTCGTCCTTCACTTTCACGCCTTCTTTCGCCAGCAATTCCTGCATGGCCGTAAGCGTGGCGAAATGGTGCTTGCCGGTGAGCAGGCCGATGCTGTTCACCACGCGCTGGGCAGGCACATGCGGCCGTTGCACGTGCGCGTTGTTCATGCACCAGCCCACCAGGCGCGCACTGCGCGGGGCGCCGAGGTATTTTGCGATGGCCCCATAGCTGGTCACTCGGCCGCGCGGGACCTGGCGCACCACGTCCATCACGTCCTGGAAGAAGTCGCGCTCCTGCACGGCGTCGTTGATGAGGGTGCGTTTGGACATGGGAAGAATGCACCGCAAAGGACGCAACGGGCGCCAAGAAAGAAAAGCCCTTCTCCCGAACGGGTCAAACCGGGGTGGAGGACGTTCCTCGGCGTGGCCACCACCAGGACCAAAAGAACGCCCGAAAATGAACCCTTCGAAGGTGCTTGTCATTACGGGCCAGGGCACAGGAGGCTGTTTGCAACCACCCCCTTGTGGACCTCGCGAACCGGGAGCTTCAAGGTGCCCGATGCCAGCCTTGGCAACCGACCACGAACAACGGTCGGCTGGGCGTCACCCCAACCGGAACCGAACATAGTGGATGGTCCGCCCCTCCTCCAGCCACATGCTTTCGTAGTAAGTGCGGATGTTCAGCACAGCCTGCTCATCGGGCGTGGTGCGGTGTACCAGCTCGCCGTACACGTTTGCGCTGCTTTCCTCGGTTTGCAGCTTGTGTTCCGCGATCTGCTCCAGCGTGTATTCGTACAGCAGCGGGCTGTCCGTCTTCAGGTGGATGACGCCGCCGGGCTTGAGGATCTCCTTGTAGCGCGCCAGAAAGAGCGGGCTGGTGAGCCGCTTGCGCGCTTTGCCGATCTGCGGGTCGCTGAAGGTGAGCCAGATCTCATCCACTTCGTGCTTCCCGAAGCAGCGCAGGATGTGGTCCACATGGGTGCGCAAAAAGCCGACGTTGGCCAATCCCTCTTCATGCGCCGTCTTGGCCCCCCGCCAGATGCGTGCACCCTTGATGTCCACGCCGATGTAGTTCTTTTCCGGTTGCAGCTGGGCCAAGCCCACGGTGTACTCGCCCCGGCCGCAGCCCAGCTCCAGCACCAGCGGCGCATCGCGCTTGAAAAATTCACCGTTCCACTTTCCTTTCAGCGGAAGGTCACCTGCCTGCAGCTCGCGAAAGGCGGGCTGTATCACGTGCCCGAACGTGGCGTTCTCGGCGAAGCGGGAGAGTTTGTTTTTGCCCATGGCGCGGAGCGAAGGTCGCACTGGGGACCGTACAAAGCGGCCGCGAAGGAACGAAGTTCCGGGATGTTTCGCCCCACCTTCGCACCATGTTCCGCGGTGCACGCATTTTGGTGGCTCCCTTGGATTGGGGCTTGGGGCACGCTGCGCGCTGCGTGCCGTTGGTGCATGCGCTGCTGGAACACGGCGCCACGCCGGTGATCGGTGCCGACAAGGGGCCGTTGGCGTTGCTGGGGGCGGAATTTCCGCAGTTGGAGCAAGTAAGGATCGCGGGCATGGAAGTGCGCTACGGCCGGGGA
Source organism: Flavobacteriales bacterium (assembly GCA_020852835.1). Taxonomy (GTDB): domain Bacteria; phylum Bacteroidota; class Bacteroidia; order Flavobacteriales_F; family PHOS-HE28; genus PHOS-HE28. The sequence goes on from JADZAC010000005.1 coordinate 85,080, forward strand.
AGGTCCATGGCCTGGATGCTGGCCAGGCAGTTTCCGGCGATGCTGCGGCAGGTGCGTGCGGAGCGCAGATGGCTGGAACAACACCGGCAGGCCTTGAAACTGGATGCCGTGATCAGCGACCAGCGATCCGGGTTGCACTCTGCGGCCCTGCCCAGCGTGTTGATCACCCACCAGCTCTTTCCGTTCACGCCCGTTGCCCAAGGGATGGCGCGCGGCATCAACCGGTGGCACATCGCCCCGTTCAACCGCTGCTGGGTGCCCGACCATGCGGAAGCACCGGGCCTTGCGGGCAAACTTTCGCACGGCGATGCGGTGCCGGGCAATGTGCGCTACATCGGGCCGCTGAGCCGCTTTGAAAGCGCCACCACGCCCTGCACCGGCAAAACGTGGCGCGTGGTGGCCGTGATCAGCGGACCGGAGCCGCAGCGCAGCGCGCTGGAGCAATTGGTGCTGCACCAGTTGCAGGCGATCGAAGGGCCGCATTTGCTGGTATCGGGCAGGCCCGGCCTGAAAGAAGACCAAGTGGGGCCGGTCAACGTGGTGGGGCACATGGCCACGCCCGACCTGCACGCTGCGTTGTCGTGCGCGGAACTGATCGTGGGGCGCACCGGCTATTCCACCCTGATGGACCTTGCCGCCATGGGGCGCGGTGCCTTGCTGGTGCCCACGCCCGGGCAGCCGGAGCAGGAGTATTTGGGCCGCCTGCACGCCGCTGGAGGCAGACATATCGTGCAGGACCAGCGGCAGCTCCACATCGCCGAGGTGCTGCGTGATCCTCCCCCTCGGCACACCCCTTGCAAGAACCTCGGTGCGCGATCCCTGGCTTTGCACGATCTTGCAGAATTGATCACCACCAGGCGTACTTCGAACTGAACACCACCATGCGGACCCGTATCCTCTCCTTATGCACAGGCTCCATTCTGCTACTGAGCGCAACGGGCCAATCACGGGCAGACCAAGAGTTGCGTGAGGCCCAAGACCGCTTCAATGCCGCCAAGCAGCAGCTGGAACTGCAACGGGGCCAAGTGGAGCGCGCCAAGCTGGCCGTGATGCGGCACGACGTGGCCCTGTGGGGCTGTCCGAAGTTGGAGCCGGGTGATACGGTGATCGTCCACCCGGGCCATTCCTTGGTATGGAACGACCGCTACAAGGTGCCCAAGTGGACGGCCCACCTGATCTTGCCGGACATCATGGAAGGCAACCTGGCCCGGATCGACACATTCCTCCCGGACCCCTTGGTGAAGACCAATACGGCGCTGATCGATGCATACTGGTACAGCGGCTACGACCGCGGCCACATGGTGCCCAGTGCCGATATGCGCTGGAGCATGGATGCGCTGAAAGCAACGTACTATTACTCCAACGTGGCCCCGCAGAAGCCCGAAATGAACCGGGGTACTTGGGCCGACCTGGAGGACTGGATGCGGCGCTATGTGCACTACTCGGGCCACCGTGTCTTTGTGGTCACGGCGCCCATCTTGGGCAAGGACATGCCCCTGCTGAACAAGCCCAAGGCCGAGGCCGATGTCTACGCTCCGCCGTTGTTCTTCAAGGCCATGGTGGACCTGGACGCGCCGGTGAAGAAGGGCATCGCCTTTTTGATGCAGAACGGCTTGAACGACCAAGGGCTGCTGGGCTATGCCACCACCATTGACAGTGTGGAAGTCCTGTCGGGGTTGGACCTGTTCCCAGCATTGGACGACACCCTGGAGCAGCGTATCGAGGCCCAGCGCAACACGCAGGATTGGTATGGGGAAGGGGATAAGGCCATGGGCGAGGTAGCCCCGTTGCCGGCACCATTGCCCGGAGGCCGGTTCAATACCCTGCAGGCCAAGTACCACATAGGCAGCAAGGCCACCATCTGCGGAACGGTGGTGAGCACGCGCCGCACCAAGAAATCCAACGCGCTCTACCTCAACTTCGACCGGATGTACCCCAACCAGGATTTCTACGCTACCGTGTGGGATTACAACAGTCCGAATTTCTCCTACGACCCGGAGACGTACCTGCAAGGCCGGAAGGTGTGCGTCACGGGCATGGTGAGCGTCTTCGACGACATCGCCCGGATCAGCATCAACAACGAGAAGGAGATCACCTTCTGGGAGGACGTGATCGACGGCAAGTGACCCTTCGCTTGGCGCGATGGCTATACCAAGCGGTCCTTCAATGCTTTGCTTACGGCTTCAGTGCTGCTGCCCACGTGCAGTTTTTCGTAGATGTGCCGGATGTGGGTGTTCACCGTGTGGTAGCTGATGCCCAGGTCGGCGGCGATCATTTTGTAGCTGCATCCGTCCACCAATCGCATCAGCACTTCTTTTTCACGGTCGCTGAGCCCGGGATCAACTCCTTTGGCGGCTGCGGGAGGGATGTGCCTGAAATGATCGAGCACTTTGGCGGCAATGGCGGGTGTCATGGCCGATCCACCGCCGTGCACATCGCGGATCGCCTTCATCATTTCATCGGCGCTGGCCGTTTTGAGGATATAGCCGCAAGCTCCTGCGCGCACGGCCTCAAACACCTTCTCGTTGTCATCAAACACCGTTTGCATGAGGATCCGGGCCAGCGGGAAGCGGGCCTTGATCAGCCGCACGCCCTCTATGCCGCTCATGCCGGGCATTTGGACATCCATCACGATCACGTCGGGCTGGGCTGCACCAATGTCGCGCAGCACCTGGCTCAGGTCGGGGTGCGCCGCCACGCACACCATGTCGGGCTGGGCCTCCACCAGCAGGCGGAACATGGCGCGCAGGTCCTTGTTGTCGTCGAAGATGATCACGCGGATCGGCTCCATGGCGGCAGCTCGGGGTTTACGGTTCGAAGTTGCCTCTTGCATGGTGGTCCGTCAATCACGGATCTTCGTGAGCTCGACTTCCACGCCGACCAAGGTACCCAGGCCGGGGCCGCTTTTGAGCACCAGTTCGGTCTGGAGCGCCTGGGCCCTGCGCACCATGCTGCCCAAGCCGTGCCCGTCGGGGTGCAAGGCGGGGTTGAAGCCCTTGCCATCATCCTTCACGCTCAGCCACAGGCGCGAGGACCGGCGGTGCAGCGAGACCTGGACCGTTCCGGCGTCGGCATATTTGCTGCAGTTGTGCACCGCCTCCTTGAAGAGCAGCAACAGGTCCTTGCGCGCGCCCATGGGCAGTTTCAGGTGCTCCACCCCGCCGGTGATGCTGAAGGCCACATCAACACCTTGGTCGGCGAGCAATTCCTGGGCGATCCGCCGCATGCGTGCCACCAGTGCCTCGCCTTCATCGTTCAAGGGGTCAATGGCCCACACAATGTCGCGCATGCGGCGCAGGCTGGTATTGCTGGTTTCACTGAGCCGGAGCATGATCTCCCTGACCTGGCCTTTGTCCTTACCGCTGAGGCCCGCTGCCAATTGCGATCCGATGGTGATGGCGCTCAAGGAAGAACCCACCTCGTCGTGCAGGTCGCTTGCGATCCTGTTGCGCACCTGTTGCAAGTGGAGTTTCTGGCCGTAGCGGTACCTGGATAGGGCATAGGCCACCGCACCGGTGGCTGCGGCAATGGCCCAATAGAACCACCAGCGTTGCTGGATCGGGGCGGCCTTTTGGATCACGGCCAAGGCAACTGGTGCGCTGGTTACGCCGTTTCCACCGACCGTGCGGGCCAACAACCGGTAGGTTCCATGGGGGAGGCTGGCATAGACCAGGCTTCCGCCCGCATCGGCAGGCCGTGGCTTGGGGTCCACACCTTCCAGTTCCAGTGAATAGGTGTAAGGCTGCAGGGGGGCGAGGTCCAGAGCGCTGATGGAGATGCGGAGCGGAGCGGAGGCAGCGGCCAGTACCAGCACTCCCTTGTGCAACCTGCCCATCACCGAGCTATCGCCCAGCTCCATGGCGGTGAGGTAGGGCGTGGGCGGTGCGGCAGCGGCAGCCAGCACGGCGGGATCGAACACCTGCAAGGTGTTGTCGGCGACGAATGCCATGCGGCCGTCGCGCAAGGTCCGGATGCCCAGGGGGACTGCGGCCGAGGTTTGCTTTTGGGGCAGGAAGATCACTTCCCAGGCGGCCAGCGCGGTATCCAACACGGTGAAACACCCGCGTGTTGCGCACCAGAGCCGGCCGCTGCGGTCCAAGGCCAGGCCATGTACGGTACCACCCGCACAGGCCGGCAGGCTGAACCGGCGCATATGGTCGCCGTTCCACAGGGCCAATCCGCCGTTCCTCATGGCGATCCACAGCCGGCCAAGTGTATCGGGCAACAAGGCGGTGATATCGTCGGACGGGAGCATGGAACCGTCCGCATTGGCCCGGAATGCGCGAAAACGGTTGCTCGGGGATCGGCGGTCCAAATCCCACTGGTAGAGGCCTTCGGCGGTTGCCGCCCAGTATGTGCCGGTTCTATCCCGCACCAGTTGGGCTACCAGGTTGCCGCCCAAGCTGCCCGGGTTGTCGGTTTGGTGTGCGAACAGTTCAACCTGCCTGCTCGAAAGGTCCAGTATCGCCAGTCCGTAGCCCAGTACGCCTAAGACCAGCGCGGGGCGGCCGCGGATCGTATCCGCCAGCAAGCTGCGCACCTGGAACAAGGCAGGAACCGTTCCGGCGGGGCGGCTTTCGCCATGTGTACGGGCATGGAACCGGTCTCCGGGTTGGAACATGGCCACGGCCCGGTGTGTGCCGTCATCCCAGTGGAACAGGCCTTCTTCCGCTCCCAGGAACATGGACCCTGGTGTGCAGAGCACGGTAGTGGTGCGTAAACGCTGTTGTGCGGCCCGAACAGGCAAGTAGCCCAGCGGTCCGTCCGGCATGCCCATGAACAGGCCCAGGTTGGTACAAACGGCCAGTTCCCCGCTTGGCAGCTCGGCTATGTTGAACGGAACAGCAGCGGAACCCTCATCTCCTTGGCCCGTGGTCAAAGGAACGGATGACGCCCACCAGCGTTTTGGTGCATACACGTTCAGGCCACTGGCGGTTCCCGCCCACGTGCGCCCTTCCCGGTCGCGGAGCAGGGCGCGGACCCGATCGTCGCTGAGCGAGCGCGGGTCGCCCTGTCGGTGCCGGTGCACCTGGTAGCTCCCCGTGCGCACATCCATCCGCAGCAGCCCGCTGCTGGCCGTGCCGATCAGCAGGTGCAGGCTGCCATCCTGGATCAGCGTACGGCATTCATCTGGCATGGGCCAGTACAGGTCCTGCCCGGAACGGAGGTCGTGTACATGCAAGCGTTGCTGCCAGCCTGCACCGTACAAGCGGTCGCCCGTGCACAGTGCATCCGTAATGGTTTGGTCCTTGTCGCCGTTCAGTTCAAAAGCCTGGCCCAGAAGCCGGCCGGTGTTGCGGTCCACCAGATGCTGGCCGAAGCCGAGCAGGAACCCGATCGCCAGCCGTCCATCACCCAGGTCGCGGATGTAGTGGCACCAGTCGCTGCTTTCTACGGGCTGCGGCAGGGCTGCGGCCGGGGTGATGGGGCCGGATCCTTTCCAATAACTGAAGCGGCCGGTGCGCTTGTCCATGAAGATCAACGGAACACGGCGGGCCCCGATCAGCAGGGTGCTGTCGTTGAGGTCGAACAGGCAGTTCAGCCGCAGGCGGGGCACTGCATGCTGCAGGGCCGTGCCGGGCCGAAAGGTCTCCACCGCGGCGCCATCGCTGCTGAACCGGGCCAGCGCACCTTCCTGGGTGGCTGCCCAGATCATCCCTTGCCTGTCCTGCATCAAGTCCGCGACATGTTCGCCACCGAGGCCGTCGGCGGCATGCCACACGCGTACATGGTGGCCATCGTACCGGTTCAGGCCGCTTTCCGTACCGATCCACAGAAACCCGTCGCGGTCTTGGAAGAGCTTGGTAATGGCATTGTCCGAGAGCCCGTCAGCCGTGGTGATCTGCTGGAAAAAGAGCGCTTGCCCCACGGCCACGGGTACCAACAACCAGCCAAGGACCCAGGTGCAAAGCGGGCGCATCTGCCGTGAAAATTAACCGAAGCTTGCCAAAGCGTCCAGCCGGGCCTCAGGGCAAACGAATCATAATTCAACCATCAATGGAAGCTGCTGATATTCCTGAGGTTTGGAATGGCCCTTCGGCTCCGCTCAGGGCAGTTCTCGTTGATATATCCTACGCTGCACTGAGCCTGGCCTTGGGCAAGCACTTGCGATGGGTGCGCCGTTCACTGCACCACGATGGCCTCCGTGAAGACCGTGTTGCTCTCGTTCAGCGCCCGGTCGGCGATATGCACTCCGAAGCGTACTGTGTCCCCGGGTATTTGTGGCAGCACCAAGGGGCTGATCTCCACCGCAATGTCCCCCTCCAAGGTCTTGTTCTGCCCGGTGGGCGTGATGACCGGAATGCGGTAGTAGAGCGGCAGGGTGAACACCTGCAATTCCCACTGGCCGTTGTGCAGCTTGTAATAATCCACGAAGAAGTTGTGGTACCAATGGCTGCCGGGGTTGAAGGGTGAAAGTGTATCACCCGGCGCCAAGCCGATATCACCATCCCCGTCGGTGAAGGAGATGGTGAGACGTGCGGAATCGATTCCTTGTTCGTAGGATTTGAACGCGATGTGCGGCTCCTTGGGGAATTCCTCGGTTTTCAGGCAGGCCGAAGCCAGCATGGCTGCAGCCAGCGCAGCCCCGAATACTTTTGATCCCTGCATGCGCAATTCGTCCATCGATCATCCAAAGGTATGAACGCGGGGAACGGTGGAACCATTGCTTTTGAGGAATGGCGGGAAAAGCCGTTCCTGGTGGACGGCGGCGGCGGGTTTGAGGCACTTGCCCTGGAGCTATTCGCCCTGCACGCCGCCCGCAACAAGGTGTATAAGGAGTACATCACTGCATTGGGCATCCGGCCGGAACAGGTGGACACGATCGATCGCATCCCGTACCTGCCGATCGGCTTCTTCCGCAACCACCGCGTGCTGCTGGAGGGGCTGGAGGCCACCCTGCAGTTCACCAGCAGCGGCACCACCGGTGCCGTCACCAGCACCCACCATGTGCCTTGGCCGGAGCTCTATGCACGTTCGTTCAACACCAGCTTCGGCGCTGAGTACGGGCGGCCTTCGCGCTGGCGCATCCTGGCGCTGTTGCCCGCCTACCTCGAAAGGCCCGGCAGTTCCTTGGTGTACATGGTGCAGCAGTTGATCGAACAAAGCGGCGACGCCAAGAGCGGCACGTTCCTGCACGACCTTGATGCACTGGCCGCATTGTTGCGCGAAAGCGAGGATGAAGGTGTGCAAACCCTGCTCTTCGGCGTGCCGTTCGCCTTGCTGGACCTGGCGGAACAACACCCCATGCCGTTACGGCACACGGTGATCATGGAAACCGGCGGAATGAAAGGGCGAAGACCCGAGATGGTGCGCGTGGAACTGCACGCAGTGCTCAAAGAAGCTTTCGGTGTGCCCGCCATACACAGCGAATACGGCATGACGGAGCTGCTCTCCCAGGCATGGTCACAAGGGGGCGGCATCTACCGTTGCCCACCGTGGATGAAAGTACTGGCGCGCGACGTGAACGACCCGTTCAGCCGCGTGGAGGCGGGGCGCACTGGCGGCTTGGACGTGATCGACCTGTGCAACATCGCGAGTTGCCCGTTCATTAGCACCCAGGACTTGGGCCGCGTACAGGCCGACGGCACCTTCGAGGTGTTGGGGCGGTTTGACAACAGCGATCTAAGGGGATGCAATTTGTTGGTGGGGTAGTTCGCAGGGCGTAGTTCGTAGGGCATAGGGGGCACCACGAACCAGACACCACGAACTACGAACTACCCCACCACCTTCACCAAGAAGTAGTTCTTCTTCCCCCGCTGCAGCAGGATGAACTTGCCCGCCATCAGGTCTCCGGTGTTCACCATGCGGTCTTCCGCAGCCTTCGCTTTGTTCACGCTGATGCTGCCTTCCTTCAGGGCACGGCGTGCTTCGCCCTTGCTGGGCAGGAAGCCGGTGCTCTCGCTCAACAAGTCGATGATGGCGATGCCTCTTTCGATCGCGGCGCGCGGCACTTCGGCCTGAGGAACGCCCTCGAACACTTCCAGCCACTGCTTTTCGTTCAGCGTGCCCAAGCCTGCGGCGGAATTTCCGAAGAGCACCTCGCTGGAGGAGATCGCTGCATTCAGTTCCATTTCGCCGTGCACCAGTGTGGTGATGAATGCCGCCAGCTCCTTCTGCAAGCGCCGCTCGTGCGGTGCTTTGGCGTGTTGTGCGATCAAGTCTTCCGCAAATGCCCGTTCCCATGTGGTGAAGATCAGTGCAGCCTTCGCCGCATCGGCATCGCTGTTGTTCAGCCAGAACTGGTAGAACTTGTAGGGCGAGGTGCGCGCGGGATCGAGCCAGATGTTGCCGCCCTCGCTCTTGCCGAACTTGGTGCCATCGGCCTTGGTGAGCAGCTGTGTGGTCACGGCGTAAGCCTCGCCCCCGCCCATGCGGCGGATCAGCTCGGTGCCCGTGGTGATGTTGCCCCACTGGTCGCTGCCGCCCATCTGCACACTGCAGCCCTCGTGCTTGTTCAGCCACTGGAAGTCGTAGCCCTGCACCAGCTGGTAGCTGAACTCGGTGAAGGAGAGGCCCTCCTCCAAGCGGCTCTTCACGCTGTCCTTGGCCATCATGTAGTTCACGGTGATGTGCTTGCCCACCTCGCGGATGAAGCGCAGAAAGCCCATGTCCTTGAACCAATCGTAGTTGTTCACCATGCGGGCGGCGTTGCTGCCGCTGAAATCCAGGAAGCGCTCCAGTTGCTTCTTCACGCAGGCTTCGTTGTGGCGCAGGGCCTCCTCATCCAGCAGGTTGCGCTCGGTGCGCTTGCCGCTGGGGTCGCCCACCATGCCCGTGGCGCCGCCCACCAAGGCCAAGGGCTTGTGCCCGCAGCGCTGGAAGTGCGTGAGGGTCATCACCTGTACCAAGTGGCCCACATGGAGCGAATCGGCCGTGGGGTCGAAGCCGATGTAGCCCGCCGCCGGAGCTTTGAGCAAATGTTCCTCCACGCCGGGGGTGCTGTCCTGCAGCATGCCGCGCCAGCGGAGCTCTTCGATGAAATTGGTCAGGGCCATGTGTGTATACCGCAAAGAGCGCAAAGGACGCAAAGAATGGCGGACGTGCCAAGGAAAGGCCTCACGCGATGACGCGAAGGCGCCAAGCGCGGTCTCGCGGGATTTGTGAGGGAAGCCCAGCACAAAGAAGCGAATGGGCAAGTACGAGATCCGGCGCGGAATCCCTCGCAATAACTTGCGCTCCGCATGGACTTTGTGACCGGAGGAACTGGCATCGTTGGCGCCCACGTGATCGATGCCTTGCTTGCACAGGGCCGCAAGGTGCACGCGCTGCTGCGCAAGGGGAGCGATGTCTCCATCGTGCAGCGCATCATGGAGCACTACCATCCCGATGGCGCAGAGCGCTTCCGCCGCATCCAATGGATCGAAGGCGACCTGTTCGACGGGGACGTACTGCGCGAGGCCATGCAGGGCGTGGAGCACGTGTACCACTGTGCGGCGCTGGTTTCTTTTGACCCGCGCGATGCACGCGCACTGCATGAGGTGAACGTAACGGGCACCGCAAACGTGGTGAACGCCGCGCTGGAGACCGGTGTGGACCGGCTCTGCCATGTGAGTTCCACGGCGACGATCGGTGCTGCGCCCCATGGCGAAGCGGCCGATGAGTCAAGCGCGTTCACGCTGGGCAGGGGTTCCTCGGAATATGCGATCAGCAAAGCCGATGCGGAGCTGGAGGTGCATCGCGCCATCGCCGAAGGCTTGTACGCGGTAGTGGTGAACCCCTGCGTGGTGTTCGGGCCGGGTGCCCCGGGGCGCAGCAGCATGACGATGATCGAACGTATCCGCAAGGGCACGCGCTTTTTCCCTGCCGGCAGCAACGCGGTGGTGGATGCACGCGATGCGGCCACGGCCATGACGCGCCTGATCACAGAAGGTGCAAGCGGCGAGCGCTATTTACTGATCGGGGAGAACCTGCCCTACCGCAAACTGTTCACCTTGATCGCGAACAGCGCCGGAAAACCCGCCCCAACCCTGCTGTTGCCGAAATGGGCGCTGGAATTAGGCTGGCGCACGGAGGCATTGCGTACACTGTTCGGCGGCAGGCCGATGATCACCAAGCACACGGCGCGGACAGCTTCACGGCCCCGGACCTATCATGGTTCAAAGGCCGCAAACCTGCTGGCGATGCGGTTCAGGAGCGCGGAAGAAGCCGTGGCCAATGTGGTGGCATTCCTGGAGCGCACCTGAAACCGTACGCTTCACTGCTTCACGCTGTCCGCGCGGTGCTGCAGGTCGTTCAATACATCCTCGTACACGGCCTTCAGCAGTTCCGGCTGCTCCAAGTAGGCATCATAGGTGGCCTTGAAGGCCGCTTCCGACACGCCTTCCTGCCGGTACAGTTCATCATAATAGCCAGCGGCGGTGCTATCCCTGCGCCCTTCCAATGACAGTTCCTGCCCGATGCGGGCCTCCACCAGCAGGGCGCCGGCCAACACCCGCTCGAATTTGGCGCGGTCCAAGGGCGCTTGGGGAGGCGGTGGTGCATTGGTGCAAGCTGCCAATGCCAGGATGACCAGGAAGCGTGCGGGCCGGTTCATCGGTTGAACAGGGTGCGCATGCCGCGCACGGAACGATCCACTTGGCCATCGGCATAGACCATGTTGCCGTTCACCCAGGTGCGCAGCACGCGGCTGCGGAAGGTTTGTCCTTCGAACGGCGACCAGCCGCACTTGTACAACAGGGTTTCCTTGGCCACGGTCCATGACGCATCCAGGTCCACCAGCACCAGGTCGGCGTGGTAGCCTTCGCGGATGAAGCCGCGGTCCTTCACCTGGAACAGGCGCGCCGGGGCATGGCTCATCTTCTCCACCACTTCCTCCAACGTGAACACGCCTTGGTGCATCAATTCGAGCATGGCCGGTAGGGCATGCTGCACCAAGGGGCCGCCGCTGGGGCATTGGGCGTAGGGCAGGGCCTTTTCATCAAGGGTGTGGGGTGCGTGGTCCGTGGCCACCACGTCGATGCGGCCGTCCTTCACCGCTTGGCGGATGGCATCGCGGTCGGCCTGTGTTTTCACCGCCGGGTTCCACTTGATGAAGGCGCCCTTGGCAGCATGATCCGCATCTGTGAACCACAGGTGATGTACGCAGGCTTCCGCCGTGATGCGCTTGCCTTCCAACGGCCCGGGCGCGAAGAGTTCCAGTTCCTTGGCCGTACTGATGTGCAGCACATGCAGGCGCGTACCGTGTTCCTTGGCCAGTTTCACCGCGTTGCTCGAAGAAAGCCAACAGGCCTCCGCGCTGCGGATCAGCGGGTGCTGTTCGATGGGGATGTTCTCGCCGAAGTGTTCCTTGGCTGCGGCGGTGTTGCGGCGGATGGTGGGTTCATCTTCGGCATGCACCGCCAGGATCATGTGGGCGTTCCGGAAGAGGCGGTCCAGCGTTTCGGGGTCGTCCACCAGCATGTTGCCGGTGCTGCTGCCCAAGAACGCTTTTAGGCCGCACACGGTGCGGGGATCGGTGCGCAGCACCTCGTCCAGGTTGTCATTGGCCGCCCCCATGTAGAAGGAGTAGTTGGCCACGCTGTGGGCCGCGCCCATGGCATACTTCTGCTCCAGCAATTCCTGAGTCAGGGTCTGCGGCACGGTGTTGGGCATCTCCATGAAGGTGGTGATGCCCCCGGCTACCGCAGCGGCGGAACCGTGTGCGAGGTCCTCCTTGTGTGTGAGGCCGGGCTCACGGAAATGTACCTGGTCGTCGATGGCTCCGGGGAGCAGGTGTTTGCCATGGGCGTCCAGTTCCTGCGCGCCCAATGCCTGGCCGATCCCTTCCGGGGCCACGCGTTCGATGAAGCCGTTGCGCACGAGCACATCGGCCGCGCACACGTGCCCTTCGTTCACCACCTGCACATCACGGAGCAGCCAACTGTTCATCGCCCTTGTCCTTTGCCTGCGGAACGGTTGATCGAAGCACGCATCTGAAGCACCCCCAGGAATGCCTCCCTGAAGATACTGGTGTTCATCTTGCTATTGCCCCTCTTGCGGTCTTGGAAGATGATGGGCACTTCCGCGATGCGCAGTCCGGCCATTTTCACCCGGTACTTCATTTCGATCTGGAAGGCGTAGCCGATGAACCGCACTTGGTCCAAGGCGATGGCACGCAGGGTGCTGGCGCGGTAGCACACGAAGCCGGCGGTGGTGTCGCTCACGTTGAGCCACAGCACCAGACGCACGTAGACCGAGGCGCACCAGCTGAGCACCACCCGGCCCCAGTCCCAATCGCTCACACCGCCGCCCTTCACGTAGCGCGAGCCTACGCTCATATCGGCGCCGCCTTCATCACAGGCTGCATATAGGCGGAGCAGGTCGTCCGGGTTGTGGCTGAAATCGGCATCCATCTCGAAGATGAAGTCATATCCCCGTTCCAATGCCCACTTGAAGCCGGCGATGTACGCGGTACCCAGGCCCAGCTTGCCCTTGCGCTCCAACAGGTGCACCCGTTGCTGCTGCTGCTGCACTGAGCGCACGAGTGCGGCTGTTCCGTCAGGCGATCCATCATCCACCACGAGCACCTCGAAGACCGGCTGCAGGCCGAGCACGTGCGTGAGGATGTCCTGGATGTTCTCCTTCTCGTTGTAGGTGGGGATGATGACCAATCGTTTGTTCATGCACCTGCAGGGGCCCGCAAAGGTGGAGGAAAATCACGGGACGGAAGCCACCTACCGCAAGAGGGTGACATGGCCCTGCAGCTCAAACCGGGTTTTGGCAATGGCGTCCTGGCCTGCCAGCTTCCACACGTAGACATCCGGGGGTGCAGGTTGCCCGGTTTCCAAATTCCCGTCCCATCGGTTGTCCGGGTCATTGGTGGAGAATACCGGGAGGCCCCACCGGTCCATGATGATCAGCTGGTAGTCCAGGGGGCTTGGACCGCTGGAGACTGGCGCGAACCCGTCATTTCGCCCATCGCCGTCGGGCGTGAATGCGTTGGCGGCAAAGATCCGGGCGGATGCCGGGATCAGCAGCTCCATGCACGCAGTATCCATGCATTGCGGCGAAGCAGAGGCGGTAAGGCAGATGGTATGGACCTGCTCCGTTCCGTACAGGAATACGAATTGGGGATCGACCAATGTGGAAGTGGCAAGTCCGCCAAAGTCCCACCAATAGCCTTGGGCACCTGTGCTGGTGTTATTGAAGGTGACTACGGGGCCGTTGGTGCCGGCTATCTGGAAAGCCGCCACCGGCTGTTCCACCACGTGGATGGAAGGATCCAGGATGGTTGACACGGAACAGCCGCTGCCCAGGTCCAAGGTGAATTGCACGGAGTAGTCCCCGGCGTGATCGTAGGTGAAGGTGATCGGCCCGCATGCCGTGGTGTCCATGCCGTTCCCGAAATCCCAGTAGCAGTTCCCGCTCCCGTTGTAGCCACTTTGGAAGACGACTTCCAGCGGAGCACAACCACCGGCCGTGGAGAGGGTGGGGGAGATGACGGGCAAGGGAATAATGTTCACCGTGGTGAGCGCTTGGTCCTGTGGGCAGGGTGCCATGGCGGGCACGGTATACACATACCCCCCAGCCGCGGTATTGGCGGGATCGAACCACCCGTTCATGGCAGCGCCATCGGGGCCGGTCCACGTACCTCCCGGATCAGGATCGCCGCCCAGCAGCTCGTGCAGTGCGAAGGGGCTATTGTTGGAGCAAACGGTTGTATCGCCGTCCACCCCTGCATCGGCCGCCTGCGCCACGCCCATGTCCACCAGTGCCGTATCCCCCGGGCAGACCGATAGCGGCGGAAGTGCGTAGAGGTACACACCGGGCAAGGAAGCTGCCGGATCGAAGGTGGGGGAAGCTGCATTCCCGGAGGGGTCCGTCCAGCTGCCGCCCGGCTGTGCCGATCCGCCCAGCAAAGCAGCCATGTTGATCGGCAGGTCGGAGCTGCACAATTGCGCCACGGCATCCGCGCCTGCTTGCGGGGCTGGCACCAGGGAGACCTGTACATCCGCGGAGTCGGCCAAGCAGGGGGCGTTGGCGGCCACGTGGTACTGGAAGGTGCCCGAGGTGCCGATCGCGGGATCAAAGATCCCGTTGAACGGCTGCCCGCTTGGCTGCATGGACCAGGAGCCGCCCGAGTCGGGCGATCCTCCAAGAGCGGGGAAAAGCGCGATCGGTGCAGTACTGCTGCAGACCGTGAGCACCGCATCCGTTCCGGCATCCACTGCTTGGTTGATGCTGATGGCAACTGTTGCCATGTGCGCTGTGCACGGGGCGTTGCCTGCAACCACATAGGTATAGCTGCCGGAAGGTGCCGTGGCCGGGTCCACCATGCCTGTTGAAGCAAGGCCGTCCGGTCCGATCCAACTGCCGCCTTGCTGAGGTGACCCTGTGAGCATGCCAAACAAACTGGCCGGTGGGCCTGAGCTGCATAGGGCCACGGCATTTCCCTGGCCCGCATCGGGGCTGCCCGTCTCGCTCACCGTCACCGTGGCGCTGGCCGGTCCGCAGGGCGCGGCACCGTTCACCGTGTACACGTAGGCGCCGGGGATCATCGTGGGCGGGTCGTACAGGCCGCCCACCACAACGCTGGGCCCGCTCCAGGTGCCTCCCGCGTCGGGCGTGCCGCCCAGCGCGGCGAAGAGGCTCGTGGCCGCGCCTTGGTCGCAGACGGTGAGCGCGTTGTCAGCCCCTGCATCGGGCGCGTTTTGCTCCGCAACCGTCAATGTTGCCGTGGCATTTCCGCAGGGCGCGGCACCGTTCACCGTGTACACGTAGGCTCCGGGGGTCATCGTGGGCGGGTCGTACAGGCCGCCGGTCACGGGGCTGGGGCCGGTCCACGTGCCGCCAGCATCGGGGGTTCCGCCGAGTTCGGAAAACAGGCTGGCTGCTGCGCCATTCGAGCAGACAGACCAAGCATTGTTGCTCCCGGGATCCGGCGGTGCCTGCTCACTTACGGTAACCGTGGCAGTGGCTGTGGGGCACCCGGCCACACCTTGAACCGTGTAGAGAAAGACATCCGGAGCCTGGGTTAGCGGGTCATAGCTGGCGCTGACCGGTGTTCCGTTCGATTGCAAGGTCCAAGCCCCGCCCGCGTCGGGTGTTCCGCCCAGGCCGTTGGCCAAGGGCACTGCCGCTGCATTGCCGCAGAGGTTGAGCGCCCCATTGGTCCCCGCATCCGGAAAGCTTGCAGTGAAGTTGACCGTCACCGTGGCCGTATCGTTGTTGCAGGCGTTGCCGACGATGTACAGGTACGCCCCAGCAGGGTCGGTGGAAGGGTCGAACTGCGGGCCGTGGAAGCTTTGGTCCGGCGCTTTCCAGAAGCCTCCGGGATCCGGTAGGCCGCCCAACTCGTCGATCAGGTTGAACACGGATGCCGTGGGGCATACCTGCACCACGGCATCCGCGCCAGCATCGGGCTGGCCACCGCCTGGGTTCACGGAGGTGATCGTGACCCCCACGGTGGCCGTGTTGATGACGGGGCAAGCCCCATCGTTCACCTGAAGCAGCAGGTTGACAGGGCTGTACGCAACGTCACCGGCCCAGCAAACGGTCATGGTCATCGGGTTGGTTCCGGTAAGGGTTACCGATGAGCCCGGCATCAAGGTGGCGGCTTGGGAGGATATGGCGAGCACGTCGGCCGGATCGGGATCGGAAAACACCAGATCGAAGCAGAAGGGCGCCCCGTTGCACACCTCGATGGTGTTGTTGCCGATGTAGAGCACACCGGCGGTGGGGCCGGAAAGCGTGGCAAAGCCTTGTACCACCGGTGGCGCGCTGGCACAAGGCATGGCGATGAGCATGATGTCGCGCATCACCGAACCAATGAACACGCCATTGGCGTCATATTGGTCCACCTGGACCACGAAAACATACTTGCCGATTGCGCCCGGCGTAAAAGAGACCTGCCCGGAAAGCGGGTCAATGGTGGTGCCGGGCACGGGCATGGTGCCGCTGAACCCCGCTTGGTAGTTGACCGGAGCAGAGGTGGTGGCGAACCCGCGACCGCTGATCAAGGAGTACACCAGGTTTTGGCCGGTGGCGGCGGTGACGCCGAAGTTGAAGTTGAAATTTTCGCCCACGCAGATGTACGGTGCGCTGTGCTCGGCGAACTGGGGTGAATCGGTGCAGGGCGCGAGGTCGTTGCGCAACACGGCTTCCAAATAGGTGCCGGGCGCTCCCACCAGGTTGAGCGTGGTGGCCCGGCAGCAGGATACCCAACTGATCAGCCAGCCGCCGGGGCACGGGGGCAGATTGACCACGGTTTGGAATGAATAGAGGTTCACCCCTTGCAGGGCACCGCCATTGCAGGTGCTGTTGGGCAATTGGCTGGGGCAGATCTGGCTCACTTCCAACGGGACCGGGGCCGGCACCGTGACGCTCTGGGTGCCGCAGGCACTGGTGAAATCCAAGGTTTGCGGCAGCGCTGCGACGCCGGAACAATCATAGAAGAGGTCCAGGTTCACCTGGTAATTGTTTCCTCCTTGGCAGGTATAGGTGATGTTGCCGCCCAGCACGTGCGCCCCCTGTGCCGCCATGCCAATGGCCAAGGCCACGGCCACGAGGAGTGTTCGCCAGGTGCGTGCTGCCAATGACCGGCTGGAAGGTTCCACTGGGAATGGGCTAAAGCCATCAAAATTAGGGAAAGCAGCGCGACCATGCAGCGGCTTTCCCAGGGCTACCGGGTCTTGCGTGCCCTGCGGGCGCGGCATTTCTGTTTATTCAACTACGGATGCACACTGATCAACACGGATAACTATTGGACCTGGAAAAGCATGCCACGATCTCCCGCCTTGTGACCGTTGTGAGCCACGCCCCGGCATCCACCGGGGCATGGCTCACTCCCGTGTTGAATATGCGCCGCCAGGCACGGTGCTACAAGGCGATGGCCCTGGCGGCTTTCGTCGCGGATCCCTGCTTCCACGGGCCAGCAGGGCGCGGAAACACGTCTGGCACGGCCATGGGCTTGGCTTGACCCGTCATACCCCAAGGATGCTACATTTGACACCCTTTCCAGGGCTCCACCACTAAAGCCCCAATGTATCCGGCTGATGCGTAGATGTTACACTGTGCCCGTGCCGCGGCCATTCCACCTGTTGCCACTGGCGTTGGCCGCAGGATTTGCAGGCACCGGCTTTTCACCCGTGAAGGCCCAGGCGGACACGGCCCGCGCACTGGTACGGGACACCACCGCGGTTGAATCCGACCTGCGTGCGGGTTCCTTCAGCGTGGGCGCCAGTGATCTGGATGCGGAGATCGCCGGCCAGGAAGTCTCGGGCATCCTGCGTTCCTCGCGGGATGTCTTCACCGCCACGGCGGGCTACAACTTCGGCGTTGCGCGCTTTCGGCCCCGCGGCCTAGGAGGCGAGTACAGCACGGTGAGCGTGAACGGCATCGCCATGAACGACCTGGAGAACGGCTATGCATCCTGGTCACTGTGGGGCGGGCTGAACGATGTGACCCGCTGGGCGGAGACCCGCACCGGCATCAGCGCTTCGCCCTACGGCTTCGGCGGCTTGGGCGGCTGGACCAACATCGACATGCGGGCGTCGAACCTGCGCAAGGGCACGCGCCTGAGCTACGCTTCCACCAACCGCAACTACCGCAACCGGGCGATGGCCACGTACAACACCGGCATGCTGCCCAATGGCTGGGCCTTCAGCCTGAGCGGCTCGTTGCGCTGGGCCGATGAGGGCTATGTGCCGGGCACCTTCTACAGCGGGGGCGCCTATTTCCTTTCGGCCGAGAAGAAGATCGACAGTAAGAACAGCGTGGGCTTCACCGCTTTTGGCGCCCCCACCGTTGCCGGCAGGCAAGGCTTGGCGGTGGCCGAGGCCCAGACCCTCACCGGCGACCACTACTACAACCCCAACTGGGGTTGGCAGAACGGGGAGAAGCGGAACGCGAACGTGAGCGACGACCACAAACCCGTCTTCATCCTCTCGCACTATTACCAGCCCGACGAGCGCACCCGCTGGAACACCAGCGTGCTGTACACCTTCGGCCGCGACGGCTACACCGCGCTCAACTGGTATGATGCGCCCGATCCGCGGCCCGACTACTACCGCTACCTGCCCAGCTATTTCGAAGACAGCTATCCGTGGATCGCGTCGGACCTGGCCAGCGCCTGGGCAAGTGATGCCAATACCAGCCAGATCGACTGGGAACACCTGTACTTCGCCAACGGCAAGAACCTGTTCACGGTGGAGAACGTGGACGGCGTGGCCGGCAGCAACCTCACCGGCATGCGCAGCAAGTACATTGTGGAAGACCGGCGGGCCGACCCCAAACGTTGGGCGGTGAACACGGTTTGGAGCCGCGACATGGGCGACCAGCTGCAACTGACGGCCGGCGGGATGTGGAACAGCCAGAAAACCCGGTACTTCAAAGTGGTCGATGACCTGCTGGGCGGTGACTACTGGTTGGACCTGGACCAGTTCGCCGCGCGCGACAGCGACGACCCCAACGCCGCCCAGAACGACCTGAACACGCCCAACCACGTGGTGTACCAAGGGGATGCCTTCGGGTACGATTACGATATCCATACCATCGAGTCCACCCTTTTCGGGCAGGTGGAAAAGAAGTGGCGCAAGGTGGAGGGCTACGCGGGGATCACGCTGGGCAGCACCTCCTTTTGGCGTGACGGACACTACCGCAAGGCGCTCTTCCCCGAGAACTCCTACGGGCAGAGCACCAAACGATCCTTCCTGGTGGGCGGCGTGAAGATGGGCGGGGTGTACAAGATCTCCGGCCGCCAATACATCACCGCCAACGCGGCTTTCCTCACCAATGCGCCCACGGCGCGTGCGGCTTTCCTCAGTCCACGCACCCGCGATGCCGTGGTGGACGGGCTCACCACCGAGAAGTCCATGGGCGGCGACCTCGGCTATGAAGTGCGCATGTCGCGGGTGAAGGGGCGCGCCACGATCTATTACCTCACCAGCAAGGACGGCATCTGGTCGCGCAGCTTCTACCACGATGTGTACCAGACCTTCGTGAACTACTCCATGACGGGCGTTTCGCGCGAGCACATGGGCCTGGAGCTGGGCGCCGAAGTGAAGCTTTCCCCCACCTGGCAGCTCACCGCCGTGTACGCCGAAGGGCAATCGCTGTACAGTTCCCGCCCCAACGCCACCATCACGCGGGACAACAGCGATACGGCCATCGCCGTGGACCGCACCGTGTACTGGAAGAACTACCGCATCGGCGGCATGCCCCAACGGGCCGCCTCGCTGGGCTTGCGCTACAATGCCCCCAAATACTGGTCCATCGGGGCGGATGTGAACTATTTCGGCAATATTTACCTGGACCCCAACCCGGACCGCCGCACCGCCGAAGCCTTGGGCAACCTGGTGCAGGAAGACCCCCAGTGGAACGCCCTGCTTGACCAGACCGAACTGGAGGACGGCTTCACCGTCAACCTCTTTTTCACCAAGAGCTGGCAGCTGATGAAGAAATACCGCATCGGCCTCAACCTCTCGGTGAGCAACGTGCTGGACAACACCGACCTGGTCACTGGCGGCTACGAGCAACTGCGCTACGACCCCATGGAGATCGACAAGTTCCCGCCCAAGCTCAGCTACATGTACGGGCGCAACTACTACGCCATGCTCACCTTCAGCTTCTGACATCCTCCGCACATGCAACGCATTTTCCCACGCCGGCGCACCGTTCTGCTGGCCCTGCCCATGCTCCTGGCCACCGCCATCGGCTGCAAGAAGGAGTTCGATTCACCGCCGGTGCGCACCATCCCCGAAGGCAGCGTGCTCACCATCGCCCAGCTCAAAGCCCTCTACCAAGGGGCGCCCGTGCATTTCGCTGACAGCCTGGCACAGAGTGTTTACGCCGTAGTGACCGCCGACGAACAGAACGGCAACCTCTACAAGAATCTCTACGTGCAGGACCATACCGGCGCCATGGCCATCCGCCTGCTCAACTCCGGTGGCCTCTACCAAGGTGATTCCATCCGCATCTACCTGCCCGGCACCGTGCTCAGCCCTTACAACGGACTGATGCAGATCGACAGCGTGGACGTGGACAACAACGTGGTGAAGCAGGCCACCGGCGTGTACGTGGCGCCCACGCCCACCACCATCACCGCGTTGGCCTCCGAGGCCGGCCCGGGCGGAGCGTTGCAAAGCAAACTGATCACCCTCGCCGGTGTGGAGTTCGTGGACAGCACCGGTACGCTGACCTATGCCGACCCCGTGAACCAGGTGACGGTGAACCGCGACCTGGAAGACTGCAACAGCGGGAACACCATCATTGTGCGCACCAGCGGCTACGCCAACTTCGCCGGGCAACACCTGCCCACCGGCAAGGGCACCTTCACGGGCATCGCCTCCTGGTTCGGCAGCAGCCCGCAACTGTACATCCGCAACATCAGCGAAGTGCAGATGACCGGCCCGCGCTGTGGCAGCGCAGCCAACTGCACGCCCTTGGGCGGCCTAAGCGAGGATTTTTCCGCCGTGGCCAACAACGCCACCGTCACCCTCGATTGCTGGACCAACACCTTCACCCAGGGCAGCGTGGCTTGGCGCGGCAAGGTGAGCGGTGCAGACTTCAGTGCCGAAGCCCGCATCTCCTTGGGGCAGGCGAGCACCATGTGGCTGGTCACCCCGCAGGTCAACTACACCGGCACGCAGGCCCTCTCGTTCTCCAGCGCCCGCCAAAACTGGGTGCATGATGGGCTCACCGCGTGGGTGAGCACCGACTTCACCGGCGACGTGAACGCAGCGACCTGGCTGCCCGTGCCCGGTGCCACCTTCGCCGGGCAGGCCGATGCGGACAATGCCTGGGTAACTTCAGGCAGCATCGCCCTCTCCGGCGTGCTGCCTGGCGGGTATAGCGGTACTTTCGTGGTGGCTTTCAAGTACCAGGGCGATGCCGCCAACAGCACCACCTACCGCGTGGATAACGTACAGGTAAACTAGTTTCCCTCCATTTGACCCCCGAAATCCGAACATGATGAGAACAGCAGTACTCCTCTCCACCTTCGCGTTCGCCGGCATGGCCAGCGCGCAACTCTTCCAAAGCGGCTTCGAAACCTGGACCGGTACCACGCCCGATGGCTGGATGGGCACCAAGAGCAGCATCGCCGCAAGCGCCGTGACCCAAGTCTCCGACAACGTGCATGGCGGCAGTTACGCGGTGCGTTTGGAGAACACCACCGACAGCCACAAGCGCTTCACCACGCAGCCCCTGTCCGTTACCAACGGCGAAAACTATTCCGTAAGCTTTTGGGTGCGCGGCAGCGGTGAGGTGCGCGTAGGCCTGTACGATGGCCGCACCGATGGTTCCGGCTATGCGCCGTACACCCCGTACACCACCGCCACGGGAACATGGCAGCAGATCACCGTGGCCATTGCCTGCACGCACGACACCAGCGGCGGGGAGTTCATTTTCTCCGTGCGCAATACGGCAGCCCCGGAGCACCTGGTGATCGACGACGTGAACATCGGCGACGCCCCGCCCCTCACCCCGGTGAGCATCTATGAGATCCAATACACCACGGACCCCGGCGGCAATTCCACCTACGCCGGCCAAACCGTGATGACCGGAGGCATCGTCACCGCGGACATGCCCGACACGGGCGACGGGTATTTTGTACAAAGCGGCACCGGCCCGTGGAGCGGCATCTACGTGTATGATACCGACCATGCCCCTGCCATTGGCGACAGCATCACCTTCACGGCAGCCGTATCGGAGTATTTCAACCTCACCGAGCTCTCGGGCGTTTCGGGCTACACCGTGGTATCCAGCGGGAATGCCGTGGCAGCCTATGAGGTGGCCACGGGGGATGTCGCTTTGGAGCCCTTGGAAGGCGTATTGGTCCGGGTAGTCTCCGCCTCCTGCACGGAAGCCCCCAGCGGCGCCACCTTCGGCAAGTACAAGGTGGACGACGGAAGCGGGGAAGCCATCATCGGCAAGGAGATCTACACCACCGCGCCCGACCCGGTGGTGGGCAGCGTGTTCAACATCACCGGCGTGAACTATTTCACCTTCGGCGAGTTCAACATCCTCCCGCGCATGGCCAGCGATGTGGAGTTCTCCACCGGCATTTCGGAAGCAGGTCTGTTGAACACGATCAGCTTCGGCCCCAACCCGGCCTCGAACCAGATCGTGGTGAACATGGGCCAGGCCCACGGCAACAACGTGGCCTATACGCTCACCGACATGCAGGGCCGCAGGGTGCAGACCGGCACGTTCAATGGCAGCAAGGTGCAGATCAACGTGGGCGGCGTGGCTGCGGGCACCTACCAGCTCACGCTCACTTCCGGCACGTTTGTGAAGACCTTCGCCGTTCAAGTGGCGCATTGATCACCCCGAACCTTCCGTGAAAAGGCCGCCCCGCGAAGGCGGCCTTTTCCATGGCACCGCTGGGGGGGCCGGGCTTACAATTCCAGGCGCACCTTCAGCTGCAGTTCCAGGATCTCGCCCATGTTGCGGCGTGACCGGAACTCCGCCACGCCGTGGTACTGTGCCAGCTCTTCGCACAGGCGCCCGCAGTGCTCATCAGTGCTCACGCGGTCCGTGCGCATCACCGCCAGCAATTCCTCGATCTGTTCTGCGGCCAGTTTGTAGCGCTTGCGCAGCAACGACCGCTCCTCCAGCGCGTATTGCTCGGCCGTCTCCATGTTGATGTGCCTGCGGCCCAGCTCCATGTAGGGCAGGTTCTCCTTGTAGAACTGCGGCAGGTACAGGCGGTGGCGCCCCTCATAGCTCTGCTGGTCGAAATCGATGCTGCGGAGCCGGTACTGCACGTTGTCGAAATCCTGGCTCACCACCACCACGAAGTTGTACGCGCGCATGTCGCCGAGCAGCCGCGTGAAGCAGCGCTCGTTGAACTTCACGAACTCCTTGCACAGCCGCACCGGGTTGAAGTTGCCGCCGTAGTGGCCCGGGTCGCGGATAAAATCATCGCCGGGCACCCCGATGATGTGCTCCTCCACCAAGGTGCCGCCTTGCACCATGTAGTTGATCTTGTTGGGGCTCAGCAGGTGCTCCAGCTCCAGGCCGTACACCCGGCTGGCATCGGCCTTCTTGATGTAGTAGTAGTCGTGGTTGTCGTTGATCTGGTTGAGGATCTTGATGCGGAAAGGCTGGCTGTTGCCGTAGGCGCAGAAATCGATGCTGGCCACCGTGAGGTAGGGCAGCCGGTGCCCGTCGGCCACCAGCAGCTGGTAGAGGTCCACCAGGCGTTGGTGGGTTTCCTCCATTTCGGAGGGTTTCAGCATCACGGTGGTCCAAAGGGTCTCATGGCCGTCGGCATCGCACTGTGCCATCAGGCCGTCGTGCCGCAGAAGGTCGGGGTAGGCAATGGGCAACGGGTTGCTGCGCGAATGGGCCGAGAGGTAGTTCGCGAGCCCCCCGCCGATCGGATAGATCGGCTTGCGCAGTTGGATCTCGTTCGGATCGGGCACGGGGGCGAAGTAACCCAAATTTCGCGGCCGCCCATTCGCCATGCGCTGCAGATGCAGGCCCGGTCGGAATGCGCACCTGGCAAAGTGGTCCGCACCTTCCCAACGGACAAGTCCGGTGATCGCTGCCGAAGCACGCACAACCACTGCTGTTGCGATGGGTGCGATGGGACATTGCAGCCCATTCCCGGCCCGTACTTTTGCAGCCTCCCATGCCCCGCATCGGCCCCATCGCCCTTCCGGAGTTCCCCTTGCTCCTCGCCCCCATGGAGGACGTGAGCGACCCGCCCTTCCGCGCCCTGTGCAAAAAGCACGGCGCCGACCTGATGTACACCGAGTTCATCAGCAGCGAGGGCTTGATCCGCCAGGCCGCCAAGGGCTTGAAAAAGTTGGACATCTTCCCGGAGGAGCGACCCGTGGGCATCCAACTCTTCGGCGGCAGCGAGGACGCCATGGAAGAAGCTGCCCGCATCGCCGAGCAGGCCGGTCCTGAGCTCATCGACATCAACTACGGCTGCCCGGTGAAGAAGGTGGTGGACAAAGGCGCGGGCGCGTGCCTGCTGCAGGACGTGGACAAGATGGTGCGCCTCACCGAGAAAGTGGTGAAGGCCGTGCAACTGCCCGTGACCGTGAAGACCCGCTTAGGCTGGAACGACCACACCAAGAACATCATGGAAGTGGCCGAACGCTTGCAGGACATCGGCATCCAGGCCCTGAGCATCCACGGCCGCACTCGGGCGCAGTTGTACAAGGGTGAAGCCGATTGGACGCTTATCGGCGAGGTGAAGAACAACCCGCGCATCCACATCCCCATCTTCGGCAACGGCGACATCGACAGCCCGGAGAAAGCCGTGGAGTACCGCAACTGCTACGGCGTGGACGGCATCATGATCGGTCGCGCCAGCATCGGCGCCCCGTGGATCTTTAACCAGATCAAGCACTACTTTGCCACCGGCGAACACCTGCCTGCGCCCACGATCGATGACCGCGTGGACGCCGCCCGCGAGCACCTGGAACGCAGCCTGCTGTGGAAGGGCGATCACGAAGGCATCGTGGAAATGCGCCGCCACTATTCCAACTACTTCAAGGGCTTGCCCAACTTCAAGGAGCACCGCCTGAAGCTGGTGACGGAGAACGACCCGCGCGTGGTGCTGGAACTGCTGGAGCAGGTGCGCGGGTGGTTGGCGCTGGCGGCGTGAAGTCGAAGACGGTTGCTCCATCAGCGGTCTCCCGGAGGGGACCCTGATGCTTTGGTTGCTCCATCAGTGGTTTCCCGCAGAAGCCCCCTGATTCTTTGGGTCAATAAACACGGAACGTATTCCGAGAAAAACATGATTTTTACGGAATACATTCCTCGTTTCCCCTTCTGTGGTGGTGCGGGTTCGAAAAGGCTCCCTTCCGCTATCACTACTTTGCAGCCCCTTCCTTGAACTTCCCATCCCCATGAAGCACATAACCCTCGGCACCGCGATCGGCGCTGCCCTGCTGCTCCATAGCGCATCCGCTTTCGCACAGCCCATGAAGCCCTTCACCTACCAGGACATGCTGCTGCTGGACCGCATCAGCGGCCTTGATGTCAATGCCGGCGGCCAGTACGCCACCTTCAACGTGCGCGCCACCGACATGGCCGCCAACAAAGGCGTGAGCTCGCTTTGGCTGAAGGACCTCACCAAGCCGGCCGTGCCCGAGGTGAAGCTCGCCATCAGCGAAGGAGGTGCCAGCGATGCGCAATGGAGCCCGGACGGAAAGACGCTCTACTTCCTTTCCTCGCGCGGCAACGACGGTGTCAATCAACTGTGGAAGACCGATGCCAAGGGCGAATTGGCCGCGCAGGTCACCACCTTGCCGTTGGACATCCAAGCGTACCGCATCACGCCGGACGGCAAGGGCGTGGTGTTCGCGCTGGCTGTTTTTCCGGAGTGCAAGGGCGATGAGATCGCCTGCACCGTGAAGAAGTTCGAGGAGCGCAAAGCGAGCAAGGCCACGGGCATGGTGTACGACAAGCTCTTCGTGCGCCACTGGGACACTTGGGTCGATGGCACGCGCAACCACCTCTTCTACCTGCCGCTTGAGGGCAGCGCAAGCCCTGTGGCGCTCATGGACGGCTTCGATGGCGATGTGCCTTCCAAGCCTTGGGGCGGAGCGGAGGATTTCAACATCAGCCCGGATTCCAAGACGGTGTACTTCAGCGTGCGCGTGGCTGGAACAAAGGAGCCGTGGAGCACCAACTTCGACATCTACAGCGTACCCGTCAGCGGTGGATCACCCACCAACCTAACGGCCGATAACCCCGCGTGGGATGCGACACCGCTGCCTTCGCCCGACGGGAAGACGCTCGCCTACAAGGCCATGAAGCGCCCCGGCTTCGAGGCCGACCGCTTCTGGATCAAGCTGCGCGATGTGGCCACAGGGAAGGTCGCCACGCTCGCTGCCGACTGGGACCACAGCGCGGATGCCATGAAGTGGAGCGCCGACGGCAAGAGCCTCTACGTGGTGGCCGGCGATGTGGGCCGCACCAAGCTCTTCCAAGTGGACGTGAAGTCGGGCAAGGTGACGCCGATGAGCAAGGACGGCCACATGGACGCCTTCTTCCAAACACCCAAGGGCTTCGTGTTCCTGAAGAGCGGCCTCAACAGCCCTTCACAGCTTTTCGCCGCCAACCCCAAGGCCAAACTGATCGACGACGGAGCGACCACCCTCACCGCCATCAACAAGAACTTGGAGACGATGGCCTTCGGGCAGTACGAGCAATTCAGCTTCCCCGGATGGAACAACGAGACCGTGCATGGCTACGTGATCAAACCGGCCAACTACGTGGAAGGGAAGAAGTACCCCGTGGCTTTCCTGATCCACGGCGGCCCGCAGGGCAGCTTCGGCGAATCGTGGAGCTTCCGCTGGAATCCGCAGACCTACGCCGGCGCGGGCTACGCCGTGGTGATGATCGATTTCCACGGCAGCACGGGCTATGGGCAGGCCTTCACCGATGCCATCAGCCAGCACTGGGGCGACCGCCCGCTGGAGGACCTGCAGAAAGGTTGGGCCTATGCGCAGAAGACCTATTCCTTCCTCGATGGCAGCCGCGCCGCCGCGTTGGGCGCCAGCTACGGCGGCTACATGGTGAACTGGATCGCGGGCAACTGGCAAAGCGCCTTCAAGTGCTTGGTCTCGCACAACGGCGTGTTCGACAACCGCGCCATGGGCTACAGCACCGAAGAGTTGTGGTTTGACAACTGGGAGATCGGCGGCGATGTGTTCAAGGACCCCGC
>JADZAC010000006.1 GCA_020852835.1 Flavobacteriales bacterium
CGGCCTGCTCTGCTTCGGCCTCTTCTTCAAAATGACCAACTGGTTCGAAAAGATCTGACCCATGCTCATCACCCTGCTCATCATCGCCATCCTGCTGTTCGCCTACATGGCCTACGTGCTGGTGAAACCCGAAAAATTCTGATCCATGCCGAACACTGAACTCCTGGGCGTGATCGCCATGTTCGCCGCCACGGTGGGCCTGGCCATACCGCTGGGCCGCTACATCGCCAAGGTCTACGGCGGCGAGCGCTCCCTGCTCGATCCCGTGATGGGCCCGCTGGAACGTTTCATCTTCCGATTTTCCGGTATCGACGCCGTCAAGGAAATGTCCTGGCAGCAGCACCTGCGCGCGCTGCTCACCATCAACCTGGTGTGGTTCCTCTGGACCATGCTGCTGCTGATGAACCAGGGGTGGCTGCCTTGGAACCCCGACGGCAATCCCAGCATGGGCGCCGAGCTGGCCTTCAACACCACCATCTCCTTTCTGGTGAACTGCAACTTGCAGCACTACAGCGGCGAAACCGGTGCCACCTACCTCAGCCAGGTGTTCGGCATGATGTTCCTGCAGTTCGTGAGCGCCGCCACGGGCATGGCCGCGGCCGCCATGGTGTTCAACGCCTTGCGTGAACGAAGCGCCACCAAGCTGGGCAACTTCTACGACTACTTCCTCAAGAGCATGACCCGCGTGCTGCTGCCGCTGTGCCTGGTGGTGGGCACCGTGCTGATGTTCGAGGGCATGCCGCAGACCGCGCTGGGCAAGGACAGCATGGTGACCCTGGAGGGCGACAGCGTGCAGGTATCGCGCGGGCCGGTGGCGGGGTTCGTGGCCATCAAGCACTTGGGCACCAACGGCGGCGGCTTCTATGGCGCCAACAGCGCGCACCCGCTGGAGAACCCCACCTACCTCACCAACATGGTGGAGATGTGGAGCCAGATGGTGATCCCCCTGGCCATGGTCTTCGCCCTGGGCTTCTACCTGCGCAAACAGCGCTTTGCCTGGATGGTGTTCGGCGTGATGACCGCAGGTTTCCTGGCGCTGGCCGTGCCCAACGTGATCATGGAAATGAACGGCAACCCGGCCATCGGCGCCATGGGCGTGGACAACACCGGCGGTGCCATGGAAGGCAAGGAAACGCGCATCGGCGCGGCCGCCTCCGGCTACTGGAGCATCGTGACCACGGTGATCAGCACCGGATCGGTGAACGCGATGCACGACAGCACCATGCCCCTGAGCGGCATGAACGAGCTGCTGGCCATGATGACCAACGCCTTTTACGGCGGCGTGGGCGTGGGCATCCTCAACATCTTCATCTTCATCATCCTGGCCGTCTTCATCGGCGGCCTGATGGTGGGCCGCACGCCCGAGCTCTTCGGCAAGAAGGTGGAGGCGCGCGAGATGAAGATCGCCATCCTGGTGACGCTGCTGCATCCCTTGGTGATCCTCACGGGCACCGCGCTGGCCGCCTACGGCATCACCGCCAACCCCGGCTACGGCTGGCTGAACAACCCCGGTGCGCACGGCTTCAGCGAAATGCTGTACGAATACACCAGCAGCGCGGCCAACAACGGCAGCGGCTTCGAGGGACTGGGCGACAACACGCCGTGGTGGAACATCAGCACGGGCCTGGTGCTCATTCTCAGCCGCTTCATCCCCATCGTGGGCCCCGTGGCCATCGCGGGCTTGCTCGCCGGCAAGAAACACATTCCCGCCGCCGCCGGCACCCTGCGCACGGACACCTTCACCTTCGGCACCGTGGTGTTCGCCGTGATCGCCATCGTGGCCGCGCTCTCCTTCTTCCCCGCGCTGGCCCTGGGCCCCATTGCCGACCACCTCAGCTTTTGAACCACGCCATGAACCAAGCTACTTCTTCCTCCCTCTTCCAACCCGCCATGCTGCGCCGGGCCTTGGTGCAGGCCTTCGTGAAGCTCGACCCCCGCACCCTGGTGCGCAACCCCGTGATGTTCACCGTGGAGGTGGGCACCGCGGTGATGCTCGTGGTGTGCGTGCTGGTGGCCTTGGGCGACCGCACGCAGGGATCTCTGGGCTACAACGCGACGGTGTTCCTGCTGCTGCTGCTCACCGTGCTCTTCGCCAACTTCGCCGAGGCCATTGCCGAAGCACGCGGCAAGGCCCAGGCCGATTCGCTGCGCCGCACCCGCGAGGACACGCCCGCCAAACTGCTCATACAAGGCGGCACGCGTATGGTGCGCAGCAATGAACTGCGCAAGGGCGACCGCTTCCTGTGCGAAGCGGGCGACACCATCCCGGCCGACGGCGAGATCGTGAAAGGCCTGGCCACCGTGGACGAGAGCGCCATCACCGGCGAGAGCGCACCGGTGATCCGCGAGGCCGGCGGCGACCGCAGCGGCGTTACCGGCGGCACGCGCGTACTGAGCGACCGTATCGAAGTGGAGGTGGTAGGCGAGCCGGGCACCAGCTTCCTGGACCGCATGATCGCCCTGGTGGAAGGCGCCAGCAGGCAGAAGACGCCCAACGAGATCGCCCTCTCCATCCTGCTCGCGGGCTTTACGTTGGTGTTCCTCATCGTCTGCACCACGCTGCCGCCCTTTGCCGGTTACGCGAAGGCCGGCCTCACCACCGCCGCATTGATCTCGCTCTTCGTGTGCCTGGTGCCCACCACCATCGGCGGGTTGCTCAGCGCCATCGGCATCGCCGGCATGGACCGTGCCCTGCGTGCCAACGTGATCAGCAAGAGCGGCAAGGCCGTGGAGACCGCCGGGGATGTGGACGTGCTGCTGCTGGACAAGACCGGCACCATCACCATCGGCAACCGCAAGGCCACGGCCTTCCACCCGGCCAGCGGCGTGGACAAGGCCCGCTTCGTGCAGGCCTGCGCGCTGAGCTCCATGGCCGACGAAACGCCCGAGGGCAAGAGCATCGTGGAACTCGCCGGGCCGGAAGTGACCAGGCACCTCACCATCGACGGCGCCGAGCTGATCAAGTTCACCGCAGAAACGCGCACCAGCGGCGTGGCCTTCCCCAACGGCCCGCGCATCCACAAAGGCGCACAGGACGCCATCCGCAAGCTGGCGGAAAAAAACGGCAACCGTTTCCCGGCCGACGTGGACGCCGAAGTGAAGCGCATTGCCGCCAACGGCGGAACACCGCTGGTGGTGGCCGAGAACGGCGTGGTCACCGGCACCATCGAACTGCAGGACATCATCAAGCCCGGCATCCAGGAGCGATTTGAGCGACTACGGAAAATGGGCGTGAAGACCGTGATGGTCACCGGTGACAACCCGCTCACCGCAAAATACATTGCCGAGAAGGCCGGCGTGGACGACTTCATCGCCGAGGCCACGCCCGAGCAGAAGATGGCCTACATCCGCAAGGAGCAGCAGGGCGGCCGCCTGGTGGCCATGATGGGCGACGGCACCAACGACGCCCCCGCGCTGGCGCAGGCCGACGTGGGCGTGGCCATGAACAGCGGCACGCAGGCCGCCAAGGAGGCCGGCAACATGGTGGACCTTGACAACGACCCCACCAAGCTCATCGAAGTGGTGGAGATCGGCAAGCAGCTGCTGATGACGCGCGGCACGCTCACCACCTTCAGCATCGCCAACGACGTGGCCAAGTATTTCGCCATCGTGCCCGCGCTCTTCATGGCCAGCATACCCGCCCTGGGCGCGCTCAACATCATGGGCCTGCACAGCCCCGAGAGCGCCATCCTCAGCGCGGTGGTCTTCAACGCCATCATCATCCCGCTGCTGATCCCGCTGGCCCTGCGCGGCGTGGCCTACAAGCCCATCGGCGCCACGGCCATCCTGCGGCGCAACCTGCTCATCTACGGCCTGGGCGGCCTCATCGCGCCCTTCATCGGCATCAAGGCCATCGACCTCTGCATCACCCTCTTCATCTAAAACTGTACGGTCAACCCTGCTTCAGCTACGCTCAGCAAGGGTCGACGCAACACCGATCCCATGAAACAGCATCTCCTTCCCGCCCTCAAGCTCACCGCCCTGTGCATGCTGCTCTTCAGCGGCCTGTACACCGTGGCGTTGATGGGCATCGGCCAGCTCACCCCGCACGACGGCAACGCGGCCACCATCGCAGCTAACGGCCGCACCTACTACGCGAACATCGCGCAGCGCTTCACGCAGGACCGCTACTTCCAGCCGCGGCCCAGCGCGGTGGACTACAATGCCGCCGGTTCCGGCGCCAGCAACAAGGGCCCGGGCAACCCCGATCACTTGGCCGCAGTGCAGGCCCGTATCGACACTTTCCTGGCACACAACCCCGGCGTGGCCAAGAGCGAGGTGCCCGTGGAACTGGTCACCGCCAGCGGCAGCGGCCTGGACCCGCACCTGAGCGTGAAAGCCGCACGGGTGCAAGCCAAACGCGTGGCCACCGCCCGCGGCATGGGCGAAGCCGAAGTGCTGAAGCTCATCTACGACCACACCGACGCCCCGCTGCTGGGCCTGCTCGGTCCGGCCAAGATCAACGTACTGCAACTGAACCTGGCGCTCGACGCCGCATCCAAATGAAACGCCTGCTTCTGATGTCCGCCATGGGCATCACCCTTTCCACCCAAGCACAACCGCTCAACAGCGCCGTGACCTTGAGCGCGTACGCCGAGGTGTACTACAGCTACGACCTGGCGCAGCCGGAAGATCACCTGCGGCCCGGATTCTTTTACAGCTTCAACCGGCACAACGAAGTGAACCTGAACTTCGGCATGATGAAGCTGGCCTACGCAATGAAGAACGTGCGCGGCAACCTCGCGCTGATGGCGGGCACCTATGCGCACTACAACCTGGCCGCCGAGCCGGAGCTGCTGCGCAGCGTGTACGAGGCGAACGCGGGCGTGAAGCTGAGCAAGACCAAGGAGCTCTGGCTCGACGCGGGCATCCTGCCCAGCCACATCGGCTTCGAGAGCGCCATCGGCAAGGACTGCTGGACCCTCACGCGCAGCATCCTGGCGGAGAACACGCCTTACTTCGAAACCGGTGCCCGGCTCAGCTACACCAGCCCCAACGGAAAGTGGTACGCAAGCGGCCTGCTCCTGAACGGTTGGCAGCGCATGGCCCGCGTGGACAGCAACAACACCCCGGCCTTCGGCACCCAGCTCACCTACAAGCCCACGGCCAAGGCCACCATCAACTGGAGCACCTTCGTGGGCAATGACAAGCCGGACTCGGTGAGCCAACTGCGGATCTTCAACAACCTGTACGCGCAGCTTCAGGTAACGGAGAATTTCGGTGTGATCGTGGGCTGCGATATGGGCATGGAGGAAGCCGACAGCGGTGACAGCACCAACCGGTTTATCACCCCGGTCCTGATCCCGCGCTTGCAGGTCGGCGAGAAATGCTTCCTCGCTGCACGGATCGAATACTACCAGGACCAGGACGGTGTGATCATCGCCACCGGAACGCCCAATGGCTTCAACACGATGGGCTACAGCCTGAACTACGACCATTGGATCGCGCCCAACGTGCTGTGGCGCACCGAGGCCCGCATGCTGCAGAGCGAGGACAAGATCTTCCTGGAAGCAGACGAAGCGCCGACGCGGAGCAACACCTTTTTCACCACCAGTTTGGCCATCGCCCTGCCATGATCGGCACCACCGACAGGAATCCGTTGCAACCTGCCACCAAGCCGGGGCGGCTGAAGGTGTACATCGGCATGAGCGCCGGCGTGGGCAAGACTTACCGCATGCTGGAAGAGGCGCATGACCTGCTGGCGCGCGGGGTGAACATCCAGGTGGGCTATGTGGAAACACACGACCGTCCGGAAACCCGCGCACTCATTGAAGGACTGCCGGTGATCCCCAGAAGGGAAGTGTACTACAAGGGCAAGCGCTTGGAGGAATTCGACCTGAACGCCGTGCTGGTGCTGCACCCCGACGTGGTGATCGTGGACGAACTGGCCCACAGCAACGTGCCGGGCAGCAGGCATGCCAAGCGCTACCAGGACGTGCTGGAACTGCTCGCCAATGGGATCAACGTGATCACCGCCGTGAACATCCAGCACATCGAAAGCATCAACGCCCAGGTGGAGCGCATCACGGACGTGGGCATCACCGAGCGGGTGCCGGACAGCTTTTTACAGCGGGCGGACGAAGTGGTGAACATCGACCTCACGGCAGAAGAACTGATCGGCCGCCTTCGTGAAGGGAAGATCTACGACCTGAAGAAAGTGGAGACCGCATTGCGGAACTTCTTCCAACCCGAGAAGATCCTGCAATTGCGCGAACTGGCCCTGAAGGAAGTGGCGGGCCAGGTGGAACGCAAGGTGGAACTGGAGGTGACCAAGCCCGACCTGCGGCATGAACATTTCCTGGCCCTGATCAGCACCAACGCGGAGATTGCCGGCAAGATCATCCGCAAGACCGCGCGCCTGGCCAACTATTACCACAGCGGCTGGAGCGTGCTTTACGTGCGCACGCCCGCCGAAGCCCCGGACCGCATTCCGTTGGACAAGCAGCGCCACCTGATCAACAACTTCAAACTGGCCACCGAGCTGGGCGCGGAGGTGATCCAAGTGCAGACCGGCGGGGCCTCTCCGGGCCTGGCTGCCATGCCGGCCCGCATCCTCCACCTGGAAGGGGCCGACATCGCGGAGGCCATCCTCAGCGTGGTGAACGAAAAGGAGGTTACCACCATTTGCATGGGCAAGCCCCACATCAGCGTTTGGCAGGTGATCTTGCGCAGGAATATCTTCAAGCGCCTGCTTGTGGAACTGGGTGAAAAAGACATCGATCTCGTGATCCTCTCATGAAAACCAAAGGCCGATTGACCGTACTGCTCGGGGTGATGCTCCTGCTGGTGACCGTGCTGGCAGCAGTGAGCCTGGCCACCATTTGGAAACTGCGCGGCGAAGGCATGGCCGTGATCAAGGCCAACTACAACAGCATCGCCTACATGCAGGCCATGGTGGAAGCCTTGGACACCTCGCACGACACGGCCGAGCGCCATGCCCGCCTCACCGAACAGATCCGGGCGCAACAACAGAACATGACCGAACCGGGCGAGCGCGAGGCCACCGAACGATTGGCGCGTGCCCTGGACTCCTTGGCCTCCATCCCCACCGACCCGGCGGCGGTGGCGGGGCTGCGCAGGGCCATTGCGCACGTCTCCGACCTGAACCGCGCCGCCATAGTGGACAAGGCGGAGGCCCAGGAACGGCGCGGCGAAGAGGCCGTGATCTGGATCAGCTTCACCGCCACCTTCGCCTTCCTGATCGCCTTCTCGCTGTTCCTGAGCATGCCCACCTTCATCGCTGAGCCGATCCGCACGCTCACCGACGGCATCGACCGCATCGCCGCAGGGCACTACGATGAACGGGTGACCCTGCAGCGCAGCGATGAATTCGGGCACATGGCCGAGCGGTTCAATACCATGGCCGCGGAGCTGGAGCGCTGGAGCACCAGCAACCTCTCGCGGATCATGCAGGAAAAGACCCGCGCCGAGGCCGTGATCAACAGCTTGCGCTACCCGAGCATCGGCGTGGACGACCAGCAGCGCATCCTGTTCATGAACAGCCAAGCCGCAGAACTGCTGGGCGTGGCACCGCAGGACCTGATGAACCTGGACGCCACGACCGCCGCAAACCGCAACGACCTGCTCGCCCTCATCCTCCGCGCCGAGGGCAGCGCCACCTTCAAGGCCGTGCTGAACGGACGGGAGCAGCACTTCACCGTGGAAAGCAGCCCCATTGAAACCGATGCCGGCCGCGCCGGTACCGTGTACACGCTGTACAACGTCACTCCCTATTTGGAACGCGACCAGGCCAAGACCATGTTCCTGGCCACCATCAGCCACGAGCTGAAAACGCCGCTGGCCAGCAGCGACATCGGCCTGGGCCTGCTCGAACGCCACCAGGCCGCCCAGCTCACCGCCGACCAGGCCGAGATCGTCAGCGACCTGCGCAAGGACCACCAGCGGCTGGTGCGCATCGTGAGCGAACTGCTCGACATGGCGCAGCTGGAAACCGGGCAGCTCCGCGTGCAGGTGGCCAAGCATTCCCTTCCGGGCATCATCCACGCGGCCATGGACAGCGTGCGCGCGGCATCCACCGCTCGCGGCATGCAGCTGGCCGTGCACCTCCACACCCCCCTGCCCTTCGTTGCCGCCGATGCCGACAAAGCCACCTGGTCGTTGATCAACCTGCTGAGCAATGCCCTGCGCCATGGCCCCGCCAACAGCACCATCACCATCCGCAGCGAGGCCACCGGGCCCAATATCCTGGTCACCGTGGCCGATGATGGGCCCGGCTTGACGATGGAACAACAGGCGCACCTCTTCGAGCGCTTCGCCCCGCACGGTGCTGCGGGCACCGGCCTTGGCCTGTCAATTGCCCGTGAGCTGATGCGTGCCATGGGGGGTGACATCACCTACCAGGCCGGGCCACGCGGTGGCGCCGAATTCGTACTTCGTTTCGCATCACCGGCCAACGACTGACGTGAAGCGGCGTTACTTCGCGCCATGCCCGCCGCTCCCCGCCTGCTCATCATCGACGACGAACCCCAGCTGCGCAACATGCTGCGCCGCGTGTTCGAAGGAGAAGGTTACCACGTGGCCACGGCGGAGACCGGCGCAGCCGGCTTGAAGCTCATGAAGGACGGTTCCTTCCCTGTAGTGCTGTGCGATGTGCGGCTGCCCGACGCCCATGGCGTGGAGCTCACGCGTGCCCTCAAGGCCCTTCAACCCGCCAGCCAGGTGGTGGTGATGACCGCTTTCGGCTCCATTCCCGATGCCGTGCAGGCCATGCGCAACGGCGCGTTCCAGTACTTGGTGAAGGGGGATGACAACGCCAAGCTCATCCCTACGGTAAGTGCGGCGCTGCAGCAGGTGGACATGGACATCCCGACCGGCAAGGGAGCGGCCAGCGACCCCTTCGCCGGCATCATCGGCCGATCGGCAGCGATCAAGCACGCTATCGGCCTGGCCCGCAAAGTGGCCCCCACCGGCGCCACGGTGCTGCTCACCGGCGCCACGGGCACCGGCAAGGAAGTGTTTGCCCAGGCCGTGCATGCCGCGAGCACCCGCAGCAAGCTGCCCTTGCTGGCCGTGAATTGCGGCGCACTGAGCAAGGAGCTGCTGGAGAGCGAGCTCTTCGGCCACGTGGCCGGCGCCTTCACCGGTGCGCTTAAAGACAAAAAGGGGCTGATCGAAGCCGCCCGAGGCGGTACCCTCTTCTTGGACGAGGTGGGTGAAATGCCGCTGGAACTGCAGGCCAAATTGTTGCGGGTGCTGGAAACCGGTGATTACCTGCGCGTGGGCGATACCGTGCCCCGCAAGGCCGATGTGCGCTTCCTGGCGGCCACGCACCGCAACATTGCACCTCCTGAAGGGAGCACCCGTTTCCGGGAGGATCTCTACTACCGGCTCGCCGCCTTTGTGATCCGCATTCCCGACCTGGCTGAACGTCCGGGGGACATCCTGCTGCTCGCCGAACACTTCCTCAGCCTTGCCGCAACACGCTACAGCAAGACCATACAAGGGATCGGGGAGCAGGCTGCAGCCCTGCTCAATGCCTACAACTGGCCAGGCCAGGTGCGCGAGCTCCGCAACGTGATCGAGCGGGCCTGCATCCTTTGCGACGGCCCCGTACTGGACCCGGCGGCGTTGCCGTTGGAATTGCAGGGCGCTGCCGGCCAACCCGCAAATTCAAGCCCTTACGACCTTGAACAGGTGGAGCGCGAACACATCCGCCGGGTGCTGGCGCACACTGCCGGCAACAAGACCCTGGCAGCCACCCTGCTGGGCATCGGCCTCACCACGCTCTACGCCAAACTGAAGAAGTGGGGCATGTGACCCGCCCTACGCCTTGAGCACCACATTGCGCTCCACGTAGGCAATGATCTCCCCGGCGATGTCCCTGCCCGTGGCCTGCTCGATGCCCTCCAAACCCGGTGAGGCGTTCACTTCCAGCACCAGCGGGCCGCGGCTGCTCTGGATCATGTCCACCCCGGCCACGCGCAGGCCCAGGGCGCGCGCGGCATGCACGGCCATTTCCTCCTCCTCGGGAGAGAGGTCGATCAACTCGGCATTGCCCCCGCGATGCAGATTGCTGCGGAACTCCCCTTCCTTTCCGCGGCGGCGCATGGCCCCCACGATGGTGCCGTCCACCACGAAGGCACGGATGTCCTCGCCTTTGGCCTCCTTGATGAATTCCTGCACGATCACCCGCGCCTTCAACGTATTGAACGCCTCCACCACCGCCACGGCGGCCTTCTTGGATTCGGCCAGCACCACGCCCAGCCCTTGGGTGCCTTCCAGCAGTTTGATGATGCACGGTGCACCGCCCACGTGTTCCACGGCCATGGCCACATCCTTGCTGTAGTTGGTAAAGACCGTGCGGGGCATGTCCACCCCGGCCTTGCTGAGGATCTGCAGGCTGCGCAACTTGTCGCGGCTGCGCACAAGCGATTGGCTCTCCACCGTGGTGAACACTTTCATGGCCTCGAACTGGCGCACCACGGCCGCACCGTAGAAGGTCACGCTCGCACCGATCCGCGGGATGATGGCGTCCACGTCCTGCAACCGGTGCCCACGGTAAAGCACGTGCGGGTCCTTGCGCACGATCACCAGGTCGCATTTCACATGGTCCACCACGCTGATATCATGGCCGCGTGCCCGGCCGGCTTCCACGATGCGGCGCGTGGAAAAGAGTTTTCCGCTGCGCGAAAGGACCAGGATGTTCATGCGGGAAAGGAAGGAGTGCAAAAGTAACCGGGGGCGTACTTGTTGGCGGCCATCAGCCCTGTATCACACAGGGGGACGGTCAACGGTTGCCGAGCAATTGCGCAGCAGTCGGCCAGCGAGCGCCCATGCCAACCAGGCGGCCGGCACCGCAGCCAGTACATCCACTGTCCAATGCACGTGCTGCGCCAGCACCAACACGGCCACCGCTGCTGCGCCCAACGCGGCAAGCCAACGGGCATGGCCGGCGGGCGCCATCAGGGCCAGCAGCACCAGGGTGGCCGTGTGGCCGGAGAAGAACAGGTCCTTGAGGAACGGAGTTCCGCCCGGATAGAAGAGCTGCGTTACCGGATCCACCAAGGGGATGATCGTGGGTGGCGGCTCCAGCACCACGAGCGCCATGGCCGCCATGCGCAAGCCCGTCATCAGCAGGTAGGCGTACAGGCCGCGCAGCACCGTGCCGGGCCTGCCGGAAACGGCTGCCAGCACCAACAGCAACACACCGTAAAGCACCAGGAACGTGGCCATGGAAACCTGACGGGGTTCCCACAAGCCCAACAGCGGCTCCGGTGGCAGTAGGCCTTGGCGTTGGCCCACCCAGCCGAAGAAATGCGGCAGCGCCCATACCACAGCCACGCCCATGGCCAAGCCTGTGGCCAAGAAGCTCACAAAGCACGGTGCTGCCAAGGCCTGCCGCCAACGGGCGGTGAAGGAAAAGCCCGCGGTTACCATCAGCGCCGAATGTAGCGGCCTGCGTGATGCCCGGGCCAAGGGCTAATTTGCCCCCACTTTCCGCATGACCCTCCCTGAGCTATTCGCCAAGCTGAAACAGCGCCCGCTGTTCTGGCTCACCCTGTTGGCCTTGGTTCCGCGGCTGCTCGCGGCTCTCTTCTCCGAGGGGTATTTCGCGCATGACGACCATTTCCTGATGATCGAGGCCGCCCAAAGCTGGGTGGACGGTTTCGATTACAACAACTGGCTTCCATGGAACCAGAGCGGCACGCCCGCCCCAACCGGGCACATGATGCTCTACCCCGGGTTGCACTACGTGCTTTTCAAGCTCTGCGCGGCCATCGGGCTCAGCGACCCCGCCTGGAAGATGGTGCTGGTGCGCTTGCTGCACGCGCTCTGGAGCTTGATCACCGTGCGTGCGGGCTATCGCATCGCCCTGCGGTTGTCCGGGCCGGACACCGCGTGGCGCTGCGGGCTGTTGCTTGCCTTGTTCTTCTTCATGCCCTTCCTCTCGGTGCGCAACCTGGTGGAGATGGTGGCCGTACCGCCCTTGATGCTCAGCGCTTGGTGGCTGGTGCGCCAAGACGGAACACCGCCGCCCCGGGCGCTGCTCATGGCCGGCATGTTCGCCGGGCTGGCCGTGGACCTGCGTTTTCAAACGGTCTTCTTCGGGGCCGGCGCCGGGCTTGCGTTGCTGTTGCAGCGCAACCCGCGCGGCATGGTGCTGTTCGGCCTGGGCATGCTCGCACCCATCGCGCTGGTGCAAGGCGGCGTGGACCTGGCGATCTGGGGGCGCCCCTTCGCAGAGCTCACGGAATATGTGCGCTACAACCTGGCCAACTCCACCACTTACTTCAACCAGCCTTGGTACAACTACCTGCTGGTGCTGGCCGGGGTGTTCATTCCGCCCTTCTCCCTGGCGGTGCTCTTCGGTTTCTTCCGGCGGCCCAAGCCTATCGCCGTTTGGTCTGCGGTGCTCAGCTTCCTGTTTTTCCATTCGCTCTTCCCCAACAAGCAGGAGCGCTTCATCCTCTCCATCGTGCCCTTGGTGCTGGTGTTGGGCTACACCGCATGGGAGCAGTACCGGGAACAAAGCACTTGGTGGCATAAGCGGCCCCAGCTGTGGAAGGGCGTCATGGCATGGACCTGGGCCTTGAACCTGCTGTTGCTGGTACCGCTCACCTTCAGCTCCAGCAAGCGCGAACGCGTGGAGGCCATGGGGATGCTGCGCGGAAAGGAAGTCCGCGCCTTATGGGTGGAGGACACGGCGGAACAGGACCCGCCCATGCTGCCGCTGTACTACTTGGGCCGATGGGATGTGGCCGTGCAAAACATCACCAACCCTGATATGGACATCCGGGCGCTGGCCGCTGCTTCCCCGCCGGAAGGCCGCCCGGACGTGGTGCTGTTCATCGGTCCTGAAGCACTCGAGGCACGGATCGCCCGCGTGCAGCAAGCGCTGGGCCCTTTGCAACTGGTGGGCCGCGCCCAACCGGGCCTGTTGGACCGCCTGATGCACTGGCTGAACCCGGTGAACCGCAACGAAGTGATCAGCATTTACCGGGTCGCCACGCCGTAAGGCGCACACGGGGCAATTGGCCAGTGCGCGTATTTTCGCGCCCCATTCCGCGACATGCTACCCTTGGACAGCCTCGATTTCTCCGTTTTCCTCACCACCCACGGCTGGGTGCAGCTGCTCACCCTCACCGCGTTGGAGATCGTACTGGGCATCGACAACATTGTGATGATCAGCATCCTCAGCGGCGAGCTGCCGCAGGCCCGCCAGGCCCGCGCGCGCCGCCTCGGCCTGGCCTTCGCACTGATCACCCGCATCCTGCTGCTGCTTACCCTGAGCTGGATCATGCACTTGGTGGAGCCCTTGTTCCACATTGGCTCCATGGCCGTGACCGGCAAGGACCTGGTACTGATCTCGGGCGGCCTCTTCCTGATCTGGAAGGCCAGCATGGAGATCTGGCACAAGGTGGAGTTCGTGAAAGAGAAGCAGGGCGATGCGCGCGTGCGTGCATCGGTGTTCATGGTGGTGTTCCAGATCGTGCTGATGGACATCGTCTTCTCGCTGGACTCGGTGATCACCGCCGTGGGCATGAGCAATGAGCTGCTGATCATGGTGCTGGCCGTGGTGATCGCGGTGATCATCATGCTGGTGGCGGCCGAGCTGATCAGCGATTTCGTGAACAAGCACGCCACGGTGAAGGTGCTGGCCCTGGTTTTCCTGGCGATGGTGGGCGTGGTGCTGCTGCTGGACGGTTTCGGCGTGCACATCGACAAGAACTACCTCTACGCCGCCATGGGCTTCTGCACGCTGGTGGAGCTGCTGAACCTGCGCATGCGCAAGAATGCCAAGCGCTTGGGCCGCGAGGCGTAGTCCTTGGGGGCCGGGCGTTCACCGGTTTAGTGCAGGCTTTTGGCGCAGCTGCTTAGGCCCGCAAGGGCGAAGTTGCTTCGGGAATGTGTTCGCATCCCGCTCCCGCAGCGAGTCCGGACCACCCCTTGGGGCGGGTCCCCGACAGGTGGTTCAGGGCAAGGCCGTATTGCGCACGGTTGTGGGCAGTCCGCCCAAGGTTGAAAGGATCCGGTCGCGGTCGTTGCCGGAACCGATGTATCTGGTGAAGCCGTCCATGTTCGTATCCTCCCTGAAATAACCCGGTATGGAGGCGTTGACCGTGGCGCCGCCCACACGGACCAGCACGGCATCCCGGTCATTCACCGGACCGGTGTAGCTGACCTTGCCGTTGCCGTTGGCATCGCCGGCGCGCATGCACCGCGTTCCGCCCACCAGGGCCGTGGCATTGCTTCCGCCCTGCACGGCCACGCTGCCGTCGGTGAAGTCCAGAAGCACGGCCTGTGTACTGAGCGCTACGGGTGCTGCGGTCATGATGCCCAAATGGTTGCGGTGCCTCACCGCCAGGTAATAGTTGTCGGCGGCGGCGGCGCGGAACACCACGGCACTCACTCCGTCCACTCCGGTGATGGTTCCATCCCTGTGCAACAGGGCCGAACGGCTGGCCAACACCTGCGCAGGAGCGTTCTTGTTGCGCAATTCCACCACTACCCAATCCACTACGGCCAACGGGCCGTTCACTGCCAGCACTTCGGCATCGGTGGTTTCGCCGCCGCCCGTACCGGCGTGTACATAGCCCAAGCCGGAGTACGGCTCCGTCAGGGGCAGCAACCCGGCGGAGTTCAGCGCATCGCTCATGTTGCCGGTGCCCTGCACAAAGGGGCCTTGCAACATTGCCCGTGGACGCACCGCCACAAAGGGCTGCGCCCCGTTGGGATCGAAGCCGTCCAACGCCATGGTGGTGTTGGACGGGTCCAACCAATCGCGCAAGCGCGAGCCGGCGTTGGTACCGCCGTTCCAATTGTAGCTGAACTTGGCGGCGAAGACGGGATCGGTGGTGGCCGTGGCACAGGTCATGCCTCCGCCCACCATGTGCCCCACCACCCGTTTGTTCTCGTCAAAGAAGGGTGCGCCGCTGGCACCCGCTTCCAAAATACCGTTGAACCAGTAGTTCTCCCAGCAGGGGATCTGCTCCTCGTCCAACGTGGCGGATTGGGCGGGAACATTGTAGAAGGAGATCTTTTTCACGTCGGACAACGGGTTGAGGATGGCCGCACCGCTCAGGGGCGTATTGCCCGAGCGGTCCCAGCCCGCGTAATAGGCCTTGTACGCCGGTGGCGGTGTGTCGAAGAGTTCCATGAGGCAAAAATCCCCGTGATAAAGAATGGACCGCCGCACGCTGCCGGTGAGCGTTTGCATCGTTTGCCCCGTATCCCCGATGCAAGTAGGGCTCTGGTAGTTGAAGTAGAACACCCACTGGCTTTCCGAGGGCACGTAACAATGGTTGGCGATCAGCACGTACGGCGTTCCATCCTGTGCCGTGTTGTTCAACAGCGTGCCGTTGCAGGTGTAGCCCTCGGGGGTCATGAACCAGAGCACCGCCCGGCTTTGGTCCTGCCAGTCGGCGGCCACGGGGCAGGCCACGTTGTTGTGGCAAGGCGAGCTGGGATAGCCCGGGTAGTAATCGCGCGAGGCTTGCGCCCCGGGCGGGAAGATGCTGCGCCAGGCATGGGTGATGTGCGATATCCGGATAGTGGCGGGCGGTGCGCCGGGCGGTTCCTGATACTCCAAGGTGACGGCATCGCCTGGCAGGAAGGCCGTGGCAAAGCGGCCATCCGCCTGTTGATTGGCCTGGGTGAAGCCGCCCAGGAAGGTGGTGCGGGCATGATCGTAAAGGAACAGGCGCCCGCCCCATGGCAAGGTGAACTGGTCGAATTGCACGGCCAGCATCACCGCGCTGTCGCTTTGGATGGTGAAGCGGCACACCCGCCCTCCGCCCGGCATGCGGGCCCACTGGCCTTGGGCAAGCATGTCCGCCCCAACGGCACGGCGCAGGCCGAAACGGTAGCCCCCAGGTGCACCGGCAGTATCCGCAGCGGCCAACGCAGCGCCCTGGTCCGGCGGCCCGAGGTGATGGTCGGCGACCGGGATGTACGGTGCGGTGCCATTCGCCCACTGCAAAGGCTCCCCGCCATGTGAAAGTTGTGCACGGCCTTGGGCGGCAACCAACAAAAGGAACAGCAGCAGGAACGGTTTTCCCATGCCCGTAAAGGTAGCGGGGGGAGTGGCGGTTGCAGCCCGGTTCAATGCGCCGTGATCACGAAGGTGGTGCGCCGGTTCAGGGCGCGGCCCGCTTCGGTGGCATTGTCCGCGATGGGCACGGTGGGGCCGAATCCTTGGCTGCCGAGGCGCTCGGCGGCGATGCCTTGGCCGGTAAGGTACTGCATGACGTTGGCTGCACGGCTGCGGCTCAGCACCATGTTGGCCTCCAGGTCGCCCACATTGTCGGTGTGGCCCTGCAGTTCGATCCGCACCTTCGGATTCTCACGCAGGAAGGTGATGAGCTCTTCCAGGATGTAGCGGCTGGCCCCGGTGATGTCCGCACTGTTGGTGGCGAAACGGATGTCGTTCACCCGGTAGTTGCGGCCCGTTTCGATCTTGTCCAACTGCAGATCGACCTGGGCCACGCCGCCGCGCACGGTATCTTCCATGCTGAAGGAGCGGCTGTCGAACACGTGGTCGGGCTTTTTCACGGTGACGATGACGTCCGAACCGGGTTGCAGGCGCAGCACGGCGGCATACTTGCCGTCGTTGGGGTCCACCTTGAGCATTTCCGTTTTGCGGGTATCCATGTAGGTGATGGACACGGTGGCATCGCGCACGGCTTTGCCAGCCTCGTTCTTCACCTCTCCCTTCATGATCACGATCTCTTGGGGCCGCGCCTCCTTGGGCAGGTTGAAGCCGTAGATGTCCAGCCCTCCCGGGCCATTGAAGCGGCTGCTGGCGAAGTAGGCCGTGCGGCCGTCGGCGCTCACGATCAGGCCATGTTCGTCCTGCGGGGTGTTGATCGGGTTGCCCAGGTTCTTGGGTTGTTCCCATTGGCCGTCTTCCTTCAATCGGCTGTAGAAGATGTCGTAGCCTCCGATGCCCCGGTGGCCTTTTCCGAGTTCCTCATTGCCCTGTTCATCGCGGGGCGGCCGGGCGGCAAAGTAGAGGGTGCGGCTGTCGGAGTGCATGAAGGGCGCCTTCTCATCACCCACGGTGTTTACGGGGGCGGGCAAGGGCTTGGCCATGCTCCATTCGCCTTTCGCGTTGCGTTCGCTGGTATAGATGTCCATGCCTTGGCTGGCCGGCCGCAGGGTGGCGAAAAACAGCGTCTTCCCGTCCGCGCTCAGCGA
The DNA here is from genome assembly GCA_020852835.1 of Flavobacteriales bacterium. Lineage (GTDB taxonomy): Bacteria > Bacteroidota > Bacteroidia > Flavobacteriales_F > PHOS-HE28 > PHOS-HE28. The sequence goes on from JADZAC010000006.1 coordinate 17,158, forward strand.
TGGCTGGCTCTCCCAGCCATCGGCGGTGTTGATCGCCGGCCCGAGGTTGTTGAGCTCGCTCCACGTGAAAGTTTGTTGGCCGGTGCTGAAATCCACATGCGTGGTGTAGTGCGTGGTGTAGATGTCGCAGTTCTTGTATTCGGCGCTCACCGGCCGGCAGACGGTAACGAAGAGCTCCTTGTTGTTGAGGCTTACGGTAACGCCGCCGTAGCTGTCGCCGGTATTGAACGGGGGCGGCAGCGGGGCGCCCTTGCCGAAATCCGCCTGCAGGGAGCTGCGCCGGGCCTCGGTGAGTTCCTCCACCTCGCGCGCAAAGCGGTCGCCCAAGGCTTGCCGCTTGCTGATGCGGGTGAAGAAGAGCAGTTCATTGTCCGGCGAGAACATGGGCAGGTACTCATCGGCCGGGGTGTCCACGCCGGCCAGCGGGCTGGGGGCCAGGGGTGCCTTGTCGCGGTAGAAGTCGCGGTAGAAGGCCAGTTCGGGCAGGATCCGTTCCACCTCCGCCACCCGGGCATCATGCTCGGCTGCGCCGCCCTGGCCATCGCCCCCGGGCAGGGACAGGAATTGCTGAAAAGCTTCCGCGGCCTCGGCGAAGCGCTCCTGGGCGTAGTACATGGAGCCGAGGTAGTAGTAGAGCTCGCCGTGCTGCCGAGGGCATTGCTGCCGGTACTGTTCGAGGTACCCGATGCCCGCATTGAAGCTGCCCGCCCCGGAACGCGCCCGGTGGAAGGCGCTTTCGCCTGTTCGGAACAGGCATTCCGCACAGTCGGGATAGGCATCGAGTAGGGCCTTGAGCTGCTGGTGTTTCTCGGTGGGGTTGTTCATGGCCACGGCTGCATCCAAGCGCTTGAGAAGCTTCTTGTCCGCTGGCGGCCCGCACGGATCTTCCGCCGGTTCCTGGCCCATGGCTGCGGTGCGCGGCAAGGCCAAGAGCACCACCAGCACCAGGTATGCCACCTGCCGGGCCCGACGCAACCGTACTGGACATTCAGGCCGGCCATGCTCACCGGCGATCGCACGCTCCGCCATGTTCACTTCACCGTGGTGTCCGTGGCCTCGGCCTTGGCGATGAGGGCATCGCCCTGCTTGCGCGCCTGTTCCACCAGGCCGTCCGCACGCTTATCGGCTTCGGCGATGAACTGTTTCTCCTTGTCGTCGGCCACCTTCTTGGCCTTGTCCGCGGCCACCTTGGCAGCGGCTTTGGCAATGGGGTTGTTGGCCTGGTTGACCAGGTCGTCGGCTGCTTTGTACGCCTGTTTCTTGGCAGTGGCCGCCTCGCTGCGGGCCTTGGCCTTGAGGTCGTCGGCCTGCCTCTGCGCCTCGGCCAATAGCTTCGCGGCTTCCTCGCGCGCCTTGGCAATGGCTTCCTCCTTGGCCTTGCCGATCTGCTGGTTGAGCTGCTCCTTCACCTCTTCCTTCACCGTTTCCTTCACGCCCTGCCCGCCGGCGAACACCGGCTTTACCACGGGCTTGTCCACGGTGCCCGTGATCTTGGCGGTGAGGTCCAGTTCCTTGGGCAGTTCCGTATTGGTGCCCAGGGTGCGGTTGATCTGGCCGAGCAGCCCGCCCACAAGCTGGCCGGCGTCGGCGCCGAACATGTCCGTGGGCACTTTGGTCTTCAAGGTGTAGTCGATGGCCTGGTCTTCAAAGGCCGTGCTGCCGCCCACATTCGCCGTTAGCCGGTCGATCTTCACATTGAACGGCTTGGTGATCATCTTGCCGTCCTGGATGTCGTAACTGAAATCCACATCCTGCACCTTGGCGGAGGCGAGCTGGGGCATTTTCAGCACATTGGCCACCTCTTGCAGCGGCTTGAAGCCGGACAGTACGATGCCCTTGGTCGCCAGGGTGCCTTGCCCGGCCAAGCTGGCCATTACCGGTGCCATGCGTGCATCGAGATGGCCGGCCAAGGCCAAGGTGGTGGTGAGCTTGCCGGTGCAATACTTGGCCACCGGGGCCATTTCGCGCACCATCTCCACGTTGTCCACGAGCTGCTTGATGTCCACGCCGCCCACCTTGAGGTCCATGTCGAACTTCGGAACGTCCTTGTGCTGTGTGCTGTACGACCCGTCCATGCCGATGCGGCCGCCGAACAGGTTGAAGCCCATGCCGCTGAGGTCCACGCGCTGATCGTGCACGTGCAGCTTGCCCGCGGCATCGGCAAGGGTGAGGTTTTCATACAGCACTTGCTGTACGGCTGCGGTGAGGCTGAAGTCGATGTTCGCGGGCACTTCGATGATGCCCATGGCCGCCGTGTCCGGTGCTGCGGTGGCCGTGGCCGGGCCTTCTTCGGCAGGGCCCATCAGCTCGTTGAGGTCAAAGCGGCTGCTCTTCACGTTGAAGCTGCCCGCCAAGGTGCTGTCCTTGAGCCACCACTGCAGGTAGTTGTCCATGCGGCCGTTGGCCTGCACATCACTGCGGCCCAAGCTGCCGGTGAAGTTGGTGAGGGCCAGGAACTGCGGGCTGAAGTCGAAGATGAGCGATCGGATGTCCACCGCAAAGGGCAAGGAATCGCTCTTGTAGTTCATGCCGCTGAGGGCGAGCTGGCCCTGGGCCTTGAATTTTTCATAACGCTGCGCTTCCACATCGCTCATGCGACCGGCCATTTGCACATCGGCCACCACCTTGCCGGTAAGGGCATCGCCCTTGGGCAAAGGCACCACCTTGTTCACGTTGGCCAGGTCGATGTCCGCTTTCAGGGCCGCATCTACGTTGGGGTCGCTGATGGGCGTGGAGAGGAGCATGCGTGCCTGCACGGGGTTGCCGGCCAGGTTGAGGGCGAAGCGCTTGAGGTCCACCACCATGCCGTCCAGGTCCTTGCCTTGGGGGCTCTGGATGCGGCAATCCACGAAGATGGCCTCCACGCTGGCGGGCAGGTCGGGGTATTTGAAGCGGCCGTTGTCCACGTTGATGTCCACTCCGAAGCCGGGCATGGTGTGTTCGTTGTAGGTGCCCTTCACGTAGCCCTTGAATGCGGCTTTCCCGGAGAGGTCCACGCCCTTCATGTTGCTGGCGAACTCGGCGGGGACCAAGGAGAGCAGCGTGCCGATGTCGTTCTTTTTCATGTTCCACGACAGGTCCATGTCAATGTCGTCCGCAGGCATGGCCACCCAACCGTCCAGCCCGAGCTCCAGCTGGTTCACCCGGATGTTGTTCTCCTTGAAGGTGAACTTCATGTTGGGCAGGTCCATCCCGATGTCGGCCTGCAGGTCGGCTTTGGCATTGCGCAGGTATTTCACCCCGTCGAACACCACCGTGGCCTGCTCGGCGGTGGTTTGCGTGGAGAGGGTGAAGAGGTCTTGGGTGAAATCCCCTTTGCCGGTGTGCTCCACGCCCTGCAAGTCCATCAGCATGGGCAGGCTTTCGTCATCGTAGCGGATGCGGCCTTGTGCAATGCTGTAGTGCTTGAGGGCCACGTTGAAACGGGTGGTGGAGGTGTCGGCGGGCAGTTCGGCGGCGACGCTGTCCGGGATGGCGATGTCCCAGTTGGCGCGGCCGTCCTTAAGTACTTTGATGTGGATGTCCGGCTTCACCAAGGCCACTTCGCGTACCTTGATCTGGTCGCTGAAGAGGCTCATGATCGCGATGGTGGCCCGGGTCTCCCCCACATCGGCCAGGCAAATGCCTTCGAAGGGTGCTTTGTTGCACACCTTGAGGTTCTTCACTTCCACGCTGGCATTGGGGAAGCTGCGCAACAGGCTGATATCCCATTCCCCCCAGTCCACCGTGGCATTGATGCTCTTGTTCACCTGCTCTTTGACGGCGGCCTCGATCTTGTCCGCGTAGAGGACCGGGATGAGCACTGCGGCAACCAGCAGCAGCACCAGCAGGATGCCGACTGCCAGCAGGATACGTTTAGTCCACTTGGCCATGATGATGCGATCAGTATTGATGGGGTCTGGAGAAAGCGGCGATGTGCATGCAAGAACCGTGCACTTGCGGCATGCGGCCGCAAAGATCATCTTTTCAACGTTTGCCCTGTTGGCAGGCGCTGCCCTGCACCAAGTCCTCCGGCCAAAAGAGGAGGTCTCCTGCGGCACGGCGATCGGCAGTGGACCGCGTCAGCGCCCGGTGTTCAGCGTCCAGATGTATTCGGAAATGCTTTGGCCGTTCTTGAAGTAGAAGGTGCCCCACTTGGCGATGACCTTGTTGTATTCATCGGCCTTGTTGCCCTGCACCACCACACGCTTGATGATGACCTTGTTGCCTTCGGTGTAGCTCTCTTCGGTGACGCCCTGGGGGTACTGCGAGGCCAGTTCGCTGCGGGCGTAGTCATCGTAAGATCTGCCTTCGTTGGGTGTAATGGAACCGAGGCGGTCGTACTGGCCTTGGGTGCGCTGCATACCCTCGGCCGCGGATCGGCGTTCCTGGGCCTGTTGGCGCTCTTTGGCCTGCTCCACTTGGCGGCTGCCGGACTGCGCCAAGGCATTGAGCTCCTGCTGCCTTGCACCGCTGCTGCCTGCCTGGCGGTCCACCTCCGACTGTGCCGCTTCGGAGCGTGACATGCCCGCATCCGCCATACGGCCCAGCCCGGCAAGCCATTGGTTTTTGCGCGCTTGCACCTGCTCATCCTGCTGTTGCTGTTGTGCACGCAAGGAGACATCCTGCTGGCGGAAATCCGCCTCCATGTTCTCCACTTGCTGCCGCGCGGCCCGGCTTTCATCCAGCCCGCGTGCCGTCCACGTTTTGCGGCGTTCGGCCATGGCGTTGCGGAAGGCCTCCAACTCCTCGGCATTGCGCTTGCGCGCGGCTTCGCTCCCTTGGTAGAGCGAGGCGTTCGCTGCTTGTTGCCCGGCGTTCCTCTCGGCGGATCGCCGCTGGCGATCGTCGGCCATTTCGGTCCGGGCCAAGGCCTGTTCCTCCCGGGCGGTCATCTGGCGTTTGATCCGAAGGTATTTCTCCGCTTCTTCGCGCTCGCGGGCTTCGCGCATGAATTCCTCGGCCTCCTGCTCCTTGCGGTTGTCCAAGCCGCTGGAGGCTGCCGGTGGCGGCTTCTTCTCCACCTGGCGGGCGGCCAGCTCGCGCTCGTTGCGTTGGCGTTCCTGCTCAGCAAGCAACTGGTCGATCTGGCCGATCTTCACCTGCGGGTAGGTTTCGTCGGGCTTGATGTCCAGCGCCTGGGCATACAGGTCGCGGGCGGCGGTGTACGTTTTGGAGGCCAAGGCCTCATCGGCCTGCCGGATAACGCCGTTGTATCGTTCGTCCAAGGCCTGCTTGGCTTCCCGTTCCTGACGGGCGCGGTCCAATGCGGCGCGGTCCGCGTCGGCCTGCTCGGCCAGCTTGCGCTGGCGCTCCTGTTCGGCGAGCCGCTCGGCTTCCGCGGCGGCGGCGGCATCCTGTTCGGCCTTTGACCGGTCGGCCAAGGCCTTCTCAATGGCGGCCAATTGGCCCACGGGGTACTGCTCCGCGGGTTTCACCGCCAGGGCTTCGTTGTAGCCTTCACGGGCCAGCTCATAGGCTTGGTTGCGGAAGGCTGCATCCGCCTTCAGGATGGCATCGTCATAGCGCGCTTGGAGCGCCGCTTCCGCCTCTGCTTTGCTGCGTCGTTCCGCATCGAGCCGCTCCCGTTCCGCTGCTTCCTGCGCCGCTTTCAGGCTGTCCGCCTCCGCCTTTCTCCGTGCTTCTTCCGCCAAACGCTCGCGCTCTGCGGCATCCTTGGCCGCCTTCAGGCTGTCCGCCGCTGCTTGCGCCTGCAGCAAGGATCGGATCTCCGCCAAGCGGTCCGTGGGATGTTTCTCCCCGGGCTTTACTTCCAGGGCGGCAGTATAGCCCGTGGTGGCGGCGTCATACGCCTTTGCCTTGAAGTCCTTGTCGGCCTGGGCCATCAGCGCTCCGTATTGTCTGTCCTTTTCGGCCTGCTCGCGCGCCAAGCGCTCTTTTTCAGCCTGTTCCTTGGCGGCACTGTCAAGCAAGTTGCTGATGGCCGCGATCTGGTCCTTGGGGTATTGTTCATCGGGCTTGAGCGCGGCCGCATCCTTGTAATCGTTGAGCGCTTCGCCGAGCTGCTTGGCCTTGAACTTCCCATCCGCACTGGCGACCAGGGCGGCATACTTGGCATCGAGCTCCTCCTGCTTGCGCTTGGCTGCGGCCTCGCGCTCGCGTTCGGCCAGCTTGGCGTCGATCTCCACGATCCGCTCCTTGGGTTGTGCTTCATCGGGCTTCACGCCCAAGGCTTCCTGGTACTTTGTTTTTGCCGCTGCCAGTTCGCTTTTGCCGAACAAGTTCTCGGCCTGCTCCAGGATGGCGGCATATTTCGCATCGCGTTCCTTGGCCAAGCGCTCCTCGTCGGCCTTGCGCGCCTGATCGGCCATGGCTTTGGCGATGGCCGCCAATTGGTCCGCCGGGTATTTCTCCTTGGGCTTCAGGCCCAGCGCCTCGTTGTACTTGGCCTTGGCCTGCTCATAGCCCGCCGCTTTGAAGGAGGCATCGCCGGCGGTGATGGCCGCTTGGTAGGCCGCATCCAGTTCGGCGGCCTTTTTATCGGCTTCCGCCTTGGCGGCGAGTTCCGCCAACTTCTTGTCGATCGCCGCCAATTGGTCCTTGGGGTATTTCTCCTGGGATTTCAGGCCCAGTGCCTCGTTGTAGCCGGCACGGGCCTCTTCATACTTCGCCCCCTTGAAAGCCGCATCGGCTGAGGCAATGGCCGCTTGGTAGGCGGTGTTGAGCTCGGCGGCCTTCTTGTCCGCCTCGGCTTTGGCGGCCAGCTCGGCCAGCTTCCGGTCGATGGCGGCCAGCTGGTCGGCAGGGTATTTTTCATTGGGCTTTAGCCCCAGCGCTTCATTGTACTTGGCCTTGGCCTCTTCGTACTTGGCGGTTTTGAAGGCGGCATCGCCCGCTTTGACGGCCGCTTGAAAGGCCGTCTCCAGCTCGGCTGCTTTTTTGTCGGCCGCGGCCTTGGCGGCCAGTTCAGCCAGCTTCTTGTCAATGGCGGCCAACTGGTCCGTGGGATACTTTTCCTTGGGTTTCAAACCCAGTGCTTCGTTGTACTTGGTGCGGGCGTCTTCGTATTTGGCACCTTGGAAGGCCGCGTCGCCGGCGGCAATGGCCGCATTGAATTTGTCGTTGAGCTCCTTGGCCTTTTTATCCGCTTCGGCCTTGGCGGCGAGGTCCGCCAGGAAGGCATCGCATTCCTTGATCTTCTGCTTGGGGTAGGCTTCTTCCTCCTTGATGCCCGAAGCTGCCGCGTATTTGGCCTTGGCTTCCTCGTAGCTCTTCTTGGCGAGCAGGCCGTCGGCCTCCTTGACCAGGTCCGCGTACTGTTTATTGCGTTGTTCGGCGCGTTCCAGCTCGCCCAGCTTGATCTTCGCATCGCTCAGGCGTGCCGTGGCGATGGGATCGCCTGCCTTCATGCCCAAGGCATCGGTGAAGCTCTGCACGGCTTTCCTGAAGTCCTTCGCGGCCATGGCGGCGTTGCCCTGCTCCATGAGCTTGTTGAATTCCGCGTCGGCACTGGCGGCCCGCTTCATCTTTTCATCGTACTCCTTCTGCAACCGGCCCAGTTCGGCACGCATCTGCTCGGTGTATTCCAGGTCCCAAGCGAGCATGCCGGTGGAGGGGTCGTACTTCGATTTGCCGATGGGCTGGTCGAGGATCTTGTAGTCGATGCCCGGAATGTCTTGGAAGAGGGTCATTTCCACGTTCATGGCCAGGCCGCCCTGGCGGTCGTCGTCCGGGATGCCCTTGGTGTTGATGGACACGTTCTTGCCTACCATGCCCTGCTTCTCGAACAGGATCTTGTAGTCGTAGCCGTAATCCAGGTTGAACTCGTACTTCCCGTTGGCGCTGGTTACCACGGAGTTGAGCCGGGCCCCGTCCTTGAAGACGGTGACGTTGATGCCGTCGAGCTTCTTGGAGGTGTTGTAGTCCTTTACCGTACCGTAGACATAAATGTTGTCGACCTGGGTGAAGGCCGTTGCGGCCAGTAGCAGGAAGGTGAGGACCAGGGAGCGGCGCACAAGGCGGAAGACGGGGGATACGACCATGCAGGGGGTGCTTGCTGGGGCGGGGCAAACGAAGCCGCAATTTAGGACAACTTTGGCGGCCGGGCCACCAGAACGCCCGAAGAGACGATCCATGGAAAGCATTTGGGAGACCCGTTCCTTCAGCAATGGCGCGGACCTGGTGGTGGTGGGCGCGGGCATCACCGGGCTGTTCACCGCGTGGCATGCCCGCCGCCGCCGGCCCTCGCGCAAGGTGGTGGTGCTGGAGCGCGGCCCGCACCCGGCGGGGGCCAGCGTAAAAAATGCGGGGTTCGCCTGTTTCGGAAGCCCCAGCCAGCTGCTGTCGGACCTGGAGCACGAAGGCGAGGCCATTGCCCTGCACCGCGTGGAAGAGCGTTGGCGGGGCCTGCAGGAGTTGCGTGCCACCTTGGGTGATGAGGCCATCGGTTTTGCGCCGGTGGGCGGGTACGAGGTGTTCCGGCCGGATGACGCGCTGTACACGCGTGTGGCCGGGCGGTTCGATGCGCTCAACGCCGCGCTGCACGGCATTTTCGGCAGGGACGTGTACAGCTGGGCCGATGGACGCACGGCCAGCCTGGGGCTGCGTGCGGGGCACCTGGCCTTCAACCCGCTGGAAGGGGCGGTGGACAGCGGCCTGCTCATGCGGCGCCTGTTGGACCTGGCCCGGGAGGCGGGCGTGGAGGTGCGCTTCAACACGGCCGTGGAAGGTTGGGAAGAACAGGCCCAAGGTGTGGAACTCTTGTTGCACGGCGGCCAGCGGTTGCGCGCGGAGCAGGCCGTGATCGCCACCAACGGCTACAGCCGGGGGCTGCTGCCGCAGATCGACGTGGTGCCCGGCCGCGGCCAGGTGCTGCTTACCTCCCCGATCGGGGGTCTGCGGCTGAAAGGAACCTTCCACCTGGATGAAGGCTACTATTACTTCCGTGACCTGGACGGACGGGTGTTGCTGGGCGGCGGAAGAAACTTGGACAAGGCCGGTGAGACCACCGAGGAGGATGCCACCACGCCACGGATCCAGGATGCGCTGGAAGAGCTGCTGCGCCGGACCATCTTGCCGGATACCCCTTTCCGCATTGAGCAGCGCTGGAGCGGGATCATGGGCTTCCGCCCGAACGGGGGACCGGCCGTGGTGGAACGCCTCTCGCCCCATGTGGTGGTGGCCGCCGGCCTGGGCGGCATCGGCGTGGCCATCGGCATCCGCGTGGCCCGCCATGCCGCGGAGCTGGTGGCCTGAAGGCCCGACTATCTTTGGTGCATGCGAGCCTTCTACCCATGGACCATGGCCGCGTTGCTGCTGCCGGCAGGGGCCGGTGCGCAACCGTTGCAGCAGCGCACCGGCTTTACCCATGCCGACACCCTGCGCGGGTCCAACGGCCCCGGCCGCGCGTGGTGGGACGTGGTGCACTACGACCTCACCATACGGCCCGACCCCGTGGCCCGCACGCTCCACGGCACCAACAGCATCACCCTGCGCACCTTGGCAAGCGGCCAACGCATGCAGATCGACCTGCAGCAACCGCTGGTGGTGGACAGCATCAAGGCGGACATGGCATCCGCCTCCACAGCGTCCGCTGACCGTGGAAATGAACGCGTGCCGTTCACACGAGAAGGCGATGTGATCTGGGTGGATTTCCTCGCCCCGCTGAGCCCCGGGAGCACCTTCCCCCTCCACATCCACTACCACGGCACCCCGAAGGAAGCCAAGAACCCTCCCTGGGACGGGGGATGGATCTGGAAGACCGATGCCCAAGGCTACCCGTGGATGACGGTGGCCTGCCAAGGCCTGGGGGCCAGCGCGTGGTACCCCTGCAAGGATATCCAGAGCGATGAACCGGACAGCGCCCTGCTGCACATCACCGTGCCCACCGGCCTGCAAGCCGTGGGCAACGGCCGGTTGCGCAGCACCGTGGACCATGGGAACGGCACCAGTACGTGGACCTGGGCGGTGACCAACCCCATCAACACCTACAACCTGGTGCCCTACATCGGGCGCTATGCACACTTCGCAGCAACCTTCCAAGGCCTGGCCGGGCCGCTGGACCTGGACTACTGGGTACTGCAGGACCATGAGGCCAAGGCCCGCGAACAATTCAAGCAGGTGCCCGGCATGCTGCAATGCTTCGAAAACTGGTTCGGGCCCTACCCTTTCTACCGCGACGGATACAAGCTGGTGGAAGCACCGCACCTGGGCATGGAGCACCAGAGCGCCGTGGCCTACGGCAACCACTACCTCAACGGCTACTTGGGCAAGGACCTCAGCGGCAGCGGCTGGGGCCTTCAATGGGACTTCATCATCATTCATGAAAGCGCCCACGAGTGGTGGGGCAACAGCATCACCTCGGCGGACATCGCCGACATGTGGGTGCACGAAAGCTTCACCAACTATGCCGAAGCCCTCTACACCGAATGCCGCTTCGGCAAGGCCGCCGGCGAGGATTACGTGATCGGCCTCCGCGCGAACATCGCCAACGACATCCCCATAACAGGTCCGTACGGCGTGAACCAGGAAGGCAGCGGCGACATGTACTACAAGGGCGCGAACATGGTGCATACCATCCGCCACATCATGGCCAACGACTCTCTGTTCAAGGCCATGCTGCGTGAAATGAACCGCCGCTACCGCCACACCACGGTCACCGGTGCCCAGGTGGAAGACTTCATCAGCACGTTCAGCGGCCGCGACTTTTCCGCGCTCTTTGAGCAGTACCTGCGCACCACCCGCATACCCGAGCTGCAATGGACCGTGCACCGCGGAAAGTTGTACGTGCGTTTCGCCAACTGCGTGGACGGCTTCGCCATGCCGGTAACCATCATGGTGAACGGCGAGGAGCGCACCGTGCCCATCAACGAACGGTGGAGTTCGCCCGCACATGGCCTCAACGACCGCACCGCCACCTTGGTGGCGGACCGCAACTGGTACATCCAAGTAAAACGTACAGGGCCTGCCGCGCTCAAGGGGGAGCGAACCCGATGAAACGTGCCACCACCTAATTTTCGGGCGGCGCCCCCGCCCGATGCCCTACCGCCCCATGCGCCCGTTGGCTCTACTTCTGCTTTGGACATTGGCACTGCGGGCCCAAGCCCAGCTCGGTGACCAAGTGCGCCAACTGCTCAACGGCGATCCGCATGCGGCACCCGCCTACGACACGGCCTACGTGGCCAGCTACCGCAGCAACCTCACGCTCTCCTTGGTCACCAAGTACCAGAGCGTGGATGTGGACATCGAGCCGGACACGCGCGAAGCCCTGTCCTTCTCGGCCAATACCGCCGAGCAGTACGGCGCGGGCCTGAACTACAAATGGCTCAGTGCCGAGGCCACCTTCACCGTGCCCGCACTGGACGACTACGACCCGGCGCTGGGCAAGAGCCGCTCGCGCGGGTTCGGGCTGGGCTATACGGGGCGCCGTCTGTGGGTGCGCGGATTTTGGAACAAGACCACCGGTTACTACCTCAACGAACCGCAAGTTTGGGTGGCCGATTGGGAAGCCGGCGACCAGCCGGTAACCCGGCCCGACCTGGGCAGTGAATCATACATGCTCTCGGCCAACTGGGCGCTGAGCGGCAAAAGACGCTACAGCCAGAACGCCGCGCTGTTCCAGCTGGAACGCCAGAAACGCAGCGCGGGCACCTTTGTGGCCGGTTTATCGGGCTGGCGTACCTCGGTGTTCGCGGACAGTTCCATCCTCCCCCCGGCCTTGGTGGACACCTTCCAGCTGGCATCGGGCTTCCAGAACGTGGAGCGCACGCTGATCGGCCTGACCATCGGCTACACCCACACCTTCAGCTTCTGGCACAAGGGCTTCATCCATGTGGCACTCTTGCCGGGACTGGGCTACGTGCACCAATCCATCGGGGTGGCCGGACCGGAGAAATTGGAGGGCTCGGGCATCGGGGCAGTTTCCGAATTCAAGCTCGGCGCAGGGTACAACGGCGACCGCTGGTATACCGCGCTCACCACGGCCTTCTACTACAGCACCACCCCGATCGCCGAGCACCTCAACTTGGCCACCAACTACGGTTTCATCCGGTTCGCCATCGGCATCCGTTTGGGCGCCCCGGGGATCAGGGGATTGGAGAAGGTGGGCCTATAAGCCGGGTTCAGCCCGCATGGCCTTTGCCAACCGTGCAGCAGCCATGGCCCGCACCTTGTTGTGCACCAAGGGCGACCAGCCCAGCAGCAGCCCTACAGGCCCCATGGCCTGCCTGGACCAGCGCCACAGGTCGAACCGGTCGTTCTGCACGGCGATCAAGCCGTTGTGCAGGATAAAATCGCTGTGGACCACGTTGTGCACCGCACGGCCCGTACCGCCGAACGTGTAGCGGGCCTCCCAGGTGCACACGCCGTGGGCCGGCCCCTGCTGCTGCACCGTGTGCTCCAGGCGCAGGTCGGTGCCGCCGCCCAACAACATCTTCCACATGGCCCGCACCCCGGCCGCATCCAGTGCGGGAAACACGGGATCGCTGAAACGGGCATCATCGGCGTAGCACTCCCCCATGGCTTGCCAATCATGCCGGGCGAAAGCCGAATAGAAACGATCGAGCACCATGGTGCCGAAAAGTAAGCAACGGCACGCGGCCGCAGCATCCCGGCGATCCTTCACGGGCACGGCCGTGCGGCGCCGTGGAAGGGGCCCTAACTTTGCCCCGTACACTTGAGAGCCATTGATGCGGATGTCCCACGAACAGCACCGGGTGCAATTGAGCGCCAACCAGAAAGCCAAGCGCATCAACTCAGACCCGGCCATCTACGGTACGTTCGCCGAGATCGGCGCGGGCCAGGAAACGGTGCGCCATTTCTTCCGGGCGGGGGGTGCCAGCCAAACCATCGCCAAGGCGATGAGCGCCTACGACAAGGACTTCAGCAATGCCATCTACGGGGCCGAACCCGGCAACCGCTTCGTGTGCGAAAGCAGGCTGCGCAACATGATCCGCCATGAATACGGCCTGATCGTGGAGCGCCTGGACCGCAAGGACCATCCCCACAAGCGCTTCTTCAGCTTCGCCAACACGGTAACCACCAGCACGATCCAACAGCCGCACAGCGGCCATGGCTGGCTGGGCGTACGCTTTCAGACCGCCCCCGAACGGCCCACCAACGATGTGATCATCCATGTGCGCCTGCACGAGCCCGACATCAACCTCCAACAGGAAAGCATCGGGCTGCTGGGCGTAAACCTGCTCCACGCCTGCTTCTTCCACCACGAAGATCCGGAGATGATGATGACCACGCTGTACGACAACCTCAGCCGGCACGTGGTGGAGATCGACATGATCCAAATGAACGGGCCCGACTTCAGCCAGGTGGACAACCGCCTGCTGAGCCTGCAACTGGTGAAACGCGGATACACCGACGCGGTGATCTTCGGGCCCGACGGACAGAACCTACAGGCCAGCGAGGTGCTCTACAAGAAGAACATCCTGGCCATACGCGGCAGTTTCCGCCCGGTGACCAAGGTGAACATCGACATGATCATGAACGGCTACAACATGTTCATCAAGGAACAGCGCGTAGACCGCCAGAATCTCCAGGTGCTCTTCGAGATCACCCTCAACAACCTGCAGGCCGACAGCGGCGATGTGGACGAGAAGGACTTCATCGACCGCGCCGACATCCTCTGCTCACTGGGGCAGACCGTATTGATCAGCAACTACCAGGAATACTACAAGCTGGTGGAGTACTTCAGCCGCTTCACCAAGGCCCGCATGGGCCTGATCATGGGCGTGGCCAACTTGATCGAGGTGTTCGATGAAAAATACTACCGCCACCTCAACGGCGGCATGCTCGAAGCCTTCGGCATCCTCTTCACCCGCGACCTGAAGATCTACGTATACCCCAGCAGGGCGAGCCGGGATGAACCCCTGATGACCCTGGGCAACATGCCCGTGCACCCGCGCGCGCGGCCCCTTTACGACTACTTGCTGAGCAACAAACGCATGGTGGACATCGAGACCTTCGACCCCAGCGTGCTGCACATCCTCAGCAAGGCGGTGCTGCAAATGATCCGCGACGGCCGCGCCGGCTGGGAACCCATGGTGCCTCCTTACGTGGACAACATGATCAAGGATAACCAGCTCTTCGGATACCGCCCCGGCAACGGCATGGTGCACGCCGGCAAAGCGGGCAAGGTTGAAGCGTAGCCGCAGCCCCTGGTGCGGCATACGAATGCCGGGCGGGCACGGGCCGATCCTCCGGCAGCATGCGGCCCGCGCCTATTGACCGGACGGGGCGTTCTCTGCAGCCAGTGTGAAGGCCACGGGCAGCGTGAAGCGCGTAGCCACTGCTTTACCCGCCACTTTGCCCGGTGACCAGGCCGGCATGGAACGCACGGCACGGAGCGCTTCATCGTCCAGGTCCTTCCGGATGCCATGCCTTAAGCCTACATCCTGCACGGTTCCGTCCTGCGCCACGATAAACTCCACAAAGACCTTGCCTTCAACCTTGTCTTGCTTCGCCTTGTCGGGATAGTGGATGTGCTTAACCAGGTACGTGACCATGGCCTCCATGCCACCGGGGAATTCCGGAGGCACTTCCACCTTGCCAAGGTCATAAACCGGTTCCTGTGCCAGAAGCGGTGATACCACCGTGCCCGGGGCAACCAGGAACAAGGCCAAGGCCAAGGCGGGAATGGAGGCAGCATACTTCATTCCGGCATGTTTGGAAGGAGCGGCGTTCAGCATGAGCATTCGGGTTTTGAGGTTCGGGGATCTGAAACTGTTCAACAGGGTGCTTGCGGGCACACCCATGGCACGCGCCACCAACAAGGTGGCGTAATCGGAATGAAAACGGCTGGCCACCGCATCCGCCTGCAGTTCATGCACGGTCCGCAGCTCACGCAGCGCCAAGCGCCACATCGGGTTCCACCAGGAAACCGCCGCGAGCAATTCATAGTAGACCACATCCAGGCTGTGCCGGTACTGCACATGCACCTGCTCATGCCGTAACAGTGCTTCGGCATCCTCCGCATCCAACCCTTCGGGGATCACGATGCGGTTGAAGAACGACAACGCTTCGCTGCCGCTCCGGGCACTGAGCTGCCAGGCACGCACCCCGCGGGCGGCGAGCAGCAACAGGGATACGGTCAACCCGGCCAAATAAACCTTGGCCCATGGGAATAGGATGCTCGCGCCCGGGGGATCCATGGCGCCCATAGCATGGGACCGGGGGCCGGTGCCTAACAGCAGGTCGGCCAGGCCGGATGACGGAACATTGGCCGGAAGCCCCACCACGGGAAGCACGAACGCGGCGGCCGGCGCTGCCAGCAGCCATGCGCGGTTCATCCGGAAACGGTCCAGGTTCCTCAGCACCGCCATATAGAAGACCAGAATGACGGTGAACGCAATGTTCGCTTTCAACAGTACGTGCAAGTATTCCATCTCAGCGCTGTTTCCGGGCGTTCAACAACTTCAGGATATTGTCCAGCTCCCGCACATCCACCTTGTTCCGTTCCACAAATGCGGACACAAGTCCATGCAACGAGCCATCGAAGTAGTCCTTCACCACCTTGTCCATCATTCGGGCGCGGTATTGCTCCCGTGCGATCACCGGGTGGTACAAATGGCTTTTGCCGAAGGCCGTATGCCCCACAAAGCCCTTCTGCTCCAAGATACGGATCACCGTGCTCACCGTGGTGATCGCCGGATGCGGACGCGGCAACGCGGCCCGGACCTCCTTGGCGAAGCCTTTGCCCAGCTTCCACAAGGCCTGCATTACCTGCTCCTCCGCTTTGGTCAATCGCTCCATGGAACAAATATAACTACATTATTAGTTATTCAACGAAATTATTAGTTATAGTGGGACAAGGCGCATTCCCCGCCTGACGCCAAACACGGCCGGGCAACAAACGGCGGTTGACCTGCGCCGCTTGTGTCCAGCGTACCGTCCATTCCCGGCCAAGCAGCGCCGCGTGCCGGATATCACGGGCCGCCGGGCAGCCTGGCTGCAGCCCGCGCCACCATGGCCGTAACGCCCCGGTCCATGTTGATGCACCATCACTACTTCCCGGTCGGCAAGGTGCGCCGCACCACGGCCCCTCCTGTTCCACCATGCACTCGGGCCAACCGCTTCCATCCGTATAAAAGTATTTGCATGCTTTTATTTGCTCCCCGGAGCTAACTTTGCCCCGCAGACAATAGACCACACAGCCCAACCATGGAAACAACGACCGAAAACATCCTGGACGTGACCACGCTGGCCCCCGCCGTGAAACACTCCACCATCTTCGCGCACGTGGACGCCCTGCAGGATGGCGAAAGCTTCATTATCCACAACGACCACGACCCCAAGCCCCTGTACTTCCAACTGCACAACCTGTACGGCGACGCCTACACTTGGGAATATCTGGAGCAAGGGCCCACGTGGTGGAAAGTGCGCATCGGCAAGGAAGCTGAAGGCGCCAATGGCACGGACGGAGTGATCCTCGACGTGACCCAACTGGCGCCGGCGGTAAAGCATTCCACCATCTTCGGGCGTATCGCCCAGCTTGCCGAAGGCCAGTGCTTGATCATTCACAACGACCACGACCCCGCGCCGCTGCGCCACCAGCTTGGCCACACGCACCCGGGCGTGATCGACTGGGAATACCTGGAGAAAGGCCCGCGCTGGTGGAAGGTGAAGATCACCAAGATCGCCCCGCGCAACCAGGCCGCGGGCCTCAACATCCTGGATGTGACCAAGCTGGCACCCGCCGTGAAGCACAGCACCATCTTCGAACGCATTGCCAAGTTGCAAGGGGGCGAAAGCCTCACCATCCACAACGACCACGACCCCAAGCCGCTGCGCTACCACTTGGAGGCGGAACATGGCGATGCCTACGGCTGGGAATACTTGGAACAGGGCCCCGAATGGTGGAAGGTGAAGATCACCCGGCGCATCGCCGATGCGGGCGGCAACGGGGAGAACATCCTGGACGTGACCAAACTGGCGCCGCGCGAAAAACACCCCACCATCTTCTCCCGCTACCACGCGCTGAAAGAAGGTGAAAGCCTCACCATCCACAACGACCACGACCCCAAGCCGCTCTACTACCAGATGCAGGGCGAAATGGGCGACGTGTTCACTTGGGAATACCTGGAGCAGGGCCCCAAATGGTGGCGCGTGAAGATCACCAAGCGCCCCAGCGGCAGCGGCGCAGAGACCCTGGCGGAGATCGTGACCAAGGACATGCGCAAGGCGGAAGTGTTCAAGAAGTACGGGCTGGACTTCTGCTGCAACGGACACCTCACCATGCGCGAAGCCTGCGCCGCCAAAGGCCTTGACGTGGTGCGCATCGAGCAGGAGCTGCGCGAGGCCGACAAGGTGCAGACCTCCACCGCGCTGCCGTACAACGAATGGAACATCGATTTCCTGGCGGACTTCATCGTGAACACCCACCACGCCTTCCTGCGCAAGAACCTGCCCGAGATCGGCAAGTACAGCGCCAAGGTGGCCCAAGTGCACGGCATGGGCCATCCTGAACTGCACCAGGTGAACCAGCTGGTACAGGAGGTGATCGCCGAATTCACGGCCCATCTGCCGGAAGAAGAAAAGAACATGTTCCCCTACATCAAACAGCTGGTGGCCGCCAAGAACGCAGGGCAGCCGCTGCCGGCCAGCACCATGGGCCGTTTCAAGGATTCCTTGGAGGCCTTGGTGAAGGAGCACGTGTCGGTGGGCGGCAAGCTCGATGAGATCAACGAACTGACCGAAGGCTACACCCTGCCGGGTGATGCCTGCGCCAGCTACACCCTGCTCTTCCGCCTGCTGCACGAGCTGGAAGACGATACGCACGTGCACATCCACCTGGAGAACAACATCCTTTTCCCCAAGGCGGCGGAACTGGAACGTTCTTTCCATTGAACACGTGCGCAACGGTCAGTGCCCGCTCAACATGCACCGGCCGTTCCACGATCAAAACGATGGTCCTGATAAGCACACGGGTGGGCGCAGAGAGATGCCAGTTGAAATCCGACCAATGATCCCGTCCTTCTTTAATTCGTGCCCGTTCACCCGTGTGCAACAGGGACCCGTGCAGCCCGCATGATCACCATCAACGCCCAGACCAAGATCGCGGCGCTGCTGCGCGCCAACCCGGCCGCCTTGGAGGCCATCATCAGTCTTTCGCCCAAGTTCAACAAACTGCGCAATCCGCTGCTGCGCAAACTGATGGCCTCCCGCGCCACCATTGCCATGGCCAGCAAGATCGGCGGTTGCACCCCCGAGGATTTTTTCGCCAAACTGGAGCCCTTGGGCTTCGCCATCGATCGGTCTGCCGCCGAAGAGCAAGCTGCAGCACGGGTGCCCCGACCGGAATTCATGATGCATCTGAAACCCGATGACGTGCTGGAATTGGACGTGCGGCCCATCCTGAACGAAGGCAAGGACCCGTTCAACCTGATCCTGGGCAAGGTGAAAGCGCTATCGGTCGGTCAAGCCCTGAAGATCACCAATGATTTCGAGCCCATCCCCCTGATCCAGCTGCTGGGCAGGCAAGGGTTTGAAACATGGTCCGAGATGGTGGAAGGCAATACGTGGCACACGTGGTTCTTCAAGGCCGGCCCCGGTACGATACCCGATGCCAAGCAGCCCGCCAACAGCGATGATCTCGAGGCGTGGATGAAGAAGTTCGAGGGCCGTACCACCACCATTGATGTGCGCCACCTGGAGATGCCGCTGCCCATGCTCACCATCCTGGAAGCACTGGACCACTTGCCCGCAGGCCAAGCGCTGTTCGTGAACCACAAGCGCATTCCCGTGTTCCTGCTTCCGGAACTGGAGGAGCGCGAGTTCCAGTACCGCGCCAAGGAGATCGCCGAGGGCGATGTGAAGCTCTTCATCTTCAAAGCCTGAACATTCAAGCACGGATAAACCCGGATGTACACGGATAAAACGCCAGCGTCTTGGCCGGCCTTGATGCATCCATCCATGTTCACCCGGGTCTATCCGTGGTTCCAAACTCTGCATTCTGTGGTTCACCGGCGCAAGCAATAGGACTTCATGTTCGGTTCTCCCCTGGGCGGCAACGTGGCACGGACCACCTCGTACAAGGTGGTGATCCCCTTCTATGCCTATGCGGCCGTGTCGTTCCTGGTGGCGTGCGTCCTGCTGCTGGGCTCGGGCGACCTCTTCCAAGGGCACTGGTTCCAGCCGCGCCTGCTGGCCATCACCCACCTGATGGCCTTGGGCTGGGCCACGATGATCATCCTCGGTGCCAGCCACCAGCTGGTGCCCGTGCTGATCGAGAACGACCTGTACAGCAACCGGCTGGCCCACCTCTCCTTCGCCCTGGCCGCTGCGGGCATCCCCCTGCTGGTCTACGGCTTCGCCGTGTTCAACTTGGGCTGGCCGGCGCAGCTGGGAGGCACGCTGGTGCTGGCCGGCCTGCTGGCCTTCATCGCCAACATCGCCATCAGCATCTCCACGAGCAAGCGCGAAAACGTGCATGCCGTGTTCGTGTTCACCTCCACCATCTGGCTGCTGCTCACCGTATCGCTGGGGCTCGCACTGCTGTTCAACTTCACCACCTCGGTGCTCACCCGTGATTCCTTGCACTACCTCGCGTTGCACGCGCACTTGGGCATGGTGGGCTGGTTCCTGCTGCTGGTACTGGGCGTAGGCTCGCGCCTGATCCCCATGTTCCTCATTTCCAAATACACCAACCCGCGCCTGCTATGGGCCGTGTTCGCCCTGGTGAACAGCGCCTTGGTGCTGTACGGCCTGTTCTTCCTCTACGCCCGCAACGCCGCCTTGGACCTCCTGCCGGCCCTGCTGGTGCTGGTGGCGTTGCTGCTGTTCGCCTATTACTGCAGAAAAGCCTACGTGGAACGCATCCGTAAAAAAGTGGACGATCAGATGAAGGTGTCGCTGCTGGCCGTGGCCCTGCTGCTGGTGCCCACACTGGTGCTGCTGGCATTGATCGCGGTGCTGCTCGCCACCCGCGGCGACCAGGCCCGTGTGGTGCTGCTCTATGGCTTCACCATCTTCTTCGGCTGGCTCACCGCCATGATCCTGGGCATGACCTTCAAAACCCTGCCCTTCATCGTGTGGAACAAGGTGTACCGCCATCGCGCCGCTCTGGGCAAGATGCCCAGCCCCAAGGACATCTTCAGCCACCCGGTGTACAAGGCCATGGCCGTGGCGTACCTCGCGGGCTTCGCGCTTTTCGCCTGCGGCATCCTGCTCTCGAACATGTACTTGCTGAATACCGGCGCCGCCGCGCTGCTGGCCGCTGCGGTGCTGTACAACTGGAACGTGGCCAAACTGCTGGCCCACAAACCGCTCAAGCAATGAACCATTCCGAAGAAAGCAAAGCACTGGTGGACCAGGCGTACGAAGGCCTCAAATTCGTGGACGACCCGGAAGTGGGCCTCAACGTGGTGGACCTGGGCCTGATCTACGAGCTGGACGTGAACGAGGCGGAGAAAAAGATCGTGTGCCTGATGACCTTCACCACGGAATTCTGCCCGATGGGTGAATCCATCCTGGCCAACGTCACCGAATCGCTGAAGATGACCGTGCCGGGCTACACACCGGAGGTTACCGTGACCTTCGACCCGCCGTGGAGCCAGCACATGATCTCCGACGCCGGCCGCGCCTTCCTGGGCGGGTACTGAACCATGCTGAGCCTTACGTGCAAAGCGGCCATCAAGGCCGTGGTGTTCCTGGGCTCGCGCCTGGCTTCCGGCGAGCGGAGCAGCCTGAAGCAGGTGGCCGCCTATACCGGCGAGAACGAGCATACCGTGGGCAAACTGCTGCAGCGGCTGGTGAAGGCAGGCATCATCCAAAGCGCCAAGGGCCCGCGAGGCGGATTCTTCCTCACCGCCCACCAGGCGGAACAGCGCGTGATCCGCATCGTGGAAGCCATCGACGGTGCGGATGTCTTCAAACAATGCGGACTGGGCATGAGCCAATGCAGTGATGCCCACCCCTGCCCTTTCCATGAGGATTTCAAGCCCATCCGTGAGCAGTTCCGCGACTTGTGCCACCACCGCCGCGTACGCGACCTGTATGAAGAGGTGAACAGCGGGCTGGCGCATTTGGTGGGGTGAACCGTGCAGGGGCGTAGCACATGGGTCCGCATGGGCATGCCCTTCAAACATCCCCTTGCGAACCGTTCACCGTTCCCCCGCAAACGCCGCAGGGCCCCCTTCCGGAGGCCCTGCACAGGTTTGCGAAGAACGAAAACTATCCCTTGAGCTTCTTCAGCACATCGGAAGGCACGCCTTTCCGGTTCACCATGAAGGAGGTGGTCTTGTAGCGCACGAAGTTCTTGCTCATGTACAGGTAGCCCTCGTGGTCGTTGTCCACGCCCCACGAGTTCTTCACGATGTACCACTCGGTGCCCTGCTGGTCCTTGGCGATGCCGGTGATCTGCATGCCGTGGTCGTCCTGCGTGGTGTAGTTGTCAAATGCTTCCTGCCGCAGTTCCGGGGTGATCTTCATTTCAGGCTTGGGCCCGGAGAAGAGGTCGGCCTTTTGCTCCTTGGTGAGCTCATCGGCAGGCGTTTCGGGCACCCAGGCCACACCGTTCTTCCAGCTGAAGGACGGTTCGCTCACATCACCACCCCAGGCCACGGTGTAGCCGCTGCGCAAGGCCTGGTCGATGGTGGCCACCATATCCTCCATGGGGATGTTCCAGCAATATTGGAACGCCCAATTGTCCGGAACCATCATCATGGTCTCGGCCCAGTACGGCGCGGTGGTCACCGATACGAATTCCACGTAGTCGGCAGGGTTGATCTTCACCACCTCCTTGGCAAAGCTCTGCGGCGTGTAGCTCTTGCCCATGTACGTAAAGGTGGCGGGCACCGGCCCGAGGTAGGCATCGAGCACGCTGCTGAACGCCTTTTTCCATACCGGAGTGAGCTTCCCGCGGTTCGGGGCCTTGATCACGGCATCCAGCATGCCCTTGAGCACGGATTGCATTTCGCCGAACTGGTTCTTGCTGGTGCCGTACTGCAGCCCGGTGTAGGCCTCCTCGGGCATGGTGCCGTACTTGGCGTACATGTTGATCACATCGTGCGGTTCACCCCCGTCGCCGTAATTCAGGCTGCCGTGCATGCGCACGTACGAATCGGCCTTGTCCTCGTACGACCTGCGTGCCGTGTAGATCTTGGAAAGATGGATGGAGGGGCCGCCTGCCTTGATCATCTCCGATTCCAGGAAGCTGTTGGCCGCGTAGCTCCAGCAGGTGCCCGAGGAAGCTTGGTTCTCCACCGGCGTGGCTTCCGCGCTCACCACCGTGGTGAAGCGGTAACCGGTGCTGTCGGTGGCGGTGGCATTGGCCTTCTTCACCAGGTCGTCCTGGGCTTGAAGGGTGCCAAGGGCCATGATCGCGGCCGTGCAGGCCAAGATGCGCATGTTCATTTGGAGGGGGTGTGGAATGCGGGAGCGGTCCCGCTGTTGGGGGCGCAAAATAGCAAGTGCGGGCGTTGGCGCCATGAGGGCTGCCCCCGGGGACAATGCGCAAAGGCCCATCGGCCCGCATCCTTCACGATCGTTAACCAACACGGGCCAAATCGTTTCACATGAAACCATCTCGGCCGTACCTTCGCGGCCCGAAAAAGGCATGAAACGCGGTACCGAGCCTTCTCTTGGATACTGGTGCGCCCTGGTGGGCCAGCAGTACTTCAGCGGCATGCGGCGGCTGTTGGCCAATTTGGACATGGACCGCTGGTACTTCGCCTTGGTGCAGATCGCCGAGGCCGAGGCCCCCATCACCCAGCAGCAGCTGGCCGACAGGCTGCACCTGGACAAGGCGACCATGGTGCGGGCCATCGACCACTTGAGCAGCCGCGGGTACGTGGCGCGCAAAACCTGCCCCAACGACCGGCGCAAGCACCATTTGGAACTGCTGCCCAAGGCGGCACCGGTGATCCGGCAGATCCGTGCCGCCTACGCCGAGCTCAACGACACCGCCATGGCCGGGCTGGATGCCGCAGAGCGCCGTGCGGCCATCGGCCAGCTGCAACGCATGCTAAGGCAATTGAACAACGCATCTCCGGCCCCGTTGCCGAACGCGCGCAAACGAACCCCGAAAACGAAATGAGGAACACGGATCGCACCTTACGGTCCCGCTTGGCCGCCCTCCACGGGCACGCCGCACGCTTCGCCCTGCCTTTCTTGGCCCTGGTGGCATTGGCCGCATGCGGCGCCAAGGGCAAGCAACCGGGCGCACACATGCGCGGCGATGCACCCATGGCAGTGCAGGTGCACGTGCTGACGCCCGAGACCCTTGCAAACAAGCTCCTGGGCAGCGGCACCCTGCTCGCCAATGAATCGGTGGACATCCGCAGCGAGGTGAGCGGGCGCGTTGCCCGGATCGGCTTCGAAGAGGGTGCGCCCGTGCAGGCCGGCCAGGTGCTGGTGCAGATCAATGATGACGACCTGAAGGCCCAACTGCGCAAGGCGCAGGCGGAACTGCAGTTGGCCACCCTCACCGAAGAACGCCAAGAACAACTGTTGGCCGTGAAGGGCATCAGCCAAGAGGCTTTCGATGCCACCCGTGCCCAGCGCACCGGCAAGCAGGCCGATGTGGACAACCTCCAGGCCCTGATCGCCAAAACCACCATCCGCGCACCGTTCAGCGGGGTGATCGGCCTGCGCACCATCAGCGAGGGCGGCTATGTTGCACCCAGCACCTCCATCGCCACGCTCAACCAAGTAAAAACGATGAAGCTGGACTTTGACGTGCCCGAGCAGTTCGGCCGCCAGGTCCGGGGCGGTACCCCCGTGCAATTCACCCTGGTGGGCGACACCGTGCGTTACGCCGCCACCATCTACGCCGTGGAGCCCGGCGTGAACCCCGAAACGCGCACTGTGCGCGTGCGTGCCCGTGCCCACAATGCCGATGGCGCCTTGGCACCTGGTGCCTTTGCCCGGGTTTCGCTTGACCTGGGCTCCGTTCCCGGCGCCCTTTCCATTCCCTCCGAAGGCGTAGTGCCCGACATCCATGGCCAAGTGGTGATGGTGATCAAGGACGGGAAGGCCAAGCAGGTGCGGGTGGAACTGGGCCTGCGCACCGAAAAAACCGTGCAACTGATCAGCGGCGTGCAACCCGGCGATACCGTGATCACCAGCGGCCTGCTCGCCGTGCGTGAAGGCATGCCGGTGCGTGCGGCCAAGGCCCGGGCCTCCGTGGCGGCTGACAGCGCTTCCACCGCCAAACCCCGCGGCAACTGAGCCGCGATCCGGGATGAACATCAGCTCCATCAGCATCAACCGGCCGGTGCTGGCCACGGTGATCAGCATCCTGATCCTGCTCTTCGGCGCCATCGGCTTCACCTACCTGGGCGTGCGCGAATACCCCAGCGTGGACCCGCCCATCATCACGGTAACCACGAACTACACCGGGGCCAATGCCGACATCATCGAGAGCCAGATCACCGAGATCCTCGAAGAAAGCATCAATGGCATCGCCGGCATCCGCACCCTCTCCAGCATCAGCAGCGACGGCCGTTCCACCATCACCGTGGAGTTCGAACTGGACGTGGACCTGGAGGCCGCCGCCAACGACGTGCGCGACCGCGTGAGCCGCGCCGTGCGCAACCTGCCGCCCGATGCGGACCCGCCCATCGTGGCCAAGAGCGACGCCGACAGCAGCCCGATCCTCTCCATGACCATCCAGAGCGACCAGCGCAGCCTGCTGGAGCTGAGCGACCTGGCCACCAACGTCTTCAAGGAACGGTTGCAGACCATCCCCGGGGTGAGCGAGATCAACATCTGGGGCGAAAAGAAGTACAGCATGAAGCTGGAGCTCGATCCGGTGAAGATGGCCGCCCTGGGAGTGACCCCCGAAGATGTACGCACCGCCCTGGAGCGCGGCAACGTGGAGCTGCCCAGCGGCCGCATCGAAGGCTACCGCACCGAGCTCACCATCCGCACCTTGGGCCGCCTCTCCACCGAAGCCGAATTCAACGACCTGATCCTGCGCCAGGAAGGCATCACCCTGGTGCGCCTGCGCGATGTGGGCACCGCCCGACTGGCCCCCCACAACGAACGCACCCTGCTGCGCGGCAACGGCGGCATACCCATGGTGGCCGTGGCCGTTACCCCACAGGCCGGAAGCAACTACGTGGCCATCGCCGACGAATTCTACAAGCGTGTGGAGCAGATCAAGAAGGAAATGCCCGGCGACCTGCGCTACGACCTGGCCATGGACACCACCACCAGCATCCGCAAGGCCATCCTGGAGGTGGAGGAAACCATCGTCATCGCCTTCCTGCTGGTGGTGCTGGTGATCTTCGTCTTCCTGCGCGACTGGCGCACCACGCTGATCCCTGTGCTCGCCATTCCCATCTCCCTCATCGGCGCGTTCTTCATCATGTACGTGGCCGACTTCAGCATCAACATCCTCACCTTGCTCGCCATTGTGCTGGCCACCGGGATCGTGGTGGACGATGCCATCGTGGTGCTGGAGAACATCTACGCCAAGATCGAGGGCGGCATGGACCCCGTCCAGGCCGGCCATGTGGGCAGCAAGGAGATCACCATGGCCATCATCAGCACCAGCATCACCCTGATCGTGGTGTTCCTGCCCATCGTCTTCCTTAGCGGCCTCACCGGCCGCCTGTTCCGCGAATTCGGCGTGGTGGTGGCCGGCGCCGTGCTCATCAGCGCCGTGGTAAGCCTCACCCTTACGCCCATGCTCAGCGCCCATTTCCTCAAGCGCGAGGAAAAACGCAGCCGCTTCTATGAGCTCACCGAGCGCTGGTTCGAGCGCCTGGTAGGCAACTACGAGCGCACCCTGGAGGCGTTCATGCGCAAACGATGGATCGCCTTCCTCATCATGGCCGCCAGCGTGGGCCTCATCTTCCTGGCCGGGTACAATACCCCCAGCGAGCTGGCCCCGCGCGAGGACAAGAGCCGCTTCATGGTGACCAGCACCGCGCCCGAAGGAACCAGCTTCGAGCTGATGAACGACTACATCTCGGAGATCATCCGCACGGTGGACACCCTCCCGGAGGTGAGCAACATGCTCTCGGTGACCTCCCCCGGTTTCGGCGCCTCCGTCTCCGTGAACTCCGGATTCGTGCGCGCCGCCTTGGTGGACCCATCTGAGCGCACCCGCACCCAGGACGAGATAGCCACCGAAGTGGGCAAGCTGGTGCAGCAGCACAACCTGGCACGCACCTATGTTATCCAGGAACCCACCATCGGCGGTGGCCGGCGATCGGGCCTGCCCGTGCAGTACGTCATCCAAGCGCCCGACTTCGAACGCCTGCGCAACGTATTGCCCACTTTCCTCGAGGAAGCACGCAAGGAACCCGCCTTCCAGATCGTGGACGTGGACCTGAAGTTCAACAAGCCCGAACTCCAGGTGGAGATCGACCGCGACCGCGCCCGCAGCCTGGGCGTGGACGTGCGCGACATTGCCCAAACGCTCCAGCTCTACTTCAGCGGCCAGCGCTACGGCTACTTCATCCTCAACGACAAGCAGTACGAGGTGATCGGCCAGGCCACAAGGACCAACCGCGATGCCCCGGCCGACCTGGACAAAGCCTACGTGCGCAACAACAAAGGGGAGATGATCCAATTGGGCAACCTGGTGCGCACCAGCAACCAGAGCACCCCGCCCATGCGCTACCGCTACAACCGCTACGTGAGTGCAACCGTCAGCGCTTCCTTGGCCGAAGGCTACACCCTGGGCACCGGCATCGAGGCCATGGACCGGATCGCCGCAACCACCTTGGACGGGTCCTTCAGCACGGCCCTCAGCGGCGAGAGCAAGGAGTTTGCCGAGAGCGGCAGCAGCCTGCTCTTCGCCATGCTGTTCGCCCTGGTGCTCATCTACCTCATCCTCGCAGCGCAGTTCGAAAGCTGGGTGGACCCCCTGGTGATGATGTTCGCCGTACCCCTGGCCTTGGCCGGTGCCCTGCTCACCCTTTGGCTCGGCGGCCATACCCTCAACATCTTCAGCCAGATCGGCATCATCGTGCTCATCGGCCTGGTCACCAAGAACGGCATCCTCATCGTGGAGTTCGCCAACCAGAAGCGCGAGACCGGCATGGACAAAATGAAGGCCGTGATCGAAGCCTCCGCCCAGCGCTTCCGCCCGATCGTGATGACCACCTTGGCCACCACCTTGGGCGCATTGCCCATCGCCCTGGGCCTGGGCGCTGCCGCCAAGAGCCGGATCCCCATGGGCGTGGCCCTGATCGGCGGCCTGCTCTTCTCCTTGGTGCTTACCCTCTATGTGGTACCGGCGCTCTACAGCTACATGGCCTCCAAGGTGGCGGTGAAGCCCGTGGCGGAAAGCAATTCGGATCGCGCATGAGAACGCTCCTCTTCCCCCTCTTCCTGCTCGCCGGCCAGGCCATGGCCCAGGGCATCGGTGCACACCTCACCCCGGAACAGGCCGTGGCCGTCGCCCTGGAAAACAACCACGGTGTACGGCTCGCACGCACCAGCGCCGACATGGCAAAGCTCGCCAACAGCGCCGGCGCAGCAGGCATGCTGCCCTCCCTGGACGCCACCGGCGGCTACAGCATGGACAATGCCGGCACCAAGCAGGAATTCTTCACCGGCGAAGTACGGGAGGCCGACAACGCCAATGCCCAGGCGATCAACGCAGCGGTGGAACTGAATTGGACCTTGTTCGACGGCCTCTCCATGTTCGCCGCCAAGGACCGGTTGGAAGCCTTGGAACGCATCGGGGAAACCCGCTTGCGGCAATCCTTGGAAGCCACCGCCTATGGGGTGCTCACCACCTACTACCAGCTGGTGCAACTGCAGCATGCCACGGCCGTGCAGCGTGAAAGCATGCGCACCTCCCGCGAGCGCCTGCTGATCGCGGAGGCTGGTGAACGCGCAGGTACCGCGTCCGGCCTGGAACTGGTGCAGGCCCGCTTGGACCTCAGCGCAGACAGCGCCCAACTGCTGGCCTTGTTGCAGCAGGCCAGCAATGCCCGTACGGCCCTGAACACCCTGCTGGCCCGCCCACCGGGCTCCGCCATCGAGGTGGATTCCGCGATCGGTGCCGCTTCACCGCCGGACCTTGCCCAGGTGCAACAAGCTGCCCGTGGCGCCAATGCCGAGCTCCAATTGGCCCGTGAAGAACGTATTGCCGCGGACATTTCCGTGCGGGAGCTGCGCGGCACACTGCTGCCCAAGCTGGATGCCTTTGCCGCCTACGGCTGGTCCCGCAACACCTCCGATGCCGGCTTCCTGATGAGCAACCAACGCCTGGGCCCGCAGTACGGGCTCACCCTCAGCGTGCCGCTCTTCCGCGGGGGCGCGATCAAGGCCGTGAAACAAGCGCGGCTCGCGGGCGAGCAGGCCGGCCTCGCCGAGCAGCAGGCCGAACTGGAGCTTGAACGCGAACTGCTCGACCGCTGGAACCAGTACGGTTTTGCCCGCCAACGCACCGAACTGGAGGAGTCCAACCTTTCCGGTGCCCGCATGCAATTGACCGTGGCGCTGGAGAGCTACCGCATCGGCGTGATCACCGCGGTGCAGCTGCGCGATGTGCAGCAAGGCGTAGTGGCCGCGGAAAATCGTTTGCTCACCGCACATTTCGAAACCAAGGTGGCCGAACTGCAGCTCCGCTTGCTTGCGGGAACACTGCTGTAAGTACCTTGGCCCGGCCATCCGATAAGCACATGTTCTTCCGAACCGCCCCGTACTTCGCCGCCGTGCTGCTCCCCTTGGCCATGGCGCTGCCGGGCGGGCCCGTGCACGCGCCAACGACCATCAACCGGGCCCAAGAGCAAAAGCTGCGGCAATCGGGTGCGCCGCCCGTAGTGAAGGAAATCCGGCGTATTGCCAACCGCACCGGCGCGCAATGGAAGCTCTTGGTAGGCCCCGGCAATGCCACAGCACATGCCGGGAAAGCCCTGTACATCCTGCCCGCCCACGATACCAGCCAGGTGATATTGGGGCAGGAGGCGTGGCACCTGCCCGGCCGATTGATCGATGCCGGCAACAACCAGTGCTTCTATCAAGCGGATGTCTTTGCCGGCGAAGTGCTGCGCGACACCATCGGCGTGATCTGGTACGACCGCACCTTGATGCCCGACGGCCGCTGGAAGGAGAACACCACCCTGCTCAACCTTAGTTCGGCCGTGCCGGATACCCTGGTGTTCTTCGGCCACGGACGAAGAAGCACCACCTTGGGCTTGGCCTTCCGCGGCAAATGCGCCCTGATGGACACCATCCGGCAAACGGTGCATGCGCCGCAGCAGTAGTGCGGGCCTGCAACCGGATTGCCACACCAGCCCGCCCGCGGCCTGCAAGACATGCCTGCAACGGCTGCAGCATAAGCAATGCCCCCCGTACTTGTCGAACAGCGCTTTCGCCTCTTTCCATGGCAGGGTTGAACAGTGGTCGTGGCCCTTCCCATGCAGCCGTTGACGAACAGGGGAGGTGCCCTTCATCCGATCTGCACGTCGCGGCAGGCAACACGCTGAATAACCGGCAAGGCGCGAAAGCCGTGCAAGGCCTTGGCCCAGGCCTGGTCCAAATAGTTTACTTCGCACTGCTCCGATGGCCTTGTTAAAGCTCCTGCGAACACTCCTGCACGGCCTGGGCCAGATCATGCTGCAGGCCAATGCGGCCACGGGGCTGCTGTTCCTGGCGGGCATCACCTGGGGCGCACCGGTGCTGGGTTTGGCCGCGCTGCTCGCGGTGTGCAGCGGCACCGCCACGGCATTGCTGTTGAACTATGATGAACAGCAGGTCCGGCAAGGGCTCTATGGCTTCAGTGCGGCGTTGGTGGGCGTGGCCCTGGTGCTTTTCCGGGGGGCTGGTCCGATGGTCTGGGCTGCCGTGGTGCTGGGATCCGCAGCGGCGGCGGTCATCCAGCACCGGTTCATCGCCTGGAAGATCCCCGTGTTCACCCTGCCCTTCGTGCTGGTCACCTGGGCACTGCTTGCGCTCCTGCCCGCTACCACGGCGGTTGCAGCCCCCGCTGCCCCGCTCCCTGTTCCCGGGGGCAGCTACATGGCGGCCACGGTGCGCGGTTTCGGGCAGGTGATCTTCCAGGACCGCTTGCTCTCCGGTGTGCTGTTCCTGCTGGGCGTTGCCGCAGCCTCGCGGGCCGCTGCGCTGTTCGGCATTCTTGGGGCGGTGCTGGCGGCGGGGTCCGCCCAGCTCGCCGGTGTTTCCGCCGAAGCAGTGGAGCTGGGCCTTTGGAGCTTCAACGCGGTGCTCTGCGCGATCGCTTTCGCCGGCACCGGGCCCCGCCACTATGTGCTGGCGTTCGCTGCCGTGGTGCTGTCGGTGCCGATCGCCCTGCTGATGGCCAAGCTGCCTCTGCCCATGCTCACTTTCCCCTTCGTGGCGGCGAGCTGCACAGTGCTGGGCGTGGAGCGCCTGGTGCAGGGCCGCACCGCGGAACAAGCGTGAATCAGGCCTTCATCCGTGCGGGCATCAGCACGCGTTCCAGCACCTCGGCGGCGCGGTCCACGTCGGCCTCGGTGTTGAACTTGCTGAAGGAAAAACGGATGTTGGCGCCGGTGCGGCCGGGGTACAGGGCCGCGATGACATGGCTGCCCTTGTTGCTGCCGCTGCTGCAGGCACTGCCGCCACTGCACGCGATGCCCTCGATGTCCATGTTGTAGATGAGCATCTCGCCCTTGCCGTCATCGGGAAAGTGGAAATTGAGCACGGTGTAAAGGCTGTCTGCCGAGGGATCGCCATTGACGCTGCTGCCGGGGATGGTCGCCAGCACCTTCTTGCGCATGCGGTCCTTCAATCCTTGCACGTGCCGCTGGTGCTCATCCAGATCGCGGTAAGCCACCTCCATGGCCTTGGCCAGGGCGACAATGCCGATGATGTTCTCGGTGCCCGCGCGCATGTTGCGCTCCTGTGCGCCGCCCACGATCAAGGGTTTCACCACGGAGCCGTTGCGCATGTACAGGAAGCCCACGCCCTTGGGCCCATGGAATTTGTGCGCGCTGCACGTGAGGTAGTCGATGGGCAGCTGCTCCAGATCGAAGCGGTAGTGGCCCATGGTCTGCACCGTATCGGTGTGGAAAAGCGCATTGTACTTGCGGCAGAGCGTGCCGATGGCCACCAGGTCGTTGCGGGTGCCCAGTTCATTGTTGGCGTGCATCAAGGAAACGAGCACATGGTCGTGCGCTTGGAGCAGCTCTTGCAAGTGGGCCAGATCGGCCTTGCCGTCCGGCATCAGGCGTATCCAATGCACCTGCGCCTCGCGGGTACGCTCCAGCTCCATGGCCACATGCTCCACCGCATGATGCTCTATGGGCGAGGTGATCACGTGCTTCACGCCGAGATTGCGCACAGCGCCCAAAATGGCCATGTTGTCGGCTTCAGTGCCGCAGCTGGTGAAGACGATCTCGCCGGGTGCACAGTTCAGCAAGGAGGCCACTTTGCGCCGGGCTTGTTCGATGCCTGCACGGGCCTTGCGCCCGAAGGCATGCACGGCGCTGGGATTGCCGAAATGCTCGCGCATGTACGGCAGCATGGCATCGATCACCTCGGGATCCAGTTGGGTGGTGGCGGCGTTGTCCAAGTAGATGCGTTCCATAGTGGTGGGCGAATTTACAGGGTCCGCGGATCCGGTGCCGGTCCTTCTTCCCCGATCAAGGTATTCCTGTCAGGGGTGCTGCAGGGTTGTGCCGTGCCTGCCGGCCGGATGTCATCACGGCGCTCCCAGCAGGGTGACCACCCCGGTGGTCAACTCTTCCGAAGTGCCTCCATTGTCCTGCAGCTTGCCGTAACGGACAACCCAGAAGTAGGTGCCGTCGGGCAGCACCCCGTCGGCTGCGCGGCCATTCCAGCGGTTGTTTGCACTGTGGCTGGTGAAGACCACCTGCCCCCAGCGGTTGCGCACTTCCATGCTGAACCACGAGGGCGGGTTGGTGAAGATCGGTCCGAAACCATCGTTCACCCCGTCGCTGTTGGGAGTGAACACGTTGGGCATGCTCAGGTCGGTGCCGCATGTGTCGGGCAGGAACACCACTGCGTCCGCTACGTTCAGGCAATGACCGTCACTTACGGCAAGCCCGTAGGTGCCCGGTTCCGGCACGGTGATCCCGGGTGTCGTTTCGCCGGTGCTCCACGCATAGGTGATGGCCGGGTTGGGCCACGCAGGCACCAAGGTGGATGACACCTCGGCCGTTTCCCCCGGGCAGAGCGCACCACCTTCACCCAATTCCAGCACCGGTTGTGCGGGCATGACGGTTACTTCCACTGAATCCGTCCACGAGCACAGCGGCGCGAACTCGATGTCGTCCAGTGCAAAATCGTTCCCGTCCAGCGCCAGCTGCTGGTTGATGATGCAGATGGTCGCCGTGGTCTGGGCCCCGGAGTTCCAGGTCGCGTAGAACTGGTCCCATTCGCAGGTGGTGCTGGAGGCCAGCAAGGGCGTGCCCAGGCTTTGCCCGTTCACTTGGAAGTCCATGATGGCGGGATTGGCCGAAGTGGTGGACATCAGCCAGGCTGAAAAGGCGTAATCCGTATTGGGTGCCACCACCACGGTTTGGCACCAGATGTCCGCGTTGGCCAGCCCGGAGCCGTTCACCACCAGCATTTGGCCGGTGCCGCTGTGGTCGGTGCAACTGGCGAAATTGTTGTGCACTAGGGACGGGTCGGTGGTGATGGCGTAGGTGCCCTCCGCACTGAGCAACCCCCATGAGCCGCCCGTGCCGTAGACGAAATCCGTGGAGAACAACGTGTCGCCCAATGAGAAATCACCGTTTTGCACCACGTTGTCGCCGGTGATGGGGAACAGGGCGGTGCACCAATAGGTGCCCGTGCCTTCCGTATTGATGAACTGCGACTGCTGGCCGTTCTGCCACTGCATGGCCAAGGCACCGTCCGGGCCGTGGAGCAGCAGGTACTGCCCCGCGCACAGGGTGGTATCCGGCCCCAGGCTGAACTCACAGCTTTGAGCTTGCACGCCCCAAGGCAGTACCGCCAACCCGACCACGGCCGCCGCGGTGCAACGATCACGCAAACGCAACTTGCTCATCAGGTGCGAATGTAAAGCTTGGGGCCATGCCTGCTGCCGATCAGGGCAGGCCCGGTGGCACGGCAACCGGATCGCCGGACCGGCGACTGAAGCGGTAGGCTACGCCGGCGGTGGCAAACAAGCGCTGCTCCGCGCCAACCAGGGCCCTGCCGCCGGCAATGTCCACTTGCAGTTCGGGCAGCACGGCGAACAGCAGGCCTGCATCCACGTTGTGCCGGGGCATTGCCTGGGAGAAGGTGGCAAAATATTCCACGAACAGGGCCGCCTTGGCCGAGGCCGACCAGCCCAGCCCGCAGGTAACGCCCACGTTGTTGAGGGAATCGCTGGTGCCGATGTTCCAACCCAATGCCCACCTGTCGGAAAGCTCGCTCTCAAAGGCCAGCTTCAGCTCGGTGGCGATGCCCTCCTCGCGCAGCTCCCCACTGGCCCATGCCCCAATACCCGCATAACCCACCAAGGCCACGGCAGGCCTCGCTCCGCGGCCCGCGAGCAAGCGTTGTTTCACGCTGAAGGCCACGGGCAGCAGCCCCTTTGCCATTCCCGCCCTGCCGGCATCCACCAGCAGCCTCGCTTCCGTGCCGGAGGCCAGGCCGTAACGCACCATCAGGTTGTTCTGCAGGAGGTCCTCGCCGATGGTGGCCCCTTCCTCCAACTGGAAGACGCCCGTCGGCACAGTGTACACCCCATCGCTTTGGTCAGGGCGATCGGTATTGATCGGCTCCGGTTCCTGGGCAAGACAATCCGCCGGGCCGTTCAGCAGGCACAAGGCAAGCAGGCACCGCCGTGCCGCACGGCAAAGCTTCCCTTTCAGGTGGTACAGGTCCATGGTCACCGGGTGAAAGTAGGGTTCGGCCACCAACGCACGCTGCCGGCAACCGGGGATCAGCCCACCGCCAAGCCCGCCAGTTCGCGCATTTCCTGCATGATGCGGCCGGCCAAGGCATCGGCGGATGCCATGCTCCCGCTTTCGGCATAGATGCGCACGATGGGCTCGGTGTTGCTCCTGCGCAAGTGCACCCATTCCTTGCCGAATTCGATCCGCAGGCCGTCCACCGTGCTGTGCGGCTGCTGGCGGTGGCGCTCGCGCATGGCATCCACCAGTGCCTGAACGTCCATGCCCGGCTGCAGCTCGATCTTGTTCTTGCTGATGAAATAATCCGGATAGCTCCGCCGAAGCGCGGATGCTTTGCCCCCGCGCTTGGCCAGCAGGGTGAGGATAAGGGCGATGCCCACAAGCGCATCGCGCCCGTAGTGCAGCTCGCTGAGGATCACGCCACCGTTGCCTTCGCCGCCGATGGGCGCCTTCACGGCCTTCATCAGTTCCACCACGTTCACCTCGCCCACGGCACTGGCATGGCGCTGGCGGCCGTGGCGCGCGGCCACATCGTCCAAGGCGCGGGTGCTGCTGAGGTTGCTCACGGTATCGCCGGGGCGGTGCGCCAGTACGTGGTCCGCGCAGGCCACCAGGGTGTATTCCTCCCCGAAGAGCTGCCCGTCTTCGCAAACCAAGGCCAGCCGGTCCACGTCGGGATCCACGGCAATGCCCAGGTGCGCTTGGTTTTTCTCCACGGCACGGCACAAGTCCTGCAGGTGTTCGGGCAGCGGTTCCGGGTTGTGCGGGAACTGCCCGTTGGGCTCGCAGAACAGCTCTACCGTTTCCACCCCCAAGGCTTCCAGCAAGAGGGGTACGGCGACGCCGCCCACGCTGTTCACCGCATCGAGCACCACCTTGTACTTGCGGGCAGCTATGGCCTTGGCGTCCACAAGGTCCAGGGCGAGGATGGCGTCGATGTGCTTCTTCGTCCACGTACTGTCGGTGCGCACCGTGCCCAGCTCATCCACTGCGGCGAACTCCACCGCACCGCTCTCGGCCAGGCGCAACATGTCCGCACCTTGTTCGGCGCTGATGAACTCGCCCTTGGCATTGAGGAGCTTCAGGGCGTTCCATTGCTTGGGGTTGTGGCTGGCGGTGAGGATGATGCCCGCATCGGCGCCTTCACCGGCCACGGCCATTTCCACAGTGGGCGTGGTGGCCAGGCCCAGGTCGATCACGTCATAGCCGAGGCCCACCAGTGTTCCGCGCACCAGGTCGGCCACCATGGGGCCGCTGGGGCGGGCATCCCGCCCGATGACGGCTTTGGGGCGCGCCTTGCCTGCGGATCGTTTCATCAACTGGCCGAAGGCGGCCGTGTAGCGCACCACATCAAGGGGTGAGAGTCCTTCGCCTGCGGCGCCACCAATGGTGCCGCGGATGCCGGAAATGGAGCGGATCAAGGTCATTTGCACTGGGTCTGATGCTTTTTTTGCACGGCACGCTCTGCTGCGCAGCACATGCCGGGGCACAAAACTACCAAGAGCACCAAGGAGTTGGCCTAAATTCGGTGCACCGCCGATTGTTCACAATACCGCAGGGGGCCGGGCGTATCGCCGCCTGCTTTTCTACCTTTGGACGATTTAAGCGCGCACCCCTTATGAGTGAAGCCCATCGCCCATCGCCGGAACACAATGCCGATCAGGAGCAGTGCGTTCGGCGATATGAAGCCATGGAGGCCGCCAAGGACCGGTACTTTTTTGATGTGGAAGAGATCGAACTGATCGTGGACCACTACTTGGAAGGCAATGAGCCCAGGCGGGCTGCCCAGGTGGTGGAGTTTGCCAAGCAACTCCACCCCTCCTCCTTGCAGGTGACCTACTGCGAGGCCGTAGTGATGATGGCCCTGGGCCGCTTGAGCAAAGCATTGGAGCTGCTGGACACCGTGGAGAAGGTGGAGCCG
Organism: Flavobacteriales bacterium; assembly: GCA_020852835.1. Taxonomy (GTDB): domain Bacteria; phylum Bacteroidota; class Bacteroidia; order Flavobacteriales_F; family PHOS-HE28; genus PHOS-HE28. Next base: position 52,804 of record JADZAC010000006.1, read on the forward strand.
TGGAACGAGGACGTGCAGTTGAACAAGGCAGGCATCTACAGCCAGCAACGCAACCACCGCCGGGCCGTGGAGCATTACAAACGTGCGCTGGAACTCGCCGAGGAAGGCATGGACGAGATCCACTTGGACCTGGCCTTCGAGTACGAAAACCTGGAGGACTTTGAAGCCGCCATTGAGTGCCTGAAGAATGCCCTGGAACTGAACCCCGAGAACGAGGCCGTGCTGTTTGAGCTGGCCTATTGCTACGACCTGGCCGGCGCGGATGAAGCCTGTATCTCGTTCTTCCGCCAATTCACCAACGAACAGCCCTACTCCAGCGTTGCTTGGTACAACTTGGGCAACGTGTACGCCAAGCTGGAGCAGTTCGAGGAGAGCAACCAAGCCCTGGACCTGGCCATAGCCATTGATGAACGCTTCAGTTCGGCCTACTTCAGCAAAGCACGCAACCTGCTGATCCTCTCCCGGTTCGAGGAAGCCATTGCCTGCTACGAGGAAACGCTCGTGTTCGACGGGCCGCAGGCCATCACTTACAGCTTCATCGGCGAGTGCTATGAAAAAATGGAACGCCTGGAGCAGGCGCTGATCAACTACGACCAAAGCATCGCCTTGGACCCCGAATGGGTCGATGCCTGGATCGGGCGCGGGGTGGTGAAGGACATGCAGGGCAAGCTCACCGAAGCCTTCCAATGCCTGCAACATGCCGTGCGGCTCAACGCCGAAAACCCGGATGCCTGGTTCTGCCTGGCATCGGTGCTGGCCCGCGCCAAACGCTATGACGAGGCATTCGCCGCCTATGCCAAACTGAACGTGCTGGAGCCGCAGAACCTGGACGGCTGGCTGGACCACGCGGACCTGCTGCTGGAGATGAAGGGAGCCGATGCCGCTGTGAAGAAACTGCAGGAATGCGCCCAAGTGCACCAGCTGAACGCCCGGTTCAAATACCGCTTGGCGGGCTATCTGATCCGTGCCGGCCAGGAACAGCAAGGCCTGCTGCTGCTGGAAGAAGCCTTGGCCGCCGACCATGCCGCCCACGCACAGTTCCTGGAGCACTGGCCCGGGGCCGCCGCCATTCCCCAAGTGATCCATCTCATTGAGCTATACGGAAAATGAATTTCAGACTTGATCATATCCCTCCGCGCGCCGCCAAACCCCGTGAGGACGGGTTGACCATGGTCATGGACAAAGGGCTCAGCCTGCGCCAGGCCGAAGACCTGATCGAGGGTGCCGGCCACCTCACCGACCTCGTGAAGCTGGGCTTCGGCACCAGCTACATCACCCCGCGCCTCAAGGACAAGATCGCCCTGTACCAAGGGGCGGGCATCAAGGTGTATCTCGGCGGCACCTTGTTCGAAGCCTTCATCGCACGCGGCCAGTTCAGCACCTACCGCAAATTGTTGGACGACCTGCAACTGCAAGCCGTGGAAGTATCCGATGGCTCCATTGACCTGGACCACGACGAAAAATTGAAATTCATCAACACCCTGGCCAGGGACCGCACCGTGCTGAGCGAAGTGGGCAGCAAGGAAACCGGTATCCTGATCAGCCCGGCCAAATGGGTGCGCATGATGAATGCCGAACTGGATGCCGGCAGCTGGAAGGTGATCGCCGAGGCGCGTGAAAGCGGCACCGTGGGCATTTACCGCCCCAACGGCCACGCCCACACCACCCTGGTGAACCGCATCATGGCCAAAGTGCCTCGCCAGAACATCATCTGGGAAGCCCCGATCAAGAGCCAGCAGACCTGGTTCATCAAACAGATCGGCCCCAACGTGAACCTGGGCAACGTGGCACCCGATGAAGTGATCGCCTTGGAAGCGCTCCGCCTGGGCCTGCGCGGCGACACCTTCTTCGAGTACCTGCCCCCGCACATCGCCGACAACCTGCGCCAAGTAAAAGCCGACAAGCCCGAGGAGGAACTGGTCGCGGAAGCCAAGGCCAAAGTCAAATGAAACAGATCACCGCAACGGAGCTCCAGCGCATGAAAACCGCCGGGGAGAAGTTCATCATCCTCGACGTGCGCGAACCCTATGAGCAGGAGATCTGCGCCATCGGGGGGACCAACCTTCCGATGAGCCAACTGATCGACCGTTTGGGCGAGATCCCCAAGGACATACCCGTGGTGGTGCATTGCAACAGCGGGGCCCGCAGCTGCGCCGTGGTGGATACGCTCACCGCGCGCTACGGCTTCACCAACGTCATCAACCTCAAAGGCGGCATCCAAGCATGGCAAGCAGAGGTGGATGCTTCCATGAAGTGCGATTAGCTCTTCCGGCATGGTTCACCGGGCATGGTGGGCGGAAGCCGGAAATAGCCGACAATATCCAGCCGCCAACCTTCAGGTACCGATCCCATGCCGTGAGCAGTGAAGCATGACCAGCGGCCGCAGCCCGTCCAAGGAGCTGCCATGCAGCACTCCCCCACCCTGTCAACAACCACCAGTTTTCATCATTCCATGGACCTCATCCTCTCCTTCTGGCATTTCATCACGCACCTGAACGAAACCCTCCCGGTGTTCATCAGCGACCACGGCAACCTGATCTACCTGCTGCTGTTCATGATCATCTTCGTGGAAACCGGCTTGGTGGTGATGCCCTTCCTGCCCGGCGACTCCCTCTTGTTCGTGGCGGGCTCGCTGGCCGCCATCGGCTCGCTGAACTTGGCACTGCTGCTGGCGTTGCTGATCCCCGCGGCCATCCTGGGCGACAACATCAACTACTGGGTGGGGCGCTATTTCGGCGAACGCATCACCCAGTGGACCCTCTTCGGCAAACGGCTGGTGCGCCAAAAGGACCTCGACAAGACCCACGGTTACTTTGAGAAGTACGGCGTGCGCACCATCATCATCGCGCGCTTCGTGCCGATCGTGCGCACCATCACCCCGTTCGTGGCCGGCGTGGGCCGCATGGACTACAAACGGAAGTTCCTGCCCTATGACGTGTTCGGTGGTGTGCTGTGGATCTCCCTGCTGCTGTTGGCCGGGTTCCTCTTCGGCCAACATCCCTTCGTGCAGCAGAATTACGAAACGGTGATCCTGGCCATCGTCTTCATCTCCGTGCTTCCCATGCTCATCGAGTTCGTACGGTTGCGCTTCGCTCCCAAGCAAGCCTAACTTGCCTGCATGGTGCGCTATGGCCTGATCGGCCGCAAATTGGGCCACAGCTTCAGCAAGGACCATTTCACCGGCGTCTTTGCCCAAGCCGGGCTGAAGGACCACCGCTACGACCTTTTTGAGCTCCGCGAGATCGACGAATTCCCAGAGCTGCTCAGGAACACCAAGGGCCTGAACGGCCTCAACGTCACCATCCCGTACAAGGAATCAGTGATCCCCTACCTGGACGAGCTGGACCCGCTGGCCGCCGCCGTGGGCGCGGTGAACACCATCGCCTTCGTGGACGGACGCACCAGGGGCTACAACACGGATGTCGCCGGCTTTCGCGCGTTGATCGCCACGATCAGCCCCCGCCTCAGCGACAAAGACAGGGCCGTGAAACCGCGAGCGTTGCTCCTGGGCAGCGGCGGTGCCAGCAGGGCCGTGGCCTTCGTACTGCGCGAGCAGGGAATACGCTTCCGGATCGTCAGCCGGAGCCGGGAGCGCGGGGACATTACCTGGGACATGCTGGACTCCTCCCTTGTGCGAGTGTGCCGCCTGATCATCAACACCACCCCGCTGGGCATGCACCCCAACGTGGAGGAAGCTCCGCCGCTGCCCTACGCCGCGCTCACCGCCAAGCATGTGCTGATGGACCTGGTTTACAACCCGCCACGAACACGCTTTCTGGAACTCGGCCGCACGCATGGCGCATGCACTGTTGGCGGCCTGGACATGCTCACGGCCCAGGCAACCGAGGCGTGGCGCATCTGGCAGGCGCCGATCGCCCCCCCCGGGCTTATCCACTGATCCGCGCCAGGACCACCTCCACCAAGCGGTCGCACCGGCTGCTGCCGAACTCGAAAGCGGGTGCTTGCGCGTGTTCCTTCCATAGCGCCTCCTTCAGCATGTCCTTGGCACGGTGCAGCCGCACCTTCACATTGCTTTCCGTAAGGTCCAGGGCCCGGGCTACCTCGGCCACCGCCATGCCCTCCACCTCCCGCAGCATGTACACCGCGCGGTAGCCCTCGGGCAACCGGTCGATGGCCTGCTCCAAGAGCCTGCGGTGCTCCCCCTGGATGGTGCGTTGTTCCGGGTTCATTTGTCCTGTGTCGGCAATTCGTTCCAATTGTTCCGCATCCGCCGTGTCCGACACGACGCGCATGGTCCGCTGTTTGCGCAGTTGCTGCAGGGCCTCATTGATGCCTATGCGCACCAACCAGGTGCTGAAGGCCGATTCCCCCTTGAACTGCGACAGCTTCGCAAAAGCCTTGAGGTAGGCTTCCTGCATGGCATCCTCCACGTCCTCCCCATCGTGCAGATAGCTCCTCACGGCGCGGTATAGCGTTTGGTTGTGCCTGCGCATCAAGATCTCGTAGAGGCCCGTTTCCCCGCCAACGACCCTCTCTACCACATCCCGGTCCGTCCATGAGGCACTGTTCTGAAGTTCAGCCCTTTTCGATTGCATCACCATTGCTTGTTCATCCGTTGGTTTCCGCGACCTCTGTTTGGATGCGTGGCCCGAAATAAGGTTACAACTTTTGTAACCCCGGCCCCGTGCAGGCATCCAAAGTACACCGGCGGCGAACAAGAAGGCCGTCCCGGTGGTTGGCAACAGGCACATCGATCCACTCACCAAGATCATCCAATGAACATGGAATTCCCGGTAACGCTCATTAAAAAGGAACAGCTCACCCACGATGTGGTGCGGCTCACCCTGCAACGCCCCGCGAACTACGCATTCGCGGCAGGTCAAGCTATCGACTTCCGGTTGGACCGCCCGGAAGTGAAGGACAAAGTCTCCCCGTTCACCTTCACCGGCCCCGGCACCGCCAACTATTTGGAGCTGACTATCAAGTGCTACCCTGCCCACCATGGCATGACCGAGCAAGTGGCCCGCTTGCAGGCCGGGGACGAGGTGATCATCAGCGAACCGTTCGACACGGTGGCGCTGAAGGGCCCCGGCGTGTTCATCGCCGGTGGCACGGGCGTTACTCCCTTCATCGCCATCCTGAGGCAGCTGAATGCCGAGGGCAAGCTGCAGGGCAACTCGCTCTTCTTCTTCAACAAGGCCAAGGCGGATGTGTTCATGGAGCAGGAATTCCGCCAAATGCTGGGCAAGGACTTCCACCCGGTGCTCAGCAACGAAACGGCACCAGGATACCTCCATGGCATGGTGGGCGCAGACTTCCTGAAGGCGCACATCAGCAACTTCAAGCAGCCGTTCTATACCTGCGGCCCCGAAGGCTTCGTGAATGCCGTGAAGGCCGCGCTGGTGCAATTGGGCGCCAGTGAAAACATGATCGACGTACAATTCTGATGCGCGCCGCACAAGCAACCGGCCGCGCCGCGGCCCAAGTGCCGGGCAGCCCGGTCCCGGTACTTCACGCAGTTGGGCACGGCGATGGCGACGAGCAGAAGATCGCGGCCATCCGCCACCACTTCGCACAGATCATGGAGGCACTCGGGCTTGACCTCACCGATGAAAGCCTGCGCGACACCCCGCAACGCGTGGCCAAAATGTTCGTCAAGGAGGTGTTCAGCGGGCTGGACGAAGCCAACTTCCCCTCCGTCACCACATTCCCGAACACCTACGGCTACGGTGAAATGCTGGTGGAAAGGAACATCAGCCTGCACACCTTCTGCGAGCACCACTTCCTGCCCATCATCGGCAAGGTGCATGTAGCCTATTTCCCGGGCGAACAGGTGGTAGGCCTGAGCAAGCTGAACCGCATCGTGAAACACTACGCCCGCCGCCCCCAGGTGCAGGAGCGGCTTACCGTGCAGATCGCGGAAGGCCTGCAACGCGTGTTGGGCACCGAGGATGTTGCCGTGTACATAGAGGCAGACCACTTGTGCGTGGCGGCGCGCGGCGTGGAGGACACCAAGAGCTCAACGGTCACCAGTTACTACGGTGGAAAGTTCCGGGAGCCGGGGGAACGAAAGAACTTCCTGGAAGCTGTGAAATAGCGGCTAGTGCAGCCAACGGGCCAAGTTCACATCCATTGACGCACCACCCCGTGCTCATGGGGACCTTTTCCTTCGGCGAACTATTCTCCTGCAACAATACCTGCAACGATCTACGCATTGAAACTGCCCGACCAGGAAGTTGACCCATGATGTAGCGGGCAGCACCTTGGAACGGCCCGGCATACCTGCTAGTAAGCCCCCGTTCACGTTCATTGGCCTGTACAGCGGACCCAACCTCCGAGTGGCCATGAAGACCTACCGGGGCGAGAAGACGCTCGCACCGTACGTCAAGCGGTTGGTGGACGGTGATGCACTAAAGATCAGTGAACCGCGCAATGAAGCGGTGTACCAGGGTCCCGGCGTGTTCATCGCGGGCGGCCCGGACCCGTTCGTAATCCCGGAGGCCGCTGCGCTTATGGAGCTTGGCGTGGAGGAGAAGCGGGTGGCGCCGTACCGTTGAGCGGCCGGCCCAGGAGGCAAGCAACAGTTCACAAGGACCTGTGAGCCCAATTGCGGAAGCGCAAGGGCTGTTTGTTGCAAACGCCGCATCACTGGAGAAGTGCTCATCGGGCATTGAACGGCGGTAAGAACAAGCCGATCAAACGGCTCAAGCTCACCGCACCTTGGTGCGCGTGTACACGTGAGCACGGTCGATCGCTCACTGCGGCGCGTTTGCAGGCGCGCTTCCGATGCCGCAGTGGTGCCCCCGCGGACCGTGGTGGCCCCAGTGCCGCGGGCCTATGGTGAAGCGCAGGGTGAGCACCGTAACGGCCGCGAAGGCCAAGGCGATGAGGAAATTCTTGCGTCGCATGGTCCCAAGCTATTTGGTGGTTTTGGGTGCATTCGGCCGCCCCTCGAACGGCATGCAGCGATAGTGGTGCATGGCATCCCGCTGCTCCGGGTCCATGCGTTCCCAGGCCATGGCGTGGTGCATCCGCCAGTGATGCCTTCCATAGATCAAGCGGGAGATCAACCCCACGAGCAGTACAAGTGCCAAAAGCGGGAACAGGAATGGAAAGAAGTAGAGGGTAGCGCCTGCGAGCACGCCTCCGAGCGCTGGTTTCCAGAACGGGGTCCGGAAGTTGGTGTAGGTGTCCATGCAAAAGAGGACGGCCCTCCCCGGAGAATACTCTACGGGAGGTTGCGCCGCTTGACCTGCACAACTGCCTCTGAGCAGCAAGCCATCTTATGTTGCCCCGCCCAACTCCGCAGGCGACCAGTACCGTTGCCGCATCCAGATCCGGAACAGCGGGTCCAGCCATTCCACCTGCTGCCCCTCAAAGTCGAGGATGTCCTTGGCGCGCATGGCATCGCGGATGCGCCCCACGTTGCCGGAGGTTCCCAGCCCATAGTGCTGCACGGTTTCCTTGGCGCTCATCTTCGTTTCGCCCGAGAGCAGGGCTTTCAGGAAACCGAGCTGGGGCAAGGTGAACTCCTCCACGATGCGTTGGTAGAGCATGGTGTGGTGGTCCAGCAGGTGCTCCATGGCCTGGTCGATGTCGGCCTGCTTGCATTGCTTGCTGCTGAGCAGGAAAGTGCTGTAGGCCAATTTCTGCACGCCGTACGGGTGGTCGCCCATGCGGGCAGCGATGTGGTCCGCCAATGCCGCGCTTCAGTATGATACAATTATGTATGATACTAATTTGTATCATACAAATATGTTTGGTTTGCTTGGTCGGGGTCCGCCCGCCCGCGATGTGGCCCTGCGGTCTGGGAAAGGCATGAAGCCTACTTCCCGATGCAGAACCGGGAGAAGATGCTGCCCAGCAGGTCGTCCGGGGTGATCTTACCGGTGATCTCGCCCAAGTGGAACTGTGCCCGGCGCAGGTCGGTGGCCAGCAGCTCCCCGCTGATGCCCTGTTCCACGCCCTGTTTGGCCGAGGCCAGCGCCGCCTTGGCCTTGGTGAGGGCATCCACGTGGCGGGCATTGGTAACGACAATGTCGCTCTCGCCGCCGGGGATGGCCCGCACATGGTCCGTGAAGCGCATTCGCAGGGCATCCAGGCCCAGACCTTGCTTGGCGGAAATGCGCAGGGCATCCCCGGACTTGGCCTTGCCTTCGCTTTGCACCAGATCGCTCTTGTTCAGTACCGGCAGGATCGCCGGGCCTTCGCCGATGCGCTTGCGCAGCATGTCCGCCTGGGTGAGAAAGGCCCCTTCGCTGAGCACGCTGGCATCGCCCAGCAGCACCACGAGGCTGGCTTCCGCCGCCTTTCTGTAGCTGCGCTCTATTCCCAGCTTTTCCACCGTGTCGCGGGTGGGGCGCAACCCCGCCGTGTCGATGAAGCGGAACAGCACGCCGCCCAGGTTGAGCGTCTCCTCCACCGTGTCGCGCGTGGTGCCGGGAATGTCGCTCACGATGGCCCGGTCTTCCTGCAAGAGCGCATTGAGCAAAGTGCTTTTTCCGCTGTTGGGCGCCCCGACGATGGCCACGGGCACGCCCTGCTTCATGGCGTTCCCGAAGCGGAAGCTGCCGATGAGGCGTTCGCATACGCCCATCACCTCCTCAAGCAGGCGGATCAATTCCGTGCGGTCCGCGAACTGTACGTCCTCCTCTCCGAAGTCCAGTTCCAGTTCCACCAGGGCGCTGAGGCTGATGAGCTGGTCGCGCAGCTCATCGATCTGCCTGCTGTACCCGCCCCGCAGTTGCTGCAAAGCCAGCTTGTGCGCGGCGCGGCTGCCGCTGGCGATCAGGTCGGCCACGGCCTCGGCCTGGCTCAGGTCGAGCTTCTTGTTCAAGTAGGCGCGCTGCGTGAATTCGCCGGGCCGGGCCATGCGTGCACCCACCGCCGTGGCGGCTTGCAGCATGCGCTGTTGGATGTAGGGGGACCCGTGCACGCCGATCTCCGCCATGTCTTCGCCCGTATAGCTCTGCGGCCCGGGGAACCAGGTGAGCAGCCCTTCATCCACGGGGCCTTCCGCGTCGCGCAGCTTCACCAGTACCGCCCGGCGCGGCTCCGGCGTGAGCAGCAGGGCCGGGGCCAGCAGGTGCATCACCTGCAGCGTTTGCGGCCCGCTGATGCGCAACAACGCCACTGCGCCCGTGCCCGGGGCGGTGCCCAACGCCACAATGGTATCGGCCTCGAACATGGCCGCAAAGGTGCGAACGCCGCAGGCATCCTGACGAACCTCAGCGGGGATCTTATGTTTACCGTGGATCTTCGCATGCACCATGAAAACCCCCGAACGCGCCGCCTTCGATGCCCTGCCCCACCCCACCGTGGTCGTGGTCGGCGGGGGCTTTGCAGGGCTGGAGTTCATCAAACGCCTTGCCGGCAAACCCTACAAGGTGATCCTGCTGGACAAGAACAACTACCACTGCTTCCAGCCGCTGCTGTACCAAGTGGCCACGGGCAGCTTGGGCGCAGACAACATCGCGCACCCGTTCCGCCGCACCGTGGGCCCAATGCCCAACGTGATCTACCGCATGGGCGAGGTGCTGCGGGTGCTGCCGGAGGAAAACTGCGTGGAGACCGACCATGGCAAGGTGGCATATGACCATCTGGTGATCGCCACCGGCACGGTGACCAACTTCTTCGGCAACCAGCGCATTGCCCACGAGGCCATGCAGCTCAAGAGCATCAACCAGGCATTGGACATCCGCAGCGATTTTTTGCAGGAGTTCGAAGCGGCCGTGTACCTGGATGATGAACATGCCCAGCGCCAGCGCCTCAACTTCGTGATCGTGGGCGGCGGGCCATCGGGCGTGGAGCTGGCCGGGGCGTTGGCCGAGATCCGCAAGACCATCCTGAAGCACGAGTTCCGCGAGGTGGAGAACCAGCGCATGCAGATCCACTTGATCGACAGCGGCGATGCCGTGCTGGGCAACTTCTCGCCAAAGGCCCAGCAGCTCTCCAGGGCCTTCCTCGAGGAGCTGGGCGTGAACGTGAAGCTCAACACCCTGGTCACCGATTACGACGGTAAGACGGTGACTTTCAAGGACGGGAGCACGTTGCAAAGCACCACCGTGATCTGGACGGCAGGTGTGAAGGGGGCGCCGGTACAAGGCCTGGAAGCTGCATTGGAAGAGCGCCCCGCACGCCTGCGCACCGATGCCTTCAACCGCCTGGAAGGCTGCACCAACATCTATGCCTTGGGCGATGTGGCGCTTGACCGCTCCGACCCGAAATGGCCCAAGGGACACCCGCAGGTGGCACCTGTGGCCATCCAACAGGCCACACACCTTGCCAAGAACCTTTTGAGGAAACCGGGCGAAGCCTGGGTGCCTTTCGCTTACCGCGACAAGGGTTCCATGGCAACCATCGGGCGCTACAAGGCCGTGGTGGACTTCGGCAAGCTCAAGTTCGGCGGGCCCATCGCCTGGTTCCTATGGCTCTTCGTGCACCTGATGAGCATCGTGGGTTTCCGCAGCCGCGTGATGGTACTGACCCACTGGGCGTGGAAGTACCTGAGCTGGAAGAACACGATCCGCCTCATCATTCGGCCTTATGTGCGGAAAGAATACAAGGTGGCGGAACCTGTTGGGGAGAAGGTGGGTTGAGGGTGGAATAAAAGGTGCGGAAGGTGATGACGGCGGATGCATCACACCGTGGAGTGATCGGATAGTTCAGCACATGGGGAATAAAGCAGGCGTTGTTGTTGGGCCTTCGGCTCCGCTCAGGCCAGACTCTCTTTTCAATTAACGTATTAGATAAGTCTGGCCTGAGCGGAGCCGAAGGCCCTTACAACCGGGCGGCTCATCATGTCCAGGCAATGGGCATTTAGAATGCGAAAGCCTTGAAGCGGTGAAGAAGCAGGTGCGCCGGCAACGTAGCTTCGCGCCCCTTTTTCCATGGACCGGCGGCTCCTCATCCTCTTCCTCACCATCTTCATCGACTTGATGGGCTTCGGGATCTTCATTCCGGTGATCCCCATCTATGCCCGGGAACTGCAGGCCAGCGATGCACTGGTGGGCGACCTGGGTGCGCTGTTCTCCTTGATGATGTTCATCTTCACCCCCGTTTGGGGTGCGCTCAGCGACCGCTACGGGCGCCGCCCGGTGATCATAGCCGCCGTGCTGATCTCCGCCCTGAGCTATGTGCTCTTCGCCCATGCGTCTTCCTTGTTCCTGCTGGTGGCGAGCCGCATGCTCACCGGCGTGGGCTCAGGCAACATTACCGCAGCCCAGGCGTACATTACCGACATCACCCCGCCCGATGGCCGAGCCAAGGCCATGGGCCTGATCGGTGCCGCCTTCGGCCTGGGCTTCATCTTCGGGCCGCCCATGGGCAGCTTCATCTTTGCGCGTTTCGGCGTGGAATGGGTGGGCTATATCGCCGCGCTCATCTGCCTGCTCAACCTGGTGGCCGTATGGGTATTCCTGCCGGAATCGCTCCAGGAGAAGGATGCCGGCCGCCAAGTGCGCGTCAAGCCGGTGGCCGGGGCCATCCGCGCGCTGAAGGACGCACGCTTCCGCGACCTCTACCTGATCAGCTTCATCTTCATCACCGCCTTCAGCATGATGCAGATGACCGTGGCCCTGTTGTGGATGGACGACTACGGCCTGAACAAGGAGCAGATCGGCCTGATGTTCGCCGCCGTGGGCGTAGCCTCCGCCATTGTGCAGGGCGGCATGATCGGCTGGCTCCAGCGCACCTTCGGCGAACGGAAGTTGATGGTGTACGGCAGCCTGTTCATGGCCGTGGGCCTGGGCATGATCCCGTTCATCCCCCTCTCGCTCTTTGTTCCGCTGAACATCGTGTCCATCCTGCTGCTCTCCTTGGGCAACGGCTGCCTGAACCCCACCATCCTGAGCCTGCTGAGCCGGAAAGCCTCCCAGCGCGAGCAGGGTGAAGTACTGGGCACCAACCAAAGTTTCGGCTCATTGGCACGCATCGCAGGGCCCGCCCTGGGCGGGCGGCTGTACGGCTGGGCCCACGCTTTGCCCTATGTCACCGCCGGGGCCGTCATGCTGGGGGCGTTCTATTTCATCCGCACCTTCCAGCGCAAATGGGCCAAGGATGCGTGAGCAGCAGTGCGCACCGTTGTTCGGGGCTTTTTCATGCGCCGCCGGGCAACCTGACCTCACCCGATGGACCTGGTTTGAGCTTCCATCCGGGACCGTTGGCCATTACCTTCGCGCCCCGAAACTATCCCGCATAACATGAGCGTACTCGTCAACAAGAACAGCAAGGTCATTGTTCAAGGATTCACCGGCAGCGAAGGCACCTTCCACGCCACGCAAATGATCGAGTACGGCACCAACGTGGTGGGCGGGGTTACTCCGGGCAAGGGCGGGCAAAAGCACCTGGACCGCCCTGTGTTCGAGACCGTGAGCGATGCCGTGAAGCAGACGGGCGCGGACGTGAGCATCATCTTTGTTCCCCCGGCTTTCGCCGCGGATGCCATCATGGAAGCCGCCGAGGCGGGCATCAAGGTGATCGTGTGCATCACCGAGGGCATCCCCGTGAAGGACATGGTGACGGCCCGCGAGTACATCAAGGGCAAAGGCTGCACGCTGATCGGTCCCAACTGCCCCGGCGTGATCACCGCCGACGAATGTAAGGTGGGCATCATGCCGGGCTTTGTGTTCAAAAAGGGCAAGGTGGGCATCGTGAGCAAGAGCGGCACGCTCACCTACGAGGCGGCTGACCAAGTGGTGAAGGCCGGATTGGGCATCACCACCGCCATCGGCATCGGTGGCGACCCGATCATCGGCACCACCACGCTGGAAGCCATCCAGCTTTTCGCCAACGACAAGGACACCGAGGCCATCGTGATGATCGGCGAGATCGGCGGCGACCTGGAGATCCGCGCCGCCAAGTGGATCAAGGAGAACTGCAAGAAGCCCGTGGTGGGCTTCATCGCCGGTGAAACTGCCCCTGCGGGCCGCACCATGGGCCACGCCGGTGCCATTGTCAGTGGTGCCGATGAAAGCGCTGCCGCCAAAAAGAAGGTGATGCGCGAATGCGGCATCCACGTGGTGGACAGCCCGGCCACGATCGGGGCGGAGGTGAAGAAGGTGCTGGGGTAGGGCTTGTTGGCAGTTCTCAGTTGTCAGTTGTCCGGCTGCAATTCACGGGGCCTGTAGTCGCGGCCATGTCGTGTGCCGACCTGCCCCTGCAATTGGGATTCCACCTTACTTTTGGTGAAACGCCGTTGAGCGATGACATTCGACACCACTGCCAAGGTTTCCCTTACGCTCGACCAGGTGCTGGAGGTGATCAAGCAGTTGCCCGCGAAGGCGAAACTACAGGTGGCCAAAGAGCTTGAGCGTTCAGCCGTGGAGGCGGAATGGGACTTTGTGTTCAAGGCGTTCAAGACCCGTGAACTCAGCATGGCCGCGATCAACGAGGCCGTTGAAGCAGAAAGGTCCGCGGCTTATGCAAAGCGCCAAAAGGACAAGGCTCGCCGTTGACACCAACGTCTTGATCAGTATCCTGATCGGCAAGGAGTTGGCGAAGTTGAAGCCCATGCTGCGTTCGGGGCAGGTGCAATTGGTCCTTTCCCCCATGCTGTTGGATGAATTCAAGGCGGTTGTGGACCGCCCCCATTTGCGCAAATACTTCGCGCCATCCGCTGTGGATCGTTTCTTTGCACTGGTCAGAAGGACGGGGCATTTTGCTGCAGATGTTCCTCCCACTGGCCCCATCAGCCGCGATCCCAAGGATGATTACCTGCTCATGTTGGCAGCTACCAGCGGTGCAGCATTGTTGGTCACGGGCGACTAGGACCTGCTGGCGATCGGAAACTTTAAGAAGGCACGGATCATCAGACCTTCTGAGCTCATGGCGGAATTAACCGCGTAGGTGATCTTCAAAAAGCGGACGCGAATGCGGCATCCACGTGGTGGACAGCCCGGCCACCATCGGGGCGGAGGTGAAGAAGGTGCTGGGGTGAGCGCCAGGGGTCGTGTTGAGGACCATAGCCCGTAGTTGCTTGTTGCCCGTTGGCAAGGCCTTGGGAACCGGTCCCTGAACAACAGGCAGTTCAATCTTCGGCCAGCTGCCCTGCTCCGCTATCTTCGCCCCATGGCACTACTACAAGGCAAGGCAGCCCTGATCACCGGCGGCACGCGGGGGATCGGCAGAGGTATCGTGGAGCGCTTCCTGGAGGAAGGCGCCGATGTGGCATTCACCTACGTGAGCAGCCCGGAAAAGGCCAATGCCCTGGCGGCCGAGCTGGCCCAAGGCGGCCGCAAGGTGCTGGCCATCCAGAGCAACGCGGGCGACTTCAACGCGGCGCAGGCCACTGTGGACCAGGTGGTGGCCGCCTTCGGAAAGCTGGACATCCTGGTGAACAACGCGGGCATCACCAAGGACCAGCTGCTGATGCGCATGAACGAGGCGGACTTCGACGCGGTGATCAACACCAATTTGAAGAGCGTCTTCAACATGACCAAGGCGGTGCTGCGCACCATGCTCAAGCAGAAGAGCGGCAGCATCATCAACATGAGCAGCGTGGTAGGCGTAAAGGGCAATGCAGGCCAGGCCAACTACGCGGCCAGCAAGGCCGGTGTGATCGGCTTCACCAAGAGCGTGGCGCTGGAGCTGGGCAGCCGCAACATCCGCAGCAACGCCGTGGCACCAGGGTTCATTGAAACCGAAATGACCGGCGCCTTGGACGAAAAGACGGTTCAAGGCTGGCGTGAAGGGATCCCCCTGAAGCGCGGCGGCACCCCGGAAGACGTGGCCAATGCCTGCGTGTTCCTGGGCAGCGACCTGAGCAGTTACATCACCGGGCAGACGCTGCATGTGTGCGGGGGGATGTTGACTTGATGGAAAGTTGTTGGTTGATAGTTGTTTGTTGTTAGTCGGTGAACTCAGGAACTCAACCCTGACAACTTACAACTGCCTCTCCCATGAGCCTCACCACCGCGCATTCCCTTTGGTTCGCACCGTTGTGCCTGCTGCTCGGTGCGGGTTGCGCATGGCTGTTGTACCGCCGCACGGGCGAGCACAACGGATGGAGCCCGGCCCTGCAATGGGCCATGGGCAGCCTGCGGGCGCTGGTCATCGCCTTGCTCGCCTTCCTGCTGCTGGAACCCATGGTGCGCATTCTGCTGCGCGAAGTGCGCAAACCCGTGGTGGTGCTGGCCCACGACGGATCCTCCTCCCTGCTGGCCACGGGCGACAGTACGGCCTTTCGGGGCGCCTACGCCAAGCAGCTCGCCGCGCTGGGAGAACAACTTGGTGCGCGTTTCGAACTGCGCGAATTCACCTATGGCAGCCGCGTGACGGAAGGGATCGGGTTCGAACAAAGCGAAGGGCAAACGGACATTGATCAGCTGTTCCGGGCGGTGTACGACCGCTTTGCAGGGCCCGACCTGGGCGCCGTGGTGATCGATGGCGACGGCATTTACAACCGCGGGCGCGACCCGCGCATGGCCGCCGAACGCCTCGGAGTGCCCGTTTTCGCCATTATGCTGGGCGATACCACCGTGCGGCCCGACCTCGCGCTGCGGGGCGTGGACCATAACCGCATCACCTACCTGGGCAATGAATTCCCGGTATTGGCACGGATCCAGGCAGACCACCTGAAGGGCAAGTCCACCCGGTTGAGCATATTGCACAACGGCAAGGAAGTGGCGGGCAAAGACCTGTTGATCAAGGCTGACCCCCTGGTGGCCGAGCTGCCGCTGATGATCAAGGCCGGAACGGCCGGTGTGCAACGATATACGGTGGTCTTGCGCCAAGTGGACGGGGAAGCGACGGACGCGAACAATGCCCAGGATATCTTCGTGGATGTGCTGGATGAGCGCCGCAAGGTGTTGATCTTGGCCCGCAGCCCGCATCCGGATGTTGCGGCGATCCGTTCGGCCATGGCGCCCATCGATGGCTACCAAACGGATGTTGCCTTCATTACCGATCACAACGGCAACGTGGCAGGCCATGACCTGGTGATCCTGCACCAGTTGCCCGCGCCGGGCGTCGCCATGCGATCAGTACTGCAACAGATCGAGCAGCAGGGAATCCCCACATGGACCATACTGGGCCAGCAGAGCGAACTCCGGCAGGCGGGGGCCATGGCCACAGGTGTCGTGTTGGAGCAGGCGCGGGGCGGTTCCAGCGACGTGCAGGCCGGCATTGCCCCGAACTTCACCTTGTTCGAGCTGGAACCGGAAGATCTGCGGGCCATTGAGCGATTCCCGCCGCTGCAAGTCCCCTTCGCCCGGTATGCGCTGGCCCGCTCGGCCACCGCGCTGCTGAACCAGCGCATCGGACCGGTGCGCACGGACCATCCGCTCTTCGCCTTCCAGGCCCAGGCGGCGCGGCGCACAGCCTTCACCGCAGGCGAGGGCCTGTGGCGATGGCGCCTTGCCGACATGCAGCAGAACAACACCACCGCCCATTTCGACAAACTGGTGCAGAAAACGGTGCAACTACTGGCCCTGAAACAGGACAAGAGCCGCTTCCGGGTGAATAGCCTCCGGGAATTCGTTCAAGGTGAACGCGTGATCATGGATGCCGAGCTGTACAACGCCACCTATGAGCCGATAAACACACCGGAAGCTGTGATCAGCCTGAGCAACGAGGATGGGCGCCGGCTGGACTATACGTTCAGTCGTACCGGCACAGGATACCGCATGGATGCCGGAGCGCTACCGACGGGCCGGTACACGTGGGCGGCCGCGACAAGCTTGGACGGCGAACGGCTCACGGCCAAGGGCGAGTTCCTGGTGAAGGCCTTGGTGGCCGAACGGATGAACACGGTGGCCGATCACCGCTTGTGGGAAAACATGGCCGCACGCACGGGAGGCATGGCCGTGGCACCATCGGGCATGGACCGCCTCGCGGCAGCCCTGAACGAGCGCCCTGAATTCGCTGCCCGCTCGTATTCCCATGCCAGCTTCAGCGATCTCATCGGCCTGCGTTGGCTCTTTTTTCCGTTGCTGCTGCTGCTCGCGATGGAATGGGCCTTGCGGAGGCGCCACGGCTCCTATTGATCGCATGCCGGCCACGGATCCCACGCACTCCGCCGGAACGAAGCGGCATTCCCGCGTGCTCCGCGTGGTGCGCTTGTTGGCGGCCGCAACCTTGGCCTGTTTGGTGTGTTGGCTGTGCCGCACTCCCTTGTTGCGCGCAGTTGGCACCTTCCTGATCACGGAGGATGCCCCCGCCCAGGTGGATGCCGTGTTCGTGCTGGGCGGGTCGGTGCATGACCGCGGCGTGGAGGCCGCGCGTATCCATCAACAGGGCCTCAGCCAGCGATTCGTATTCACCGGTGCACCCGTGCCCGGCGCCTTGAAGGCCCTGGGCATCGATAGCTCGGAGGCCCAGTGCACCCGCCAAGCCGCCGTGATGGCCGGCTTGCCTCCGGAGCTGGCCACCGCGCTGAATGCCGGCACCAGCACTTTCGAGGAGGCCGTGGCCTTGCTCGCTTTTGCTCAGGAGAACGGCATGGATAGCGTGATGGTCGTCTCCAACCGCTTCCACCTGCGCCGCATCGGCATGGTGTTCCGCCCGAAATTCGCACCTGCGGGCATCACGGTGCTGTTGCACGGCGCCCCCTCCTCCGACTTCGACGAGGCAGTGTGGTGGAAGTCCGAAGATGGCTTGGTGATGCTCAACAACGAATACCTCAAGCTGGCGTACTACTGGCTGAAGTATTAGCAGGCCCAACGCGCCAGCAGTCCGCAGGAGCGGACCGCTCACTGCTGGACCACGATGCGTTGCGCAGCCCGTAAACCTTCACCTTCGGCCACCAGCAGGTAGCAACCGGCGTCCAGTTTGTCCAAGTGGATGGTACGTTGGCTCCATGCTGCTGGCGATCGCTCCTGCAGCAGTACCCGGCCGGCCAGGTCACGCACTTGAAAAAACTCCGCCTGCCAGCCCGCAAGCACCACCCCCACCCTGCCCGTGGACGGGTTCGGTTGCACGGTCATGCCGGCGGGCGCAGTGGTCTCCCGGATGCCTGAAGCCAAGACGCAGAAAGGCTCTTCCGCGCTGGCGGCGAAGCTGCCGTTGCCTTCCACCAGCACCAGGCCGTTGGCGTCCACCACTTCAAAGTCGCCATTGCCGTAGTTGCAGCAAATGCCGTCCCCGTAATCGTCCATGATGGTGAACACGTAGCACCCGTCAGCAAGGCAAACCTGGCTGGTGACCAGGCCTTGTGAAAAATCCGCGTAGGGGCCACCGGTGAACAATACTGCGCCGTTGCCATCGGTCACGGACCAGGTGGTTTCCGATCCGTAGTTGTCCAAGGTGATGTTGATGTCCACCAGTTGGCCCGGGTTGGCCACCGAGAACGATCGGGTCTTGGCATCGTTGGCCGTGTGCTCATCGGCGCCGCCGTTGGGTGCGGAGCATGCTGCCGTGAAGGTGTGCTGGCCGCTGCCCACGGTGATGCTGCCCAAGGTGACCTGTGCAGTGGCACCGGTGGCCAGGGATCCAGTCCACACGGAAGTGACGGGCGCACCGCCGTCGAGCGTGTAGCTGCAGGTGAGCTGGGTGAGGGTGGTGAGGCCGTTGTTCTTGATCGTGATCACCGGCGCGATCACGTCCGTGTTGCAATAGGTTGGTTCGATCCCGTTGATCGCCGTCACCGATGCGTCGAGCGCATAGACCGCCAAATTGGGGTCGTAGCCGTCCACCAGCTCACCGCAACCGCCCAGCCAATCGGTGAGCAAGGGGTAGCTCACGTCAAAACGGCCGTAGAAATCGTTCACGTTGTTGGAGCAACTGGCCTGGCCGCCGAACAACTGGCCGATGAGGCGGTGGTCCTGGTTCCACAGGCCGCTGCCGCTGCTTCCCGGCTCGGTGGTGCCATCGTCCCACGCCAGGATGTGCCAGCAGTCCGCGCCGGACATGGTGCCATACACGGCGGGATCGTTGTCGAAGGAGATCTTCTTGATGTCGCCGCTGGGGTGGTGGATGGCGGTTTGGCTGGCCGGCATGTCGCCGGTGGCATCCCAGCCGGAATAGTATACCTCGTATTCCGCAGGGGGCACATCATCGAGCAACAACAGGGCCACATCGCTGCCCGGGCTGTTCTCCAGCAGGGAGGCTCCGCTCACGGTCTGGTTCACGGGGCCGTTGGTGGTGGGGGTGCACGTAGGGCTCTCCCAATTGAAGCGGAACGACCAGGTGGCGGGGTTGTCGCCTTGCACGCAGTGGTTGGCGGTGAGGAAGTAGGGCGTGCCGTCGCTGGCGCAATTGTTCAGCAAGGTGCCGGTACAAAGGCCGGACCCGCCCACCGTGATCATGGCCACGGCCGAGATCTCCTGTTGCCAAGGGTCGCCTTCGGGGCAGCTGGTGTTGTTGTTGCAGGGCCCGCTGTCGTTGAGCCCCTTGGTGGATCCCAGCACATCGCGGTAGGCGTGTGTTACCTGGGAGATGTGCAAGCGGCCGGGCACAAGCGTACCCGCAGGCTCCTCGTAGGAAACGGTGACCCGATCGCCCGCAAGTTGCGACACGCCCAGCACGGTGCGGCCGGGAGCGCTCTGCCGGGTGAAGGCGCCCAACCATTGGCCCGCAGCATTGTGCACGAACATCCGGGCGCCTTCGGGCAGGCTGAATTCATCCAGCACGAAATTGATGCTGAAGGCCTGCGGACAGTACAGTTCCACGCGCCACAGGCGGGTACCATCCTCCAGGGTGCTCCACACGCCGCTGTTCCCCAAGCCCAGGTCGGCTTGATGGTTGACCCCGAATCGGTAGGGCCCTTTGATGCCCGCATCGGCGCGGGCGGCATCCTCTGCAAGCAAGGGAGCCGGGTCAACGGCCGGGAACGCGACGACAGGTGCTTTTGCCAGCTGCAATTTTTCCGCCTTCAGCGCCAAAGGCCGGCCACTGAATGCGATCTGCCCGGTACTGGAAAGGGAACAGGCCACGGCAGCAATCAAGGGGAGTATACGGTTCATCATTCGGAAGGGATCAGCAAACGAGGGGAAACCGGGGGAAAGTAGGGTGAACTCGGAAGCCGGAACCGATCAAATTGCAGGTTCAGGTTAGGATGCTGAAGGCTGACGTGGCCGCCCCGCCGCAAAATTGCCGGAGGCAGCCTTCGTTGGCGTTGGGCCCGCGCACAGCAGCTTCCGGCACAACACCAACGGCATTGATCCAAGCGCTCCTTCCAACGGCTTCATTGCAATCCTGCGCCCGGGCAACACCGCCAAGTGGTCCCTGGATGCGTGCCTGCACCGGGTTCAGTGCCGCAGCACCACCCGCTGCAAAACGCGTTGGCCGTCGCCTTCCGCGATCAGGAGATAACATCCGTCGGCGAGGTGCACCAAGTCCAACTCCCCGCGCCCGTCCACGGCGGAACCCGTCCACTGCACACGGCCCAGCGCATCCAGCACGCGCAATTCGACCTTACCAGCGCCATCGGGCATGTGCACCGTAAAATGGCCCGAACCGGGATTGGGCACCACCCGCAGGCCTTCCGCAACAGGCCGCTCACCGATGCCGGTCCAATTCGCGCATACCTCATTGCTCACTTGCCAGGTGAAGCTCCCGCTGCCCTGCAACAAGGTGTCCCCGATCGCATCCACGATAAGGTAGTTGCCGTTGCCATAGGTGCAGCACATGCCGTCGCCCACCGCATCCATCACCGTGAAGGTGTAGCACGTGTGCGCCAAGCACACCGGCACATTCACCGTGTATCCGTTCGGGCTGTTGGTGTATGGCCCGCCGCTGGCCGCCAAAAAGCCTTCCTCCGTTTCCAGCTTCCAGGTGGTCTCCGTCCCGAAGCGGTCCAGGTTCATCTTCACCACGGCATTGATGCCCGGGCTGTTGACCATTACCTGCAAACTATCCTCATCGTTCAACGGGTTGGTATCCACATCGCCGTTCGGGTTGGATGTGCCCACCATCAGTTGGTGCAGGCCACTGGCCATGTGGATGGCAGGCAAGTCCACATTCACCGTTTGCAAAGGTTGGAGGAACCCATACCACGGCACGGTGCCCATGATGGCGCCGTCCACCATGTAATTGATGTTGACATAGGTGATCTCCCCTTCCCCGTTGTTCTTCAGGGTGACGCGCGGCATGATGCTGTCGCTGTTGCACACCACGCTGGGCACCTGGGTGATGCTGGTGATGGACGCATCCAGGGGCAGCGGCACAAAGAGCTCGGGATCAAAGCCGTCCAAGGTGTCGCCGCAGGCACCGAGCCATTCCTCGATCTGCGGATAAGTAAGGTTGAATCGGCCGTAGTAGTCGTTCACATTGTTGCTGCAGGAGGCTTGCCCGCCGTAGAGCTGGCCGATCAGGCGCTGGTCCTGGTTCCAGAGGGCGCTGCCGCTGCTTCCGGGCTCGGTGGTGCCGGAATGCCATTCGGTCACTTGCCAGCAATCCGCGCTGCCCATCACGCCTTCAATGATCGGGCCGTGCGAGCTGCAGATCTTCTTGATGTCACCCGCCGGATGATGGATGCCCACCACGCTGTCGGGTGCCGTGCCGGTGATGTCCCAACCCGTGTAGTATGGGTGAAATTCCGGTGGGGGCGTGCTGTTCAGCAGCAGGAACGAAGCATCTGTGGGCGGGTATTCCAGCAGTTTCTCGCAGCCGGTGATGCTGTGGTCCATGGGCGCGTTTTCCGTGGGGTCGCACACGGGGCTTTCCCAGTTGAAGATGAATACCCAAGAAGCATTGGTGGTATTGCCCTCGGTGCAGTGGTTGGCCGTGAGGAAGTACGGCGTGCTGTCGTTGGCGCAATTGTTCACCAGCGTGCCGGTGCACACGCCACCACCGAGGACGAGGTGGGCCACGGAGCGGATCTCCTGCCGCCAGTTGTCGCCCTCCGGGCAAATGGTGTTCACATTGCAGGGTCCGCTGTCGCCGAAGCCGCGATCGTTGCCTTTGCCCAGCAGGCGGTAGCCATGCACCACTGTGCTGATGGCCAGGTTCCCCTGCCCTGCCAACACGGGCGGTTCGATGTATTCCACCGTGATGCGGTCACCTTCCAGCGGAGCGGTGCCGAATGCCGTGTGGCCGGGATTGCTTTGTGCGGTAAAGGCCCCGCGCACCTCGCCCGCCTCATTGTACAGGAACATCCGCGCCCCATCCGGAATCACATAGTTGCTGAACTGCAGGTTGATGGCCAAGGCCCCGGGGCAATGCAGTTGGAGCCGCCACACGCGATCGCCGTTGGGCATGGTGAACCACGAGCCGCTGTTTTGCATCGTGAGATCCGTGGCATGCTCAAAACCGAAGCGGTACGGCCCTTTGATGCCTTGCGCGGCGCGTGCGGCATCTTCCTGCATCAATGCGGCCACGTCCACGGCTGGCAAATGCACCGCAACGGCAGGCGGCATACCGCGCTTTTCCGCCTTGTCGCCATAAGGATGCCCCTCAAAGGAGATCTGGGCGGCAAGCGGCACGGACAGGAAGGCTGCAGCGAAGGAAACCAGCGTAAAGCTCCGGATCATCTTGTGGGGGTTCACCGTTCAGGACGGCCCAACCCTTCGGGCCGTTGCCCATCGGCACGGCAACGAAAATAGGGGATGCGAACTGATGTCGCACCCCACCCTTATGCAGGCTTGGATGCCTTCTCTTTTTCGTCGATCAGCTTCCGCATGGCAAACAGCTCATCCCGCAATTGCGCGGCAGTGACGAAATCCAGCTCCTTTGCGGCCTTTTTCATCTGCGCTTCCAGCAGCTCGGCGTTTTTCTCCAGCTGCTCCACGGGCATATACTGCATCACGGGATCGGCGGCCATGCTGTATTCCTCGGGCTCCACGTAGGCCTTTGCGCCGGGGTGGTCCACCTGGTCGATCACGGCGGTCTGCTGGATCACCGAGCTGCGGTCGCGCTTGATCTGCGTGGGGGTAATGCCGTGTTCTTCATTGTAGGCCATCTGCTTGGCACGGCGGCGATCGGTCTCTTCCATGGTGCGGCGCATGCTGTCGGTGATCTTGTCCGCGTAGAAGATCACCAGCCCGTTGATGTTGCGCGCGGCACGGCCTGCCGTCTGCGTAAGGGAACGGTTGCTGCGCAAAAAGCCTTCCTTGTCAGCGTCCAGCACAGCCACCAGCGAGACTTCAGGCAGGTCCAATCCCTCGCGTAGCAGGTTCACGCCTACCAGCACGTCGAAGAGGCCGAGGCGCAGTTGGCGCAGGATCTCGATGCGCTCCAATGTCTCCACGTCACTGTGGATGTACTTGCACTTCACGCCGTTCTTGCCTAAAAAATCGGTGAGTTCCTCGGCCATGCGCTTGGTGAGGGTGGTGACGAGCACGCGCTCTTCCTTTTCGGCGCGCTGGCGGATCTCGTAAAGCAGGTCGTCGATCTGGTCCTTGCTGGGGCGCACCTCGATGGGCGGGTCCAGCAGGCCGGTGGGGCGCACCACCTGCTCCACGATGATGCCCTCGCTGCGCTCCAGTTCAAAATCCGCCGGGGTGGCGCTCACAAACACCACCTGGCCGAGCATGCTCTCGAACTCATCGAACTTCAGCGGCCGGTTGTCCATGGCGCTGGGCAAGCGGAAGCCGTATTCCACGAGGTTCTTCTTGCGGCTGCGGTCGCCGCCGTACATGGCGCCGATCTGCCCGATAGTGACATGGCTCTCGTCGATCACGGTGATGAAATCGTCCGGGAAGTAGTCCAGCAGGCAGAAGGGCCGCTGCCCTTGCTCCCTCCTGTCGAAGTAGCGGCTGTAGTTCTCAATGCCGCTGCAGTAGCCCAGTTCGCGCATCATCTCCAGGTCGTAGAGCACGCGCTCCTCTAAGCGTTTCGCCTCCAAGTGCTTGCCGATCTCCTTGAAGAACTCCACCTGCTTCACCATGTCCGCCTGGATGGAGGAGATGGCGTCCTTGAGCGTGTCTTGGCTGGTGACGAAGATGTTCGCCGGGTAGATCGGCGTTTCGTCCACGGCCTCCAGTGTTTTGCCGTTGAGCACGTCGAAGCGCTCGATCTTTTCGATCTCGTCGCCCCAGAAGTGGATGCGGATGCCCTCGTCGGCGTAGGCCAAGTACACTTCCACCACGTCGCCGCGCACGCGGAAGTTGCCTCGCCCCGGCTCGATGTCCTTGCGGCTGTACAGCGCGGAGACGAACTGGTGCAGCAGCGCATTGCGAGAAACTTTTTGCCCTTTGTGGACATGCACCACGCTCTTGTGGAACTCGGCCGGGTTGCCGATGCCGTAGATGCAGCTCACGCTGGCCACCACGATCACGTTGCGCCGCCCGCTTAGCAGCGCGCTGGTGGTGCTCAGCCTCAGCTTCTCAATTTCGCTGTTGATCGAGAGGTCCTTCTCGATGTACGTACCTGTGGTGGGCAGGTAGGCCTCGGGCTGGTAGTAGTCGTAGTAGCTCACGAAGTACTCCACGCGGTCGTTCGGGAAGAAGTGCTTGAACTCGCCGTAGAGCTGCGCGGCGAGGGTTTTGTTGTGGCTGAGGATGAGCGCGGGCCGGTCCAGCTGCGCGATCATGTTGGCCACGGTGAAGGTCTTGCCGGAGCCGGTTACGCCGAGCAGTGTCTGATACTTGGTGCCGTCCTTGGCACCCTCCACCAATTGGTTGATGGCCTCGGGCTGGTCGCCTGTGGGCGTGAATTCGGAAATGAGGTTGAAGGGCATGGGGAACGTGCAAAAATAGCGACCAACACCAGGGCTTGCGAGATCGACAACGAATGCCCAGTGCCACTTCCCTACCTTCACCAGGTGAACCCAAGCCCCATGTTCCTCAAGCGCCTCAGCTACTACCTCAACCCGGCCACGCTCTTCGGCAAATCCAAGAATGACGTGAACCTGCGGTTCATGCACGGCATCAACCGCATCAGCATCTTCATGTTCTTGGTCTGCTTGATCGTGCTGCTGGTACGCGCCCTGTCGCGCTGAACAACACCCTACTGGCAACCCTGGCGCTCCAGCACCTGTTCCAGTTTCAGCAGGTACAGGTACTCATCGGTGCCATCCCCTTCCATCGCAGATCCTTCACGCAGGGTGGCCACCACGCGCACATACACGGGAAGCTGGGTGCCGGGCTTGAGCTTGCCGTAGGTGCGTTCCAGCTCCAGTGCGGCGCCTTCGATCCCGGCCGGGTCCATGGCCACGGGGATAGCATACTTGCTACCGCACGGCGTGAGGCTGTGCGAATCAGCGTAGTACACGTAGCCGCCGGTGAGGTACATGGCGCTGGCGGGCATGGCACCCACGCGGCGAATGGCGTAGGAAAGTGGACTGTCGATGGGCTTGCCCTCGGCATCCAACGGCTCCAGCACATCACCCGAGCGGCTCCAGCCCATGGGCGCGTCCGCCGTGGTGAGCGTAAGGCGGTCACCGGCCACGGACCACTCGCCGATTTCGCCGTAGGGGATGCTGTCGCGTTCCAAATACCGGCGGCGCAGCACATAGGTGCTGTCCTCGCGCAGTTCCAGCACGGTGAAGATGCCAGGGCAGTCGGCGCAGGGAACAGTGTCGGCATAGGTTCCTGCCCATGCTGGTTCAGCCGGTGGAAGGGAGTCCGTTGCGACAGGAAGGCGTTCATCGACCGTGGAAGGCGCCCCGCACGTGGCAAGTAGCGCCAAGGCGGCAATGGGAAGCAGCGGTTTCAAGTCCATAGCGCAAAGAAACAACGCCGCCCGTTCATCTTTGTGCGCCATGGCGCAAACCCTGTTGATGTCCGCCTTTTACTTCGGAAGCGTGGAGCACTACGCCGTGATCGCGCGCAGCGGGCGCGTTGTGATCAACCTCGGTGAGCACTATGAGCGGCAGAGCTATCGTACGCGCACCAGCATCGTGGGCCCCAACGGGCGACAAGCGTTGCAGGTGCACATCGTGCGGTGCAGCGGTGAAAAGATGCCCATGGGCACGGTGGACCTTAGTTACACGGAGCCTTGGCACCGCCAGCACCTGCAGGCCATCCGCACCGCGTACGGCATGGCACCCTGGTTCATCCACTACATCGATGAGGTGGAAGCGCTCCTTGTGAAGAAGTACGATCGGCTGGCAGATCTGGACCTGGCCAGCATGCACATGGTGCTGCGGTGGTTGCGCCTGGAGCCCGCGATCACGGTGGCCGAAAGCTATGTGGAGCCCGCAACGGCCACAGCGGAAGGCTTATTGGACCTGCGCACTGCCCTGCATCCGAAGCGACCGTTGCCGCCAACAGTCCCGGCCGTGGCGCCCTATGCCCAGGTCTTTGCCGACAGGCACGGTTTCCAAGGCCGCGTAAGCGTGCTGGACCTGGTGATGAACCTGGGGCCCGAGGCACCCCAAGCCCTGCTGCGCGCGGCACCGGGGCTCACTCCTCGGTGAACACGGCCGCCGGGATGCCCTTGTTGACGCTGATGACAGTGGCCTTCAACGTCATTTCCATGGCGCCGCCCTGGTGCAAGGTGTGCGGGAAGAGCACGCCTTCCACGGGCTTGTAGTCGGTGTAATCGGTGATGATCTGCACCATGCCCCCGTCCTCCTGCGCCTGTTGCTCCTTGCGGCGCAGCTTCAGGCCGGTGGCCGCATCATAGTAGTCATCAAACCGGCCGCCGGCCAAGGTGTTCACATTTACACGGTAGGCTTTCACCCCGTTGATGTCCACCACGCCCATGAGCTGGGCCACCTGCCCCATGTCGGCGTAGTGCAGCTCCGGAACGGCATAGGCGTTGCGCGCCGCCTCGTCGAGCTGCGTGCCCTCCAGTTCCTGCTCCCCCATCATGCCCTTGATCTTGCCGCGCTTGCCGTCGTACATGATCTGCTGCAGCAGCATGGGGCCGACCTTCATTTCCATGCCGTACTTCCCAGGCACCTTGTTGTATTCGACAAGGGTGGCTTCCATGCCCTGAACGGTGGTGGCGTACTCCTTCTTCAGGTCCTTGATCTTCTCCACGGCTTTTTTGCCGCCGATGGCCTTGATGTAGGCATCGAGCACCGCTTGTGCGGTCATGCCTGCCGGTGCGGGCGAAGCGCCCTCCGTGGGGTCGATCCGCACCACGTCGCCATTGGCATCCAGGTCCAGCACGGGGTTGGCCCCGGCCAGTGCGGCGAGGTTCTTGGCAACGGAGGCCTTGTCGCCCACCACCAGCACGGTGCAACTGTCCGGATGCAGGAACCGCGCGGCAGCGCGTTGCACATCGGCCGCGGTCACGGCATCCAAGCGCTTGAGGTAGGTCTCGTAGTGGTCCTCGGACAGGTCGTTGAGGAAGGTGTTGAGCGCAAAGCGGGCCACGGTGCGCGGGTCTTCCAAGGAGCGGGCGAAGCTGCCGGCCATGTAGCTCTTGGCCAAAGCGAGTTCTTCGGCGGTGACCGGTGCCTGTTGGATATGCTTGATCTCTTTGAGCAATTCGGCAACGGCGCTGTCGGTTACCGCATTGCGCACGCTGCAACCGCCGCTGAAGGCGCCGCACCAGCGGTCGGCATCGAGGCTGGAATAGGCCCCGTAGGTGTAGCCCTTGTCCTCGCGCAGGTTCTGCATGAGGCGGGCATTGAACACGCCGCCGCCCAGGATGGTGTTGAGCACCTGGGCTTCGATGGCCATGGGATCATTGGGCTTGAGCTGCACGGGGAACACCACCTTGATGACGCTTTGGGCGCTGCCCGGCCGGTCCACCATGGCCACGCGGATGCTTCGCGGCAATGCGGGGGCGGTGCCATTGGCCGGCACCACGGGCCCCAGGTCCTGCACCACTTCCTGCCCTTGGGCGTTCTTGGCGACGGGCATTGGCGCACCTTGCCAGTTGCCGAAGAGCTTGGCGGCGAGCTGTTCACCTTCCGATGCACTGATGTCGCCCACCAGCACCAGATATCCCTGCTTGGGCTGGAAGAAGTGGCGGTAGTAGGCATACACGTTGTTGCGCGCCAGCCGTTTCAAGGAGGCCTCAGTGGTCACCTCACCGTAGGGATGTGCTTTGCCATAGGTGAGCGCGTGGCCCACCACCTCGGCGATCTGGTCGGGGTCGTCGCTGCGGGCCTGCACCTGCGAGAGCAAGCGGGTACGGGCTTTCTCAAACTCCGCCTCGGGATAGGTGGCCGAGGTGATCACTTCCTGCACCAACTGCATCAGCGCGGGGAAGTTCTTCTTCAGGCTGGTGGCATAGAGGCCGTTGCTGCTGCCGGAAAGCTGCGCACCCAGACCGTCGATCCGTTCATCGAGCTCTTCCTTGGCATAGTGCACCGTGCCGCTGGTGAGCAGTTCACCAGCCAATTCCTGCATGCCGGCAAGGTCTCCTTGGTTCACCGGCGGGATATCGAAACGCACTTGGGCGCTCACCACCGGGGTGCGGTGGTTCTCCACAATGATCAGCCGCATGCCGTTGGGCAGCAGGGAGGTCTTGTATTGGCCCAGGTGTACTTCGGGTGCCGGCGCGGCCGGAGGGGCTTGGGTGCGGTCCACTTGTGCGATCATGGAAACCGGGATCATCAGGGTTGCGGCCAGCGCAAGGGTTTGAAGCGGTGTGCTTTTCATGTGCTTCCGTTGGCGGTTCATTTTTTCTGGCTCAAAGGCAGGTAGTGCAATACCACGCGGTTCTCCGGCACGAAGTACTTGCGGGCCACGCGCTGGATGTCGGCGGCGGTGACCGCCAGGTACTGGTCCACCTCGGTGTTCACCTTGGCCGTACCGCCCAAGAAGGTGTAGGCGTTGGCCAGGTTGTGGGCAATGCCCGACATGCGGTTGTTGTCCATGGCATGTTCCGTTTCCAGCTGCACCTTCAGTTTGGCCAGCTCGGCTTCGGGCACCGCTTCCTGGCGCACCCGCTCAAACTGCTTGTCCATGCTGGCTTCAAGGCTGTCCGGCGCCACGCCCATGTTGGCCACGGCAAAGGCAATGGCCAAGCCCGGGTCCTCGAAAGGCAGGCTGAAGGAACCCACGTACACGGCCTTCTGTTCGGCTTCCTTCACGTTCTTCACCAAGCGGCTGCTGTTGCCGTTGCTCAGCAGGCGGTTCAGCATGTCCACCGCGTAGAAATCGGCGGTGCCCAAGGCAGGGATGCGGTAGGCCTGCACCACGGCCGGCAGTTGGATCTTGTCGTAGACCGTGTCGCGCACTTCCCCTTGCATGGGCGGCTCCACCGCTTGGCTGCGCGGCACCTCTCCCCCTTTGGCAATGGGTCCGAAATACTTGGCAAGGTCGGCTTTGGCCTGCTTGGGGTCGAAGTCGCCCGCCAGCACCAGCACCGCGTTGTTGGGCACGTAAAAGGTCTTGTAGAAGGTCTTGTAATCGTTCTCGTTGGCGGCATTGAGGTCCTCCATGTACCCGATGGTGGGCCACTGGTAGGGATGCACCTTGTATGCGCGCTTGAGCACTTCGGGCAGGATGCTGCCATAGGGCTGGTTCTCATAGCGCTGGCGCCGCTCTTCCTTCACCACCTCACGCTGGGTTTCAATGCCCACCTGCTCCACCTTGGCGTGCATCATGCGCTCGCTCTCCAACCACAGCCCCAGGTTGAGCTGGTTGCTGGGCAGCACCTCGTAGTAGTAGGTGCGATCGCCCGTGGTGTTGGCGTTCAACACGCCACCGGCCTTCTCCACGTATTTGGAGAACTCGCCGCGCCCGATGTTTTCCGAGCCCTCGAACAGCAGGTGCTCGAAAAAGTGTGCGAAGCCGCGCCGGTCGGAAGCTTCATCCTTGCTGCCCACATGGTACATCACGGCCACGGCCACAATGGGCGTGGACCTGTCCTCATGCAGGATCACATGCAGTCCGTTGGGCAGGTCGAATTCCGTGTACTTGATCTCGCGGGCCTGGGCCACGGCCGTGATGGATGCCATCGTGCAGGCGGTTAGGGTGGTGAGTGTTCTCATGCTTCCGTGCCTTCGGTACGTGAAGGGGCGCGAAGGTAGGAAACCCCCGGTGCGCTGCGGCCAGCCCGGGACCGGCGGGCGGTGCAGCTGCCGGGCGGCACCTTGTGCCATGGAAAAACCACCGACCGGCGCATTGCGCTGGAAGCGAACTTTGCGCGTGGCGGAACTGAACCCGCACGGGCCGCAACCCGTAAAAAGTCCGCCCTTCGCCATGCTGCAACGCAACGCATCCCGCGCAACCGACCGCCTGCTCACCCCGGGCGTGGTGGCGTTATTGCAGGCCTTGCAGGAGCAGTTCGGCGCACGGCGGCTGGAAGTCCTGCGCAGCGGTGAAGCCCGCCGGGAAGAGCTGCGCAACGGCATCACCGCGCCCCTCAACGGCACGGCGGCCATCCGCATGGAGGAGTGGCAGGTGGATCCCGTGTCGGCAGGCCTTATGGAACGCCGCGTGGAGCTGCTCGGCGGATGCAGCCGCAAGGAACTGATCGACGGCATGAACAGCGGTGCCAAGAGCTACGTGGCCGACCTGTGGAACATGACGCCCAACCTGCCCGACGCCATCCTGCGCGCCCATAAGAACATCGAGAAGGCCGCCGGATTGCGCTTGGCCTATGTGGACGTGGATGGTGACCGGGTGCGGATCAATCCGCGCAGCACCACCCGGCTGATGGTGGCTCCCCGGCCGTTGCACGTGCTCCACGGTTCCATCCAAGGCATGGCCGGGCCCCTGCCGGCCACCTTCGTGGACCTGGCCATCCATGCCGTGCTCTGCGGGGAGGTCCTGCGCCAACGCCAAGGCGGCATCTATCTATACCTGCACGGGGTGCGCGGCCATGAGGAGGCCACCTTTGCGGCAACCCTGTTCAGCTTTTTGGAAGACCGCTTGGACCTGCCCCTCGGCACGATCCGCGCCACGGTGAAACTGGACAACCTGGCCGTGGTGCTGGAGGCCGAAGAGGTGCTCCATGCGCTGCGGCACCACGCCGCCGGGCTCGCCTTGGCCCCGCAAGGCTATGCAGCCGACCATGTGGCCTTGTTCAGCACGCCGGACAAGCCGGCCTTGCCGGACCGCAACCACATCGGGTTCAATGCCGCTTTCCTGCGGAGCGTGAGCATGCGTGCGATCAGCATCTGCCACCGCCGCCATGTGCATGCCATGGGCGCCTCCGCATATGTGCTGCCTCCCGAAGACCGCGGCATGATCCGGCCGGAATACTTGGAGATGATCGCCGACAAGGAACGCGAAGCGCTCGATGGCCACGATGGCACGCTGGTGGCCCACCCCGGGCTGGTGAACGCGGCCATGACCGAATTCAACAAGAGCATGCCTCGGGCCCACCAAATGGACTACCAGCCCGAGGACCACACCACCTTGGAGGATCTGGTGCGCCCGCCGGATGGCGAGATCACCACGGAAGGGATACAGAGCAGCATCCGCGTGGTGATCAAAGCGCTCACCACCTTCGAGCAGAACCACGGCTTGATCGAGCAGGGCGGCCGCCTGCACGATCGCTCATCCGTACACCTGGCCATGCTGCTGCTGTGGCACTGGACACAGAACAAGGCCTGCTACATCACCTCCACGGGCTTGGAAGTGCATGCGGACGTGATGAAGTTCCTGATCCGCAAAGAAGGGGAAAAGCTGTTCGCCAACCAGGATCCAGACCTCCAGGAACGGGCGCGTGCCGCTGCCCAGCGGTTGACCGCCGTGGTGCTGGCCCCCGAACCGCCAAAGGACCTGATGGAACCTGCGCCCTTGATGAACATGGCCCGATGAGCACGACAGAAACGCTGTGGACCTCCTGTGCAGAGCGGCTGCCCCGCGATGGCCAACGGGTGTTGTGCTGGCTGCCCGACCATGCAGTGCACCTGCCGGGCCTGGCCAACATGGAACAGCGCAACGTGGTGATCCTGCGCTTCGCCGAAGACTGGTTCCTGAAGAACCCAAGCAAGACCGGGCGCAGCACGCACCGCCACTTTTGGTTGGGGGAAGGTTCCAGCAACTGCTTCTTCGAACGCGTTACGCATTGGGCCCCGCTGCCCGGCGGGCCGACGGAGCCGTGATCTCACCTGTGGCGGAAAATGCAGAAAGCCCGGATCGCTCCGGGCCTTCTCTCGCAGCCGTGGCTGTGCCGTTTATTTCACAATGTCCAGCAGCTCCACCTCGAAGATGAGGGTGCTGTTGCCCGGGATGTCCGCGCCGGCGCCGTGCTGTCCATAGGCCAGTTCGCTGGGGATCCACAGCTTCCAGCGGGAACCCGTCGGCATCAGTTGCAACGCTTCGGTCCAACCGGGAATGACCGCATTTACGGGGAACTCGGCCGGTTCGCCCCGATCGTATGAACTGTCGAACTGCTTGCCATTGATCAGGGTGCCCTTGTAGTGCACTTTTACCGTCTGCTCGGCGGTGGGTTTGGCCCCCGTGCCGGCTTTCAGCACCTCGTACTGCAGGCCGCTCGCGGTGGTGACCACCCCGGCCTTCTTGCCGTTCTCCGCAAGAAAGGTCTTGCCTTCGGCCAAGCTCGCCTCATCCTTCAACTGCTGTTCGGCCATCTGCTTCTTCTGGGCTTCCATCATGTAGGCCTGCACCACGGCCTTGACCTGGTCGGGGCTGATGCGCTCCACGCTGTCCATGGCATCGCGCATACCGGCGAACATGGCATCGAGGTTGAGCGAATCCAGCCCGGCCTGCTTGAGG
The DNA here is from genome assembly GCA_020852835.1 of Flavobacteriales bacterium. Classification (GTDB taxonomy): domain Bacteria; phylum Bacteroidota; class Bacteroidia; order Flavobacteriales_F; family PHOS-HE28; genus PHOS-HE28. Next base: position 85,176 of record JADZAC010000006.1, read on the forward strand.
TTCATCCGCAGGTTGTTCCCCACATCGGAGCCCACGCCGTAGCTAACGGAATCCAAGGTGGAGGCCAAGGGTACCTCTCGGCCCTTTTGGCCGGTGGCCTGGTTGGAACAGGCGCCCAGGAGCACTGCCGCCAATGAAAAGATCGAAAGTTTCAGGTTCATCATTCGTGTTATGGGGCGCGAAGGTAGATCCCTCGGAAATGTCAGCATGCGGGGCATCGATCATTCCTTCGCCGGCTCTTCCCCATAGTTTAAAATGCCGCGCAGCTTGCGCCGGAAACGTGGATAGCCCGCCAGATCGCTGTGGAAGCCCTGCGGAAAGGTGATCAGTTCGCGGTGCACCGCCACCGGTATGGCCGCATACAATCTCAATGCACTGCTGTACGGCACCAAGGGGTCGCGCTTGCCATGGAAGATGTACACCGGGCACTTCACCCCTTTGATGGCCCGGTCGCTGCGGAAGCGGTAACGCAGCAATAGGCGGTACGGCAGGATGGCCAGGTAATGCCGGGCCACATCGAGAAAGTTGGCGTAGGGCGATTCGAGCACCAGCGCACGCGGTGTACGCGCCGCAGCCACGGGTACGGCCATGCCTGTGCCAAGGGAGCGGCCATAGACCACCACCTGCTCCGCCCCGTATTGTGCGGCCAGCCTGTCGTACCAGGCCAAGGCATCGGCGTGCAACGCAGCCTCCGAGAGCTTGCCGCTGCTTTTACCGTAACCCCGGTAGTCGGGCATCAGCACGGCATGGCGCGCGGTGGTGAACCGCGGCGCCCGCTTGCCCCAACGGCGCAGGCTGCCCGTGTTGCCATGCAAGTAGAGCACCGCCCCCTTCGGGTCCTGCACGGTGAAGTGCAGGGCGTGCAGGCGGGCTCCGTCGGGCCGGTCCAGCCACAGTTCCTCAAACGGCTGCCGGAAATTGAACCGGTACTGCCGGGGCAAGGGGAACCGCACGAAGATGAACTTCTCCTGCAAGGCCCAGTAAAACAGGCTGACGCCCAAATAAACCAGCAGCAGCAGGCCCAATGCGGAAAGGAGAAAGAGGAGCACGGGGTAAATTTATCCCGTCCCCGCCACCCTGCTGCTATCGCACAAAAAGCCACTCGGTGCCGGTGCTTCCGCCCGGCTCGTACCGGTATCCATCCTGTTCATATTGCTGAATGGCGTCCGGCTCCAGTATGCGGCGCCGGATGATCCAACGCGCCATGGCCCCTCGCTGGTGCTTGGCGTAGACCGCCACCATGCGCAGGCCCTTCGGGGTCTGCTCCTTGAAGATCGGGGTGATCACCCGGGCATGCAGCGGCGCCTGTTGCACGCTGCGGAAATACTCTTCCGATGCCAAGTTCACCAATACCCTGGTCCCGCTGCCCGCCATGGCATTGTCCAGCTCTTGGGCAATGCGGCCTCCCCAGAAGGCATACAGGTCCTTGATGCCACGGCCCATGGCCAGTTTGGTGCCCATCTCCAAGCGGTGCGGAGCGATCAGGTCCAAGGGCCGCAGTACGCCGTAGAGGCCGCTGAGCAAACGGAGATGGCGCTGGGCAAAGCGCAGGTCGTCCCGGTCCAGCGACAGGGCACCCAACCCGCGGTAGGCCTCCCCGTCAAAGAGGAAAGCGGCCGGTTTCCGTACTGCGGCGTGCCAACGCTGGTAGCGTTCGTGGTTCAACGCGGCCAGCTTCGGGCTGATGCCCATAAGTACCGAAAGTTTGGCGCTGCCCAGGCCTTTCAGCTTGTCCACAAGTTGCCCGCTTTCCCGCTCCAGTGCCGGCAAGCTCGTGGCAAGGGCCAACTTTACGGGTGTCTCGTCCAGGTTTTTGGCGGGTGATAGCACAACGATCATGGGAAGCCACACGTACGGATGGATCGACGGAAGAGCGGCAAAGCTGATCGATCTCATGGCAATCGCGTCATTCATTACAAGTTCCACATCTGTGGCGGACATCCCCTTTAGAACCATTGCCTTGTTGGCCGCACCTTCCACGTGTGAAGATCACTCCCATGCCACCATCGGCTAAATACGTTCCGACCCCATCGAGGTCTGCTGCGTTATACCATGGTTCATTGCTGTTCAAGCTTGATCCGGTCACACAACTTATTCCCGCCAGACCGAATCTTACAAGGCGCGATCGTCCTGGTTCTTTGGGTCTTCAACCAGCAGGGCCCGTGTTGCTTGCCATGTTGAACCTACCACAGCCCAAGCAGCACGCTTTCCATTGAGAGCCGTACAGCGGGTGTAAATCCAGAACAGAGGAACCAATGGCTGAACGCTTGTTGCGCCGGAGCACAATAGGATCCGGGGTGGGCTATCAGCTGTTGAGGTTATCCGCCCCCGAATCGTATGCATGGCCATGCATACGGTCGAACGAGTCAACATCTTGTTCTTCCGATAATTATACAAACCAAATGCCCGCCAAGTCGAATCTACAACTCCAACATATGCATGGCCATGCATATGTTGAACACCGCATGCATGATCCCTCGCAACCGGGATTCAACGCTTCCCTGGAATTTCAACCAACCACGATCTGTTCTATTGAACGGGCGATATCCCCGTGATTGCTCCATCCTGTCGGCTTGCACCAGTACCTTCGGCCCATGGCTGCCGAACGCACCGTGGTATTGGAGCATGAGCGGATCCAGCGCAAACTGCGCCGGATCGCCTTCCAGGTATACGAGGAAAATGTGAATGAAACGTCGCTGGTGCTGGTGGGCATTGCCCCGCGCGGCGCCAGGCTGGCCGCTCGCCTCAAGGCGCATTTGGAGGAGATCAGCGCACTTAAGGTGGAACTGCACGAACTGGTGCTGGACAAGGATGCCCCCATGAAGGGCGCCGCCACCTTGGGCAAGGACGAGGTGGTGTTGGCCGGCCGGGCAGTGGTGCTGGTGGATGATGTACTGATGAGCGGCCGCACCTTGATGTACGCCGCCGCACATTTGATCGCGGCGCCGCTCAAACGCCTCACCACGGTGGTATTGGTGGACCGTAGGCACCGGACCTTCCCCATCAGGGCGGACATTGTCGGACTCACCCTCACCACCACGCTGCAGGAACACATCAGCGTGGAATTCGGCCGGAAGGACACCGTATTCCTCTCCTAAAGTCCGAGCACTTCGGCCATCCGCAGCGCAGTTTGTGCCGGAGTGCCTTCACCCGGCACGTGCACCGGGGCACGCCGGTACACCGGTTCGCGCACCCGCATAAGCTCATTGATGCGGGTGCCCAAGGCATCCCCTTGCAGCCCGTACAACAGGGGCCTGTCGCCGCCGGAGCGCCGGGCGCGCTCCACCAGCACGGTGTGCGGCACTTCCAAGTACACCACTTTGCCCGCCGCCAGCATGCGGTCCATATTGTCCGCCGCCATGGGCGTGCCTCCGCCGCAGGCCACCAACACCTCCTGCTCGGCCAGTAATTCCCCCAGCACAATGCCTTCCACTTCCCTGAACTTGGCTTCGCCGTGCTGCCTCATCCATGGCAGGATCGGCCCGATGCGCTGCTCGATCAACCGGTCCAAGTCCACGAATCGCCGGCCCGTAAGGCGTCCCAGCTCGCGCCCCACCACGCTCTTGCCGCTGCACATGAAGCCGACGATGAAAATGCGCATAGCGCCAAGTTAGTACCATTCCGGGATCCATTGGCAAATGCGCTCTCCGGCAACGAAAAACGTCGGGCACCGTCCAGCCCGGGCCCCTGCCGCCCCACGGCAGGGAGGGCCGCCCCCTTCCTCTGATAAAAGTGCCCCTCACAAGCCAACCGCCATTGTTGCGACCTTCGCACCCAATGAAGATCATCGAGGCGCAACGAGGGCGGTCCTTAAAGGATTGGATGCAGGTGCCCAGGCGGATCTATGAACGGGACCTCAACTGGATCCCCCACCTGAAGCAAGATGTGGAAAAGGTGTTCGACCCGGCCACGAACAAGCTGCTGCAAGCCCAACCCGGCCGCAACCCCGGATCCATCAACCGGTGGGTGCTGTATGATGATGCCGGCGCACCGGCCGGCAGGATCGCGGCCTTTGTGGACCCGAAGACTGCTTGGACGGACAAGCAGCAGCCCACGGGCGGCTGCGGATTCTTTGAATGCATCAACGATCCGGCCGCGGCCGGCCTGCTGTTCGACACCGCGCGCGATTGGCTTGCAGCGCAAGGGCTGCAGGCCATGGACGGCCCGGTGAACCTCGGGGAACGCAACATGTTCTGGGGATTGCTCGTGGAGAACTTCACCGACCCGCCGATCTACGGTACCAACTACAATCCGCCCTACTATGCGCAGTTGTTCGAGGGTTACGGGTTCCAAGTCTACTTCCGGCAACTCTTCTTCAAGCGCAACGCGTTGGAAAAACCACAGCCCATTTTCCAACGCAAGTACAACCAGCTCAAGAATGACCCCCACACCGTTGTGCGCACCGCGCAGGGCATGGGAAAGGAGCAGTTGGCCGAGGATTTCCGCACTGTTTTGAACGCCGCATGGGTGGACCACGATAACTTCAAGCCCATGTCCAAGGAAACGGCCTTGAAGACCATCCGGCAGATGTGGCCCGTACTGGACCCGCGCATTGTGGTCTTCGTGTACCACCACGCCACACCCATCGCCTTCTACATCAACCTTCCCGAGCTGAACGAGATCTTCCGCCATGTCAATGGCAACCTCAACTGGTGGGGCAAGCTGAAATTCGTATGGCACAAATGGCGCGGCACGGCCACCACCATGACCGGCATCGTGTTCGGCGTGGCCAAGGAGTGGCAGGGCAAGGGTGTGGAAGGTGCCATGATCGCCTTCATGGGTGAATGGCTGATGAAGACCGGGCGCTACAAGGAAACCGTGCTCACCTGGATCGGCGACTTCAACCCCAAGATGCTGCGCGTGTGCGAAGGGCTCGGTGCCACCAACTACCGCACCCTGGCCACCTACCGCTACCTGTTCAACCGCGCCAGACCATTTCAACGCCTGCCATTGATCGGGCATGAAAATTCTTGATCGGTTTGGACATCCCGAAGCAGTGTTTACCTTCGCGCCCTCAATTCAGGGGATGGTCATCCACCCCTGATGTTGGGATCCTGTAGCTCAGTTGGTAGAGCATTACACTTTTAATGTAAGGGTCCTGGGTTCGAGCCCCAGCGGGATCACAAAGCCCCGGCACACGCCGGGGCTTTTTCGTAGGCCTCGCCCAACGCCTCCCGGCGCGTTTGCACGGGCATTCCCGAGCGGCGACACCGGTTCCATGCGGCCTCAGGAATCCCACATCCCTCGAATCCATGCCCGGCCGGGCGGGAAGCGCACCTGAAGGGGCCGGTAGCTTTGGCACCGTAATACCCAACAATTCCCGGTCATGCAATTCCGTACTCCGGCCCCCGGCCTCCTGCTGTTGATCACCACCGGCGCCTTCGCCCAGCCCGCCACACAATGGAGCGACCAGGCCACCACCGCGTGGTATAGCGCCCAAGAAAACACCTTCTCCATTTCCACGCCCGAGGAGCTGGCCGGCCTTTCCGTGCTGGTGGCCGGCGGCAACAATTTTGCCGGCAAAACGATCAACATCACCAGCGACCTGGACTTGGGCGCCCACCTGTGGACACCCATCGGCCCGGACTACATCGAGCCCTTCTCCGGAACGGTGAACGGCAACAACCATGTGATCAGCAACCTCTATGTGGTACTTCCCGATGAAGACTGGGTGGGCCTCTTCGGCATGGTCACCAACAGCACCTTGGGCAACATCCGGATCAATGGTGCCTACATCCGCGGATACGGCACCGTGGGTTCCCTGGTGGGCAATGCGTCAACCAACAGCAGCATTACGGATTGCCATGCCACTGGCGTGGACGTGGTGGCCGGCGATTTCAACGTGGGCGGCCTGGCCGGCAGCATCATGACCAACGGGACCATGCTGCGTTGCTCCGCCTCAGGTACGGTAACCGGCTCCAGCCAAGTGGGCGGCCTGGTGGGCTCACCGTGGGACCTTACCAACATTACGGAAAGCTGGTCGGCCGGCACCGTCAGCGGCGACTACCTCGTGGGCGGCCTCATTGGCTTCTGCACCTTCGCGTTCGGGCCAAACCGCGACAACACCCTCAACAACTGCTACTCTCGCTCCAATGCCAGTGCCACCATCGGCCGCGTGGGTGGTTTGTACGGCGGCAACCAAGGCGCCCTCATCATCAACAACTGCTATGCCACCGGCACGGCCACCGGCACCGAGCTCACCGGGGGCTTCATCGGCGTAAGCGGCGGCATGAGCGTCAACAACTCGTATTGGGACACCGAGACCTCCGGGCACACCACTGGCATCGGCGGGTGGGAAGGGCCGCAAACACCGCAGGAGATCACCGGCAAGACGACAGCCGAGCTGCAAGCTGCCGAAATGGTGGATGTACTGAACAATGGCCAGGTGCCCGCCCCGTGGATGATCGATCCTTCAGTAAACGACGGCTACCCCGCATTCGAAAGCTTGACCACAAGTCTTGCTGCCCTGCCCTCACCGGCCTCGGACATAACGATCCAACCTGCTGTTTTCAACCGCGCCGTGCAGATCTGCTCCACTGCCCCCTTGGTTGCGTGTGAAGTGTTCAGTGCCACGGGCCTGCTGGTTCGGCGTCATGACCTGCACGGCACTTCCGCAGCGCTAGACCTCAGTGATGTTGCGCCGGGCGTGTATCTGTTGGCCATCCGAACGATGGAGGGCATCACCACGCGCCGGGCCGTGAAGCAATAACGCCGGGGGTGCCGGCGCCTAACGCGTTGTGCGTACCGTGCCCGGCACCGTTTCCACCCGGTACAATACCGGGGTCCACGGCGGCACGATGCCTGCTGAAGAGCCCTTGGGACCGAAGGCCAATTCAGCGGGGATCACAAACCAACCGCCACCGCCTTGGGCCGGCAACAGGTGCGCAGCGGCTTCAAGCCCCTGGATCACTTGGCCGGGGTCGCCCAAGCGGAACGTGAGCCCGGCATCCTTTCCTCCTTGGTCGTCGAAAACCCGGCCATTGTCCAGGAACGAGGCTGTATATACCAACGTGACGCGTTCGCCGCTTTGCACACGCGGTCCTTGGTCCACCTTGGGGTCCAGCACGTACCAGATGCCCATGGCCTGTTTCCATGCACGCCGGTCCTTGGCAAAGAATTCTTTGAGCATGCGCTCTTCATCGGCTTGTGTCCGGGCCATCAGCAGGGCGCGTGCCCGGTCACGGGATTCTTGCATGGAGCGCAACTGCCGCAGGGAGAGCTCCAATTGCACCCAACCTGTATCACGCGCCGCAGCGGGGGGCACCGCACCAAGCTCCGCCCACGGCACCAACGGCGAACGAAGCAGTACGGTGGCACTGTCCCCTTGGCGCAACTTGCCGAAATAGCTGGCGCTGGTGCGGTTCTTGCCCATGGGGTACCAGCGTTCGGTGCTGAACAAGGAGCCGGCCGGCGCGGAGGGGCGCGCCATGCGCACGCGCACCAGCACGCTGTCACTGTCGGTGGGTGTGCGTGCCCCCTCGCCCAAGGTGTTCAGGCGCCAGTACACCCCTTCGGCAATGCGGCTTCCGCCCTTCAGGGGCGCTCGTTCGCAAGCCATCAGCATCGTGCAACAGGCCACGATCCAACACGCGGGTCGTTTCATTGCTTCAATGCCACCAATCCTACGTAATACACCACGGTACTGCGCATGGGGATCTTTTCGCGATCGCCCAACAGGCCGAACGCCAATGCGCTGGGTATCACCAGCACGGCGCTATCGCCCGGTGATAGGTGCTGTACTCCTTCATGCAGGCCGCTTTCCACGTCGGCGTGTTCAATGCGGAAGGTCCCGGGCCTGCCTGCCGCCGAGGCGTAGGCCGTATCGCCGTTCAGCAAGCAGGCGGCGAAGTTGATCACGGCCACCTGGTCCGGCCGGGCGGTGTCGCCGGGCACATCGCGCAGCAGCTTGTACCGCAGCCCGGTGCCGGTGGCGGTGAAGGCCATGCCATGGCGGCGTATCCACGCCTGGATGTCGGCTTCCTCCCGTTCGGCGAAGCGTTTGTTCTCATCGATCAGGCGGTTGTCCGGTGCTTGTGTGCGCTTGCCCACGTGCGCCGGTGGCGGGGTGCGCTCCCCGCCGCAGGAGAGCAGCAACAGCAGGCCGATGCATGCCACTTGCGTGTTCATGCCGGATGCCGTTCCAGGAATTCCGGCAGCACCTGCAACAACCGCTCCACCGTTTCAGGCAGCGTGGCCGTGCTGCGGCCTCCGGCCGCATTGGCATGGCCGCCGCCTTGAAAGTGCGCGGCCAACAGTTCATTCACCGGCAAGCGGCCCTTGGAGCGCAGGCTGATCTTGATGCCGTCCTTGCGTTCGGCCAGAAAAGCCGCAAGCCGCACCCCGCGTACGGTGAGCCCGTAGTTCACCAGGCCCTCGGTATCGCCTGGCACAAAATGGAACCGCTCCAAGTCTTCCGTGGAAAGGGTGATCACACTGGCCTGCCCGCCTTCCAAGAGCTGCAGCCGCTCGTGCAGGGCGAAACCGGTGAGCCGGAGCCGGTCCAGGGTATTGTCTTCCATGATCGCTTCATGGATCAGGTGGGGTTCGGCGCCGCGCTCCAACAGGAAGGCCGCCACCCGGTGGGTATGCGCCGTGGTGCTGGGGAAGCGGAAAGATCCGGTATCCGTCATGATGCCGGCATAGAGGCAAGTGGCCACTTCTTTGCCCACCCGATCGGCCAGGCCCAAGCCCGCGATCACATCACAGATCATTTGGCAGGTGGAGGATGCCCCGATGTCGCTGAACACGACCTGGAAAATGTCCTCGGGCCCGCGGTGGTGGTCAATGAGCACCTTAACAGGGGCTTGCCGCAGCGCCTGTTCCAAGCCATGGACACGGTCGGCCCGGTTGAAATCCAGGCAAAAGAGCACTTCCGCTTGCGCGATGGCCGCTTCGCTTTGCACCTGGTTGGTGAGGTGATCGATGGCCGCACCATAGCCGGGCAACCACCGCAGGTTGCCGGGGGCGGGGTTGGGCAGCACCACCTGCACGGCATGGCCGCCCACGCCCAGCATGCGGGCCCATGCCAGCGCGCCGCCCACGGCATCCGCATCGGGATTGTAGTGGGTGGTGACGGCAATGCGGCGCTGTGTACGCAGCAATGCGGCCAGCGCGGCCAAGGGTTCCGATGGAGCTGACGGATGAAGCATGGGCCGCAAAAGTAGCCCGCTGCCTTCAGCTCCCTTGACTATGCCGGCTGCGGATCAGAAGCCGATGGTAGGCGTGGGCATGTGCTCGATGAGGATGCCCAGGCATCCGATGTCGGGCTGCGACCGGCCCCGCTTGATATCCTTGGGATTCTCCGGTGTGCCGGGGGCGGTGACCTCAATGGCAATGCGCTTGGTGGAAGTGGCGGTGAACTCCACCGCATCGGCCATGTCATGGGCTTCGTTGTTCCAGATCACCTTCACCACGTCTTCGAACTGCGGCTTCTGTGAGGTGCCCTTGTTCTCCTCGCCCGCTCCGTCCAATCGTTTCACCGGTCCCCGCACCTTCTCCAGGATGCGCGCAACAACATGGTCTCCGATGATCTTTTCGTCATATACGAAAGAAATGCGGTAGTCCTGGCCTTTGTAGATGATGATGTTCAGCTCGGTGGGCACGCCCACCTGCACGCTGGCCGACTTGCTCTGGCCATTCACGGTAAAGCGGGGGTCCGAAGCGCGGGGCGCGGTCTTCCAGAATTCGGAACAGTTGCTCTGGGCAAGGGTGCAGAGCGCCAGTGCGCTGCTGACCGACAGGAGGATGGAACGCAAATGCATGAGCGGGGGTCAGCTTTGGTTGGACAGGATCATGTCCTCGGGCAGAATGATGGATTCGCGCAGGGCCTCCAGCGCCGCCACCAACTGTTTGAACCCCTCCGGGGTGATGACCACCAGCACATCTTCGCCCAGGATCTGGCGGCCGCTGGGGGACTTTTCCTTGTGTTCGCTGCGGACCACCGGGAACGTGTCGTAGATGTCGCGCAGTTTGATCAGCTCGCGCTGCATCTTCATCACGGCGCTATCACTCTTGAACTCGTCCATCATTTCAACCAGGTGTTCCAGGCTGGCCTTTTGTTCGGCCACGCGTTGCACCAAGGGGTCCTCCGCATCCACATGGATCACTTGGCGCGTTACCAGGTGCATGCTTTCCACCCAGCCGCCGGTGAGCACCAGCGCCAAGGTGGGGCCCATCTGTTCATCCTGTAGGCGGCGGTAGGCCTTTTCGTAGGCGGCATTGCTGAGCACGGCCAAGGAATCGCCCCGGACCAGATTGCTCTCCAGGCGCACGAAGTCTTCATCGGTGAAGGAACCGGCCAGGCCCAGCTCATTGCCGAGCTTTTTGCAGGTGAGGTAATAGCGCACCACTTCACTGGTGATCTTGTACGTGCTGGCGTAGACCAGATCGGTGGCGTACACGCCGAAGTTCAAGGCCCGCTTGCTGCTTGTAGCGTACCGCTGCACGTTCTTGGCGGGGCTCATCATCTGCTTCTGGCCTTCGCCGCTCATCACCTGCACGATCGAGAAGAGCTCATTGGGCGTGGGCATCTGGTAGATGGCCTCGGCATTGGGTGCGGCATCCTGGCCGGCGCCCGTCAAGGTATCTTCTGGGGGGTGCTCCTGCGCAGTAGGTGCGGAGCAGGCCGCCATCAACGTGGCGATGGCAGCTATGGTTATGGTGTTTCGCATGGTCGGGGGAACGAATGCCTGCGGCGGGGGTGCACCGCATGTTGCGAAGAAAACATGGTCCGGGGTTCCACGGGAAGAGGTGAGCCGCTACTTTTGCGGCCCTTTTCAACAGTTCTACGATGGCAAGCAACAAAACGTTCACCATGATCAAGCCCGAGGCCATGGCCGCAGGCCACGCCGGCAAGATCCTGGACCTGATCCTCTCCAAGGGGTTCCGCGTGGTGGCCCTGAAATATACCCGCCTCTCGGAGCAGGAGGCCGGGAAATTCTACGAAGTGCACAAGGAGCGCCCTTTTTATGGCGAACTGGTAGGCTACATGGCCAGCGGGCCGGTGTTGGCGGCCATCTTGGAGAAGGACAATGCGGTGCAGGATTTCCGTGCGCTGATCGGCGCCACCGACCCGGCCGAGGCCGCCGAAGGCACCATCCGCAAGCGCTTCGCCGAGAGCAAGGCCAAGAATGCGGTGCACGGCAGCGACAGCGACGAGAATGCCGCCATCGAGGGGGCCTTCTTCTTCAGCGGGCGGGAGCAGTATTGAGGAGGGTAGAGCGCAGGGCGTAGGGTGTAGGGTGTAGGATGGTGTGGCGAACGACCCGCCGCCAGCCTAGGAACCACGCCCTACACCCTACGAACCGCGCCCCTGGAATCCCCTGGGTCGCCAAGCGCAAGGCGTCCTTCTACCGTATAAGTGCTGCCATCAATCCAGCTGCACCTTTTCCACCACGTGGCGGCCCAAGCGCTGGTTGACCTTTTCGGCCAACGCTTCCCGCATGAAGGTGAGCTCCTGGCGGAGCGGGGCGCTGTCCACCTTCACGTAGAGCTTGCCCTTGCGCAGCTTCACGGCCACGGTGTGGCGGGCCACCATGCCGCCTACCACATCGTCCCAGATGCTGGCCACGGCCTGTTCATCCAGCTTTTCACGCAGGCCGAAGGCGTCCACCAACCGGTCCATGGCCTCCTTCAGGGTGGTTTCGTTGCTGCGTTTCATGCGTTGTGCACGGCTTTGCGGGGTTGGTCCGGGGTTACGCCCTGGTGGTCGAGGTGGAAGAAGCGGGTGTCCAGGCCCAGCCCGTCCAAGGCTTCGTGCAGGCGCCGGGCGTCGGTATCGGTGATGAAGACCTGGCCGAAGCGTCCGTCGCGCAGCAGCTGGAGGAGGTGGCGCATGCGTTGGGGATCGATCTTGTCGAAGATGTCGTCCAGCAGCAGCAAGGGCTTGCGCCCGGTGCGCTCGGCGGTGAGGTCGAACTGGGCGAGTTTCAGGGCGATCAGAAAGGTCTTCTGTTGGCCCTGGCTGCCGAATTTCCGCAAGGGGCGCCCACCGATGGTGAACAGCAGGTCGTCCTTGTGGGGGCCGCCCGTGGTGTACTGGGCCGCGAGGTCGCGTTGCCAGTGGTGGTCCAGCACCTCGCGCATGCCGGTGCCGTCCAGCAGGCTGTAGTAGCCCAAGGCCACTTCTTCCGGCCCGCTGGTAATGCCCCCGTAATGGCGCTCTACCAAGGGAGACACCGCCGCCATGAAGGTGGCCCGTACGGCATGCACCGCCTCGCCGTGCACGATGAGCTGTTCGTCCCAGGGCTCCACCACGGAACGGGCCACCGGCAGGCCGGACTGCTTGAGCAGCAGGTTGCGCTGGGCCAGGGCCCGGTTGTAGCGCAGCAGGTGGTCCAGGTACACGCGGTCGAACTGCGCGATGAGGCCGTCCAAAAACTTGCGGCGTACGTCGCTGCCTTCCAGCATCAGCTGGCTGTCGTAGGGGGTGATCATCACCGCCGGGAAGCGGCCCACGTGGTCGGCCAGGCGCGCGTATTCCTTGTGGTTGCGGGTGAACACCTTGCGCTGGCCCGTGCGCACGGCGCAGGTCAGCTCATCCGGCCCGTCGGGCGTTTCCATGGTGCCCTTCACCATGAACCAATCCCCGCCCTGCTGCACCACGTTCATGTCCTGGGCCTCGAAATAGCTCTTGCACATGCACAGGTAGTGCACGGCGTCCAGCAGGTTGGTCTTGCCCGTGCCGTTGGGGCCCACCAGGCAGTTCAACTCGCGGCCCAGTTCCAGCACGGCTTCCCGGTGGTTGCGGAACTGGAGGGCTGAGAGGCGTGTGATCTGCACGTTCATGGGAGAAGGCCAAAGATACTTCCACCGGGCCCCTACCCTGCCGGGCCGGTCAGGGCAAACGCATCTAACTAGGCCTAACGACGGCCCTACAGGGGGCTGAGGCATGAAGTGCATGTGCCGCGCCTTCAGCGCTCGGCGCATGGGGCGCATGCCAGCCCGGAGCTTCGCCCCGGGCTGGCATGCTGTCGGGCCTTCAGCCCTCTGTGATCATTCACATGCACGGTACAGAGCTGAAGGCGCGGCACATGCACTGGCCATGATCCGGCAACACTTTATCCAGCGCGCACAACCGTTTGCCCTGCCGGGCAGGCCGATCACACCGGTACGTAAAGGTTGCGACCCTTTCCGACCGAAAGGCTACATTTGCGCTCCGTAAAAAATCCGGCGACCCGTACGATGTCCACCCAACCGACCGAAGGCAAGGACCTGAACATTGGTGAGATCTACACCAAGAGCGAGCTTTTCCTGGAAAAGAACAAGACCCCCATCACCGTGGCGGTGGTGGCCGTGCTGGCGATCGTGGGCGGCCTGCTGGGCTACAAGAAGTTCATCTCCGAACCCCGCGCCAAGGAGGCCCAGGAGATGATCTGGAAGGCGCAGTACTATTTCGAGATCGATTCACTGGACAAGGCCCTCAACGGCGACGGCAACTACCTGGGCTTCGCCAGCGTGGCCGAGCAGTATGGCAGCACCAGCACCGGCAACCTCGCCAAGTTCTATATGGCGGTGATCTTCCACCAGAAGGGCGAATACGAGACCGCCCTGCAGTATTACAAGGAGGCCGACCTGGGCGATGACGTGCTGCGCGTGATGGCCGTGGGCAACCAGGGCGACGTGCTGGTGGAGCTGGGCAAGCCCGCCGAAGCCGCCACGCAGTTCATGCAGGCCGCGGACCTGGTGAAGAGCGACTACACCACGCCGATGTTCCTGATGAAGGCCGGCATCGTGTACCAGCAGCAGAACGACTGGAAGAACGCCGCCAAGTGCTTCGGCCGGATCGTGGCGGACTTCCCCACCTACCCCGACCTGAACACGGCCAAGAAGTACGCCGGCCGCGCCAAGGCCATGGCCGAGCAGCCCGCGTGATGGCCACCACGGACCTTTCGAACTATGATGCAGCCGGTGTCCCCAAGGGCACCGGCTTGCATTTGGGCCTGGTGGTGAGCGAATGGAACCCTGAGATCACGGGGGCCCTGCGTGACGGTGCGATGGAAACGCTGCTCAAGCATGGCGTGGCTTTCAAGGACATCCATGAAGTACAGGTGCCCGGCAGCTATGAACTGGCGCTGGGAGCGCAACTGCTGATGGAGCACCGCCCGCTGGACGGCGTGATCTGCATCGGCAGCGTGGTGCGCGGGGAGACGCCCCATTTCGATTTCGTGTGCCAGGCTGCGGCTCAGGGCATCATGGAGGTGGGCCTGAAGACCGGCCTGCCCGTGATCTTCTGCGTGCTTACGGATGACACCATGGAGCAGGCCCGCGCGCGCAGCGGGGGCAAGCACGGCAACAAGGGCGTGGAAGCCGCCGTGGCCCTGCTGAAGATGGCCGCGCTGCGGAAGAAGCTGGCGGAGTGAGCGGTGCAAACCGACCATGCTTGTTTTTAGGGCCAGCCGATCAACGTGCTGGAACGAACCAAGGCTTGCGGGCATTGCACAAGCTCATGCCTGATCAGGAAGCTTCAGTCGATCTGCTTATGAAGGCTACAGGGCCATCGGGTCGTATGCCTGCGCCTGGCGGCGTATTCAAACTCTGACTTTTGAACCACGGATCCACACGGATGGACACGGATCAAGGAACGTTGTTTTTCTTGGTAGGTGGGTACGCAATCCGTGTGCATCCGTGTTATCCGTGGTTTGTATACCATTGGAAGCCGCGCCCGCAGGGCGCGTTAGACCCGATGGCCCTGATGAAGGGTACTGGCTTCTTCCAAATGGGCGGCATGATCCGTATACCTGCCTTGGCCACCCGATCTGAATAGCAGGAAAAGGTGCATTTTACCCCAACCAATCCCCGCTCCATGATGTCTACAACCCAGTACATAAAAGAAGGAAGGAAGGAAGGAAGGAAGGAAGGAAGATAAACTTTTTCCGGTCGGCCTTCGCGCTGGCCATGGTGGCAGCCTCCGGCATGGCTGCTGGCCAATACATACCCCCCGACCGTTATGGTGACGAGCATCGAGGAACGTGCATGCTCCGAAAGAACATGGGCCAGGTATTCGACAACAACGGGCAATCCCGGCAGGACGTAAAGGCGTTGTTCGAAAGCGCTCCCTTGGACATCTATCTACGGGATTCCTCAAGGGTTTCCTACGCTTTCCACATGTTGCACCACGATAGCATCACACCCGACACGGCCTACCGGGTGGACATGACCATTGCCAAGGGCAAGGTCAAATCGCCCACGTTGGTACTTGCTGCACCCGGAGTAAAAAACTACTACCAGGGCGCCTCGGCCGTGGAGCAAGTACCCGCCTATCGCCGTGGGATCTATAAAAAGGTGTATAACGACATCGATGCCCACTTTTACGGCAGCAGCAGCGGGCCGCGCATGTCCTTCGTGGTGTTGCCGGGCGGCGATCCCGCTGATATCCGGCTTGAATTCACCGGCCAGGACAGCTTGGACCTGGACCTGTTAGGCACCCTCAGGGCCTACCTCGGCGGCAAATGGGTGGAGTTCCGAGAAGCCATCGCCTACCAAGTGGACAACAACGGGAACTTGTACGACGTGGCCTGGACGCCGACATGGGCCCATACCAACGGAACCATGCATGTGGGCTTCAATTTCGGAACCTACAACCAGAACTACCCCTTGGTATTGCAGATCGGTTACGTGGCCATGGGCGGCGGCGGCGTGCCCGACCCGCGCAACCTCGCGTGGAGCACCTTCATCGGCGGCACCGGAGGGGATGAACTGACCGATGTAAAAACCGACGACCAGGGCAATGCCTATGCCTGTGGCGCAACCTGGTCCTCCGAGTTTCCGCTCTTTTTGGGCATCTCGAACTTCGACCCTTTCCTAGGTGAAGCGGCGGGCTCGGTGAATGCCGTGGTGATGAAGTTCGACAAGCTTACCAAGCACTTGGAATGGGGCACCTACTACGGCGGTAGCGAAGAAGTATCCCCGATCAGTGTCAATTACGCCTGTACGGATGCACGTAAACTGGCAGTTCCGCCAAGCGGTTTGGGTGTAAAGGCCTATGTATACACTACAGGAACCACAAATTGTAGCGTCTTCGAGATTCATCGAAACCCGCAGACTGTGTTTTCCAATGCTCTCTACCAAGCTTACACAACAGGATACCACCGTATGTGGGTGGGTGCGTTCAAAAAGGACAACGGCACACGGGATTGGGCAACCACACATGGACTTTTGGATGACGCCTATGGCGAGGAAGGGCTTGCCATCGCCTTCGATACCCAATACGGTCTGGCCGTGGGCGGCCGTGTGAACCAAAATGGCTATACGCCAACTACGCTAAGCTATCCTTGCGTAACACCTGCAGGTGCGTACCAGCAGACCGAGGGAGGCGGCTTCGTGATGCACTTCAACCCCGATTTCACCATCCGCTGGAGCACGGCCTTTGGCGGCTATGACGAGAACATTCGCCGTACACAGGTTACCGACCTCTGTTTTACCAGGAACATGGGATCCACGCAACTCTGGCTATGCGGTGCATCATGGGGCCCTGGGTTCCAGTACGAGCCGCCTGCAAACCCAACTTTCGGTACAGCCCTCATCGCATCCTTTGACATCCCTTCGCTGGCGTTGGAATATGCCACCCTTTGGGGAGGTACAGGCACTAGCGTGGCCTATGGTTTGGACTACGATGGAAAGGACATCTGGGTGGTGGGCGGTACGGAAAGCCATGACCTGACGGCCGTGGATTGCCCGGCACCGGCCTCCATGACCGGCGTTCACCATACCTACGTGAACGGCGGGCCAGACCAGAACTTCCGCCGTTGTGATGGCTTTATCCTGGCCTTGAACCCGATCACCTTCAGCTTGGAATACGGCACCTTGATCGGCGGAGAGTACTACGACATGCTCCTTGATGTGTGCCATGATGGTGAACAGATCTACATCACGGGTGAATCGCGCAGCACCGGGGTGTTTGCCTCCAACGACCTGGACCCGGACCTGTACTACCAGCCCCTGAACCCGAACATGAACCGCCGCGATGCGATCCTCCTGGCCCTTGACAAGACCGCCCAAGCCCCGGTAGTGCGCTGGAACACGGCCTTCGGTGGCACGGAAAGCGAGCGCCCTTGGAGCGTTGCCGTCTCGGAGAACGAGTTGTTCGTGGTGGGTGCCACCAGTTCGGAACAATGGGACGGCTTCCCCCTTCAGGACTTTGATCCATCCAGCCTGGAAGACTTCTATCAGGACTTCAACATGGGAGGCGATGGTTGGGTCGGGTTCCTGGAGTACTACGATTTCGAGATCAGCCTGAACTATTTGACCGGCTTCTTTGGAGAAGCCTGGTCAGAGCCGCTCACCCAGAATTATGATGGATTCATCGCGAGCTTCAACTTGGACTATCATGTCGGGGTCCAGGACGCCATGAACGGTAGGGGCCAGCTGCACGTGACCACCCTGCCAGTGCCGGGGCAATGGATAATCACCCTGCCCACTACCGGTTCATGGCGCCTGGAAGCCTTTAATTCCAAGGGGCAATTGGTGCAGACCTGGCACACCAGCACATCTTCCCAATTGCTTGACTTGAGTACCAAAGCCACAGGCATCTATGTGGTGAAAGCCATTCAACCAAACGGCAAGGTCTACCACACAAAATTGGTACGGCCATGAAACCGGCGACTTTTGGCGTGGCGGTGTGCTTGATTTCAACCGCCGCCCAAGGCCAGTATTGGAAAGCGCTTGGGCGTGGTACGATCGGTCCAAATGAAATTCAAACCCTATTCAGCGATAGCGCCTCTGATCGACTACTCGCGGGTGGTACTTTCCGGTGGATCATGAACGATGAAGATACCGTTCTTGGGATGGGGCATGCCGCGTGGAACGGTGTCAGGTGGGACAGTGTGGCCACGAGGATCCAACTGTTTGAGTCAGGCAGTTCCCAACAAACTTATTGGTTCCTACGGTTTCAAGGGACCCTTTATGCTTGTGGGACTTTCTCGGTTCCCTTGGCGAACGGCAGTTTCAGCCGTTACTTCGCCAAATTGAACGAGACCACCCAGCGTTGGGATACCCTGGCCTGTTCCGTGTCCACCGAATCGTCGGTGACCACGCTGGTGCCCAAGCAGCCCGATTCCGTGCTACATGCCACGGGACACCGCTACGGCCTGTGCGGTGAACCGGAGAGCTGCGTTTTCGAGTACGACGGTACCGCGTTCCAGAAGTGGGCCCCCTTCGACCTGATCCCTGATCCGAACGACAACTATGTGGGCTTCGTATTCCACTACAAGGGGAAGGTGTACATGACGGGGCTATTCGGCGATCCGATGGACCCGGACGATGTGGTCACCTTCCTGCGTTGGAACGGCACCAGCTGGGAGTACGTGCCGGGCTGGGGCACCTACTATGCACCCATCAAGGAGATCTTGGTGAAGGACGACATCCTCTACGTGGCCGGCGGCCTGAACATGGCCTTGGGCGGGCCCGGCAACGGGGTGGCCAGTTTCGACGGAGAAACCTGGAACAATCTGGGCGGCGGCGTGATCGATGCCGACATGCCCGGCAGCACGGCGGTGCTGGGCCTGCAATGGTTCCACGATGAACTGGTGGTGTGCGGCCACTTCACCCATTGCGGCGGCATGCCCACCAGCAGCATCGCCAAATGGAACGGGCAACAGTGGTGCAGCTACCCGGGCGACATCCGCGCCAAGTGGGGCAACCACGCCACCCTGTACGAAATGGCCGTATGGCGCGACAGCCTCTACGTGTGCGGCGCCATCAACACCGTGGATGGCGACACCATGCGCCAAGTGATCCAGTGGCTCGGCGGCGATGCCGTGGGCGGCTGCAGCACCGTGGGCGTACCCGAACCCACGGCCACCACCCCCACCCTGCACGTGGCCACCCTGCCGGTGCCCGGGCAATGGCGCATCACCCTGCCCTTTTCCGCCCCGTGGACCTTAATTGCTTTCAACACCGCCGGGCAGGCCGTGGGCCGCTGGCAGATCACAGGTTCCACCGCCACTGTGGACCTCGGAGAAGCCAGCTCCGGGCTGTTCTTGCTGCAGGCCGTTTCTCCTTCGGGGTTGCGGCTTGCCACCAAATTGATCCGACCATGAAAAAGACCCTGCTGCGCGCCACCCTGTACACCCTGTGCCTGGGCGCCGCCTTGCTGGCGGCCACCGGTGTACGGGCACAGACCTACACCATCCCGGTGGTGGTGCACGTGCTGTGGGACGGCTACCTGGAGAACATCACCGATGCACAGGTCCTCAACGCCGTGGAGGTGCTCAACACCGGCTTCAATTCGCTCTCCTTCGAGCCGATCGATGATACCACCTACCAGGACCTGGCCGCCAGCATGGACATTGAGTTCTGCCTGGCCACCATCGCGCCTGACGGATCGCCCACCACGGGGATCGAGCGGTTCGAAACCCCGCTGGCCGACATGGGGGGCTTGCCGGGATCGTACATGAACCAATGGCCACCCGAGCGCTACCTGAACCTATGGACCGTGGGCGCGCTGGACACCACCTTCGGTAGCACCCTCTCACCGGCCGAAGCCGCCCTGAACCCCGCCATGGACGGCATCATGTTGCCCCACTTCATGTTCGGCCAGATCGGTACCAGCACGTATTTCCAAGGGAAGGCGATCATCTTCCATGCCGGCCGCTACCTGAACCTGAAGTTGATCTGGGAGGACCCCATCGATGGCGGGCCCTGCGGCGATGATGAAGTGGCCGATACCCCGCCCAGCCAGGATTTTCTCGCTTGCATCCAGACCGGACCTGACGGCTGCGCGGGCAACTTGCCCTTGATGCTGGAGAACTACATGACCTATTCCTATTGCAACCGGATGTTCACGCAGGGCCAGAAAGAGCGGGCCCACGCCGCGCTGAACAGCCCGGTGGCCCAGCGCAACAACCTGTGGTCTGCGGAAAACCTGGGCCTGACGGGTTGCGGCCCGATGACCGTGGCCGTGGCCGAACAACGCCCGTCGGCGACGCTCTCCGTAATGGCGCAAGGCGACGATCAATGGTTGGTGCATGGTCCGGCTTCCGGGGCATGGAGCCTGGGCCTGTACACCACCACGGGCCTGTTGGTGGGCTCGTGGCATTCCGCCCAAGGCCCCGTAAGCCTGGACCTGAGCGGCCATGCACGCGGGATGTACGTATTGAAGGCCGTCAGCGCCGGTGCGTATCGGGGCCACGCCAAGGTGGTGGTGGAGTAAGGCCGGTGGCGCCCGGCGGCCCGATCGGGATAGCCGCGTCAAGTTCCGAGCCAGTGCATCCGTGCAGAAATAACGAGGCCGATGGACCATGTGGATCCAACGGCCTCGTTGTTGCAGCCGTGCCTAGTCGAACACGATCTGGCCGAAACGGTAGTCGTTCTTGCGGCTGGCGTAGATGAACATGGTCTTATCGCTCAGCTCCACGCAATCCTTGGGGCGCAGGATCACATCGCGGCGATCGGGTGCGAAGAGGGCCTCGCGGCTAACGTTGCCATCGCCATCGATGGTAGCGAGCACCACCAAGGCATCCTTGCCGGTGAGGCTGAACTGCTCCAGCTTGTCGCCGGGCTTCACGAAGAGGTTCTCCCCGCTGTCGTTGAACACCAGGTAGATGTTGTCGCCCTTGACGTCCACGGCGATGCTGCTGTACCTGCCGCCATCGTTGGCGCTGTGCTGGCGCTTGGGCACCTTGGTGGCCCATTCGATGTTGCCCTGCGGGTCGATGTTCACCACCAGCACGTCGTTGTAATAGTAGTTGTATACCGTGGTGGTGGTGGTGCCGCCGTTGGGCGAGGAGGTGGTGTAGGTGGAAATGCGGAAGATGTACTGCTCGGCCAGGAGCACGGCGCCGCCATCCTCGCGGTGGATGATGTCGTGCAGCTCGAATTCGGGGAGCTCCAATTCCTCCTCCTTCCTGTCGGCCTTCTTCTTGACCTTTTCCGCCTGCTTCCCGGTCATGTACATGGTGATGAAATCATCACTGAAATCCTTGAAGCTGGAGTGGACCACCTGCTTGGAGGCCCTGTCCAGCCGCAGGAAGTAGGCACCGCGCGCGTTGAAGCTGTCCTTGTTGCCGAACAGCCCCGCGCAGATGATGTCGCCTTTATCGGCCATGGAGAGGGTCATGTCCTGGAGGAACTTGTCCTGCACCGTGATGGGATAGTCCTGCGGAGCGGCCGAGGTGCCGCCGTACACCAGCAGGTGATATTCATAGGTGGCCTTGTTGGCGCGTTTCAGTTCCTTGCTTTCCAGCTTGTCGGCGTACTTCACGCCCAGCACCACCACGCTCCCGTCGTTGTCCAGGCGTTGCGATTCCACCGTGAACTGCTTATCGGTGTACGGCAGTTGGAAATCCTGCCTCCACAAGGGGTTCATGTCGGCGTCGTACACGTTCATGCGCGACTTCTCGACGTCCTCCTTGTCCAATGGCGGCATCACATGCACCAGGATCTTCGAGCGGTCTGGCGAGGCGGAGATGTGGAAGCCCCCCTTGTTTGCGGCCTTCTCCGCCGCGATCACGGCCACCCGGTCCCAGGACTTGAGCGGGCTGAGGTCTGCCTGGCTGAAGGTTTGCAGATACAAGCGGTGCTCACTGTCCTTCTTGCTGAACAGTGATGCGAAGACCAGCACTTCTTTGTTGGTGAGCAGGATCCTTTCCACAGTGAGGTCCTCGCCGTCCCATTCCAGCTCCACCGGCCGCTGCCACATGGTGCGAACGCCGTCCATGCGCTGGATGAAGAAGTCCTTCTTGCGGTATACGGCCAGGTAGGCGGAATTGCCCAGGTCGTCAATGACGTAGTCGAAGGTGCCGTGTTCCTTGGTGGTCTGTTCCGGGCCCCATTTCACTTGGGCCTTGTCCGTTTTCGTTTGGGCGCACAGCATAAAGGGCAGTGCGGTTGTAGCGACAAGCACCGCGATCTTGGGAAAGCACATGTTTGGGTTTGTAGATGTGATGAGCGGGCGAATGTCAACAACCGGGCCATGCCCGCAACACGTGCAACGAGGATCCGGAAGGCAGCGCCGAAGGGCACGATCCTAGATCTCGGGCTTGAGGTCGTAGATGCGCCGGATCTCGTCCAGCTTGGCTTCATAATCGAACTTCATGTCCACGAGCTCACCGGTGCCCATGTTGAACACCCAGCCGTGCACGGCCGGCGTTCTGCCGCGCAGGTAGGACTTCTGGAACACGGCGGTCTTGGTGACGTTCAGGCACTGTTCCTCCACGTTGAGCTCCACCAGGCGGTCGTAGCGGGCGGCCTGGTCGGTGATGGCGTCGAGCTCGGCCCGGTGGAAGCGGTACACATCGCGGATGCGGCGCAGCCAAGGGTTGAGCAGGCCGAGGTCATGGGGCTCCATGGCGGCTTTCACGCCGCCACAGCCGTAATGGCCGCAGACCACCACGTGCTTCACCTGCAACGCCCCGATGGCGTATTCCACCACGCTGAGCGCGTTGAGGTCGGTGCTGCCCACCACGTTGGAGATGTTGCGGTGCACGAAGACCTCACCGGGCTTGGCGCCCATGAGCTCTTCGGCGGCCACGCGGCTATCGCTGCAACCGATGAAGAGCACCTCCGGGCTTTGGCCCTTGGCCAGGTCTTGGAAGAATCCGGGATCCACCGCTTTCTTCTCAGCGATCCACTTGCGGTTGTTCTCGAAGACGTGATCGAAAAAACTTCCGGTGTGTTCAGGCATGCAGGATCTTGGGTTGGGGGCCGGTGAACGGGGCGCGGATCAGCTGGCGGCCTTCAGGGTGTTCAGTAACAGGCTGGTCACGGTCATGGGCCCCACGCCTCCGGGCACGGGGGTGATCCATGCGCACGCGGGCGCCACGGCATCGAAGTCCACGTCGCCGCAAATGCAGTAACCTTTCTTGCGGGTGGCATCGTCCACGCGGTGGATGCCCACGTCCACCACCACGGCACCGGGCTTCACCATGCCGGCGGTGATGAAGTTGGGCTTACCGATGGCCACGATGAGGATGTCCGCTTGGCGGGTGATGGCCGGCAGGTCCTTGGTGCGGCTGTGCGCGAGGGTCACGGTGCAGTTGCCGGGGCTGGTGTTGCGGCTCATGAGGATGGCCATGGGCGTGCCCACGATGTTGCTGCGGCCTACCACCACGCAGTGCTTGCCCTCGGTGGGCACCTGGTAGTGCTTGAGCAGTTCCACGATGCCGTTGGGCGTGGCCGGCAGGTAGCCGGGCAGGCCGAGCATCATGCGGCCGAGGTTTTGCGGGTGGAAGCCGTCGACATCCTTGCCCGGGGCAATGGCCAAGGTGACGCGCTCCTCGTTGATGTGCTTGGGCAAGGGCAGCTGCACGATGAAGCCGTCCACGGCGGGGTCGTTGTTCAATTGGTCCACCAGTTCCAGGAGCGCTGCTTCCGATATGTCGGCGGGCCGGCGTACCAAGGTGCTGCGGAAGCCTACTTCCTCGCAGGCCTTCACCTTGCTGCCCACGTAGGTCTGGCTGGCGGGATCATCGCCCACCAGTACGGCGGCGAGATGCGGAACATGTCCGCGCTTGGACTTGACTTGGGCGGCGGCCTCCGCGATGCGCGCGCGCACCGCTTTGCCGCAATCAACGCCATTGAGCTCCCGGTAAGTGGCAGGTGTGGTCATGGTGGGCCGAAACTAAGGCCTGGCCGCCATGCACGGCAAAATGGCCGTCCGTGGTAAGGGCCGATGTTCAGCGCCGCATGCCTTGGGCCTGTTGGGCCTGCTGCATGCGCTGCATCATCGCCTGCATCTTGCTCTTGTCGCCCATCATCTTCATCATCTTGCGCATCTCCTCGAACTGCTTACTCAGTTTGCTCACCTCGGCCACGAAGGCAGCGCCGCAACTCTTGCGGGCATTCACCGGGTTCACCGCCTACTTCTTCACCGCATACTTCAATAATACCTCCCGTGCATCCAGCACCTCCAGTTCCGAAAAGTGGAAGTCCCTCCGGTCGTACGTCACGATGCACGTGCACTTCGCATCCACGGCCGAATGATACTCCAATCCGTCCTCGAAGTCGCGGATCCGCTTGTCCGCCAAGGTCCGTTGCACGTCGGAAGCATCCACCGTGGTCACGTCCAATTTCCCCGCCAGCAGGGCCAGCTTCTTCCGGGCCAGGTCCCGGCCGTTCTTCTTGGCGGCAAAATGACCGGCGATGGCCAGGCACATGGGCGAGGTGTACACCTTGAACCGCGGATCGTCCGCCAGGCTGAGCACCCGGGCACACGCCGTGAACCGGGGGTACTCGTTGCACAACACGGTGACCAGGATGTTGGCATCCAGGAAGATGCGCTGCACGGGCATGGCGGTCAGTTCCGCTTGCGGCTGTCGTTGTACTCCTGCCGAAGGCCCTTGCGGCTGTTCTTCCGCACGTACTCCGCCTGGCCTTCGCTGATCCTGGTCACCCAATCGGAAACGGGCAGGTCATCCAGGCTGCGGTATTGGCGATCCACCACCTTGCTGAGCAGGAACTCGGTGAGCCTGGAAAGGCTGATGTTGTTCGCTTCCGCAAACACCTTTGCCTTGGCGATGACCTGCTGATCGAAGCTGAGGGTGACCTTGGCATCCATGGCGCACGGAAGTTTATACGACAAACGTATTGATCTTATACGTAATGTCCAACGAGCCGTGCAATGCCGGGGGTTCACCTCCTCATTCCCTGGGCCTGTTGGGCCTGCTGCATGCGCTGCATCATCGCCTGCATCTTGCTCTTGTCGCCCATCATCTTCATCATCTTGCGCATCTCCTCGAACTGCTTCATCAGCTTGTTCACCTCGGCCACGTTGGTGCCGCTGCCTGCGGCGATGCGCTGGCGGCGGCTGCCGTTGATCAGGGCGGGTTCGCTGCGCTCGGCGGGGGTCATGCTGCGGATGATGGCCTCGATGTTCTTGAAGGCGTCGTCGGGGATGTCCAGGTTCTTCATGGCCTTGCCCACGCCGGGGATCATGCCCATGAGGTCCTTCATGTTGCCCATCTTTTTGATCTGCTGGATCTGCGCCAGGAAGTCGTCGAAACCGAACTTGTCCTTGGCGATCTTCTTCTGCAGCTCACGGGCCTGCTTTTCGTCGAATTGTTCCTGGGCGCGTTCCACCAGGCTCACCACGTCGCCCATGCCCAAGATGCGGCCGGCCATGCGATCGGGGTGGAACTCGTCGACGGCCTCCATCTTTTCACCGGTGCCGATGAATTTGATGGGCTTGTCCACCACGCTGCGGATGGTAAGGGCGGCACCGCCGCGCGCATCGCCGTCGAGCTTGGTGAGCACCACGCCGTCGATGTTGAGGCGGTCGTTGAAGGCCTTGGCGGTGTTCACGGCGTCCTGGCCGGTCATGGCGTCCACCACGAAAAGCGTTTCCTGCGGGCTGATGGCCTTCTTGATGCGCGTGATCTCGTCCATCATGGCCTCGTCCACGGCCAGGCGGCCGGCGGTATCGATCACCACCGCGGTGAAGCCGTGCTGCTTGGCGTGGGCGATGGCGTTGCGCGCGATGCTCACGGGATCCTTGTTGTCGCGCTCGCTGTACACGGTGATGTCCAACTGCTTGCCGAGCGTTTCCAGCTGGTCGATGGCCGCCGGGCGGTACACGTCGGCGGCGGTGAGCAGCACCTTGCGGCCTTTTTTGCGCAGGTAGTTGCCGAGCTTGCCGCTGAAGGTGGTCTTGCCCGAGCCTTGCAGGCCGCTCATGAGCACCACGGTGGGGTTTCCGCTGAGGTTGATGCCGGCATTGCGCCCGCCCATGAGCTCGGCGAGCTCATCGTGGGTGATCTTGGTGAGCAGCTGGCCGGGGCTGACGGCGGTGAGCACGTTCTGTCCCAAAGCCTTGGCCTTCACGCGGTCGGTGAAGTCCTTGGCCGTTTTGAAGTTCACGTCGGCATCCAGCAGGGCGCGGCGGATCTCCTTCATGGTCTCGGCCACGTTGATCTCGGTGATCTGGCCTTGGCCCTTGAGCACTTTGAAGGCGCGCTCCAGCTTGTCGTTCAGGTTCTCGAACATTCCTCCGTATTCAGGGCCGCGAAGGTAACCCGTGCGGCGGTCACCCGCTTGCCGGGCCAGGGCAGGCACGCCGCACGCCTTGGGATCACACGCCCGAAGAACCCGCGTGCGGGATATCCCGTAGAAGGCATGAACCCTTGTAACCCTGTATGCTCCGCCGATCCGCCTGCGCCTTGCTGCTGTGCCTGATGAGCGCCACCGCAGCGTGGGCCACGCACATCTCCGGCGGTGAGATCTATTACGAGTGCTTGGGCGGCAACCAGTACCGCATCACCTTGGTGGTATACCGGGACTGCGCCGGGGTGAACCTGGACCCCTCCTACCAGCTGGACGTGCAGAGCCCATGCGGCACCAAAACGATGACCGTGAGCACTCCGGGGGGCACGGAGATCTCACAGCTCTGCGACCTGGAGCTGCCCAACAGCACCTGCAACGGCGGCCCGTTGCCGGGCATTGAGCAGTACATCTACACCGGCACGGTAACCCTGCCCCCGTGCAACCATTGGATGATCTCCTGGGCCGAGAATTGGCGCAATGGCGCCATTGCCAATTTGGTGAACCCCGGCAACAAGAGCGTGTTCATCGCAGCGAAGATCAACAATGCCGACGGGCCGTGCGACAATTCCGCCCAGTTCACCAACACGGCCATTCCGTACGTGTGCGCCGGCTATCCCATCTCATACAGCTACGGTGTTTACGACGGGGAAGGCGACTCGCTGGCCTACACCTTCATCAGCGCCATGAACGCCGGTGCGGTGGACCTGCCTTACGTGAGCCCGCATACCGGTCAGCAGCCCATTCCGGGCATCACCCTGGATGCCCACAGCGGACAGGTGAACTTCACGCTGAACCAGGTGGGCAACTGGGTGGTGGTGGTGCGCGTGGACCAGTACAACGCCGAGGGTGAGTGGATCGGGGCGATCATGCGCGACATGCAGTTCATTGCCTACCCCTGCACCAACACGCCTCCGGACCCGGCCACGGGCACCGTGTCCGCCCTGGCCGGGGAGGCCACACAGACCGGGCCAAGGGCCATTGAGATCTGCGAATCGGGCAACTTCTGCTTCGATGCGGTCATAGCAGACCCCGATGCGGGGGACGTGCTCACGGCCACCAGCAACATAGCCCAGAACCTGCCCGGCGCCACTATTACATACAGCGGCACCAACCCGCTCACTGCACACGTGTGCTGGACCGGCATCCCTGGCGCTGCCGGATTCTACCCCTTCATCATCACCGCCAACGATGGGTCCTGCCCGATCCCCGCGCTGCAGACCTATGTGTATGCCGTGCAGGTGCTGCCGGGCCTGCTGCTGGCCACGCCGGACGTGCTCGATGAATCTTGCGCAGGCAATGCCGACGGCAGTGCCACCGTGAACGTGGACGTGGGCACGGCCCCGTTCCAATACACGTGGAGCACGGGCGACTCCACCGCCAGCATCGTTGCCGGGGCAGGCACCTACCAGGTTACCGTGAACGATGCCATCGGCTGCGAAAGCCATACCCTTTCGGTGGTGATCGGCGCAGCCAACCAACCGCCTGCGGCAAATGCGGGCCCGGACCTGACGAGCTGCCGTAACCAGCTGCCGATCGTTCTCAACGGAACGGTGAGCAATGCCCCCGGGGGCCAATGGTCCGGCGGCAACGGCACCTTTGGCGGCAGCGGACTGAACGTGACCTACATGCCTACTGCCGGCGAACTGGCCAGCGGCGGCGTGGACCTCTTCCTCACCACCACCAACGGCACGGAAACACCCTGCAGCCCCGCACAAGACACCGTGCACATCGCGTTGCCCAACAGCTTTGCGAACGGCCAAGCCACGGCTTCCGACCTGCTCTGCAACGGCGCCGGCAATGGAACAGCCTCCTTCACTCCGGCCGATCCTTCGTTCACCTTCCTGTGGAACGATCCCGCCGCACAATCCACGGCCACCGCCACCGGTTTGGCCGCAGGCAACTACCTGCTTACCGTAAGTGACAGCCTGGGTTGCGATACCGTGCTGGGCGTCACCATCGGCGAGCCTGCGGCGCTCAGCCTCGCCGGGCTGGCGGTGGTGGATGAATCCTGCCAAGGAAACGGGGACGGAAGCATTGCGGCAACCGTTGCCGGCGGCACTGCTCCGTACCAGTTCAGCTGGAGCAACGGCGATACCACGGCTACGCTGTACGATGGCGCTGGCACCTACACCCTCACCGTGACCGATGCCAACAACTGCACAGCCGTACAAGGCACCGCCACCATCCAGGCGCTGGGCCAGCCCAACGCGGCCCATGCCGGTGCAGACCTGGTGGCCTGCTATACCAGCCTGCCCGTGCACCTCATGGGCAGCGTGACCAACGCCGCCAGCGGGACTTGGAGCGGCGGCAGCGGCAGCTTCAGCGGTATCGGCCTCCAGCCCGCCTACATGCCCAGCCCGGCCGAACTGCAGGCCAACACGGTGGACCTGGTGCTCACCACCACGGGCAATGGCGGCTGCCCCGCAGCAACCGATACCGTGCACATCACCCTGCCCACGAGCTTTTTCGATGCGGCAACAACCAAGAGCGACCTGTTGTGCAACGGGGACCTTTCCGGCACGGCGGGGTTCAGCCCGGAGGGCCCGGCGCTCACCTTCCTCTGGAATGATCCCATGGCCCAGACAACGGCTGTTGCCACCGGTCTGGCGGCAGGCACCTACAGCGTGCTGGTAACCGATCAGTACGGCTGCGATACCACCGCCACCATCCTCATCAATGAACCGCCGGTGCTGCTGGGCGGCACCATCACCGGCACGGCGCCCACTTGCGCGGACGGCGACAACGGCTCCGCCAGCGTGCAGCCTGCGGGCGGCACGCCGGGCTATACCTACCAGTGGAGCGCCGGCACACCGGCCGGCCCCATGGCAACCGACCTTCCCGGAGGAACCCACACGGTATCCATCACCGATGCCAACGGGTGCCAGGCACAATCCACGGTGACCCTCACCGCACCAACACCGATGACGTTGGCCGCGCAAGCTGCGGACACCGTGTGCGTGAACCTCCCGGTGCCGCTCACCGCGCAAGCAGGCGGCGGCACCGGAGCACTTGCCATTACCTGGGCGGGCATTGGCACCGGTGACAGCCTGCAACATGCGTTCGCCGCGTCGCAGACCATACAGGTATCCGTGGCGGACCAGAACGGATGTGCCGGGCCCGTGCTGCAATTGCCGGTTACCGTGCTCGACCTCTCGCAGGCCGTGTTGCATACGTACGGGGATACCGCCTTCTGCCCCGGCGGATCCGCCTCCGTGGGGGCCTTCATCACCGGCTACCCTGGCGCCTGCTCCTTGTCGTGGCCGCAATTGCAAACCACCGGCGGAGGGCCGATGGCCGTACCGGCGGACACCAGCATGACCTTGGCCGTAACCGCGACGGACGCCTGCGCGAACACCCTGCAAGGCGCGGTGCAGATCACGGTGGAAACCCCGCCCGCCATCACCCTCCCGCCGATCATCGCCGAGGGTTGCGCACCGCTCACCGTGCACTTGCCCACAGGCCTCACCAACCAGCCGGTGACCTACCACTGGGAATTGGGCGACGGCGCCACCAGCACGTCCATGAGCCCCGTGCACGTATACCAGGCCGGCACTTACAACGTATCGCTCACCGTAGCCACCCCCTTGGGATGCACGGCCGGCGCGGCCAACAGCGGTATCGTGCAAGCCTACGCCCCTCCTGTGGCGGACTTCAGCGCCAGCAGCTGGACCACGGATGCGGACCACGCCAACATCCAGTTCAACGACCTCTCCTCCGGGCCTGTCAGCTCCTGGAGCTGGAACTTCGGTGACGGCGGCTACAGCATCGACCCGGACCCCGCGCACCTCTACCTGGAGCCCGGCACCTGGGAAGTGATGCTGGACATTGTGGACGAGAACGGCTGCACCGCAAGTGCCGTCCACACCGTGAAGGTGACCCCGGTGTATGACATCACCATACCCAACGTCTTCACTCCCGACCCCAACGGCGGGGGAGGCGGCGCCTATGACCCCACCGATCTGGGCAACGACGTGTTCTATCCGTTCATCCGCTTCGTCAAGGATTTCCAGCTGCGGATATTCAACCGCTGGGGCGAACTGGTGTTTGAGAGCAACGACGTGAAACGCGGCTGGGACGGGTATTACCGGGGACAGCTCAGCCCGCAGGATGTGTATGTGTACCAGCTTCAAGTGCGCTTCGTGGACGACAAGGAAGCCCAACGCGCCGGCGACCTCACCTTGATCCGATGAAGCTGACCGTACCGCTCTCCCGTCTACTGCTCTGCGCGGCAGCCTGTGCGGCAGCCATGCACTCCCGCGCACAAGATCCGCAGCTCTCCCAGTTCTATGCGGCGCCGATGTACCTCAACCCTGCGTTGACCGGCAACACCGACCAGGACCGCATCGCCTTGAACTACCGCCTGCAATGGCCGGGCATCGGGGCGGGCTACAAGACCTATGCGGCCGCCTTCGACCACCGCAGCACCGAATTGAGCAGCGGCCTCGGGGGCATGGTGATGCACGACCGGTCGGGATCGCTAGGGCTTTCATTCACCCAGCTCGCCTTCAACTACTCGTACGAGGCCCGGCTGAACCGGCATCGGGCGGTGCGCGGCGGGCTTCGCGCGGCCTACACCTCGCGTACCTTCAACTGGGGGGATGTGCTCTTTGCGGACCAAGTGATCCGCGAGAGCGCCACCAGCATCGAGCCGGCACTGATGCAGAGCATCTCCTACTTCGACTTTTCAGCGGGCTTCCTTTACTACACCGGGCAATTCTGGGCCGGCGCCTCCTTGAACCACCTCAACCAACCCCAACAGAGCTTCTGCCTGGAAGGCGACGACCGGCTGCCCATGCGGGCCAGCGCCCATGCGGGCTACCGCTTCGCGGTGGACGGGCGCCCCTTCCGCCACAGCGAAACCACCATGACCCTGGCCGCGCACTACAAGGCGCAGCAGCAATGGGACCAGCTCGACGTCGGTGGGTATGTGGACCATAAGGAGCTCACCCTAGGCATGTGGTACCGTGGGTTGCCCGGCGTGAAAGCCTACCGACCGGGCTATTCCAATGATGATGCCGTGATCCTGATGCTCGGTTACGAAACGCCCTACCGCCTGCGCATGGTGTACAGCTACGACATCACCGTGTCCAAGCTCACCTTGAAGAGCGGCGGTGCGCACGAGCTCAGCGTGATCTACGAATGGGCACGGCGCGGCAAGAACCGCAAGTACCGGTCCGTGCCCTGCCCCAAGTTCTGAGCGGCCGTTCACATGCGCTCGGGCACCTCGATGCCCAGGCACCACATCGCCTTTTTAGTGGCGGCCGCCACCGCCGCACTGAGCGCCAACCGCATCGCGCGCAGCGCCTCCTCTTCTTCCTTCAGCACCGGCACGCTCTGGTAGAAGGTGTTGTATGCTTTTACCAGCTCGTAGGCATGGTTGGCCAAGGCCGATGGTTCCAGTTTGGCGGCGGCTTCGTGGAGCACTGCGGGAAACTGGTGCAGGAGCTTGATGACGATGCGTTCCTCCGGGAGGAGTTGCCGATTGCCGGATGGCTGTTGCCCGGCGGGCGCCGGCAACTCCCCCGCCTTGCGCAGCAGGCTGTTGATCCGCGCACAGGTGTATTGGATGAACGGGCCCGTGTGCCCTTGCAGGTCGATGCTGGCCTTGGGGTCGAACAGCATGCGCTTCTTCGGGTCCACCTTCAGCAGGTAGTACTTCAACGCGGCCAGCCCGATCATTTCGAACAACGCCGTCTTCTCCTGCTCGCTGAAGCCGTCCAGCTTGCTGAGCTGCTCACCGGTGGCGCGCGCCTCGGCCACCATCTCCTCGATCAGGTCGTCGGCATCCACCACGGTGCCCTCGCGGCTCTTCATCTTGCCGCTGGGCAGGTCCACCATGCCGTAGCTGAGGTGGAAGAGTCCATCGGCCCAGGCGAAGCCCAACTTCCGCAGGATGAGAAAGAGCACCTTGAAGTGGTAGTCCTGCTCGTTGCCCACGGTGTAGATCATGCGCGAGAGCCCGGGAAACTCCTCGACGCGCTTGATCGCGGTGCCGATGTCCTGCGTGATGTACAGGCTGGTGCCATCGGCGCGCAGCAGCACCTTCTCGTCCAAGCCCTCGGCCGTGTTGTCCACCCATACGCTGCCATCGGGCTTGCGGAAGAACACGCCCTTCTCCAAACCCTTCAGCACATCCTCCTTGCCCAGCACATAGGTGTTGCTCTCGTAGTAGTTCTTGTCAAAATCCACGCCGGCGCGGGCGTATGTAGCGTTGAAGCCCGCGTACACCCAGCCGTTCATCTGCTCCCAGAGGGCGCGCACTTCCGGGTCGTTGGCCTCCCATTTGCGCAGCATCTCCTGGGCTTCCAGCAGGACGGGTGCCTGCTTTGCGGCCTCCTCTTCAACGGTGCCCGCAGCCACCAGGACGGCCACCTCCTCCTTGTACGCCTTGTCGAAGGCCACGTAGTACTTGCCCACCAGCTTGTCTCCCTTCAGGCCGCTGCTCTCCGGAGTTTCGCCTTGGCCGAACTTGCGCCAGGCCACCATGCTCTTGCAGATGTGGATGCCGCGGTCGTTGACCACCTGCACCTTCACCACCTCATGGCCCGCAGCTTGGAGGATGCGGCTCACGCTGTGCCCCAGGAAGATGTTGCGCAGGTGGCCCAGGTGCAGCGGCTTGTTGGTGTTGGGGCTGGCGTACTCCACCATCACCTTCCCGCCGCCGGTCGGCGGGAAAGCCAGGATGTCCCGCCCGCCTGCTTCCCGGAGGAACCCGATCCAATAGGCATCGCTGATGACGATGTTGAGGAAGCCCTTCACCACGTTGAAGCGGTCCACCGCCGCCACGTGCTGCACCAGGTATTCACCCAGGGCGGTGGCGGTTTGCTCCGGGCCTTTGCCGCTGATCTTCAGGAATGGAAAGACATTGATGGTGACGTCCCCCTCAAATTCGGGGCGCGTAGGCTGGAAGCCGACGGCCTTGGCATCGGGTGCGCTTGCGAAGCGTTCTTGGAAACCCGCGAGCAGGGCGGGCAGCAGCTGTGCTTGTAGACGGTCTTGGAACATGGGAAAGGTGCCTGCGGACTAGTGGCCCGAAGGAAGGAAATTCTCGGCGATCATGCAGCGGATGCTGCCGCCACCAAGGGTCTCGATAGTGGGGATGGCCACGGGCACGAGCTCGCCGTGCCTGGCCAACGCCTGCCTTTGCACAGTGCTGAGCGAATCATGTGCACGCCGTGAGAGGAGGATACGGGGCCCTTGCGTGCCGTTCAGCTGGAGCATGTTGCCTGCGAAGGCATTCATCTGGGCCAAGCTCAACGCTATGACCTCCTTGTTCGTTGCTTCCAGATGTTGTTTGACCCCGTTGCGCTCCGCCGCGTCCGGTATGGCCTCCAAGGTGACGGCGGCAAACGCCTCGCCGATGCCCATCAATACGTTGGTATGGTACACGGCCTGACCGTTGGCGGTGCCGTCCACCGTGGCTTGGAAGCCCACGGGTTCGAAGTCCATGCGGGCGCACCAATGCTCCAGCGCTTGCCTGGTGGTCCTGGGCGACCACACCGCATAGGCCTTGCGCGCGGCGCGGTCCAGCACCATGCTGCCGGTACCTTCCAGGATCAGGCCCTGCTGCTCCCAAGCACCGAGGTCCACGGTCTCTGCAACGCCGAATCCCAGCCGGGCCAGCTTCTCGCCCAGGTGCACATCCCGCTCCGGCCGCCGCGATGCCGTGGCCATTGGATACAGCACGATCAAGCCCGGTGCATGGGTGCTGAACCAGTTGTTGGGGAACACGGCGTTGGGCGCCTTGGGGTCGATCGGGTCCAGCACGGCAACGCCGATACCGTTGCCGATCAACGCCTCCACCAGCCGATCGAACTCGTCCCGGGCATTCCGCGTTGCGTCCACACCGGGCAATTGTGTTTGGAATCCGTTGCTGGCCGCGGTTTCCGGATCGTAGCCGAATCCTATGGGCCTTACCAGCACCACTTGCCCGGTGGTCTGCTGCAGATCGCCCTTGGTCGGCGCTGCCGTCGCGGTCATCGGGCCCGCAGTATGGGGAACAAGGGTTCCAGCACGGTGAGCACGTTCTCCGCCATGGCGTTCCTGGTATCCAAAGCGGGGTTGATCTCCACCACGTCCAGCGTTACGGTGCGGGGCTCGGCGCAGAAGCCGGTGAGCAGCCCGCGGGCCTCGTCCAGGGAGAGGCCGTTGGGCACGGGCGTGCCGGTGCCCACGGAGATGGACGGGTCCAGGCTGTCCACGTCGAAGCTGATGTGCAGCTTGTCGCAGGCCGCCAGGTGCCCCAAGGTTGCCTCCACGGCGGCCTTGGCCCCCGTGCGCCTCAGGTCTTCCACGGTGATCACCTTGATGTTGTGCTCCTCGATGATCGCGCGTTCCTCCTCTTCATAGTCGCGCAGGCCGATGAAGACCAGGTCGGCGGGCAGCACTTTGGGGCCGCCGGAACCGATCTTGCGCAGGCGGTCCCACACGTCGAGGGTGAACATTTTCGGGCGGTTGTTGCCCTTCTTCTCAATGTTCATCAGCAGGGCCAGCGGCATGCCGTGCACGTTGCCGCTGGGGGTGGTCCAAGGGCTGTGCAGGTCGGCATGGGCATCGATCCACACCACGCCCACCCGCTCATTGGGGAAAGCCATCTTGGTGCCGCTCACCGAGCCGATGGCGATGGAATGGTCACCGCCGATGACGATGGGGAACATGTTGTTGCGGGCGTAACGGTACACCTCGAAGGCCAGGTCGGAGGTGAAGCGGATCAGGCCGTCGATGTGATGGGCGTTGGGCGAGGTGTTGTCGTCGTCATAGAGCACATCGTTCTCGTCGCGCAGGATGCTTTCCTCGGCATGGCCGAAGAGCTCGCTGCCGTTCTTCCAGGCGGCCACGCGCAGGGCGCTCATGCCCATGCTGGTGCCGCGAGTTCCCGCACCGATCTCCGATGCGGCCTCGATCAATCGTACTTCCATCCGCTCCGCTGATTTCTTGCGGCGAAGGTAACCCCTGCTTTCACTGAAGCCATCGGGGGCACAGGGCAAACGCATCTATACTGGTTGATAGCGTTGGGTTCTGTGCGACGCCCTTCGGGGTCGAAATGCTCTTTATACCGAATGTACTACGCTGTATGACCCCGTTGGGGTCAAGCATTGGATCGGTTCCGGCATCCCGAAAGTGATAGAGGGCATCTCAAAATTGTTTTTGGAAGCGAACTTGCGGGATTTCGCGGCCAGATGAGGCGCGAAACCGGAACATAGCCGGTGGCTATGTGAGGATTGAGCAACGACATATGGCCGTGAAAGACCCAAGTGCAGCCCGAAGGATAGTTTTGAGATGCCCTCTAAGCTCCTTGCCCCAGTCTTGAGGCGATCATTGAAGCGCAATTTGTGACCCCGTAGGGTGTCACACAGCGTAGGTGTTTGGGTTCTGCGGAGATCCGACCCCGACGGGTGTTGCACTGGCGAGAAGCCTTAGCATTGAAATAACATGCGGTTGCCCTGTCGGGGGCACGGCCTCAGGCCATGCGCTGCGTGCTGTTCCTGTCCGCGCCCCGCCGGGGAAGGGCCACATGCAGCCAGGCGTAACCGATGATGGCCGCCACGGTGGACGAGAGCAGGATGGTGGTCTTGGAGGAGAGGATGTGCTCCGCATCATCGAAGGCCAACATGGCGATGAATATGCTCATGGTGAAGCCGATGCCCCCGAGGATACCGGCGCCAATGAGCTGTTTCCAGCTGATGCCCGCAGGCATGGCGCAAATGCCCAGGCCAATGGCGATGGCGCAGAACAGGGTGATGCCCACGGGCTTGCCCAGCACCAGCCCCAAGAAGATCCCGTAGCTGTTGTCGTTCATCAGGTGCCCGTACCAATCCGCGCCCAACGGCAGGCAGGTGTTTGCCAAGGCAAAGAGGGGCAGGATGATGAATGATACCGGCTTGTGCAGGAAGTGCTGGAGCTTCCAGGAGATGGAACTGCTGCTGCCGTCACCGAACGGAATGGCGAAGGCCACCAGCACCCCGGTGATGGTGGCATGCACCCCGGAATGCAGCATCAACCACCACATCACGGCTCCCAGCAGCAGGTACGGAAGCAATACGTGCACCTTGAGCCTGTTGAGCAGCAGCAGCACCGCGAAGATGCCCAGTGCCCCGCCGAGGTAGGCCCACTGGATGCCCGAGGAATAGAAGATGGCAATGGTGAAGATGGCGCCCAAGTCGTCGATCACCGCCAGGGCCGTGAGGAAAACCTTCAACGCCAATGGCACCCGGTTGCCCAGCAGGGAGAGTATTCCAATGGCGAAGGCGATGTCCGTGGCCATGGGGATGCCCGCGCCTGAAGCCGTGGGGGTGCCGTGGTTGAACAACAGGTGGATGCCGGCCGGCACCAGCATGCCGCCCAGGGCGGCAATGGCCGGCAGCATGGCCAACTTGCGGTTGGAGAGTTCGCCGATGTACACCTCGCGCTCCAGTTCCAGGCCCACCATCAGGAAGAAGATGGCCATCAAGCCGTCGTTGATCCAATGCTCCACGCTGCCGCCGGCCAGCTGCGTGTGCCAGAAGGAGACATATCCATGGCCCAGCGCGGAATTGGTGAGCACCAACGAGACCGCCGTGCACAATACGAGCAGGATGCCCGAGGTGCGCTCATTGGCCAGCAGGTCCAGAAACAGATCGACGGGACGTGACGCGCGGTTGGATGTGTTGGCTGCCATGGGGCCGCAAGTTTACATCCCCTGTCCTTGGGCTACCTTGGCGGCATGGCGGCGAAGGACCGGAACATCACCCTGCAGGCAACCGTACTGGCCGTCGGGTGCCTATTGATGGCCCTGAAGTTCGTCGGCTGGCGCATCACGCACAGCAATGCGGTGCTCAGCGACGCGTTGGAGAGCATCGCCAACGTGGCTGCGGGGAGCTTCGCCCTGTACAGCTTGGCCCTGGCGGCCAAGCCCAAGGACCGTGAACATCCGTACGGGCACGGCAAGGTGGAGTTCATCAGTGCCGCGCTGGAAGGCGTGCTGGTGGCGATCGCAGGGG
The DNA here is from genome assembly GCA_020852835.1 of Flavobacteriales bacterium. GTDB lineage: Bacteria > Bacteroidota > Bacteroidia > Flavobacteriales_F > PHOS-HE28 > PHOS-HE28. The sequence goes on from JADZAC010000006.1 coordinate 122,129, forward strand.
TGCTGATCATTGTGCGCGCCGTGGAAGCCTTGATCCACGGGGTGCAGGTGCACAACCTGGGCAAAGGCATCCTGCTCGTGGGCATTTCGGCCGTGGCCAACGGGATCATGGGCTGGGTGCTGCGGGCCCGGGGCAAACGCCTGCATTCGCCCACCATGGAGGCCGGCGGCGTGCACCTGCTCTCCGACACGTGGACAACGGCAGCGCTCATCCTGGGCCTGCTGGTGATCGAATTCACCGGTGTGCTGTGGCTGGACAGCCTGCTCGCCATCGGCTTCGCGCTGTTCATCATGTGGCAGGGCCTGCGCCTGGTGCGCCGCAGCATCGGCGGCATCATGGATGAAACCGACATGGCCGTGGCCGGTGCCATGGTACAGATCTTGGATCAGCACCGGCGGGATGCCTGGATCGACCTGCACAATTTCCGGGTGATCAAGTTCGGCAGCACGCTGCACATCGACTGCCACGTGACCCTGCCCTGGTACTTCACCCTGGAGGCAGGCCATCGTGAGATCACGGCCCTGGACCAGTTGGTGAACCAGCGTTCGGGGCGCGAGGTGGAGTTCTTCATCCACACCGACCCGTGCATCCCCGCTTCCTGCCCAGTGTGCCAAGTGGAGGATTGCCCGGTGCGGCAAGCTCCTTTCGTAAAGCGCGTGCCTTGGACCATGGCCACGGTGCTGACCGACCGGAAACACGGGTTGGAGGCTGCTTCCGCTGCGCTGGGCCAGGCGCGCTGAAGGCCTCCTGGCCGGCTTCTTCGGCCGCCCTCGGAATAAACTTCGATCCACCGCCCGCTGCGCGGCCGGCAGCCGCTGCGCGGCTTGTCTTCCACCCAAGAAAAAAGCCCCTCGCGGGGCTTTCCTTGGGTGGAAGACCGGGCTTTCCTCGGCTGC
>JADZAC010000007.1 GCA_020852835.1 Flavobacteriales bacterium
CATGTTCGCAAATGAAAGGCCGCCAATGTACTGGCTCCCGGCATTTCCGTTCCGGGGCTCCCGGTGCCGCCCTCGATGCACGCACGAAGGCGACTTTGTTGCGGCTTGCACAATTGGTATGCGTGCACTACTGTCCGGTTAAACGCTGGGTGATGAATGGATAGAGCCAGTATGGGCGCGGATTACAGGAGGAAAATGCGTGGGGCGGATTTGAATCTGTCCGGTCTCTCGGACTGGGCTTCCTTGAGTGCAACTCAAGGAAGCAGGCATGAACGAAGGAAGCACGGTATACAGCCAGCTGATGGCTCATCTTCCATGGACGACGTTCGACCGGATCGTGGGGCGGTATGGCGGGGACCACAACGTGCGAACGCTCTCTTGCCGGGAGCACTTCAGAGTGATGGCCTTCGCGCAACTCACATACAGAGAGAGCCTTCGGGACATCGAACTCTGCTTGGGCGCACAACCCGGCAAGCTTTATCGCATGGGGTTGAGCAGCGCGGTGAAGCGCAGTACGCTGGCCGATGCGAACGAACTGCGCGACTGGCGGATCTACTCGGACTTCGCACAGGTGCTCATCGGCCAAGCCCGCCGCCTCTATGCCAGCGAGCCCGGCGTGTTGGACCTGAAGGAGACGGTCTACGCGCTGGATTCCACCACCATCGACCTGTGCCTCTCTTCCTTTCCGTGGGCGAAGTTCCGCCGGGCCAAGGCCGCCGTGAAGCTGCATACCCTCATGGACCTGCGCGGCTCCATACCCAGTGTCATCCATGTGAGCGATGGGAAGATGCACGACGTGAACGCCCTGGACCTGCTGCTTCCAGAGGCGGGCAGCTTCTATGTCATGGACCGCGCTTACCTGTCCTTGGTGCGGCTGCACGAACTGCATTCCACGGGGGCGTACTTCATCACGCGGGCCAAGTCCAACACGGACCTGCGGCGCCTGTACTCCGCGCCCAGCGACCGCAAAGCGGGCATCATCTGCGATCAAACCGTGGTGTTTGCCGGGCACAAGTCTGCGATGGACTACCCGCAGAAGCTCCGGCGCATCAAGCTCAAGGACCTGGCCGACGGCCATCACCTGGTCTTCCTGACCAACAACTTCAAGCTGCCCGCCGCCACGATCGCCGAACTCTACCGCAACCGCTGGAAGGTGGAGTTGTTCTTCAAATGGATCAAGCAGCATCTGCGCATCAAGAAGTTCTACGGCCTTTCGGAGAATGCCGTGAAGTGCCAGATCTGGATCGCCGTGTCGGTGTACCTGCTGGTGGCCATCGTCCGCAAGCGGCTTGGTATCGAGGCCTCGCTTCATTCGCTCCTACAGATCTGTTCGATCATGCCTTTCGAGAAAATGCCCGTCCAGCAAGCCTTCCAGAAGGAACCAGCCTCCACGAAATCAACCGACTCGCTGAACCAGTTGATTTTGTTCGACTTTTAACCGGACAGCAGTGATGTGGTGGTCTTTTTTGTTGAACGGGACTGACTTAGCGACGGATGTGTCAGTGCTGGATAAACCGACCGGTTGCAACGCCCCCGTTCTTCAGTTGGGCACGCACCAAATAGAGTCCTCCGGGCAGTTGGATGATGGGGATCAGTGCGGTGTTGGATCGAACAGGATATACCCCCACTATCCGGCCCTGCAGATCATGTATGCCGATCCGGGCCATTGTACTCTGGGCACTGATGGTCAGTGTGGATCCATTGGCATGCATCGACAAGGGTGCCATGGCATTCTCAAGAATGCCATAATAATTTGTGGAATCGCCAATTTGAAAAGTGAATGGGCAGAGAGGGGTGCCTCCTATGTCCGGCACGACCACACTATCACGGCCGGTGAGCCAACACACGTAGCCACCAGGGATATATCCGGGAGGGAAATCAGGTTCATAGGGATCTTGGTACCAGAAGAAGTATTCCCCATTTAGTGCAGCTGCAAATACGGGTTCTGGAAGGAAGGGGGCGTTGAACAAACTGGAATCCCACCGGATGGTCATGGGTCCGATGAAGTTCTCCCCCCATATCTCAAAACTGCCGAACGTAGGATAGAAGCCGCCCACGTAAGGCTGGGCATCCGTTTTAGTGCGCTCATTGTTGCCGTTGTACATCCACATATTGAAAGCGGTTGTATCCATGTCAACCGGTCCTTCTCCCAAAAGGGTGTCCACGTCAGATTCATCATAGTAGATTGTTGCCGTTGTATCCCAAACAAACCACAGCGTATCCCTTGCCCCCGTCCCATCCTCAAAGGCCAGGTGGAAGCGCCAAGTGGGTTGGGCGGTGGTGGTGCAAGCGAGGGCCAAGGCGAGCAGGAGGATCAAGTGGCGCATGGCGGTTGGGGGCTAAAGCGCAAGACAAGGTATCGCTTAAAAGCGCGGCCCGCACTCGTCCGCGTTTGCAACGCGGGCGATGGTTCCTGCGCGCTTGTAGCGCGCATTCAACCGGTGCTGGTGCCCATTGATAATGGGTTTGGGATGGTCGTTGCAAACGACCGGGAAGGAACGCCCGCGGTGTAAACGCGGGCGAAGTCCATACAGCAGGCAACGCCATGCACGATCCGCCCGTCGAGAGGCACGAACACAAGTATGAACGGGCACTGTTTCCGCTTGTACATGATCGATCACCGAAGTTTGCATCGCCATGAAGCCGATCTTCATCCTTATCGCCACGATTGGGACCTGTTCCCTCGCCAACGCGCAAACCACGCACGTGCTCTTCATCGGCAACAGCTACACCGGCGTGAACGACCTGCCGGAGATGACGCGCCAACTGGCGCTTTCACTGGGTGATACGCTGATGGTGGCCGGCTCCAGCCCGGGCGGGTACACCTTCCAGCAGCATACCACCTACGCTGCCACACAGGGCCTGATCGACCAAAGGAACTGGGATTTCGTGGTGCTGCAGGAGCAAAGCCAGTTGCCTTCCTTTCCGCCCAGCCAAGTGGCCAGCGAATGCCTGCCATATGCGGCGCAATTGGTGGACAGCATCCGCGCCCATTCGCCCTGCGCCGAACCGGTGTTCTACATGACCTGGGGCCGGCAGAACGGCGATGCGCAGAACTGCGCCAGCTGGCCGCCGGTGTGTACCTACGAGGGCATGCAGCAGCAATTGCGCCAGAGCTACCTGCAGATGGCGGAGGACAACAGCTCGTCTTGTGCCCCGGCGGGCATGGCGTGGAAACGGGTGCGCGCCGAATACCC
>JADZAC010000008.1 GCA_020852835.1 Flavobacteriales bacterium
CCCGCATGCTCAACTGCCTCACGCCCCACGGCAAGTGGCACATCCACAGCACCTACGGCGACACCCTGCGCATGCTCACCCTGAGCCGCGGCATGGAACCCTGCTGGATGAGCGAGAAGGACGCCGCCGACCTCGGCATCAAAGACAACGACTGGGTGGAGGTGTACAACGACCACGGCGTGTACTGCACCCGGGCCTGCGTCAGCTCGCGGATCCCGCGCGGGGTGTGCATCGTGTACCACTCGCCCGAGCGCACCTACACCGTGCCCAAGAGCCAGGAACGCGGCGGCCGCAGGGCCGGGGGCCACAACAGCTTCACCCGCGTGCACCTCAAGCCCAGCCTCATGGTGGGCGGCTACGGCCAGTTCAGCTTCCACTTCAACTACTGGGGCCCCGTGGGCGCCAACCGCGACACCCACGTGCTGGTGAGGAAAATGGAGAAAGTGGAATTCTGACGCCCCCGCACGGAACAGGAACCAAGAACAACGGAGCGCAACGACGATCGGAACAGGCCCGAAGCCACCAAGCAAACAGCCAGAACCATGAACATCAGATCGCAGATCTCAATGGTCTTCCACCTCGATAAGTGCATCGGGTGCCACACCTGCTCCATCGCGTGCAAAAACGTGTGGACGGACCGCAAGGGCGCCGAGTACATGTGGTGGAACAACGTGGAGACCAAGCCCGGTACCGGCTACCCCACCAAGTGGGAGGACCAGGACATCTACAAGGGCGGCTGGGACAAGAACGGCGACACCGTCTCCCTCCGCGGCGCGGGAAAGCTGCGCGGCCTGAAGAACATCTTCCACAACCCCAATATGCCGGTACTGGAGGATTACTACGAGCCGTGGACCTACAAGTACAGCGACCTCTTCACCGCGCCTGAAGGCAACGATCAGCCCACGGCCCGCCCCGTTTCGTTGGTGACCGGTGAGCACATCGACGTAAAGGCCGGTCCCAACTGGGACGATGACCTGGGCGGCTCGCCGGATTACGCCCGCAAGGACGTCAACTTCAAGGCCCTCACGCCCAGCGAGCAGGAAAGCCTGTTCCAGCTGGAGCAGATGACCATGTTCTACCTGCCGCGCATCTGCAACCACTGTCTCAACCCGGCGTGCGTGGCCTCCTGTCCCTCGGGCGCCATCTACAAGCGTGGCGAGGACGGCATCGTGCTCATCAACCAGGAGCGCTGCCGCGCCTGGCGCATGTGCGTCACCGCCTGCCCCTACAAGAAGTCGTACTACAACTGGCACACGGGCAAGAGCGAGAAGTGCATCCTGTGCTACCCGCGCTTGGAGAGCGGCCAGGCACCCGCGTGCATGCACAGCTGCGTGGGGCGCATCCGCTACCTCGGCGTGATGCTCTACGACGCCGACAAGATCGAACAGGTGGCCTCCGCTCCCGAACGCGATCTGGTCGATGCCCAGCTCGGCATCTACGTGGATCCGTTTGATGAGAACGTGATCAAGGCCGCCAAGGCCAATGGCATCGCCGACAGCACCATCCGCGCCGCCCAGCTCTCGCCCGTGTGGAAGTTCGTGAAGCAGTGGGGCATCGCGCTGCCGCTGCACCCCGAGTTCCGCACCATCCCCAACCTCTTCTACGTACCGCCCATGCTGCCCGCCATGGCCAGTGTGGACGCCGACGGCGTGTACGATTCGCACACCGAATCCCTCTGGGCCGGCATCGAGAAGAGCCGCCTGCCCATGCAGTACCTCGCTTCGCTGTTCACCGCAGGCGATACCGAGCGCATGAAGCTGGTGCTGAAGAAGCTGCTCGCCGTGAAGATCAGCCGCAGGAACACCACCGTGGGCGACCTCAGCGAGAAGGAAGTGGCCGATGCCCTGGAAGGCGGCCGCACCAACGCCAAGGAGGCCGATGCCATCTTCCGCCTCACCTCGCTGGCCACCTTCGAGGAGCGCTTCGTGATCCCGCCCGCGCACCGCGAGGAAAGCATCGAGATGCTGGAGGACACCGGCGACGTGAAGGGCAACACCGGCTTCGGCTTCAAACTGAAACCGGCACGCGGACTGTGATGGGCAGCGCACGGCCATACGGACAATACGCCTTGGCAGCGGAGCTCTTCCGCTACCCCGGGCCTGATTTCCGCCACCGGGTGGAAGCCGTGTACGGCATGTTGCTGGCGCAGTACCCCGGGGCGGCGGAAGCCCTCGCACCCTTCGTGCAATGGGTGGAGGCCACCCCGGCGCACCACGTGGAGGAAGTGTTCTCGCGCACGTTCCATGTGCAGGCCATCTGCTACCTGGACGTCGGCTTTGTGATCTTCGGCGAAGACTACAAACGCGGCGAGTTCCTGGTGAACATGAAGCAGGAACAATCCCTGGCCGGCAACGATTGCGGCGAAGAACTGCCCGATAACCTGGTGAACATGCTCACCCTGCTGCCGCTGCTGCGCGATGAGGCCTTCCGCGCGGAAATGGCCGGCCGCGTGATGATGCCCGCCCTGCGAAAAATGATGGCCGAGTTCGGCACGGAAAAGACCAAGCTGCGCAACAACATGCTGCGCCGCAAGCACAAGGCCCTCATCATGCCGGAGGAAACGAACATCAATGTGTACCACCATGCGCTGGAGGCGCTGGTGCGGATGTTCACGCGCGATTTTGAGGAAGTGCCCATGGAGGTGTACAAGCCTGCCGGCCTCGATCCGCTGCGGGCCGCTGCACCGGCCTCCGATTGCGGCACCTGCAAGGTTCCCCATTCCCCACAGATAAAAACCATGACACCATGATGTTGCTCGAGGTCAACGCCCTGTTCTCCGCCGGCTCCCTGGTCACTTGGCTGGTGGCCATCACCTTGGTGCTGCTGGTGGTCGTCATCTACCAGATCTCCCGGGCCAAAATGCTCATCCGCGAGCTGCACAGCGTGCAGCGCCCGTCGCCCGTCAACTTCAGCATGGTGCTGCTGCTGATGCTGGCGGCGGCGGGGGCGTTGGTCTTTCTGCTGAAGGTGGGGCTGGAGGCCCAGTGGGGCATGCTCAACACCATGATGTTCGTGGCGCTGCCCTACGTGGCCATGGCCATCTTCTTCATCGGCACCATCTACCGGTACCGCAGCCGGGGCTTCCAGGTGAGCTCGCTTTCCTCGGAATTCCTGGAGCGCAAGAAACTCTTCTGGGGCAGCCAGCCCTTCCACTGGGGCCTGCTGGTGCTCTTCTTCGGCCACCTCATCGCCTTCCTGTTCCCGCGCACGGTGCTGGCCTGGAATGGCACCCCGGTGCGGCTGCTCATCCTGGAGTACAGCTCCTTCGCCTTCGCCTTGGGCACGCTGCTGGGGCTGCTCCTGCTCATCCGCCGCAGGCTGGGCAACAAGCGCGTGCTGGTGGTGAGCAACCGCATGGACATGCTGGTGTACACCGTGCTGCTTACGCAGATCCTCAGCGGGCTGGGCGTGGCCTTTTTCGTGCGCTGGGGTTCCTCCTGGTTCGCCTCCAGCGTTACGCCTTACCTGCGCTCGCTCTTCGCGCTGAACCCGGACATCGCCGCCGTGAGCGCCATGCCCTGGCTCATCCAAGTCCACATCATCTCCGCCTTCTCCATCATCGCCATCGTGCCCTTCACGCGCTTCATGCACTTCCTGGTGGCGCCGATCGACTACCTGTGGCGCGGTTACCAATTGGTGATCTGGAACTGGGGCCGCCGCTCGATCCGCAGTTCGGGCAGCTATTATCCCGGCGTGAAATCGCGCAACAACTGAGGAGGTCCGGGTGACCAACACCATGCACCATGAAGATCATTGACACCAAAACGGGCAAGCGGGTAGGGCAGGAGGAGAAGGCCCTCAAGCACAAGCTGAAGGAGGAAGACCCCATCATGCGCAATGCCGAGAAGGAAACCGGCGTGGCGGAGCTCTCCCCCATGGAGCCGCCCGGCGCCTACGAGGCCAATGTGCCCGAGGCCAAGGAGGTGAAAGTGACGCATCCGATGCTGGTGCAGTACATGCGCGAGCATGAGCGTGCGCGCGAAGTGCTGGACCGTTTTGAGAAGGCCATGCTGGCCTACCACGAGGCCGGATTCAAGTTGAACGACGAGATCAACGACGCGCTGCGGGAGTTCTTCACCTTCTATGAGGAAGACCTCTTCGCCCACAACCAGCGCGAGGAGCGCCAGCTGTTCCCGCTGCTGCACCGGCGCCTCATCGAGTCGGGCGAGCACAGCGAAAGCAAGCCGCCCACCACGGCCGTGGACATGATGGAGGACGACCACGTGAAGTTCATCCAGCTCAGCGCGCTCACCTTCAACATCCTCGGCCTGGCCGCGCGCCTGCCCGACGAGCGCTCGCGCGGGTTCGCCTTCCAAGTGGCCTTCAACAATGCGCGCGAGCTGGTGGAGCTGATCCGCCTGCACATCTACCGCGAAGACCATGTGGTGTTCCCCTTGGCCCAGAAGCTGATCGACGCGGAGGAGCTCGACGCGCTGGCCCGCCACTGACCGGGTTCCACCAACACGCCGCCCGTGCAGAACACCACGCTCACCGACCGCTTCGGCCGCAGGCATGACTACCTGCGGATCTCGCTGACCGAGCGCTGCAACCTGCGGTGCGTGTATTGCATGCCGGCGGAAGGCATCGTGCTGCGGCCCCGGGACCAGTTCATGCGCACGGAGGAAGTGCTGGCCATTGCCAGTACGTTCACGGACATGGGCGTGAAGAAGATCCGCCTCACCGGCGGCGAGCCTTTGGTGCGCAAGGATGCCGCCCACATCATCCGCGAGCTGGGCCGCCTGCCGGTGGAACTGGCCATCACCACCAACGGAGTGCTGGTGGATGAGCACATCGATGTGTTCGAAGAAGCCGGGCTGCGCTCAGTGAACGTGAGCCTCGATTCGCTGAGGGCGGACCGCATGCGCAGCATCTCGCGCCGCGACCCCTTTGCACGCACCATGGCCAACATCCGCCTGCTGCAAAGCCGGGGTTTCCACGTGAAGGTGAACATGGTGGTGATGCGCGGCATCAACGACGACGAGGTCACCGACTTCATGGCCTGGAGCCAGGAAGAACCCGTGCATGTGCGCTTCATCGAGTTCATGCCCTTTGACGGCAATCGTTGGGACTGGAACAAAGGCGTGCCGGAAGCGGAGATCCTGGCGCGTGCCACCGAGCGCTTCGGCTCTGCGGGGTTCGAGCGCATCACGGACCGCCCCAACGACACCGCGCGCAACTACCGCCTCACCGGCGGCGCGGGCACCTTCGCCATCATCAGTTCCGTGACCAATCCGTTCTGCGGGTCGTGCAACCGCATCCGCCTCACCGCCGACGGCAAGCTGAAGAACTGCCTGTTCGGCAGAACGGAGACCGACCTGCTGGCCGAATTGCGCAGCGGCGGGGACATCCGGCCGTTGATCACCGCATCCGTGCTGAACAAGCAGGCGGTGCGCGGCGGCATGGACAGCTTCGAGAAGCTCTCCGACCCCGCGCTGCATGGCGCGAACCGCAGCATGGTGGCCATTGGCGGCTGATCCCGATCTTTGCGGCCCTATTCTTTCCGAATGGCTGCACACGGCGACCTGCTCGCACTTTTTAAGGCGTACTGCACCCCCGAATGGCAGGCCCTGGCCCGTTCCCAAACCACCACCTTGTCATTCAAGGCCGGTGAGACCATCTTCAAGGAAGGCCAGAAGTGCGAGAACATGTACATGATCGACAAGGGGCGGGTGAAGGTGTTCACCAACTTCTCGCAGGATGTGGAAGTGATCCTGCGCCTGGCCAAGGACGGCTTTGCGCTGGGGCACCGCGGCATCCGCAAGAGCCGCACCTTTCCGGTGAGCGCCGTGGCCCTTTCACCCACCACCATCAACATCCTGCCCGTACGCGTGTTTGAGGACATGCTGCGCGCCAATGCGCTGTTCTGCTACCACTTCACCCTGTTCCTGGCCGAAGAGATGGCGCGATCGGAGCTGCTGCGCAAGAACTTGGTAAGCATGACGGTGAAGAGCCGTGTGGCCTTGGCGTTGCGTATCAACGCGGACGTCTTTGGTTTCGAACCCAAGGACAAGACCCTGCTGGCCCACACCATCACGCGCAAGGAGATCGCCGCGCTGGCCAACAGCACCTACGAGTCGGTGGTACGTACGCTGGGCGAGCTGCAGGGGGAGGGCATCATCACCTTGGAGCGGAAGAAGGTGCGCATCAACGATATGGATGAGCTGTGCAGGCTCACGGATTGTACCGTGTAACGACCGGGTCACGCCGTGCACGCTTCCGCCACCCGCAGCCCGTCCATGGCCGCGCTCACGATCCCGCCGGCGTAGCCCGCACCTTCCGCGCAGGGGTACAGGCCGTGCACCTGCGGGTGCTGCAGCGTGTGCGGGTCGCGCGGGATGCGCACGGGTGAACTGGTGCGGCTCTCCACCGCCACCAGCACGGCCTCGTTGGTGCGGTAGCCGCGCATCTTTTCGCCGAACGCTTTCAGCCCACCGCGCAGGCGTTGCGTTACCTCATGCGGCAATACCTCGTCCAGTGTGGCGGGCACGATGCCCGGCGGATAGCTGCACGGCGGCAGGTCCTTGCTGGCCTGCTTGCGGATGAAGTCCTCCATGCGCTGGGCCGGGGCGCTTTGGCATTGGCCGCCGGCGCGCCAGGCGGCTTGTTCGGTGCGCTGTTGGAAGCGCATGGCGGCAAGCGGGTCTTTGCTGTTGGCGGCCGGGTCCACGGCCACCACAATGCCGCTGTTGGCAAAGGGGTTGTTGCGCTTGCTGGGGCTCCAGCCGTTGGTGACCACCTCGCCGGGCGCGGTGGCGCACGGTGCGATGATGCCGCCCGGGCACATGCAGAAGCTGTACACGCCGCGCCCGTCCACCTGCTGCACCACGTTGTAGCTGGCGGGCGGCAGGTAGGGGTCGCGCACGTTGCAATGGTAGCGGATGCGGTCGATCACCTCCTGGGGGTGTTCGATGCGCACCCCCATGGCGAAGGGCTTGGACTCAATGGCGATGCCCTTGGCGTGGAGCAGCTCAAAGATGTCGCGCGCGCTGTGGCCCGTGGCCAGCACCACTGCCCCGGCCAGCAGCTCGTGGCCCTGGGCGGTACGCACGCCCTGCACCGTGCCATCCTTCACCAGCAGGTCCGCCATGCGGGTGCCGAAACGCACTTCGCCGCCGGCACCCTCAATGGCCTCGCGCATGGCGGTGATGATCTTGGGCAGTTTGTTGGTGCCGATGTGCGGGTGCGCATCAATGAGGATGTCCGGTGAGGCACCAAAAGCGACGAAGGTTTCCAGCACGGCCTTCACGTCACCGCGCTTGTCGCTGCGCGTGTACAGCTTGCCGTCGCTGTAGGTGCCGGCACCGCCTTCGCCGAAGCAGTAGTTGCTGTCGGGATCAACGAGGTGCTCGCGGTTGATGGCGGCCAGGTCACGGCGGCGGGCGCGCACGTCCTTGCCGCGTTCCAGGATGATCGGCCGCAGTCCGCGCCGGATGCAGCCCAACGCGGTGAACAGCCCGGCCGGGCCGCAGCCCACAATGATCACCGGCTTGGCGCCGCGTACATCGGGCAACTCGGGGGGAGTAGCCATGGGTTCCTGGAGATCCGCTTCGGTGGAGACCTCCACCCGCAGGCGCACCAAGGGCTGTTTGCTGCGCGCGTCAATGGAACGCTTCAGGATGCGGGCGCCGCGCACTTGCACCACTGGCAGGCCGCATGCTTCTGCCGCTGCCTCTCGCACCAGCACCGGGTCGGCGGCTTCGCGAGGCGGAAGCGCGATGTCCACGGTGCAGTTCATGGGGATCCGGGGAGTAGGTGTTGTTGTCAGTTGTTAGGCGGAATTTCCAGATGTGGACCACTAACAACGGGCAACTGTCAACCAACAACCATTAATCGCGCCTCACCCTTCAAACGTGAAAGTCAGCACGTACGTCTTGGTCCGCAGGCTCTGGATCGGGCTGCTGAAGCGGGTGCCGTCATCCACCAGCACATTGGGGATGCCGATGCCGGTTTTCAGCTCAATGCCGAACTTGAAGTAGGGCAGGAACATATCCACGCCTCCGCCCACTTCGGCGCTGTAGTCGTATTTGTCCAGCTTCACCACGATGTCCTCGTCCAGCGCGTTGTCCACGTCTTTCTTGCTGGCCATGTCTATGCCGAATTTGCCGCCGCCGATGAGGTACACGGCGAAGTTGTTGATGCGGTCGCTGCGGAACTTGAGCAGGAGCGGGAATTCCAGATAGGTGCTTTCGATGGGCTTCTGGAAGTTTGCTGTTTTGCCGTCGGCTTTCAGGAAGCTGTATTTCAGGATGCGGTCCTGGAAGGAGAGCGTGGGCAGGAAGCGCAGGCTGAGGTTGTCGCTCATGTTGAGCGAGGCCACGATGCCCAGGTTGAAGCCGGGCTGCTTCACGTGGTCCACTACCAGCAGGGTATCATGCTGGAGGGGGCGCGGCTTCATTGTCATGTAGAAGTCGCTGGTGTTGTAGCTGAGCAGGAAGCCGAAGTGGAAGCGGTGCAGGTCGAAGTTGGGCAGGTTCTCCACCTTCACACCGGCGCGTTGGGCGCTGGCGGGCACGGCCAGGCCCAACAGGAACAGCAGGGCGGGAAAGGCGGCACGGACGGGCATCGGATCAAATAACGAAAGTAGGGGCGGATCCGTGCATGTACCGGGAGGAATTGGCGCGTGGCAAGCCGTTTGCGGTCATTTGCGGCCGGTGTACAAGGTGGCAATGCCGAAGGTGAGCTTGCGGGAGCGCAGTTCGCGCAGGCCGCAATCGGCCAGCATGGCTTCGAAGGCCTTGCCTTGGGGGAAGGCGTCCACGCTGGCGGGCAAATACGTGTAGGCCGCGTCATCCTTGCTTACCATGCGGCCGATCAGGGGCATCACGCGGTGGAAGTAGAAGCGGAAGAGCTGCTTGAACGGGGTTTGTTCCGGCTTGCTGAACTCCAGCACGAAGAGCCGTCCGCCCGGGCGCAGCACGCGCACCATGCCGCGCAGGCCGCGGGGCAGGTCCTCGAAGTTGCGTACGCCGAAGGCTACGGTGATGGCATCGAAGGAGCCGTCGGCAAAGGGCAGATCGGCGGCGTCGGCTTGTACCAGTTCAATGCGGTCGGACAACCCGGCCTTCTCTACTTTGGTGCGGCCGTGGGCGAGCATGCCTGCGGAGATGTCGGCACCGGTAATGTGCTTGGCCACCTTGCTGGTCATCAGGGCCAGGTCGGCGGTGCCGGTGGCCACGTCCAGCAGGCGGTCCACGGGTTCGCGGCCCACGGCGCGGATCACCTTGCGGCGCCAGGCTTGGTCGGTGCCCAGGGAGCAGAGGCGGTTGAGCAGATCGTACTTGGGCGAAATTCGATCGAACATCCGCTCCACCTGTTCGCGTTTGGAGCCTTGGTCCGAGTAGGGTTTTACCGCGTCGTTCATCGGGAGTTTCCCAGGTTGAGCCGTTGGGCTTCGGCCAGGAGCGCCGCAGGGTCTACGGGCACCACGCCCACATGCTCACAAACGAGGCCGCCGGCCAGGTTGGCCCACGCGGCGATCAGCGGCAGCGGCAGGCCCAAGGCCAGGCACAGCGAGGCCACGGCGATCACCGTGTCGCCTGCGCCGCTCACGTCGGTGATGTTGCGCCGGTGTGCCGGCAGCACGGTTTCCTCCGTGTTGCGGTGGGCATAGATGCCGTGTTCGCTGAGGGTGATCAGCGAGGCCTTGTTTGCCAAGCGGGCCTCGAGCATGCGCACGGCGCCGCGCAGCAGGTCCAGGTCGCCGGGCGGCAGTTCCACCTTCAGGCCGTCGCGCAATTCCTTGAGGTTGGGCTTGAAGAGGTCCACCTCGCGGTAGTCGAAGAACTGGCGCCGCTTGGGGTCCACCGATACGGGAATGCCCAGGCGCTGTGCTTCAGCCACCAGGCCGCCGATCACGGCGGGGGAGAGGGCGCCTTTGTCGTAGTCCTCGAAAATGAGCACGGCCGGCGCGGTGTTGCGCAACAGGTCGATCACGTGATGGAGGAAGGCCTCCTGCAGGTCGGCGGGCAGGTGGTGTTCCTCTTCTTCGTCCACGCGCACCACGTGCTGGCTGCCGCTGATCACCCGGGTTTTCACGGTGGTGGGGCGGCCCGGCACGGCGAAGAGCCCTTCGGCCGTGAGTTGTTGTTGGAGGAACAGGCCTTTCAAGGTATCGGCGGCGGCATCCTTGCCGGTGATGCCGGCCACCACGGCCTTGGCACCGAGGGCCTGGAGGTTCAAGGCCACGTTGGCCGCGCCGCCCAGGCGGGCACTGCGGCGGGTGACCTGCACGATGGGCACGGGGGCTTCGGGGCTGATGCGTTCCACGCGGCCCCAGAGGTAGGCATCGAGCATCACATCGCCCACCACCAGGGCGGTGGTGCGTTGGAAGCCCTCGATGATCCGTGCGGGCTCCATGGTTCAATTGCCGGGCAATGCGGCCACGGCCTTGGCGATGCGGGCGATGGCCTCGGTGAGCAGGGCATCGCCGGTGGCATAGCTTATGCGCAGGGTATTGGGGGCTCCGAAGGCATCGCCTTCCACCAGGCTCACCCCGGCCGTTTCCAGCAGGTGCATGGACAGGTCGGCGCTGGTGCGCAAGTGGCCCACCAGGCTGCTGCTCACGTCGGGCAGCACATAGAAGGCGCCCTGGGGCTTGTTGCAGCGCCAGCCGGGCACCTGGGCCAGGCCGTGGAGCACCAGGTCGCGGCGGCGCAGGAAATCCGTGCGCAGCCCGGCGATCAGCGCGGGGTCGGCTTCCACGCAGGCCTTGGCCACGCGCTGGGCGATGCCGTTGGCGCCGCTGGTGAACTGGCCCTGCACCTTGTTGGCGCCCTGGACCACCCACTTGGGCGCGCCGATGTAGCCGATGCGCCAGCCGGTGAGGGCGAAGGCCTTGGAGATGCCGTTGACGGTGATGGTGCGCTCCAGCATGCCGGGCAGCGCGCCGATGGAGCGGTGGTCGCCGTCGAAGACGATGTGTTCGTAGATCTCGTCGCTGATCACCATCAGGCCGGGCCACTGCAGCACCACGGCGGCCAGTTCCTCCAGTTCGGCTTGGGTGAGCACCGATCCGCTGGGGTTGGTGGGCGAGCTGAACAACAGCAGGCGCGTGCGCGGGGTGATGGCGGCGGCGATGCGAGCCACCGGGGGCTTGTAGTCCTCTTCCAGCGTGCTGTGCACCAGCACGGGCGTGCCGCCGGCGAAGCGCACCTGCTCGGCGTAGCTCACCCAGAACGGCGCGGGGATCACCACCTCATCGCCGGGGCCGATCAGGGAGATGATCACGTTCATGATGGCCTGCTTGGCACCGGTGCTCACCATTACTTCCTCGGGCGCATAGTGCAGGCCGTTGTCGCGTTTGAATTTTTCGCTGATGGAGGCACGCAGGTCCATGTAGCCCATCACCGGGGGGTACTTGTTCCACTTGTTGTCGGCGATGGCCTGTTGGGCGGCTTCCACGGCGAAGGCGGGCGGGTCCTGGTCGGGTTCGCCCAGGCTCAGGTCCACGATGTCGCGGCCGGCGGCGCGCATCTCGCGGCAGCGCTGGGCCATGCGCAGGGTGGCCGATTCGGACATGGAGCGGACAAGGGGGGAAAGCTGCATGATGTGTGGTGGGTGGCGCCGGTGGTACCGGCAGCCTGGCGTTTTGGTGCGGCGAATTTAGCCTTCGTGCCGGGATGGCATCCGCAATGGGGAACCGCCTGCCCACAGCGGCCCTGCTCGGCCTGTTCCGGTACGGATGGCCAACCCTATGCATCCGTCGGTCCGGTGGGCCCGTTTTACCGCATGCACCCGGCGTTCAACACGCCGAGGGGCTGACCGACTTACCCGGTCAACCCGATCATGGCCCAAGGCGGATCTATTCGAAGACCAGGCGTGCTAACTTATAGTTGGCCTTGTCGTTCCCCTGTATCTGCTTGCTCTCCTTCAAACTGGCATAATAGTGCCTTGCCTGTTCCCTTGCCAGATTGTCGCAAGGCCCGTGCAGTTCATAGTCCTGTTGATCCAACATCCATCGTTCCGGGCTCGACCCGCCCGTGCAGTGCAAAACTTCGATGTCCGGTTCGGTGATGGCGTAGATCACCCTTTTCGGACCTTTTCCCTCTGCGATCCGTTGGAAATTGATCGGGGCATTCCTGTGGAGCACGTAGAGCTCGTTACCAACGAGATGGACCAGCGGGTCCAACTCCTGCTGGTCATAGTAGACCGTGGCACCGGAAGGCTGACCTATCGGGGTGGTCCATGTCCAGTCCGTTTGGCCATTCGCATCTGATGAGGCCACCACAAGGTCCACACGGTAACGATCGATGCTACGCGTCTCGGCCACCATGAATACGCCACCATCGGGCCGTGGGATCAATTCCATGGCCGCCGACATGGCATGTTTGTCCGTATCCGGTACTTCCTTCCAGCTGGGTTCTCCCATCGGCTTGAGGTCCTTGTCCAGCCTCTGGAAGAAGAGGCCATGGACATTATCGTACGACACCGAGCCATTCTTCTTCAACAGTAGTCCGCCCAACATGAGGGTGCCGTCGGGCATCAGGGCGGCGGTGGCCCGGATCAATTGATCACGTTCCACCGGCTGCGGGCTTTCCAAGGGCCCATAGCCTTTTTCCGTCAGCAGCAGTACATGATGCGTACGATTCTTCTTGGATCCTTCAACGGAAAATTCGAAGCCTTCATTGTAGACGGCATAGGCGTTTCCATGGTCGTCCAGGATGCCCTTGCTGGCCCTTCCCCTTGCTGGCAACCGGAAGATCGCCGACCATTGCTTCACCATGTCCTTGTTCACCACCCAGGCACACAGCATGCTATGTTGGTCCTGGTCGACCATGGCGTCGAACATGATCAGGAGCCCTTTGCGGTCCGGAGAGGGCACGAACTTGAATTGATTGTACAGGTTCGCCAGCATGGCATCGATGCTTGCACGGAAATTCACTTCGCCGACATGGACCAGGGCGCCGCCCGGTTCTCCGGTCGCGGGGTTCAACGGCAATGCATCGATGTTATACTCGCCTTCACGCTTTTCGCGGCTCTGGGATAGGAAAATGACCCACAGGGTACCGTCCAGGCCCACTACTTCACTTATCACATGATGTTCATCCTTGTTGAAAGGCGAGTCCGTCACGTGCCTGAACTCCACGTTGGTGCTGTTGGGGTCCCATCCGACGATCTCCAATTTCCCATCGCAGGAGTACACGTTGTACGCGCGCCCTTGGTATGCACCGTGGCCCAACCTGTATCCGTCACTGCATGCCATGTTGGTGCTTACATGGTCCAGGAACTGCACCTGGGGCAGCTTCTGCGCATTCAGGGTGGACACCAGGGTCAACGTGAGGATCAAAGCTAAGAGAAGGGCGAGGTGGCGTGATCGCATGAGTAGGATTTGGGCCGAATGTAGGTGGATCCGGGGCAAAAGGGAAAGAGGTGCTTCCAGCAACACTCCCGGACGGCCGGCTTTGCAGGGCCCTGAATGCAAAAGGGGCCGGGCTTGTTGCCCGGCCCCATCGCCAAGTGGTTGCCGCGCTCAGGTCAACTTGGCCAGCGCAAAGGCCGCCAATGCACCACGGTCCAGGTATTGCAGCCTGTTTGTACCGTCCGTGGCCCAGGCATCGGTATCGAGGCTTTCGGCGAAGGCCGCATTGGGGCAGCCTGCGAGGATATCGGCCGCAGTATTCACCCCGGCATAGATCCGGTCCGAAGGCCCATCGATCGCGTACACGCCGCTGGTGTCGGTGGCCACGTCACCACTGGCGCTGGCCAGGGGCACAGGGTTGCCCAAGCCGCGCACCACGGTGAAGTTGAAATTGCCGAAGTCGTTCGGGTGCCGGGCATGGAAGCGCAGTTTCACCTGGGTGGCCTGCAGGTTGCTGTATTGCAGGAAGCCGCAGTGGCTGGTGGCCTCCGAATAGGGCGCGCCTTCGCTTATCGCGGCATTGTGGATGCCCACTTCCATGTTGCGGTTGTCCACGCGCAGCAGGATCTTGAACCCGCTGGCTTTGGCCGGCGGCGAGCCTTCGGTGAACAGGTACGCGGCCGGCGCGTCAATGGTGATGGTATTGTTGTAGTAGTCGGGCACTTGGAAGAAGTCTTGGTCCATCTGCACGGGCACGAAGGCACCGGCGACCACCTTGCCCAACTGCATCACCACCTCATAGAGGCCGGCGGGTGCCAGTTGCACGGTGTCGAAGAAGGCGCAGTAGAACTCCTCCATCTCCCAGAACCGTTGGAAGCCCGCTGGTGGCGCGCCAACCGTGGCGATGACATCATGTTGCGGTATGATGAAGGTGGGTTCGGCCACCGCTGGTATGGGGCCCAACGGATGTTCCTTGTGGTGGAAGGTGTTGGTGGCGATCTCGAAGTCGATGTAGCCGATGGAGACCGGCTGTTGGATGAAGTGCCAACCATCGGCCTCGGGCAGCAGTGTATTGTCTGCTAGCGCGGTGCGGCCGTTGCCACCCGGTAAGTTGTGCCCGGCGGTTGCCCGTTCCTTCAACTTGTACTTCCACTGGTAGTGTGTTATGCCGGCCGCCAACAGGCCGTCGGTAAAGTTCACCTTCATGGGCAAGGTGCCGCCGAAAGGGGAGAAATTCCCACCGCCCACCAGGTCGCTCAGGCCGGTTTGGCGGAACAGCTTGCCACTGCGCAGCACGGTGGCGTTCGATTGCTCCACGTGTTGGACAAAAGCGCCCGAGCCGATGCGGCGGAACTCGATGCCCGAACCCGGAAGCACCGGCGATGGGCCGCAGGCCGGCACGCGCGGGTCGGTGATGCGGATGGTGATCTCCGCGCCGCAGGTGTAATCCCAATGGGTGTGGCAGGCACGGCCCGGGTCGTACACGGTGGTATAGGAGCCGCCCACCATGTATTCCACCCACACGTACACGTCGGGTTTCCATTCATCGGTGCAGCGGTTGTACAGCACCTCGAAGCGGCCATGTTCGTCGGTGATGGTGGTGCCGATCTCGGTGCAACGATAGAGGTACGGCCAGATCCAAGGCCAGTGGCAGAAGTATGGGATGAACAACTCCAGGTTGGCGGTGATGGTGCTTCGCAGCCGGCCGATGTTGTCGGTGAGCATGGCGGCGACCAACTCGGTGGACGGAAGCGGCGCGGCGATGGCTTTGGCGGCCATCGTCGGGGTGCGGCCACCGTGTATGTTCACGCGGCCGCTGAGGTCCGCTTGCATCCCGGCGAAAGCCATCGGTCGCATGCCGGCCCGTTGTTCGGAGATGTGCGTGCCGATCCCCTTTGCCTCGAAAGGCTCGACGTACCGGGAGACCGGTGCGGGAGGCCACAGGTCGCGCGGGTCCTTGAACGGCACATCAAAGTCGATCACTTCCTTCAAGTGCAGGTCGCGCAGCCATTCCCAGCGCCATCGCCAGAATATGTCGTCCGGTAGGGTGGGCAGCACAAGCCTGATCTTGTCCACTTCGCACACATGCACCTTGGCGTTGCAGACGGGGTAATCCACGGGAAGGCCATTGCGCATCAAGGTCTTTACCACTTTCCCCCGGATGGTGCACCAACAGAACGACCAGTACGGCCAATAGGAAGCTGGTACGGGGTACAGATCTTGGAGAATGCCGCCCACATGGCGCACGATCGGCGAGTAGGACCTCCACTTGCGCATGTGCGCCGGTGTCACTGCTTCCCCCGGCGGGATGTCCCGTGGTTCGGGGGTGATGTGCAGCGTACCGTACTTCAATTGATCGCCCGTGGCGTCGGGTAACAGCAGTTCGCCTTCTTTTCCCACAGGGGCACTGCTGGCCAGCTTGCCATGCCGGTCAAAGAGCCATGCCCGCAAGGGGATCTCCGGGTTGTGTTTTTCACCTTGGCGCAGGTTGAGCTTGATCTGTTGCTTAGCCATGGTTTTTTGGGAGTTGGTTTACGTGAAGGCTTGTTCGGAATGAACAACGAAGTACTGCACTTGGTTTGTTGATCGAAATACCCGGTATCGGGTATTTTAAACGTCGCTTTCCCGCGCTGGGCAAGGTTTTCTACCTGTTTCCGGGTATGGGGTCGGCGATCGGTGCTGCATCGGCGGAGTGCGCGTCACCAAAGGGGTCTTCGAGGAACCCCAAGGGCGGTGTGGTCCCCTGTGCGCAACGCGTTCACCGCACTGCGCATGCAAGCCGAACATCCCCCATCTTCGCCGCGTAATAGCGAAGAAGATGACGGGAGATCAATGGTTCAATGTATTGCTGGCCCTGGTGCCCTCCGTGGTGGTGTTCCTCACGGCGTACTACCTACTGCGCCAGTTCCTGGGCACGCGGCAGCGCGAGGCCAGCACGCAGCTCATGGCCGAGGCCAAGCGGGAAGACCGCAAGCACGTGCTGCCGCTGCGGCTGCAGGCCTATGAGCGGCTCACGCTGTTCCTGGAGCGGATCGCGCCGGGCGCGCTGGTGTTCCGTGTGCACAAGCACAACATGACGGCACGCATGCTGCATGCCGAGCTGCTGGCCACCGTGCGGGAGGAGTACGAGCACAACGTCACCCAGCAGATCTATGTGAGCGACCGGGCGTGGCAGCAGGTGCGCATGGCCAAGGAAGAAACGCTGCGCATCATCAACATCGCTGCGGAGAGCACCCCGGAAGGGGCCAGCGGCACGGCGCTGAGCGAGCGGGTGTTCGAGACGGCATCCCGCCTGAGCCACCTGCCCACGCAACAAGCGATCGTGGCACTGAAGGAGGAAGTGCGGAAGTTGTTCTGAACGGGCGGGGTTCAGTCGGCGTGGCCGTACAGCCGCAGCAGTTCGTGCGCTGCGTCGAACGGGCTGATCTCTCCTTGCTGCACGCGCTGCTCCATGCCGGGCAGCAGTGCGCGGATACGGGCGTCCGCGTGGAAGCCGTCGATCAAGGCTTCCTCGATGGCAGTGCGCATCCACCAACGGGACTGGGCTTGGCGCCGTTGCAGGCGGTGCCCGCTTTGCATGTCTCGCTGCGCCATGTGCTCCAACGCTTCCGCGAGGCGTGCAATGCCATTGCCTGATGCGGCCGAGCAGAGCAGCACATCCGGGTGGTGGCCGCTTTCCCGCGGGGGCAGCAGGGCGATGGCCAGCCGGAGGTCCATGGCGGCGCGCTGGTTGCGCTGCTCGTTGCCGCCGTCGGTCTTATTGATGGCGATCAGGTCTGCCGCCTCCATGATGCCGCGCTTGATGCCTTGCAGGCTGTCGCCGGCACCGCCGATCATCAGCAGCAGGTTCAGGTCGGTAAGCTGGTCCACGGCGGCCTCGTTCTGGCCCACGCCCACGGTTTCAATGAGGATGCGGTCATAGCCTGCGGCTTCGCACAGCAGCATGGCCTCGCGGGTGCGGCGCGCCACGCCTCCCAGCGTGCCGCCGCTGGGGCTTGGCCGCACAAAGGCGTTGGGGTCGGCAGCCAGCCGCTCCATGCGCGTCTTGTCGCCCAGTATGCTGCCGCCGCTGCGCGCGCTGCTGGGGTCGATGGCGAGCACGGCCACGCGGTGGCCTTCGGCGGTGAGCTGGCTGCCCAACGCATCGATCAACGTGCTTTTGCCCACGCCGGGGATGCCGGTGATGCCGATGCGCACCGATGCCCGCTGGAGCTGCAGGGCGCTGCGCACCAGTGCCGCCGCCATGGCCTTGTCTTCAGGGCGTGCGCTTTCCACCAGGGTGATGGCCCGGGCCAAGGCCACGCGGTCGCCGTCTTGCAGGCGTTCAAAGAGGTTGTTCAGGTTCATGCAGGTGGGATGGTCACGCTCCGCCGCGGTAACTGTTCACCCATTGGGGGTCGCCCATGTCGCGCAACAGGTGGAAGAGTTCCGCGCCGATGATGAGCCCATTGGTGAATTTCAGGCCGTAGTGCCCCAG
Organism: Flavobacteriales bacterium; assembly: GCA_020852835.1. Lineage (GTDB taxonomy): Bacteria > Bacteroidota > Bacteroidia > Flavobacteriales_F > PHOS-HE28 > PHOS-HE28. The sequence continues at coordinate 17,775 of JADZAC010000008.1, forward strand.
GATCTCCAGTTGCCGTTGGCTGGGTGAAAGTGGTTTTTCGCTCCAGCCTTTGGCGGTGCGCTGGCCGGCCTCGGTGCGCAGCGGATATTCCCAGTAGCGCAGTTTCCAGAGGTTGTCCAAGGTGCTGCAGTCGGTAAGGAAGCCCATGGCGGCACTGTCCGGCGGCAAGGTGCATTGTTGCACGCCGAACTTGCGGAAGAGGTCCTCGGCATCGGGATTGGCCGCGCTGAACGCACGTCCTTGGGCCTGCCGGATGAAGTTCTCCCGGCTCAGCGGTCTGCTTTCCACCACTTGTGCCACCCCGTTGGCATCAGGGGCCGTCTTCACCAGAAAGAGGCAGAACAAGCGGCCGTCGGTGGTGGGGGCGAGGCTCAGGGCGAACTGGTGTTCCGCGGGCGCCTGTGCCACGGCGCAAAACCATAGGAGAAGGGCGGATATGGCCATGAGCGGACGCATGGTGCGAAAATACCGCTGCGCTCCCATGGCGCCCCCGGGCACGGCTTCACGCGGAGGCCGGGAGGGAGCCGTGCCGGGTGTAGACCAGGGTATCGCGGAAGATGCCGTTCACCAGGATGTTCTCCTTCAGGTGGCCTTCCAGCACAAAGCCGTTGTGCTCCAGTACGCGGATGGAGGCGGTGTTGTCCGGCGTTACCGCTGCTTCCACGCTGTGCAGCCCGATTTTCCGGAAGCCGTGTTCCAGCACGGCGGCCACCGCCTCGCTCATCAATCCTTGCCCCCAGAGGTCGGGGTGAAGGGCATAGCCGATCTCGGCGCGGTGATGCTCCTTGAGGATGCGCCAAAAGCCGATGTAGCCGAGCAGCCGCCGGGAGCCCTTCACGGTGATGGCCCACATGATGGCGTTGCCGGCGGCTGCCGCATTCCGGAACTCGCGCACCAGTTCCAGCCCTTCGGCGGTACGGGTGCCGATGGGCTTGGGTATGTGGCGCATCACGGCGGGTGAAGCCCGCAGCTGGAACACGTCCCCGGCATCGTCGTCCTGCATGGCGCGCAACTCCAGGCGGGGCGTGGAGAGCCGGGGTATGCGCTTGAAGTCCGTGCGCAGCATGGCGGCAAGTTACCCAGTCCCTTGCTTGGAGGTACCGTGCCGCGGATCCGTAGTTTGGCCCCATGAAGAGGATCAACCCGTGGGTGATGCTGGGCTGCCTGGCGGCGGCACCGGTGCAGGCCACGGAATATGTGGTGCCCGCCATGGTGGATGTGGGCAAGTGGTTCGCGCAGCTCCCCGAGGATGCCACCGCGGTGGTGTTCACGGCGGCGGAAAAGTACCACAGCAGTGGCGACATCGTGTTGCCGTGCCGACGCCTGCTGGTGATCGATGGCCGGGGAAGCCGCCTCAGCCTGGGGCCCGCCTCCAATGGCTTCACCTATGCCGTGAACGACATGCAGGAGGCCATGGTGCGCACCAATTGCCGCTATGTGATCAAGGATTTCGCCGAGGTCCGTGGCGGGCGCAAGGCCATCGACCTGAAGGCCACCTTGGGCAGCGTGATCGAGAACCTGAACCTGGAGGCCCAAAGCGTGGCTGCCGTGGACTTGCGGTTCTGCCTGCTGACCCGGCTGCAGAACGTGCGGGTGACCAATCCGGCGGACAAGGGCATCGTGCTGCGCCATGGCGATTGGTCCGGTGCCACGGGCACCAACAGCCAAAGCAACAGCAGCGTGCTGGAGCAGTGCCGCGTGTACTGCGCCAAAACGACCACGGCGGCCTTCACCGTGCTCAACAGCGGCGGGGTGCGGATGACGGACTGCGTATCAGAGGGCAGTGAAGCGGATCATGACCTGTACCTCAGTGCCACCTTGGACGGGGATGAAAGCCGCCCGGCCGGCAACCCCGTGGTAAAGTCGTTCATGCTGTCCAACTTCCACGTGGAGCACCAGGTGCGCAAGGCTTCCATTTATGTGAACATGCCGCCCAAGTCCGTGGTGGACCTGGAAAATGTGTATTGGAACGTTGCGATGCGGGCACCGGTGGTGCTCTACACCATGGGGCAGCTCAACCTCACCAACATCGGCTGGTGGAACCCGGCGTTCTGGATCGGCACGCGTATCAGCGCACCGCGGATCAACATTACAGGCGCACCCGCCGAGGCCGATGTGGATGCAGGCAGGCTGAAGAGCGGCCGTGCGGGCATGCTGCGGTTGACGGACCCGTTGGCGGGCAATACGGAGCTGAAGATGAACTACGTGCAGGTGCGCCGCAAGTCCATGTAGGACAAGGCTTTCAGCCGTGGTACACCCGCGAAGCCGCGATCCGGCCATCAGCCGCCAGTTCAAGCACTTCACCTACCCGCAGGTCGGCTTCGCCCTGCACATGGCGCACATACTCCATGAACACGGCGGTGCCGTCGGCGATCAAGCGGGTGGGCTCGTAGTGCAACGAGGGCAGGCGTTCGAAGGCATCGCGCCACCAGTCGCGCAGGGCCTCCTTGCCCTGCACCCAGCCACCGGTCTCCGGCCGGCGCACCAGCAATTTCGGGCTGAAATGCCGGGCATCTTCGGCATAAAGCGCCAACAAGGCCTCCAGGTCGTGGGCGTTGAACGCGGCGAACCAGCTGCGGGCCGCTTCCAGCGGCCGTTCAGCGTGCATGGGCCACGGCCTTGGGCTGGTACGTGCCGGGCACGGTGCGTGCCGAAATGGAGAACCGGTTCCACGCGTTGATGGTGGCAATGGCGCAGGTGAGGTCGGCCAGCTCCGTGTCGTTGAAGTGCGGGCGCACCGCGTCGAACACGGCATCGGGCACCTGGTCCACGGCCACGCGTGTAACGGCCTCGGTCCAGGCCAGTGCGGCGCGTTCGCGGTCGCTGTACCACGGGCATTCGCGCCAAGCATCCAGCGAATACAGGCGCTGCTCGGTTTCACCAAGTGCGCGCAGGTCCTTCCAGTGCATGTCCAGGCAGTAGGCGCATTCGTTGATCTGCGAGGCGCGCAGCTTGATCAGGTGGATCAAAGGAATTTCGATCGAACAATGGTGCAGGTGCTCCTCCAGGCCCATCATGGCCTTGTATACGTTGGGGGAAGCAGTGGCAATGTTGAATCGCTGTTTCATGGCCGTGGATAGTTGGTGGTGCAAAGGTACCGTGGTGGAAAACGGGATGAATTGGCATTGGCGGAGGCCTCCGCCCGAGGCACAAAGGAGATACGCGTTCGTGGCCGGTTGATCGGAATGCCCGGCCCGGAATTGACCACCGGGCTAAAAACGAAGCCGGAACACCATGGCCGGGATGCCGTGGTGCACGGTGTTCTTTTCGAAGGTCATGCTGTTGCGCCCGGCCACGGCCCGGCTTGTTTGGTTGTCGTGGTCGATCAGCGAGATCACCGAAGGGCACAAGTTGCGTGTGCGGGCAAATTCCTTGCAAGCCATGGCAGCTTCCGTGGCGTATCCCTTTCCCCACGCCGATGGCAGCAAGTGGTAGCCGATCTCCAATTCAGCGATGCCGTCCACTTCCTGCGTCAACAGGCCCACCATGCCCACGGGCTTGCCGGTGGCGCTGTCGGTGACCACGTTCAAGCAGGAGCCATCACGGACGATGCGGTCCAACGAGCGCTGTATAAAGCCCGTGCAGTCAGTCTCGCTGCCCAAGGTGAACGGCATGAAGCGGATGGCTTCGGCGTTGTTGATGTACTCCATCCACCAGGTGTGGTCGTCCAAGCGCGGATGGCGAAAGACTAAGCGTTCGGAAGTGAGGCCTTCGAGGGAAGGGATGGGCAGGGTGATGGGCATGGTTCGTTCTGGATACAGACAGGCCTGAGGCCTTATGCGTGGTACGCACTCGCGGAAAACGCGAGCGCGGACTTGGGGCCTTCGAGGGAAGGGATGGGCAGGGTGATGGGCATGGTTCGTTCTGGATACAGACAGGCCTGAGGCCTTATGCGTGGTACGCACTCGCGGAAAACGCGAGCGCGGACTTGGGGATTTGCGAGTGCCACCCCTATTGCAGTGGCCGGTTGCTTTCACTCAAACACTACACGGCCGGACAATGAGGTTCCGTTCCAGGATGTGAGCTGGAGCAAGTATACGCCCGGTGCCAATCCGTTGCGTTGAACCGTGCATGAATGCCCCCGGAACTGCGTTCGTTTTACCTCACGGCCGCTGAGGTTCCGGATCGAAATGTCGTACATGCCTTCAGGAAGGCCATCTCCCATGCTGAGAGAAAAGTGGTCTGCCGCAGGGTTGGGCCACACGCGCATTTGTGCATTGGCAAGTTGCACATCCGAAATGCCGATGGAAGGGTCTTCAAGGATGGTCCGGAACTGCGCAAAGGTCCCGGCATCCATCAACGTGTGGCGGTATGCACTGGACCATGATAGGACACCGAGCACCTGATAGTTGATGTTGTCAGTGATCCAAACACCGCTGCCACTTTCTCCGGGTACTCCCATCCAGTAGTTCACACCAACGGACGGCACGCCTGCACCAGTGAATCGAACCATGGGCGATGCCATGTGATATAGCGTATCACCATTGTACGGGACGCTGTTGCCAAGCATGCTGGCATCAGCAGGGTACGAAAATTTTTGGACGATGCGATCGTTGAAGAAGGCCGTGTCCGTGGTGAACCCGAGGCCTATCCAACCGAGTTCTGTGCCTATAGGATGGTCCAGTTCAATCAAGGCATTATCGTGTTGCGGGATCAATGGCACGTAGTAGCGCACGGCACGGGCGGAGTCGAACGGTGAAGCCACGCCATTGTCGAAGGCTGGGTAGAAGTAAATTTGACCAGTACTCCATTCACCGGTACCTATGCTGCGCAAGCAGTGGGATGCCGTGAGCACGTGCCACGGCCCTACAAGTTGGCCGGTGCAACGGGCCGAAGTAGAGTCTGTTTCCACCCGACGAAGCGCGCCTGCGGCACGAACAGGAAATTTTAATAGATCAAAGCTGGCTGCTGCACGCGGTGGGCGTTGTTGTACAGGGCCCAAGAAGCCGGGTGGCGAGGCTTCCAATGTAAGGGCTTCCCAGCCGGACAAAGTGCCGGGGTTGTGGGGAAGAAAGGCTTCCACGGTATCCGTGGGAAGCACGGGTTGGATGGTGTCCACCTCTTGTGTCACCGGATCATAGACCAGAATGGTATTGTCCTGGGCATTCAATACCAAGCTGGCTGTTCCAGCCACGAGGATAAGTACGGCATACTTGATCAGCATGGTGGTCCAACGCTCTTTTCTTCTGGTTATTCCGTGAGTTGCATGCAAGGGAATGAGCATGCCTATTGCAATGGTGGAGCGACAATTGCCAAGCGTTCAAGCTTGGAGGTGCTCGGGCTGGATCATTGGTTTGCCGGTACTGGCTTGGCCAAAGCGGTCACGCGGATCTATGCGAGCCCATACCGTCCCCATGCCCATGTCCAGCTCCAACACTACCTCCATGCTTCCTATGATCGTCCCGCTGCGATTCTCTTCTTACGGGGATTGGTGGAAAGCCGCCGCAATGCTTCCTGTTGCGCCGCGTCCCGAATGAAACCACGGAGTGAAATGTCTTCATCCATCGCTTCCCAATGGATGCCGATGCCGCCACCGATCAGTTGCCAGTTCTCCAACTGCTTATCAGTAGCCTTTCTCAATCGCTCAAAATCGGAGATGCGAGCTTGCAGGATGTCACCACTGTTAATGACAATGGCGAGCAGGTCCAGTTCCCTGTAAGGATGAACATCAACGATTCGTAGACCTTCGCTAAGGATCAGGGTCTCGATCGGGTCCATGCCCTTCCCGAACTTAACGGTTGAAGTGGTTGTGCCAGGCTTGGAGGATTTCATTCCCATGCTTTTTGATCAGTGCGTTGATTTTCCTTTCATCACCTGCTTTGAAGCCGATGGAGTAAACCAGTTCAGGTTCGGGCAATAACCACCATTTCGCAGAGCCTTCACCCTTCTTGACGTGTACATGAGGCGGTTCGTTGTTCTCCAAACTGAAGAAGTAGAACTTGAATCCCTCAATATCCTGGATCGCACGAGGACTCATTGGTGACTACGGAAATCGCGTTCACTCCCTCACCATCCCCATCACCTTCTCCACCACATCCTCCACGCCGGGCTTGCTGAAGTAGTCGCCGTCAGTGCCATAGGCGGGGCGATGGGCTTTGGCGGTGAGCGTGGCAGGCGCGGCATCCAACCAGCGGTAGCCGTTCTGCTCTTGCAGCACTTGCTGCAGGATGTAGGCGCTGGCGCCGCCGGGCACATCCTCGTCCACCACCAGCAGGCGGCTGGTTTTCTTCAAGCTTTCGGATATACGGTGCGTGCGGTCGAAGGGGAGGAGGGTGCGCGCATCGATCAGCTCCACTTCAATGCCCAGTTCCGCTAAGCGGTCAGCAGCGTGCTGGCATACGGTGAAGGTGCTTCCGTAGCTCACCAAGGTGATGTCGTCGCCTTCACGCACCACCTCCGGTATGCCGATGGGCACGGTGAACGCGCCGAGGTTGGCGGGCATGCGCTCCTTGCTGCGGTAGCCGTTGAGGCATTCGATCACCAAGGCGGGGTCGTCGCTTTGAAGGAGCGTGTTGTACATGCCTGCGGCCTGTTGCATGTTGCGGGGCACGCACACCACCATGCCGCGCAGGCTGTGGATGATCATGCCCATGGGGCTGCCGCTGTGCCACACGCCCTCTAAGCGGTGTCCGCGGGTGCGCACGATCAGCGGGCATTTCTGGCCGCCCTTGGTGCGCCACAGCGTGGTTGCCACATCGTCGCTCAGCGGTTGCAGGCCGTAGAGCAAGTAGTCCAGGTATTGGATCTCCGCCACGGGGCGCAGACCGCGCAGGGCCATGCCGATGCCTTGGCCGATGATGCTGTTCTCGCGGATGCCGGCATCGCTCACGCGTAGTTCGCCGAAGCGCGCCTGCATGCCCTCCATGCCCTGGTTCACGTCGCCGATCTTGCCGGTGTCCTCGCCGTAGGTGAGCAGCAGCGGCTCTTTTTCGAAGAGCGCGGTGAAGTTGTCGCGGATGATCACGCGGCCGTCCACTTCCTCGTCGCCGTTGTATTCCACCGGCAC
>JADZAC010000009.1 GCA_020852835.1 Flavobacteriales bacterium
ACACCATGGAACAAGAAAACATTCCCACCGGCGGCTACGCCCCCGCCCTGCCGCTGGCCGGGCTGCGCGACGCCGCCGAACGCATCCGCAGCGGCATCCAGCGCGTCATCATCGGGCAGGACGCCGTGATCGATCAGCTGATCACCGCCCTGCTCAGCGACGGCCACGTGCTGATCGAAGGCATGCCCGGCGTGGCCAAGACCCTCGCCGCCAAGCTGCTGGCCCGCACAGTGGACACCGGCTTCTCGCGCATCCAGTTCACCCCGGACCTGATGCCCAGCGACGTGATCGGCACCAGCATCTTCGACCCGCGCACCGCCGCCTTCACCTTCAAGCCCGGCCCCATCTTCAGCAATATCGTGCTGGTGGACGAGATCAACCGCGCACCGGCCAAGACCCAGAGCGCGCTCTTCGAGGTGATGGAGGAACGGCAGGTCACCGTGGACGGCACCACCCACCCCGTGGGCGATCCCTTCATGATCGTGGCCACGCAAAACCCCATTGAGCACGAAGGCACCTATCGCCTGCCCGAAGCCCAGCTGGACCGTTTCCTGTTCAAGATCGACATGGGACATCCCAGTTTGGAGGAGGAAGAGCAATTGCTGCTGCGGGCGCAGGAAGGACCGCACCGCATGGATGCCGCCCAAGTGGCCCCCGTGATCACGCCTGCCGAGCTGGTGCGCCTGCGCGAACTGGTGTTTCAAGTGAAGTGCGACGCCAAGCTGGTGCGCTACATCGCCGAGATCGCCCAGGCCACGCGCAACGACCGCAACCTGATGCTCGGCGCCTCGCCCCGCGCCAGCCTGGCCGTGCAGCGCGCCGCCAAGGCCGTGGCAGCGGTGCAGGGCCGCGACTTCACCATTCCGGAAGACATCCGGCAAGTGCTGCCCGCCGTGCTGCGCCACCGCATCCTGCTTGCGCCGGAGCGTGAAATGGAAGGCATCCGTCCGGATGAAGCCGTGGCCGAGATCATCGCCAAAGTCCCCGTGCCCCGGTGAAAAACACCCTGCGATCGCTGTTCCTGACCCGGCGCTTCTTCGGCATCGGCTGGGGCATCGCGGCCCTGTTCGTGGGCTCGTACCTATTGCCCGCGCTGTTGCCCGTGGCCATGACGGTTCTGGCCCTGCTGGCGCTGTTCACCGTGGTGGATGCGTTGCGGCTCTTCAGCGTAAGGGGCGGCATCCACGCCGAACGCCGCACCTTGGCCAAGTGGAGCAACGGCGACGAAAACCCCGTGGCCATATCCGTAAAGAGCAGCTACCCCTTCCCCATTGCCGTGCGGGTGCTGGATGAACTGCCGCCTCAACTGCAGGAGCGCAACCTGGACCTGCGCACGCGGATCGGCCCCATGGGCGATTCCGACCTGAACTACATCGCACGGCCGCTCACGCGCGGCGTATACGCGTTCGGCGCCATCAACGTGCTGGTGCGCACCGGGCTGGGGCTGGCCGAGCGGCGTTACAAGCAGGAACAGGGGCGCGAGATCGCCGTGTACCCCAGCTACATCCACCTGCGCAAATACGAACTGATGGCCCAGGCCGACCCGTTCAGCGCGGCGGGCGTGCGCAAAATGCGGCGCAGCGCCCAGCGCTCCGAGTTCGAGCAGATCCGTGAGTACATCCCCGGCGACGACCGCCGCACCGTGAACTGGAAGGCCACGGCCCGCCGCGCCAAGCTGATGGTGAACCAGTACGAGGACGAAAAGGCCCAGCAGATCGTTTCACTCATCGACACAGGCCGCACCATGAAGATGCCCTTCGGCGGCCTCACCCTGCTGGACCGCGCCATCAATGCCACGCTGGTGCTCAGCGACATCGCCCTGAAGAAGGACGACAAGGCCGGGGTGATCACCTTCAGCAACACCGTGCATGCCGTGCTGCCGCCAGCGCGCGAAAAGGGCTGGATCCGGCGCGTAATGGAGCTGCTCTACGCCCTGCGCACCGATTTCGCCGAGACGGACATGGAGGCGCTTTACGCCCGCGTGAAACGCACGCTTCCGCAGCGCAGCCTGCTGGTGCTCCACACCAACTACGAGAGCCTTTCGGCCATGCGTCGCCAGCTGCCGTTCCTGCAACTGCTCTCCCGCTCCCACTTAGTGGCCGTGGTGATCTTCCGCAACACCGAGCTGGACGCCCTGCTGCAACAGCCCGACCGCGACACCATGAGCGTGTACATCAAGACCATCACCACCCAGTTCATCCACGAAAAGGAACTCATCGCCAAGGAGCTGGAGCGCCACGGCGTGCTCACCATCCTTACTGCGCCGGAACAACTGAGCACCAGCGTGCTGAACAAGTACTTGGAGGTGAAGGCCCGGGGAATGCTGTAGGGGCACCGGCTGCCCTTCATGGCGCCCTTGGCGTCGTGGCGGCTGCCTTGCATGCTTCGCGTCCTCGCGTCTTCGCGTGCCTCATCCCTTGGCGCCCTTGGCGTCTTGGCGGTGAATTCCCCTCCTACCCCAGCGACTGGATATCGATCACGAACCGGTACCGCACATCGCTCTTCACCATGCGGTCGTAAGCCTCGTTGAGCTTGCTTGCGGGGATCAGCTCGATGTCGGCGAGCACGCCATGCTTGGCGCAGAAATCCAGCATCTCCTGGGTTTCCTTGATCCCGCCGATCAGTGAACCGGCCAGGCTGCGCCGCCCTTGGATCAAGGTGTCCGCGCTTACCGGGGCGGGTTCCGGCAGGCCCACCACCACCATGGTGCCGTCCAGGCGCAGCAGGTTCAAGTAGGCGTTGTAGTCGTGGTTGGCGGAGATGGTGTCCAAGATGAAATCGAAGCGCTTCGCATGGCTCTTGAACACCCCCGGATCGCGGGTGAGCAGAAAATCATCCGCGCCCAAATGCTCGGCATCGGCCTTTTTGCGTTCGGAATGGCTGATCATGGTGACATGCGCCCCGAGTGCCTTGGCGATCTTCACGGCCACATGGCCCAGGCCGCCCAAGCCCACGATACCCACCTTCGTTCCGGCTGCCACGCCATGCCGGTGCAAGGGGGAATAGGTGGTGATGCCCGCACACAGCAGCGGGGCCGTGCGGTCCAGCGGCATGCCCTGTGGGATCCGCAGCACAAAATCCTCATTCACCACGATCCGCGTGGAATAGCCGCCCAGGGTCACCGTGCGGTCGCCGCGCTTGTCGATGGAGTTGTACGTGGCGGTCATGCCGCGCTCGCAATACTGCTCCTGGTGCTCCTGGCAGGCGCTGCATTCGCGGCAACTGTTCACCATGCAGCCCACGCCCACGGTGTCGCCGGGTTTCCAGCTTTTCACCCCGCTCCCCACCGCCACCACATGCCCGGTGATCTCGTGCCCCGGCACGATGGGATAGCGCGTGCGGCCCCACTCGTTGCGCACCGCATGCACATCGGAGTGGCACACGCCGCAGTAGGCAATGTCGATCACCACATCGTGCGGGCCGGGGTCGCGGCGATCGATGGACAATGGCGCAAGCGGTGATTCCGCGCTTTGCGCCGCATAAGCTTTCACGGAGGTCATGGTGCAAAGGTCGGTGATCGATGGCCGGTGAAAACTGACAACCACTGGCGAACAACCGACAACCGATGAACGCAACGCGTACACGAACCCCAATACCTTTGCCCCATGGCAACAAAGAAGGGAGCCCAATTGGACAAGGCATTCGCGGCATTGCTCAGCGAGGATGATGCCCAGGCGTTGGAGGCCTTGGCGCTGATCCACGAAAAGGGAGATGCCAATTCCATCCTTCCTCTATTGCATGCACTGGCCCAAACGGACGACCACGCACGGCAGCGCCGCATTGAAGGTTTGTTGTTTGAGGTGAAGGTGAAGGATGCCGCAGCGGAACTGGGCAAGGCGCTGGACCTGCCGGAGTTGCTGGACGTGCGGAAGACGGCCATCGCCGCCTTTTGGAACGCGGGCTTGGACGCGGGACCCTGGACGGAGCGATTGGCACAGATCGCCGTGGAAGGCGATGCCGACGAGACCATGGAGGTGCTCACCGTGCTCGAGAACCAGGAACTGCTGCCGGAAAAAGCCGCTCGCCTGGCATTGAGCAGGATCCGGAAGGCTGTGCCGGGAGAAGCGGATGCTTATAAAAAGGCGCTGCTCGAAGACCTGCAGCAGCATCTGGAAGACCGCTTGGGCGTGCAATAAGCCTTGCAAACCAATGGCCCTTGACCCCAGCGTGCAACGCATGACGCCCAAGCAGCGCGAGCGCTGGGCCTGGGGATTTGTGGTGGTGCTGGCGTTGTTGGCCTTGCTCTGGGCCTATTACCAGTACTGGTGGAAGCCGGGGCGACTGGAACCGTAGTTCAAGCCGTAGTTGGATCAGACATTCGCTTTACGGAAGCGAGGCATGCCTCAACGCACAGGAACGTTCCCTTGAACCAGGTACGTCTCCAGCGCCCGCTGCACCCTTCCGTTGATGTCTTCCGTTTCCGCTGGCACGAACCGCTCACCGGTGATCTTCTCGAACAGTTCCACGTAGCGCGTGGTCACGCTCTGCACGAAGGCATCGTCCATGGCGGGCACTTGCTGGCCTTCCTTG
>JADZAC010000010.1 GCA_020852835.1 Flavobacteriales bacterium
CCACCACGTGGCCTTGCTGCTGCAGGCCGGTGACGAAGGCGCCCTTGTCCTTGGGCAACACCTCGCTGCGGAAGTCGTCGATGCCCACGGCCTTGGCCACGGCCTGCGCGGTGCGGCGCGCGTCGCCGGTCTGCATGTACACCTTGATGCCGGCGGCTTTCAGGCGGGCGATGGCCGCTGCGGCGCTGGGCTTGATGCGGTCGGCGATGGCCACGGCCGCGCGGATGGTGGTGCCGTCGGCGAGCCAGATCACGGTGTGGGCGTGTTCCTGCCAGCGCTGCTCATGCTCGCGCCATGCACCGGTGATGGCGATGCCGCTCTCCTCCATCAGGCGGCGGTTGCCCACGCGCCAGGTGGTGCCGTTGATGGTGGCGGTGGCGCCTTTGCCGGTGAGGCTTTCGAAATTGGAGAAGTTGGCTGTGGCAGCGGTTGTCGCGTCGACCCACTGGGTCGACTGTACAGGAGCTTCGTGGCCAGCATGAGCATTGCTCCCCTCTCCTCGGGAGAGGGGCCGGGGGTGAGGGCTCAAATACCTCACCACCGCCTCCGCCAGCGGATGCTCCGAGCGCGATTCGATGGCGTACAATGCTGCTGCGGCTTCGGTATCGTCCAGGCCGATGGCTTCCTGCACCTCGGGCTTGCCCTCGGTGATGGTGCCGGTCTTGTCCAGCACCACGGCGGTGATCTGGCGGGCGCGCTCCAGGCTCTCGGCGTCCTTGATGAGGATGCCGTTCTCGGCGCCCTTGCCCATGCCGGCCATGATGGCCGTGGGCGTGGCCAGGCCCAGCGCGCAGGGGCAGGCGATCACCAGCACGGTGACCAGCGCGAGCAGCCCTTGGGTGAAGGCGTGTTCGCCGCCGAAGATCCACCAGGCCACGGCGCTGAGCAGGGCGATGCCCATCACCACGGGCACGAACACCGCCGCCACTTTGTCCACGAGCTGCTGCACGGGCGCCTTGCTGCCCTGCGCCTCCTGCACGGTGCGCACGATCTGCGCCAGCAGCGTGGCCGCACCCACCTTCCTGGCGCGCATGCGCAAACTGCCCTTCTGGTTGATGGTGCCCGCGAGCAACGCCGCGCCCGTTGCCTTGGCCACGGGCACCGGCTCGCCGCTGAGCATGCTCTCGTCCACGTAGCTCTCGCCGCCCACCACCTCGCCATCCACCGCGATGCTTTCGCCGGGCCGCACCACCAGGATGTCGTCCACGTTCACGTCGGCGATGGGCACCTCGCGCGTGCTGCCGTCGGCGGCCTCGCGCAGCACGGTGTTCGGCCGCAGGCCCATGAGCTTCTTGATGGCGCTGCTGGTGCCGGCCTTGGCGCGCTCTTCCAGGAACTTGCCCAGCAGGATGAAGGTGATGATCACGCCCGCCGCTTCGAAGTACACGTGCGGCTCCAGTCCGCGGCTGGTCCAGAACGTGGGCCAGGCCATGTTGAACACGCTGAAGAGGTAGGCCACGCCGGTGCTGAGGGCCACCAGCGTGTCCATGTTGGCGCTGCGGTGCTTGGCCTGTTTCCACGCACCCACGAAGAACTGCTGCCCGAAGACGAGCACCACGGGCGTGCTCAGTGCCCACATGGCCATGTTGGCCCAGGGCTCGTGCATCAGGAACATGCCGATCACCACCAGCGGGATGCAGAGGGCCACCGAGGCGATGAGCTTGCGCTTGAGCTGGGCCATGCGCTTGCGCTGGATGGCCTCCAGGTCGTCCGTGGCCTGCTGCCCGTCGGCAATGATCAGGTCGTAGCCGATGCTTTGGATGGCGGCCTGCATGCGGCGCTCGTCGATCACCCCGGGCACGTAGGTGACCTGCACCGTGTTGGTGGCGAGGTTCACTGCGGCCTGCAGCACGCCGGGCTGGGCCTTCAGCATGCTTTCCACGCTCGCCACGCAACTGGCGCAGGTCATGCCCGTGACGGGAAACGTGCGCTTGAGCGTGGGCACGTCGTAGCCGTGATCGCGGATGGCCTGCACGGCGTGTTGCACGGTTTCCACCGGCGTGGTGCTGGAGAACACGGCCTGGCGGTTGTTCAGCTCCACGTGGTGTTCCTGCACGCCGGGCACCGCGCCCACGGCCTTGTCCACGATCAGCGCGCAGTGCTCGCTGTCCATGTTTTCCACGGGAAGGAGGATGGTGGTTTTTTCGAGGGGCATGTGGGGGGCGGGAGAGGGTGCGAGGGTGTGTGGGTGTGTGGGTGATAGGGTGCGAGAGTGAGAGGGTGATAGGGTGCGAGGACTTCTCTCTCACTCTTGCACTCTCTCACTCTTCAACTCTTCTTCACGCAATTGTCTTTTCAGGGATCAATCCGTAGCCGGCGGGTTTCAGGGCTTCCTGCAGGGCTTCCACGGAAGGTCCGCCGGGCTGCACCTGCACGGTGGCGGTCTTGCCGGCCACGTCCACCTGCACGCCCGCCACGCCGGGCAATCGCTTGAGGATGGTGATGACGCTGTTGGCGCAGCCCCCGCAGGTGATGCCGGTGGTGCTGAAGCGGTAGGTCTCGGTGCTCATCGTTACTTCGGTTTTGACGATGCAAAGGTCCGAGGCACGCGGGCGAGGAGCGTTACAAGAAGATGGGGAAGGTTTGTATCGAGGGGGCGTGAGATGTTCTGCCGTACTACTGGGCAGTGCCCGCTCGCAGCTTCAATCCTTCTTTACTTTTAGCAATTGGTCAAGCGCCCGGTATCCAAGTCCCTCCTGGGCTTTCTTCTTCGAACCGTAGCCCGCATCGCTTAATGCCCATTCCCGGAGTGCAACCCGATACTCATACTCCAGCGTTGTCAACTTCACCCCGCGTCGAAAGTTGAACCCGGCTGAATGCGCCGATATATCCGTATTTCTGCTGAATTCCTTAAACCCATTGATCGCATAGCTGATCGGATCCGGGTGCTTGGTGTGCAATGCATGATGAAGCAGGATGGCGATCTTCTCAAGGTCACGATAGTTGCCATCCAACGGAAGGTTGTTGAGCCATTGGAAAAGCGCAGATGATCCGGAAAGTGGTATGGCGAAGCGCATGTGCTCCCACACCTGTTGAAAGACCTTGGAAAGGTCCTTCCCTTGCTCTCGAAGTGATGGGAGCCTGAGAGAAAGCTGATTGATGCGATCAAGGAGATCGGGCAGAAGCAACTCCTCAAGTTCACCGAAGCGGGTCTGTTCAGTTAAGTGTGTCAACTTCCTTTTTCTGTTGTTGTTGATGTTGTTGGGTTTTCAACGAGGGGGTTTGGGGGAGACTCATAACCTGTTCGTTGGTGTTGGTAAGCTGTGGATCGAAGC
>JADZAC010000011.1 GCA_020852835.1 Flavobacteriales bacterium
AAGGAAGGCACCACGCCACAGGCCATCGTGGACAAGTACCACGCGCTGATGGGCAAGGCCTTTGAAGACTTCGGCATCACCTTCGACATCTACCACCGCACCAGCAGTGAGCTGCACAAGAAGACCTCCCAGGAGTTCTTCCTGCAGCTCAACGCCAACGGGGCCTTTACGGAGAACACCGAAGAGCAGTACTACGACACCGAAGCCAAACAATTCCTCGCGGACCGCTACATCATGGGCACCTGCCCGCAATGCGGCAATCCCGATGCGTACGGCGACCAGTGCGAAAAATGCGGCAGCGCGCTCAGCCCCAAGGACCTCATCGACCCGCGCAGCACCCTCAGTGGCAGCAAGCCCGTGCTGAAGCCCACCAAGCACTGGTACCTGCCCATGGAGCGCAGCCAGCAGTGGATGGAGGAGTGGATCAACACCGGCATGCTCGACGGCGCGCAGCAGCACGATCCGGCCGAGTGGAAGCCCCAAGTGCTGGGCCAGTGCAACAGCTGGCTGAAGGAAGGCTTGCGCCCGCGCGCCATGACGCGCGACCTCACTTGGGGCGTGCCCGTGCCGCTGCCCGGCGCGGAGGGAAAGGCGCTCTATGTGTGGTTGGATGCGCCCATCGGCTACATCAGCGCCACCAAGCAGTGGGCCGCAGACCAGGCGGCCAAAGATCCAGGGTCAAGCCCGGGATGGGAGAAGTGGTGGAAGGCCGAGGACACGCGCCTGCTGCATTTCATCGGCAAGGACAACATCGTCTTCCATGCGATCATCTTCCCCATCCTGCTGAAGCAGCACGGCGGTTTCATCCTGCCGCAGAACGTGCCCGCCAACGAATTCCTCAACTTGGAAGGGCAGAAGTTGAGCACCAGCCGCAACTGGGCCGTGTGGTTGCACGAGTACATCGAACGCTGGCCCGGGCGGCAGGACGAGCTGCGCTACGCGCTCGCCACCATCCTGCCGGAGTTCCGCGACAGCGAGTTCACCTGGAAGGATTTCCAGGACAAGAACAACAACGAACTGGTGGCCGTGATCGGCAACTTCGTGCAGCGCGTGTTCGTGCTGTGCAACAAGTACTACGACGGCAAGGTACCGGAGCCCGCCGCCAGCAATGCCGCGCAGGGCGAACAGGATACGTTGCTCTGGGCCGAGCTCTCCGTCATTCCCGGCAAGGTGGCTGCGGAGATCGACAAGTTCCGTTTCCGCGATGCGCTGCTCACCGCCATGGGCGCGGCCCGTTTGGGCAACAAGTACCTCACCGACACCGAGCCGTGGAAGCTGTACAAGACCGATCCGGACCGCGTACGGACCGTGCTGTTCAACAGCCTGCGCATCACCGCCGCCATGAGCGTGGTGCTGGAGCCCTTCCTGCCCTTCACCGCGCAGAAGCTGCGCACCATGCTGGGCCTCGGTGATCTGACATGGAGCGATGCCCTGCGTGAAGGCTTGATCGTGCCCGGAGCACCGATCGCGGAGGCGGAGCATCTGTTCAAGCCCATCAGCGACGAAGAGATCGCCGCCGAGGTGGAACGCCTGAAAGCCAATGTGCCCCTGGCGCAGCAGCCTGCCGGAACCACGCCGGCGCCTGCAAAAACAACTGAACCGGCCATGAAGCCGCACATCAGTTTCGATGATTTTTCGCGGATGGACATCCGCATCGGCACCATCAAGGAAGCGGAGAAAGTGCCCAAGGCGGACAAGCTGCTGAAGCTCTCCATTGATGTGGGCGAGGCCGTTCCGCGCACCATCGTCAGCGGGATCGCGATGCACTTTGCGCCGGAAGAACTTCCGGGCAGGCAGGTATTGGTGCTCTGCAACCTGGAGCCGCGCAAGATGCGCGGCGTGGAGAGCCAGGGCATGGTGCTGATGGCCGAGGATGCCCAAGGCAAGCTGGTCCTCGTGCAGCCGGGCAGCGAGGTGCCGGCAGGCGGGGAGGTGCGGTGAAGGGCGGACCCTGTGGTGGGTGTCCCAGCAGGGGGTCACGCCCAGCGCTTTTTACCCGGTACAGGTGAAATGGTGCATGCCCATCGCGCATTGGCCGCTTTGCATTACCTTTGCGGCCGTTCGGAAGCGGTGAAATGAGGAAGAGGGGGCCGCCCCTCTTTTTTGTTCCCGGTCCGATCGGGCAGCACCATGATCACCTCCCAACAACTGGAACAGGCCGTAGAGCGCAGGCTGGACGGCACCGCGCACTTCCTGGTGTGCGCCGAAGTGCATCCTGGCGGCAAGGCGGTGGTGGAGGTGGACGGCGATGAAGCCCCGGTGACGCTCGCCGTGCTCAGCAGCATCAACAAGGCGCTGCGCGAGGAATTCGGCGAAGCCTTGGACGACGTGGAGCTGCAAGTGGGCAGCCCCGGGCTCGGGCGGCCCTTCAAGGTGGAACGCCAGTACCGCAAGCACCTGGGCCAGCAAGTGGAGGTCACCTTGGGCGACGGAGGCAAGCTCTTGGGCCTGATGGAGGCCTATGCCCCGCAGGCCCTCACCCTGCGCCTCTTGGAACCCGCCAAGGTAAAGGGCCGCAAACCCAAACTTGCAGAGCAAACCACGGTGATCCCTTTCACCGGCATCAAGAGCACGCAGGCTACGATCAAACTCAATTGAACAGTGCAATGAGCACAGTGAACCTCATCGAATCCTTCGGGGAATTCAAGGACCTCAAGAACATCGACCGGGTGACCATGATGGGCATCTTGGAAGACGTGTTCCGCGGCGTGGTGAAACGCAAGTACGGCGAAGAAGCCAAGTTCGATATCATCATCAACCCCGACAAGGGCGACTTGGAGATCTGGTTGAACCGCGAGATCGTGCCCGATGGGGAGGTGGAGGACGAAGGCCTGCAGATCGCCCTGAGCGAGGCCTTGAAGATCGAACCCGACTTCGAGGTGGGCGAAGAGGTGAGCCAAGAGGTGAAGATCATGGATTTCGGCCGCCGCAACATCCTCTCCCTGAAGCAGAACCTCCAAGGCCGCATCATGGAGCTGGAGAAGGACCACATCTACGCCAAGTACAAGGAGCGCGTGGGCGAGATCATCACCGGCGAGGTGTACCAGGTATGGAAGCGCGAAACGCTGGTGCTGGACGACGAGGGCAACGAACTGATCATGCCCAAGGACCAGCAGATCAAAACTGATTTCTTCAAAAAGGGCGACAGCGTGCGTGCCGTGGTGTGGAAGGTGGAGATGCGCAACAACAGCCCGGTGGTGCTGCTCTCGCGCACGGCCCCCGAGTTCCTGGAGAAGCTCTTCGAGCAGGAAGTGCCCGAAGTGGCCGACGGCCTGATCACCATCAAGCGCATCGTGCGCGAGCCCGGCGAACGCGCCAAGGTGGCCGTGGAAAGCTATGATGACCGCATCGACCCCGTGGGCGCCTGCGTGGGCATGAAGGGCAGCCGCATCCACGGCATCGTGCGCGAGCTGCGCAACGAAAACATCGACGTGATCAACTACACCTCCAACGACCAGCTGCTCATCCAGCGGGCCCTCAGCCCGGCCAAGGTGGGCGAGATCAAGCTGGACGGGGCCAACAAACGCGCCGAGGTGTACATGAAGCCCGACCAAGTGGCATTGGCCATCGGAAAGGGCGGCCACAACATCAAGCTGGCGGGAAAACTCACCGGTTTTGACATCGACGTGTACCGTGACAGCGACGAGGTGACCGACGACGTGGACCTGGACGAGTTCAGGGACGAGATCGAGCCGTGGATCATCGAAGCGCTCAAGAACATCGGGTGCGACACCGCCCGCTCCGTGCTGGAGGTGGCACCGGACGAACTGGCCAAACGCACCGACCTGGAAGACGAGACCGTGTTGGAAGTGCTGCGGATCCTGAAGTTGGAGTTGTCGAAATAACCGGTGCCCACCACGGGCCAAGGAGGGCAAACGAGAAACAGGCGAATGAGCGAAACGGCAGGGAAGACGGTACGATTGAGCAAGGTGACCCGCGACTTCAACCTCGGGGTGCACACCGTGGTGGAATTCCTGGCCGCCAAGGGCCATGCCGTGGAGGCATCGCCCAACGCCAAGATCCCAGGTGAGCTGTATATCCTGCTGGAGAAGGAATTCGGCCAGGACAAAGCAGAGAAGGAAGCCAGCAAACAGGTCATCCAGGAACGCCAGGAGCGCGAAGCCGTTGCGCTGCCCAGCGTGCCTGAGCCTGCCCCGGCGCCTGAAGCACCCCCAGTGGTCGTACCCGCTCCACCGGAACGAGTGCCTGAAGTGCCGGTGGCCGTGGTGCCAGCGGTGGAACCGGTGGAAGCGCCTCCGGAGGAAGTAAAGGCCGCCCACCAGGAATCCGCCAATGCGGGCATCGAACCGCCTGCGGCCCCTGAAGTGATCAAGGCCGCTCCCCAGAAGGTTGCCGGTCCGAAAACCGTGGGCAAGATCGACCTGGAGCCCAAGAAGCCGGCCAAGGCCGCTCCCAAGAAACCAGTACCCGCCGCCCCCGAAACTCCCCAGCCGGAAGCGGCCGTTCCGGCCCCGCCCGCCCCGCCGCCACCCGCCAAGGTGGAACCAGAAACCATCCGGGTGAACGTGGAAAGGCTCACGGGGCCCAAAACCTTGGGCAAGATCGAACTGCCCAAAGAACGCGAACGCAAACCCGCCGACCGGGATGCCGACCGCGGACGCCGCAAGCGGATCGTGAAGACGGGCCCGGTAAACGTGGGCCGCG
Source organism: Flavobacteriales bacterium (assembly GCA_020852835.1). Lineage (GTDB taxonomy): Bacteria > Bacteroidota > Bacteroidia > Flavobacteriales_F > PHOS-HE28 > PHOS-HE28. The sequence continues at coordinate 4,666 of JADZAC010000011.1, forward strand.
TGGTGCAGCAGCAACAGCGCAAAACCGCGCAAGGCCCCCCGGAGCAGTTGGACGAGAACGCCGTGAAGCGCAAGGTGAGCGAAACCTTGGCGCGACTTACCGGAGGCGGCAAAACCCGGGCGGCCAAACGCAAAGTGGACAAGCGCATGGAACGCTCCATGCGCCGCGAAGAGGAGGATCAGGCACGCCAATTGGCCGGCCGCACCCTCAAAGTGACCGAATTCGTCACCGCCAGCGAACTGGCTTCCATGATGGACATGCCGGTCACCGACATCATCAAGGCCTGTTTCTCCCTGGGCATGATGGTGAGCATCAACCAACGGCTGGATGCCGAAACCCTCTCGGTGATCGCCGATGAATACGGCTTCAAGGTGGAGTTCGTCGGTGCCGATGTGCAGGATGACACCGTGGAGGAACTCGACGACCCCGCACGGATCGCACCGCGCGCACCCATCGTAACGGTCATGGGCCACGTGGACCATGGCAAAACCTCCCTGCTGGACCACATCCGCAAGGCCAACGTGATCGCCGGTGAGGCCGGGGGCATCACCCAGCACATCGGTGCCTACAGCGTAACGCTGGACAACGGACGCAGCATCACCTTCCTGGACACCCCGGGCCACGAGGCCTTCACGGCCATGCGTGCGCGCGGTGCCAAGATCACCGACATCGCCATCATTGTCATCGCCGCCGACGACAGCGTGATGCCGCAAACGCGCGAAGCCATCAACCATGCCCAAGCGGCCGGGGTACCCATGGTGTTCGCCTTCAACAAGATCGACAAGCCGCAGGCCAATGCGGAAAAGATCCGTGAGCAGCTCTCCCAGATGAACATCCTGGTGGAGGAGTGGGGCGGCAAATACCAGACCCAGGAGATCAGCGCCAAAAAGGGCATGGGCGTGGACCAATTGCTGGAGAAGGTGCTGCTGGAAGCGGATATGCTGGAATTGAAGGCAGACCCCGGCAAGCGCGGCACCGGCGCGGTGATCGAAAGCACCCTGGAGGTGGGCCGCGGCTACGTGACCACCCTGCTGGTGGAAGGAGGCACCTTGCACAAAGGCGACGTGCTTCTGGTGGGCCAGTACAGCGGCCGTGTGCGCAACATGTTCAATGAACGCGGCCAAGGCGTGTCGCTCGCCGGTCCTTCCATGCCGGTGTCGATCCTGGGCTTGGACGGCGCTCCCAATGCCGGCGACCGCTTCCAAGTGATGGAGGACGAACGCGAAGCACGCCAGATCGCCACGCGCCGCCAACAATTGCAGCGTGAACAGGGCATCCGCACCCGCAAGCACATCACCTTGGATGAGATCGGCAGGCGGTTGGCCATTGGCGACTTCAAGGAGCTCAACATCATCGTAAAAGGCGACGTGGACGGTTCCGTGGAGGCCCTCACCGATTCGTTGCTCAAGCTCAGCACCGAACAGATCAAGGTGGACGTGATCCACCGCGCGGTGGGCCCCATCGCCGAAAGCGACGTGTTGCTGGCTTCGGCCTCCAACGCCATCATCATCGGCTTCCAGGTGCGGCCCACGGTGGGTGCACGCCGCCTCGCCGAGCAGGAAGAGATCGAGATCCGCCTCTACTCCATCATCTACGATGCCATCGAGGAGCTCAAGCAGGCCATGGAAGGCATGCTGGCCCCGAAGGAAGAGGAAAAGGTCATCGGCACCGCCGAGGTGCGCGAAACCTTCCGCATCAGCAAGGTGGGCACCGTGGCCGGCTGCTACGTGCTCGACGGCAAGCTCACGCGCAACAGCAAGGTGCGCCTGATCCGCGACAGCATCGTGGTGTACACCGGAGACCTGAGCGACCTCAAACGCTTCAAGGACGATGTGAAGGAGGTGACCCACGGCTACGAGTGCGGCCTGAGCATCAAGAACTTCAACGACATCAAGGTCGGCGACCACATCGAAGCCTTCGAAGTGGTGGAGGTGAAACGTACCCTGGAGGGTTGATCCCCCGCACGGCGACCAGTGCCGCAACGGCTTGGTGATCGGCGTGCTTCAACCTGAGCCCGGGCACGGCACCCGTGCGGCGCCAACATCGGGGCGATGGCCCCATGTGGGCCGCGGGTGGTCAACGCGGAGCGGTGGCTGCCGCCGGCACCACCTTCAGTGCGGGCAGCTCAATGTCGTCCGGAACGATGTACAACCCCGGGAACCCGGCCCGCAACTGCTCCTTGAGAAACTCGGCGGCCACGCGGTCGCGCAGATCGCCTACGCGCACCCTGAAATTCGGTGCCAAATAGCTCAGGTAGGCCGGAATGTCCGGGTACTGTTGCAGAAAAGTACGCCGGGAGGCTTCCGCTTGGCTGCGGTCGCCCAGGAAGATCTGTACCCGATAGCCCTTCAACACGCGTTTCTTCGCCGCATAGTCGGCCATGTAGGCTTGGATCCGGCTGCTCTCCACCACAGTGACCTTTCCTGTACCTGCATGGGCGGCGGTATCCTGCGCCGCTTGGCGGGAACGCTCAGCAGCAACAGGCTGCACCGGTGCATGCGGGTGGAAGAGACCATCTTGCTGGGCATGTGCCGCATGCAGGCAGGTCAGAAGGAGATAGGAAGCAATCAGGCGCATGGCGCGGTCAAAAGTACCGGTCTGGGTGTACTTGGCAAGCAGCACGTGCAGCGCGATCCCCCCAAGGCCGTCCAGGCTGGCGCGAGAGCCGTGTTGCCGACTTGTACCCGTGACCTAAAATGACACGCCCGTGACATCGGAATGACCAATAATGATGCGGCTTGTACCGGTGCGGACCAATATTAGAATCGTTCTAAATAAAGCAGGAGGCAGCCTGTCGTGCATCATGCGGATGCGCCCATATCGCTCCGCGCCTACTTTTGCCCGGCGTTGATCCGTGGCGATCAACATTCAAAATTGTTTGGAATGTCGCTTGTATCAAGGCTTTTTAAGCATCCGGCCGGCATGTGCGGCCACCTTGCACTGCTGGTGCTTCTGTTGATCGGCGGTCCGGTTTCGGCACAGGTCGACCAAGCCGTGTACGACAACGGCGAAAAGATCTTCAAGGCCAACTGCGGCAGTTGCCACAAGCCGGACAAGGACATGACCGGCCCGGCGGTGAAGGGTGCCAAGGAGCGCTGGGAAGGCAAGGGGGACGTGCATGAGTGGATCAAGGACAGCCAAGGCTACATCAAGTCCGGCAATGCCCATGCCAAACAGATCTTCGAGGAGCACAACAAGATCGTGATGCCGCCGCAGGCATTGAGCAACGAGGAGATCGACGCGGTGCTCTACTACGCGGACAACTTCGCCCCGGCGGGTGCCAAGAAGGGCGCGGAACCGGCACCCGAGGCTGCTGCCGCAAAGCCTTCCAGCTCTTGGCAATGGTTGGTGGTCACCGGCCTGATCCTCCTGCTCGTGCTGCTCTCCTTGGGAGGCGTGCGCCACCAGTTGCACAACGCGGTACGCGAAAAGCAGGGCATGGCCCCCGAGCCCGCGATGGGCACTTGGGGCAGGATCTGCAAGTGGGCCGTGCAAAACAAGGGCTGGGCTTCCGCCGCCGTGCTGCTCCTGGTGGTTTGGGCGTTGGTGCTGCTGTGGAACTGGATGTTCAACATCGGGGTTTACGGCGGGGATAAAGTTGCCCACTACAAGCCCAGCCAGCCCATTGCGTTCGACCACTCCCTGCACGCCGGCAAGGACAACCTGGCCATCAATTGCCAGTACTGCCACAGCGGCGCCGAAAAGAGCAAACATGCGGGCATACCCAGCGCCAATGTGTGCATGAACTGCCACCAGGCCATCAGCGAAGGGCCCAAGACCGGCACCGCCGAGATCGCCAAGATCTACGAGGCCACGGGCTGGGACCCCGCCGCGATGAAGTACACCGGCCAGCAGAAGCCCCTGGTATGGAACAAGGTGCACAACCTTCCGGACCACGTGTTCTTCAGCCACCAGCAGCACGTGGCCGTGGGCAAACTGGAATGCCAGGAATGCCACGGCCCGGTGGATACCGAAATGGACCAGGTACAGCAATGGAGCCCGTTGACCATGGCCTGGTGCCTGGAATGCCACAATACCAAGGAGGTGGCCGTGGCCGGCTCTGACAATGGCTACTACCAGGAGATCCACCGCCGCATGGCCACCACCCCCATGGGGCAGGGCGAGCTGCGCAAATACTTGGAGGACGAGAAGATCACTGTTCGGGAACTTGGCGGCTTTGAGTGTGCCAAGTGCCATTATTAAGATCGATCCAGCGAACACACATGTCGAGCACGAAGCGATATTGGCAGGACCTGTCCGAACTGGACCCTGCGGCCGCACCAGCCCAAGCCAATGCACATGAGTTCATTGAGCCGATGCCCTTGGACCATGTGCTGGCCGACGGCAGCATCACCGGGAGCACCACCAGCCGGCGCGACTTCCTGAAGTTCCTCGGGTTCTCCGTGGGCGCCGCCACCTTGGCCGCCTGTGAAGCCCCGGTGATCAAGAGCATCCCTTATGTGAACAAGCCGGAAGAGATCACTCCGGGCGTGGCCAACTGGTACGCCAGCACTTACTATGACGGGGAGGATTTCGCCAGTGTGCTGGTAAAAACCCGCGAAGGACGCCCCATCCACGTGAGCGGCAACCCCCGCTTCGGGGTGAACCGCGATCCGGGCTCGGGCCGCTCGGCAGTGAACGCCCGCATCAACAGCAGCGTGTTGTCCTTGTACGACAGCGAGCGCCTTTCCGCTCCCGTTCAACTGGAGGGCGGGAACCACGCCCAGCGCTCCTGGGCCGATGCCGACAAGGCCATTGGTGCCGGGTTGGCCAAGGCCAGTGCGGCGGGCCAGCGCATTGTGCTGCTCACCGGCACGGTGATCAGCCCCAGCATCAAAGCGGCCATCGAGGTGTTCAAGGCCAAGCACGGCCTGGCGATCACCGGCACGGATGCCGCGGTCAGCGCCACCGTTGGCGGCCAGGTGGACCATGTGCAGTACGACCCCATCAGTTACGCGGGCGTCACGGGTGCCAACCTGAAGACCTTCGGCAAGCGGGTGTTCCCGGCCTATGACCTCGGCAAAGCCGATGTGCTGGTGGGCATCGGGGCCGATTTCCTCAGCAATTGGGGCAGCACCACGGAGAACACCTGGCAGTACGCCAGCCGCCGCAAGCCCGAGGAGGCCACGGCCTCCCGCCCCATGAGCCGCCACTGGCAGTTCGAGGCCCGCATGAGCATGACCGGCGCCAACGCCGACCGTCGCGTGGCCGTGAAGCCCAGCCAACACCCCCACGTGGTGCTGGCCCTGCACAATGCCATTGCAGCTGCTTCCGGTGCACCGGCGGCAGGCCAGGCCAAGTTGCCCGAAGGGGCCGCCGCAGCCGTGGCCCAATGCGCCAAGGAATTGCTGGCTGCCCGCGGCAAGAGCCTGGTGTTGTGCGGAACCAATGATGAAGGCGTGCAGGTGCTGGTGAACAGCATCAACCACATGCTGGGCAACTACGGCAGCACCATCGACCTGCGCAATGCCTCTCCCTTCTTCCAAGGCGATGATGCGGCCATGGCCCGCTTGGTGAAGGACCTCAATGCGGGCGCCGTCGGCGCACTCCTCATCCACGGCATCAACCCGGCCTATACCCTGCCCAACGCCGAGGAGTTCAAGACCGGCCTGAAGAAAACCGCCCTGAGCGTCAGCTTCAGCAGCCATGCCGATGAAACGGCCTCCCTGTGCAACTGGATCACCCCCGACCACCATTGGTTGGAGAGCTGGGGCGACCTGCAGCCCAAGCCGGGCATCTTCGCCTTGGCACAGCCCACCATCCGGCCCCTGTTCGACACCCGCCAGTGGGGCGAAAGCCTGCTGAAATGGAGCGGAGCGGACAGTGACTGGCGCGCCTTCGTGCAGCATACGGCCAAGTCCACCCTGACCACTTCCTGGGATCAAGCCCTGCACGACGGTGAATACCGCGGTGCAGCCAACGGCACCGAGCCTGCGGCCTTCAATGCGGACCTGGCGGAAGCGGCACGCAGCGCCGCCGAAGGCGCCAACGGTGCCGGTGAGTGGGAACTGGAGGTGTACACCACCGAGGCGTTGGCCAGCGGCCTGCATGCCAACAATCCGTGGTTGCAGGAGTTGCCCGACCCCATCACCAAAGGAACATGGGACAATTTCGTCTGCATCAGCCCCGAGGACCTCAGTGCCCTCACCGGGAAGAGCTTCAAGGAACTGTACATCGGTCAGGAAAGCCCCGCACAACTGTTGAAGGTCACGGTGAACGGAGTGGCCATGGAGCTGCCGGCCGTGCACAGCCCGGGCCAAGCCCCCAAGACCATATCAGTGGCCCTCGGCTATGGCCGTGGCGCCAATGGCGAGCGCGTGGGCCGTGCGGCCTGCCTGCGCAACCCGGACGGCAGCCCTGCCCCGGTGGGCAAAAATGCCTTCCCGTGGACCGCGATGCGCGGAAATACCGTGCGCTATGAGGCCACCGCCGCCACGGTGGAACCCACGGGCCGCACCTATGCCGTAGCCCTCACGCAAACCCAGATGACCGGCATGGACCGGGGCAGCATCGTGAAGGAGACCACCTTCACGGTATGGGCCTTGAACAAGCCGGAGCAGACCTACAACAAGCCCAACACGCTGGCGGTCCATGAGGATGTGAACAACGATGGGCACATCAACGCCAAGGACCGCGTACCGGCCACGTCGGTGAACCTGTGGGCCGACCATCCCGTGGAAGAGATGGGCCATCGCTGGGGCATGAGCATCGACCTCAACAGCTGCATCGGCTGCGGGGCATGCATCACCGCCTGCAACAGCGAGAACAACATTTCGGTGGTGGGCAAGGACGAAGTGCGCCGCAGCCGCGAAATGCACTGGTTGCGCATTGACCGCTACTACAGCAGCGACACCCACAAGGAGACTGAAGGACTGGGCTGGGCCGACAAGCTGGCCGCCATGGAGGAACCCGCCGCCGACCCCTCGGTGCTCTTCATCCCCATGATGTGCCAGCACTGCAACCATGCGCCTTGCGAAACCGTGTGCCCTGTGGCGGCCACCACGCACAGCGACGAGGGCCTGAACATGATGGCCTACAACCGCTGCATCGGCACCCGCTACTGCGCCAACAACTGCCCCTACAAAGTGCGCCGGTTCAACTGGTTCAACTATGTCACGGAGGATTTCGCCCAGGTGAATCCCGCATGGGATGAGCTGGGCCGCATGGTGCTCAACCCCGATGTGGTCGTGCGCGCCCGCGGCGTGATGGAGAAGTGCACCCTATGCGTGCAGCGCATCCAGGCCGGCAAGCTCGAAGCCAAAAAAGCAGGTACGCCGGTCAAGGACGGCGACATCCAGACGGCCTGCTCGGCCGCCTGCGGCTACGGCGCCATCATCTTCGGCGACTTGAACGACACGACCAGCGCAGCCCGCGCCGGCCGTGACAACCCCCGCGGTTATGAGATGCTGGAGGAGATCGGCACGCAACCCAACATCACCTACCTGGTGAAGGTGCGCAACACCACCGACGGGGACAACAACAAAGCCTAAGAGAGAACCGGAAAGATGCATCAAGAATCAGCGATCAGACCCCCGCTCATCCTGGGCCATAAAACGTACGGAGACATCACCGCTGATGTATCCGCGCCCATTGAGAACAAGGCTCCCACCGCTTGGTACGTGCTGATCACCATCGCGGCGATCATCGCCCTGTACGGCGTAGCCTGCATCCTCTACTTGTTCAGCAAGGGGATCGGGGTATGGGGCTTGAACAAGACGATCAACTGGGCCTGGGACATCACCAACTTCGTGTGGTGGGTGGGCATCGGCCACGCAGGCACGCTGATCAGCGCGGTGCTGCTGTTGTTCCGCCAGAAATGGCGCATGGCCGTGAACCGCTCCGCCGAGGCCATGACCATCTTCGCCGTGATCATGGCCGCCGTGTTCCCCATGATCCACATGGGCCGCATCTGGCTGGCCTACTTCGTGTTCCCCCTGCCCAACCAGTTCGGTTCGCTCTGGGTGAACTTCAACTCGGCACTGCTCTGGGACGTGTTCGCCATCTCCACCTATTTCTCCGTATCGCTGGTGTACTGGTACATCGGTCTGATCCCCGATTTCGCCACCCTGCGCGACCGGGTGAAAAAGAAGTGGCAGAAGAACCTCTACACTCTGCTCTCCTTCGGCTGGACGGGCAATGCCAAGGCCTGGCAGCGATTTGAGGAAGTGAGCCTGGTGCTCGCGGGCCTCGCCACCCCGCTGGTGTTCTCCGTGCACTCGGTGGTGTCCATGGACTTCGCCACCTCACTGGTGCCCGGCTGGCACAGCACCATCTACCCGCCCTACTTCGTGGCCGGTGCCATCTTCTCCGGTTTCGCCATGGTGCAGACCCTGCTGCTGATCATGCGCAAAGCCATGAAGCTGGAGGCCTACGTGACCCGCAAGCACGTGGAATACATGAACATCGTGATCATGGTCACCGGCGGCATCGTGGCCGTGGCCTACGCCACCGAGTTCTTCATGGGCTGGTACAGCGGGGTGGAATATGAGTACTACACCTACATGTCCATGGGCGCGGCAACGGGCCAGTATGCCTGGGCCTTCTGGGCGCTGATCATCTGCAACAACCTGATCCCTGGCCTGCTCTGGTTCAAGAAGATCCGCACGAGCTTCTTCTGGGCCTGGGCCATCTCCATCGTGATCAACGTGGGCATGTGGTTCGAGCGCTTCGACATCATCGTGCTCTGCCTGCACCGCGACTACATGCCCTCGGGTTGGACCATGTTCTACCCCTCCTGGGTGGATGTGGGCACTTTCCTGGGCACCATCGGCATCTTCTTCACCCTCTATCTGCTCTTCGCGCGCTACTTCCCGGTGCTGGCCCTCAATGAACTGAAGAGCATCCTGAAGTCCAGCGGGGAGAGCTACAAGGGCGACGTGTTACCCAAATCACAGCATTGAGCGTCATGGCCAACAAAGTCATCTACGCCGTTTATGAGGATCCCGAGCTGCTGAAGGACGCAGCGCGCAAACTGGTGACCGCCGGTGTGCACGTGCGCGACGTGTTCAGCCCCTTCCCGGTCCACGGCATCGACCCCATCATCGGGCTCAAGCGCACCCGCTTGGGCATTGTATCCTTCATGTTCGGCATCATGGGCTTGTCCCTGGCCCTGCTGGGCACTTGGTACATGATGATCTACGACTGGCCGATGAACATCGGGGGCAAGCCCAACCAGTTCTACTACCAGAACGTGCCGGCCTTCGTGCCGGTGCTGTTCGAGTTCACCGTGCTGTGCGCGGCACATGGCATGGCCATCACCTATCTGATCCGCAACAAGACCCTGCCCGGCATGCCGGCACGCAATCCCGATCCGCGCACCACCGATGACAAGTTCATCATTGAACTGCGCACCGAAGACAACCACGGCCACGCCCCCGAGGCCATCACGGGCATGTTGCGCGATACGGCCGTGCTGGAGATCAATGAACGCCATTATTGAGCATGAGCAGCATTAAGTTCAATCCCGGCTTGCTCACCACCGCCTTCGGTGCCCTGGGCTTGCTGGCCGCGTGCAGCGGCGACCCGGACAGCCCCGGCCTGGAGTACATGCCGGACATGTACCGCAGCCCGGCCGTTGAGGCCTACGTGGATTACGGGCAGGACCCGTACTACTTCGGCGACAGCCTGACCAGCGCCCAGCGGGCCACCCCCAGTGCGCGCCTGCCGGTGGAAGGCACCATTCCCTTCGCAGGGTCCGAAGCCGATGCAGCCTTCAATTTCCCGTATCCCTACCCGCACACTCCCGAGGGTTATGAGCAGGCCGGTCTGGAGCTGCACAGCCCCATCGCCATGACCGAAGCCACCGTGGAGCAGGGCAAGGTGATCTACGAAAAGTTCTGCGTGGAATGCCACGGCGCCAAGGGCAAGGGCGATGGACCGGTGGTGGCCAAGGGCAACTACCCGCCGCCGCCGGCCTATGACGGCGCCCAGCTCAAGAACCTGCCCGAGGGCAAGATCTTCCATTCCATCACCTACGGCCGCAACATCGCCATGGGAAGCCACGCCAGCCAGCTCAACCACAAGGAACGTTGGTTGGTGGTGCAGTACGTGAAGTACCTCCAGAACGGCGGCAACATGACGGCCGCACCGGTGGCCCCGGATACGGTCGCGCAAGCCAAGTGATCAAATCAGCAGCAATGAACTTCACCATTAGCAAACGGGCCGGCACGATCACCTTGGCGTTGATCGTCATCGGCCTGGTGATGGCGGCCATCGGTGTGGTGGGCGACCATTCGGACCACAAGCAATACTCTTGGGCGGCGTTCTATGGCAACGCCCTTTTCTTCTTCTTCATCGCGTTGGGCACCTTGTTCTTTTACGCCCTCAACCACGTCACCGAAACCGCGTGGACCGTGATGGTGAAGCGCGTGTACGAGGCCATTGCCACCTACGTGACCTGGGGCGCATTGACCGTGCTGCTGGTGCTGGTGGCCGGCTCCATGGGCCTGCACCACATTTGGCACTGGATGGATGCCCGCGCCCTGGACCCGGCCGATGCGGAACACTTCGATCCGCGCATCGGGTTCCTTCAAGGCTACTTGAACATGCCCTTCTTTTGGGTGCGTGCATTGCTGATGCTGGGCACCTTCGTCTTCTTCATCCGTTGGTTCCGGGCGCACAGCCTGCGCATGGACAATGAAAGCGGTGAAACACTCCTGGCCTCCCATTGGAAGAACTACCGGCGCAGCGTGGGTTTCATCGTGCTCTTCGCCTTTTTCAGCTCACTGCTGGCGTGGGATTGGATCATGAGCATTGATGTCCATTGGAAGAGCGCGCTCTTCGGATGGTACGTCTTCGGAGGCATGTGGGCCAGCGGCATGATCACCGCCGTGATCCTCGTGCTGTACCTCAAAGGCAAGGGTTACCTGCCCCAAGTGAACGGCAGCCACCTGCAGGACATGGGCAAGTGGATGTTCGCGGTGAGCTTCCTGTGGAGCTACCTTTACTTCGAGCAGTTCATGTTGACCTGGTATTCCGACATCCCCGAGGAGGTGACCTATTTCGTACCACGCTTGAGCAGCCATCCTTGGCTCACTTGGGTGACCTTCTTCATCAACTTCGCCCTGCCCATGCTGCTGCTGATGAGCCGCGACGCCAAGCGTTCCCCCAAGTTCCTGATCGGGGTGGGCGTGGTGATCTTCATCGGCCATTGGCTCGATACCCTGATGTTGATCCTGCCCGGCGCGCTGGGCCCGCACTTTGAGCAGCTCGGCCTCTTGGAGATCGGCTTCTTCACCCTCTTCCTCGGGGTGTTCATCCGCACCGTGCTCTCCGCCCTGGCCAAGGCACCCCTCACCGTGGTGGCCCATCCCTTCCTGGAAGAAAGCGTTCACCACCACATTTGATCCCCGGCACAAACCGAGCATAATCGAACAGGCATGATGACGTTGTTGATACTTGCAGTGCTGGTGCTGGGCTTCCTGGTGGTCCTGCGCCTGAGCCGCGTGGCCCAGCTCACCAGCGAGTTGCGCGGCTTGCGCGAAGAGGTGATCGCCGAGCGGACCAACCGGACACAAGGCCGACTGATGTGGTTGTTCGGGGTGGTGTACCTCGCCCTGTTCATTTGGCTGCCCTTCCGCTACAGTGATGTGTTCCTGCCGCCCCCGGCCAGCACCCAAGGGGTATGGATCGACGACATGTACCTCTACAACTGGATCATGTTGGGCATCGTGTTCTTCGGCACCAACATCGCCCTGTTCTACTTCGTGGGCAAGTACTACCACCGCGATGGCAAGCGCGCCTTCTGGTACCCCCACAACAACCGGCTGGAACTGGTGTGGACGGTGATCCCCACGATCGTGCTGATCGGCACCATCATCTACGCCTTGGTCGTGTGGAACAAGATCACGGCCCTGCCGGCACCGGGCACCATGGAAGTGGAGGTCTACTCCAAGCAGTTCGACTGGACCTTCCGGTATCCCGGCAAGGACGGCAAACTGGGAGCCAGCGACTACCGCCTGATCACTGCCGAAAACCCCTTGGGGATCGTGACGCGCAAATCCCTTGGCGACCGTTTGGCCACCTTGAAGCAGGACCTGGCCAAGGCCGAAGCCGACCTGGCCGCCAAAGCCAATGTGCTGCCCGCAGACAAATTGGCGGAGCGGAACGAGGACATGGCCCACACGCGGCGCATGATCGAACGGCTCATGGGCCTGCAGCAGCTCATGGAAGAGGACATCAAGACCAACGGCAAGAACAGCACCTACCTGCTGGGGGCCGATGACAAGGTGACCAAGGAGTTCCACCTGCCGGTGAACACCGACGTGGAGCTGCTCTTCAGAAGCCAGGACGTGATCCACAGCGCCTACCTGCCGCACATGCGTGCACAGATGAACACGGTGCCCGGCATGACCACGCGCATGCACCTCAACCTCACCATCACCACCGACAGCATGCGGACGATCACCAAGAACGAGGCGTTCGACTACATCCTGATGTGCAACAAGGTGTGCGGCATCTCCCACTACAACATGCAAGCACCGCTCACCGTGGAGCCGGCCGGCGCCTACAAGGTGTGGAACATCATGCTGCCCGTATTTGAAAAACCGGGCGCGGCAAAGGCGGAGGAACCCGAAACGGCCTCCCCTGCCGAGGCCGGCACCTTGACGACGGACAGTGCAGCAGCCCCGGTGGCCGCCGCAGCAACGAACCAAGAATCGAACTGAGAACATGAGCGCCGTAGCTACTCCGCAGGCTGCCGACCACAGCGGCCACGCCCACGCGGGACTTCACCATCACCAGGAGAGCTTCATTTCGAAGTACATCTTCTCGCGTGACCACAAGATGATCAGCAAGCAATTCCTGATCACGGCCATCGTCATGGCCTGGGTGGCCATGATCATGTCCATCATCTTCCGCTTGCAGATCGCCTATCCCGGGGAGAGCTTCGCTTTCACCCATTTCTTCCTGGGAGACAAGTGGGCCCCCAACGGAGTGCTCAGCCCCTCGATGTTCTTGGGCTTGGTCACCATCCACGGAACGATCATGCTCTTCTTCGTGCTCACCGGCGGTCTGTCCGGCACCTTCAGCAACTTGCTGATCCCCTTGCAGATCGGCGCCCGCGATATGGCCAGCGGGTTCATCAACATGCTCTCCTTCTGGTTCTTCTTCGCGGCTTCCGTGATGATGCTTTCCTCGTTGTTCGTGGAAAGCGGGCCGGCCAATGGCGGTTGGACGGTCTATCCCCCGTTGAGCGTATTGCCCGAGGCCATCCCCGGATCGGGCATGGGCATGACCCTCTGGCTGTTCAGCATGGTGCTGTTCATCGCCGGTTCGCTCATGGGCAGCCTCAACTACATCGTCACCATCCTCAACCTGCGCACCAAGGGCATGAAGATGACCCGCCTGCCGCTCACCGTGTGGGCCCTGCTGCTTACGGCCATCGTAGGCGTGCTGGCCTTCCCCGTGCTGGTAAGCGCCGTGGTGCTGCTGATCATGGACCGCATGATGGGCACCAGCTTTTACCTCAGCGAGATCCACATTGCCGGTGAAGCCTTGGACAACATGGGCGGAAGCCCGATCCTCTACCAGCACCTCTTCTGGTTCCTGGGCCACCCGGAAGTGTATATCGTGATCCTGCCCGCCTTCGGCATCAGCTCCGAAGTGATCTCCACCATGAGCCGCAAGCCCATCTTCGGCTACCGTGCCATGATCGGTTCCCTGATGGCCATCTCCTTCATGAGCTTCCTGGTGTGGGCCCACCACATGTTCATCACCGGCATGAACCCCTTCCTGGGGGCGATCTTCTCCTTTACCACGATCCTCATTGCCGTGCCCAGCGCCATCAAGGTGTTCAACTACATCACCACCCTGTGGCGCGGCAACATCGTCTTCTCTCCGGCCATGCTCTTCAGCATCGCCATGGTGTCCACGTTCATCGCCGGCGGCCTTACCGGCATCATCGTGGCCAACAGTGCCCTGGACATCCAGGTGCACGATACCTACTTCGTGGTGGCCCACTTCCACATGGTGATGGGCGTGAGCGCCATCTTCGCCATGATGGCCGGCGTGTACCACTGGTTCCCGCGGTTGTATGGCAGGATGATGAACAACCGCCTGGGATACGTGCATTTCTGGGTCACGTTGATCGCCGCCTACGGGGTGTTCATCCCCATGCACTACGTGGGCTTGGCCGGCGGCCCGCGGCGCTACTACGACTACACGGAGTTCCCCATGTTCCAAGGCCACTTCATGGACCTCAACGTCATGATCACCCTCTTCGCCTGCTTGGGCGGAGTGGTCCAGTTGGTGTTCACCTACAACTTCTTCCACAGCATTTGGCGCGGACAGAAAGCCGTGCAGAACCCTTGGCGCAGCAATACCTTGGAGTGGACCGCCCCCGTGGAGCGCCTGCACGGTAACTGGCCCGGGCCCCTGCCCACCGTGCACCGCTGGCCTTACGATTACAGCAAGCCCGGAAAGCCGGAGGACTTTGTGCCCCAAACCGTTCCCTTGGAAGCCGGGGAGGAGGACGAAGGGCACTGACCCCGACCATATGGGCCTTGGTGCTTCGAGGTCGGCAGGGAAGTCCGCACATCATGTGTGGACTTCCCTGTTCCCGGACCTGCGGGCCACGTTGCTGCTCCTGCTGGCCGCCGGAGGAAGCACGGCCATGCATGCCCAGTTGTTGGACAGCTTGGCCCTCTTCAGCAAGGAGCCGCCCCGGGTAGTGGCCAAGTTGGACACGCGCGGCTCCTTTATCAGCAACAGCAATGTGCGCATGCTGGGCGTTAAGCTGGGACTGGAACACGCCGGGCGGCTCCAGTACGGCTTGGGCTATTCCCTTCTGGCCAGTGCAGTGGAGCATCCGCGTACCGTGGACGGGCAAGCTGGCGTACCGGTGCGCCTGCGCATGGGCTACCTGGCGCCGTATGTGGAATATGCGTTTTTCGAGCGCGGGCCGTGGGAGGCCAGGATCCCCGTGCAGTTGGGCTTTGGACAAGGCTCCCTGGTGTACACCGGCACCGATGGACGGCAACACGCATTGGTGCGTTCGTTCCTGCTGATCTATGAACCGGCCATGACCATACAATACCGGTTCCTTCGCTATTTCGGGGCTCATGCCGGCTGGGGCTTCCGGCTCATGCTGGTGCGCACCGAACTGGATGAAGCCCTCACTGCCCCGATCTACCTCTTGGGCGTGAAAGTGTTCATGGGCGACCTGTGGCGCGACCTGAAGCGATGAGGGGGCGGATTACCTTTGGCCGTGCCCATGCCCGAACAGTTTGACGTACGCCGCGAACAACGTTCCGCCTCCGACAAGGAGATGGAACAGGTGCTGCGCCCGAGGCGCTTTGAGGAATTTGCCGGCCAACGGGCCGTTACCGACAACCTGAAGGTATTTGTGCAAGCCGCCAAGCAACGGGGCGAAGCATTGGACCATGTGCTGCTGCACGGCCCTCCCGGGCTGGGCAAAACCACCTTGGCAGGCATTGTGGCCCAGGAGATGGGCGTAGGTATGCGCGTAACCAGTGGCCCGGTGCTGGACAAGCCCGCCGACCTGGCCGGCCTGCTCACCAACCTGGAGCCCAACGACCTGCTCTTCATCGACGAGATCCACCGCCTGAGCCCGATCGTGGAGGAATACCTGTACAGCGCCATGGAGGACTACCGCATCGACCTGGTGATCGATGCCGGCCCCAACGCCCGCACCGTGCAGATCAACCTCAACCCGTTCACCTTGGTGGGCGCCACCACCCGCAGCGGCTTGCTTACCGCGCCCCTTCGTGCGCGCTTCGGCATCAACAGCCGGCTGGATTACTACGATGCGGACACCCTCACCGGCATCCTCAAACGTTCCGCAGGCTTGCTGCACGTGCCCATCGCCGATGAAGCCGCACACGAGATCGCCCGCCGCAGCCGGGGAACGCCGCGCATTGCCAATGCCCTGCTGCGCCGCGTGCGCGACTTCGCCCAGATCCAGGGTGATGGTACCATAGGCATGACCATTGCCAAACATGCCCTCAAAGCCCTCAACGTGGATGCGCACGGACTCGATGAAATGGACAACCGTATCCTGCTGTGCATCATCGAGAAGTTCAGCGGTGGTCCTGTGGGCCTCAATACCGTTGCTACAGCAGTGGGCGAAGAGAGCGGCACCATCGAGGAGGTGTACGAGCCGTTCCTGATCATGGAGGGCTACCTGATGCGCACCCCGCGTGGCAGGCAGGCCACCGAACGGGCGTACAAACATCTGGGCAAAGCCCCGGAGGCCAAGCCCGGCAGCTTGTTTGAGTAAAGCGGTCCTCGCTAAGGGCGATCTGTGCACGTGTCCCGCTGGGCCATGCAAAAGGGCTGCCCGGAAAGGCAGCCCTTTTGCATGGATGAAGGGAGGCGCCGATCAACGCACTTTCGGCACGCGGAACGTGTGTTGCTCCCCGTTGCCGATCACGCGTACGAGCCAAACGCCCGTGCCCAAGTTGCGGCCGTCCAACATGATGCGCCCGGGTTGCGTGAGCCCGGTACGTACAAGCACCTGGCGGCCGGTGGCGTCGTAAACGGCTATATCCACCGGCGCTTGGCCATAGGCATGCTGCACCACAAGCTGGTCATCCGAGGCCCATACGGCCAACGGCCCGTTACCCGCACTGGTGCTGACCCCGGTTGCACCGTCCACGCTGATCTGCATCGTAAAAGTGTCCGAGCAGTCACCATGGGTTGCCGTAAGAGTGACCTCATAGTTGCCCGCAAGAGCATAGCTGTGTACAGGTGCAGTCTCCGTGCTGGTGGCGCCATCGCCGAAGTTCCACAGGTAGTGTTGGGCGGCGATGCTGCCATTGAAGAAGTGGAACGGCACACCGGCGGTTGCCGCTTCATCCGTGTGGAACAGGGCTTGCACCGCATCGCCTTGGGGAGCTGCGATGGTGAAATCAGTTGCCAACTGGCCGCAAACACCGCCGGGGCTGACCTGTACCTGGTAATTGCCCGGGGCCAGTTGCATGCTGCATACATCCCCGGCACCGATCTGCACACTGCCCAAGGTATTGCCCGAGGCTTGCGCCCAAGTGATGTTGAGCCCGCTTTCCGCGGCTGCCACGGTGGCCAGCCCGTTCCCGCCAGGGCAAAGGGCATCTTCAACAAAAAGGGCCAGAGGCTCAGTGCCGTTGAGCACGAAGCGCGGCTGTCCGTTATTGCTGCCGGCCTCCATGGTGAAGCTGTACGAGGCGCCGTCGGTAAGCGGGGTCACCGTGCCGGTATGCAGGTCGGTCAGGCTGAGGCAGCTCAGTGCATGGATGCCCGCCATGGAGGCAGTGATGGTGTAGGTGCCGGTGACTTCGACCGCCACATCAACAGGTATTTGAACGGCGGTGCTGTAGCTTCCGAAGAAGTCCAGCGCAAGCTGCTCGCCCGTGTTGCTGCGAATGCCGATCCGCGGTGCGCCGGTGGTATGGAAGGGCACCTTCAGGGCGTCGATCCCGTCGAGGGCCGGGGTGCCTTGGGCGAACACCATGGTGGCCACGTCACTGTATGTGTTGAGCGTGCTGGATATCGTCAGGTTCAGCATGGGGAGCACCGCTTGCTGGAGGCCGCCGAAGGTGCCGCCCAAGGGCTCGGAGACTTTTGCGGATTCATCCAACGTGCTGGTCAGGTTGGTGCCATCGGCCTTCATCCAAAATCCTTGGCTGCTCTGCAGGATCCCATTGAGCCCGGGTTGGCCCACGCCATTCGACCAGGCTTTGGTGGTGCCGGTGGCCGGGTCGAAGATCCAATAGGCGTTCTGCACATCGGTGCCGCGGTTGATCATCGTGAAGTCGATCGGGCTGGGCAGCGGATTGCCCACCAGGTTCCAACCATCCGCCGCCAAGGTGCCCGAAGAGGTGAAGCTCATTGGCAGGGTGAACGCGCTCTGTGCAATGGTGGGCGCCCCGGTGAGATCAACCGTGAACGCGGCCGTGCTGCTGTACGTGTCACCGCACCAAGCACGGAAACCTTGGCCCGGGGTGAGTGCCTGGGCCGTGGAGCTTACGCCTACTTCGCCGGAATCGGCCGAGGCGTATGTGTTGGTCTCATCATACCAGCGGATGCTGGGCCAAAAGATGCCGCTGGCCGGGGGGTCGTAGAAATTCGGGTAGTGCGACCCGGGGAACCCGGCAGTGAAGAAGTCGTCCTTCCATTCGTTCACCGTTTGCCCGGCCACAGGGCTGGCCAGCATGCGCCAGTTGGTGTGCCCGGCAGGAATGTAGCGCTGCACGGTGAGGTTGCCTGTGTAGGATGCCCCGCCGGCAACCGGGCCCAGGCGACCGGTGCCTGAGGCCGTGCTGGCAAGAGCAACGTTGCCCCCCGTGGCATTGAAGTCGCCATCGGCCAGCAACAGGGTTCCCCGGATGCCCACGGTGGCATTGGCTGCCGTGTTGGCCGGGGTGGTTACCGTGAGGTCCCAAAGATCCAGTGCGCCGCTGCCGGAAAGGGTGGTGGCAGCCGTGCCGGCCAGTGCCAAAGTGCTGTTGTCCGCACCGTTCAGGGCACCATCGATGGTTACGTCATCCCCGCTAACCGTGAAGGTGGTGCCTGCATTGATGGCCAACGTGCCTCCGGCATCAACGCCCAGGTCCCGTACAAGCGCATTGGCCGTATTGGTCACCGTATGGCCGTTCTGTACCACCATGTGCGTAAGCGCACCAAAGGTGGCAGGGCCCGGCGTGCCGACGGTTTTCAGGGACCATATCGGATCCGTTACGTTGCCGGTTGACTGGCTGTAGTAGGTGATATCGGCGGTTGAGCCATACACGATGATGTCCGCGCCGGGAGCATCACCGGGCCCACCATGGCCCGTAGTGCTGTATTCCGCCATGTAGCCATAGAGCCGAAGCACCAGTGGCGCGGTCCGGTTTGCCATGGTGAAGGTGAACGACCGGGTACGGGTATCGGTGGCATCGGGAATGATGGCCACGGCACCTTTGTTGGCAGTAAAGCCGTCTGCACTGGTGCGCAGCACATAGCGCAATGGCCCCCTGTTGTTGCGTTGCAGTTTGAAGGTCACCTTGGTGATGGTGAATTGTTTGCCCGGTTGAGGGGTCAAGGTGAATTCCATATAGTCGTTGAGGTTCGGCACGGCGGCGGTGGTCCAGTGCCTTGCATTGAACCGGTCCGCATCGGGATAGGCCTGCAGCCCGGGCCCACGGCTGATGACCGACCCCGTAAGGCCGGCATCGTTGAAGTTGGACGACCACGTGGGCTCCGTGCCGGCAGCTCCGGCAAAGTCGAAGGTCAGTATCTGCTGCGCCAAGCTGTGCAAAGGCAGCAGGAGCATCAACGATCCGCTCAACAACAGGAGCAACAAGCGGGAACTTGGCATAATACGGTTCTTCATGTCGTGGTATTGTCGAAACAGTGCGTAAGCTGTTGGGATCAGGTGGTAAAAGTAGGCTCATGCCGGAAACTTCCGGCCGTTCCAGTTCCTGCTGGTGTTTCGTACGGCTCCTCTGTGCCGGATCAGAGCGTGCTCAAAGGCCGATCCGCCGTTAGATCTTGATCTGCATTTTACACACGCGGCCGTTCCGGAAATCGTACACATGGTGGATCAACCCTTGTGAGATCACCTCACCGGATTGGCTGTGCACGGTCCGGATCAGGGAGACCACCACCCGGTCGGGGGCGGTCAGGTCGAAGTGCTTTGGCTCATAGGCGTGCCGGTGCACTTTCGCCAGCCGTTCCCAGTATTCCACTATGGCTTGCCCGCCGCGAAGCAAGGTACCTTCCAACTGGTCCGGCCATTCCACGTCTGTGGTCATGTGTTCCGGGATCTGCTCATACCGGCCTAGGTTGAACGCCGCGTAACAATCCCGAAGGAGTCGTTCATGCGGATGCATCTTGGAGGTAATTGGTGATGCAAGTTATACTGAATTCCAGCGAGTTGTACTCCGATGAACGAGGTTCACCCGGGAGCTTCCCTGAGGGGATTGCCAACGCGATGGTTTGACCAAGGGTTTCAGGGGTGCCCCATTCCTTTGAAAAGAACCCTATTTCCAAGCTTCCGGCTTGCCCGGGAAGATCCCATGCCGGGAGGGGGCTATTTTCGCGCCCCGCGCCCGTGGACCGTTGTTAGTGTTCCGGCCTCATAGTTCAACGGATAGAATAGGAGTTTCCTAAACTCTAGATCCAGGTTCGATTCCTGGTGAGGCCACCACAGCGCCCCCCATCCAGGGGCGCGCCGGTGCCGGGCGTGCAGGTTATTGTTTCAAGGGCAGGCGGTCTTCTTTGCTTGGCACCAACATCAACGTGTGTGAAACTGAAGGTTTTACACGGAAAGCGGGGGCAGGAGGGGTCTAATTTCGGCGCAACCCGCCGTGTGCCCATGCCCAAGTTGCGCTTGTTGCTTTCTTGCCTTCCGGTTGCGATCGCATTGACCTGCCAGGCGCAGCCGGTCAATGATGATTGTGCAGAGGCGGTGGACTTGTGCGCGGGCCAGCCTGCCGCCGGGGACAACACGGGCGCCATCAACAGCATGCCGGCCTATTGCCAGCCCGGCGCCCAAGCGGTATGGTACACGTTCACCACCAATGCTGTGGGCGGGCCGGTGAGCGTGGCCCTGGAGAACATCAATTGCCCCGATCTGGCGGGCATGGGCAACGCGCTGAGCGCAGTGATCTTCAGCGGCGATGGAAGCTGCGACCCCAACAGTTTCCAGGTGGCTTCCCCTTGCCAGTCGGACTCGGTCCCGTTCTCGGTGACCAGCACCCAGGCGTTGGCCGCCAATACCCAGTACTGGGTGATGGTGGGGGGCATGCGCAACAATGGTGCAACCATTGCGGCCCAATGTGGGTTCAATATCTCGGTAAGCGGCCCAGGCATGGATGTGGTGAACGTGGTGTTTGATGCCGGCCCCAATGTGGTCATCGCCGCTGGGGCCAGTACCCAGTTGCATGCAACGGGCGGTACCAGTTATGTGTGGAGCCCCACTTCCGGCCTCAGCGGCAACACCGTGCCCGACCCCGTGGCGCAGCCCAATGAAACCACGATGTACACGGTTTCCACGGTGATCAACGGCTGCACCTATGTGGACACGGTCATCGTGGAGGTGAAGCACTTGGTGGCGCCGGTGAACACCTTCACCCCCAATGGCGACGGCATCAACGACACGTGGGACGTGCCTGAACTGGCCAACTATCCGCAAGCTGAGGTAAGCATCCACGACCGCTGGGGCCAACGCGTGTTCCACAGCATCGGCTACAAGCAACCGTTTGACGGCGAAGGATTGCCTGCGGCCACCTATTACTGGTACATCCAAGTGAACGATGTGGGGGGCAAGTCGGATCCCTATACCGGTTATGTCACCATTGTCCGCTGATGCGCTGCCTGGCCCTGCTTCTCCCTTTGCTTGCCGCATGCGGCCTGTACGCGCAGCAAACCGCGCAGTACACCCAGAACGTGTTCAATATGTTCGCCATCAACCCGGCGGTGGCCGGCAGCAAGGACTGCATCGATGTGCGGCTGGGCTACCGCCAGCAGTGGGTGGGCTTCCCCGGTGCACCGATCACCGGGTGGGCCACGATCAACAGTGTGATCAAGCCCAAGCGCAGGACATTCCATGCAAACCGGCATGGCATCGGCTTGTTCGTGGAAGCCGACAATACGGGGCCGCTGGGCTACACCACCCTGCAGTTGGCCTACGCCTACCACCTGCAATTGAAGCGCGATGTGTTCCTGTCCTTCGGATTGTTCGCCGGCCTGCGCCAGGAAAGGCTCTCCTTGGGCGATGTGAACGCTTCGGACAACAATGACCCGGCCTTGGCCAACAACGGCAGTGTGCTGGTATACCCGGATGTGACGCCTGGGCTCTGGCTGTACGGCAAGTCGTCCTGGGCCGGGTTCTCCATTCAGCAGGTGGCGGGCAACAAGCTCGAGGGCATCGGCACGGATATGCGACTTGCGCGCCATTACATCGCCAGTGCAGGCCATCGCTTCCGCGTGAACCGGAACTTCAGCGTGGTGCCCAATGGGTTGTTCAAGCTGTCGCCGGGATCCCCTTTGGCCATGGACCTCAATGTGATGCTGGAATACAGGCGCAAACTGGGTCTGGGCGTGAGCTACCGCAATCAAGATGCCGTGGCATTCATGGTCAGAGTGCCGTTCCTGAAGTATTTCAGCATGGGCTATAGTTATGATGTCACCACCAGCAAGCTGCGCGTGGGCGGTGCCAACACCCATGAATTCATTTTGGGGATCTATCCCTGTGTACCCATGGATCCCGATAAAGCGATCGTAAGATGCCCCATTTTCGAATGAGCCCAGCCCGGCCCGGGCGATCAGCCATGGCCCATGTTGCCGCCTTGTTGTACGCCATGGTGCTGTATGGCAATGCTGTAGCACAACAGCAGCGTTTCTGGGTGGGCGGCAGCGGCGCATGGAGCGATCCCGCCCATTGGGCCACTACCGCCAACGGGCCCGGAGGGGCACGGCTGCCGGGCAAGGGCGATGCCGTGGTGATCGCCCCGGCCAACGGGGAGGTGGTGGTGCGGTTGGACGGGGGAACAACCATCGGCGACCTGCTTGTGGACGCCACCCGGGGCACCGTGGTGGTGGAAGGGACTACGGGCGGCCTGCGTATCGGCGGCGACTTCACCTTGCGCGGGAGCGTGGTCTGGACAAGCACATCCAACGTGGAACTGTTCCCCGGGAAGGCCTTGTGCCAAGTGGACCTGCGCGGTATTCCCATGGCCGGCAACGTGCGGTTGAGCGGTGCGGGCACGTGGTCCTTGCTCAGCGACATGGTCCTTGGGGATCAGGCGGGCATTGAGCTTGAGAAGGGGACGTTGGTCACCAACGGCAACATGGTCCGTGCGGGCCGATTGTTATTGGCCGACCGCAGTTCCAGGCTCGTGGCGGGCACCTCCGTGGTGGTGTTGAAGGAACCGTTCCCGGCACCGTACCCCGGCTCTGTGGAAGCAGGTACCTCGAAGCTGTTGGTGAACGGGGAGCCGATGAACTGGGGGCCGGGCCGTCCGGAACAAAGCAGCGATCGGGGCTCCAACGTTTGTGCCACCGGCGTGGGGCAAACTCCCTTCATCATTGATGCACAGCTGTTGAGCAA
Organism: Flavobacteriales bacterium; assembly: GCA_020852835.1. Taxonomy (GTDB): domain Bacteria; phylum Bacteroidota; class Bacteroidia; order Flavobacteriales_F; family PHOS-HE28; genus PHOS-HE28. Next base: position 27,695 of record JADZAC010000011.1, read on the forward strand.
TTACAATGGGTACGGGGTTTCATGCCATGGTGTGTGCGATGGCTCGGTACAGGTATCCGTGAGCGGGGGCGTAGGGCCCTTCACCTACAGCTGGGTGGGCGGCCCGGCCAGTGCCACATGGAGCAATACATGCCCCGGAAACCAGATCGTGATCGTTACCGATCAAGGCCAGGGGGTGAGCTGTGCCGCTACCGTGCAGGTTACCGATCCAGCGTTGCTGAGCGTGATCTTCACCGGGGTTACGGCCCCTACGTGCGCGGATGTTTGCAATGGCACTTCCTCGGTTTTCGCCGTGGGCGGCGTTTCGGGCTACACCTACTCGTGGAACAACGGGGCGGGAACGGGCAGCAGCTTCAATCAACTGTGCGCGAGCGCCAACACCTTGCACGTCACCGATGCGAATGGTTGTGCGTTCGACACCACCTTCGGGTTTCCGGTGCAGCCGATCCAGCCCAACCTCACGGTCACCGATGCACAATGCGCCAATATCTGCGACGGTACTGCGCAAGTGGCTCCCACCGGCGGCACGGGCAGTTACACCTATAACTGGGCACCAGGCAATCCTGCCGGTGACGGCACACCGGCGGTGAGCGGTTTGTGCGCAGGCAATTATTCGGTGACCATCCAGGATGCCAATGGCTGCGATACCACGCTCGTGTTCCAGGTGATCGCACCGCAACCGATCATCCCCCAACCTTCCCATACCGATGCCAGCTGCGGCGGGTCATGTGACGGTACGGCCACGGTTTCGCCCACCGGCGGGTCGGGCAGCTACTCCTTCAGCTGGTCGCCAGCGCCTGGTGGAGGCAATGGCACGGCTTCGGTCACCGGCTTGTGCGAAGGTGTGTACAGCGTAACGATCACCGACAATGGCACGGGGTGCGATACGGTAGTGGCCATCACCATTGCCGCACCGCCCGAAATTGTTCCCGTGCCTACCACTACCGACGTCAGCTGTGCGAACAGCTGCGATGGCACGGCAAGCGCGCCGGCCACAGGAGGCATTGGCGCGTTGACCTATACCTGGACCCCGAGCGTTGTTGGCCAAGGCACGCCGAACGCCACGCAATTGTGCCCGGGCAGCTACAGCCTCACCATTGCCGATGCAATGGGTTGCGATACCACGGTGGTGTTCCTCATTGGCGCTCCTCCGCCCATCGATCCCGCGATCACCTCCACCGATGCGAGCTGTGCGGGGGAGTGCGACGGCACCGCCACGGTAGCGGCCACCGGTGGTACAGGCATGCTTGCCTATGATTGGCAGCCAGGCAACCCTGCCGGTGACGGCAGCCCTGCGGTCACCGGCCTTTGCGCGGGTACTTGGAGCGTGACGATCACCGATGCCAACAATTGCGATACGACCCTGCAGGTGACCATCGCCGAGCCGCTACCCCTGCAACTGGTTCCTGCCCAAACAGATGTTACCTGCAGTTCGAATTGCGACGGCACGGCCACGGCCACGGTAACCGGGGGCACAGGCCCGTATACCTACCTGTGGGCGCCGGAACCGGGCAGTGGACAAGGCACCAACGCGGCCGGCGGTCTCTGTGCCGGTACTTGGATGCTCACGGTGACCGATGCAAACGGCTGCACCCAGGTGCACAGTTACACCATTTTGCCGGCCGTGCCCATGGATGTGGTGCTGACAGCGGGTGCGGCCAGCTGCCCGGATGTGTGTGACGGTACGGCACAGGCCGTGGTTACCGGAGGGGTGCCCACCTACACCTACTTGTGGACGCCGGTGCCGGGATCGGGCCAAGGCACTTCCAGCGCAGGCGGCTTTTGCGCCGGACCCGGTACCTTGACGGTGACGGATGCCGTGGGTTGCGATACCACGATAGCATTCTTCATCAGTACCTCTCCGGCCATTGTGGTCAATTCCACGGTGACCGATGCCAGCTGCAACGGCGCTTGCGATGGTTCCATCGCATTGGCACCGGCAGGAGGGAACGGCACCTACACCTTTGTGTGGACGCCGGCTTCCGCAGGGACCGGTGCCACGGCAAGCGGCTTATGCGCGGGCAACTACCAGGTAGTGGTGGCCAGTGGCGGATGTGATACCACGCTGAGCTTTACCATCAACCAACCTCCGCCACTGGACGCGGCCTTGTCCACAACCGATGCCTCCTGCGCAGATGCCTGCGATGGCACGGGCGTGCTTACCGGCAGTTTAGCCGGAGCAACCTTTGACTGGCAGCCGCCGCCTGGCGCTGGCCAAGGCACTGCCAGCGCCTCCGGCATGTGCCCCGGCAACTATGCGGTAAGGGTGACCGGCCCGGCAGGCTGTGACACGCTGATCGCCTTCACGATCAATGCTCCGGCCCCCTTGGTGCCCGCCGTAGTGGTGACCGATGCCTCCTGCGGCATTGCGTGTGATGGTTCCGCATCGGCCACCGTGAGCGGTGGTACGGGCGGCGGATACAGCTACCTGTGGTCTCCTGCACCCGGAACCGGCCAAGGCACGGCCAATGCCGGACAGTTGTGCCCGGGCAACTACAGCCTGACGATCACGGATGGGGCAGGTTGTGATACTACGGTGCAATTCACTGTATCACGTCCCCTGCCCATTGATGTATCCGCCGTGGTGGTGGCCGCCAGCTGTGCAACCAGTTGTGACGGCAGCATTACGGCATCGGCCACCGGTGGCATGGGCGCCTACACTTGGATGTGGAGCCCGGCTCCCGGTTCGGGCCAAGGCACTCCTGCGGTTGCCGGCCTTTGCCCGGGCACATGGATGCTGACCGTGGGCGATCAGGCGGGATGCGATACCACCGTGAGCTTCACGGTTGGCGCACCGGATGGGATCGACCCGCATGGCACGTTCACTCATGAAACCTGCAACGGGCCCTGCGACGGAACGGCAACGGTGGCTCCTACGGGGGGCGCCGGCGGTTATACCTACTCGTGGTCGCCGACCCCACCGATCGGTGACGGCACCGCCTCGGTGGGCGGCTTGTGCGCAGGGCTGTGGTGCGTTACGGTGACCGATGCAGCGGGATGTGATTCCACCTGGTGTTTCACCATTCTGCCGAACACACCGATCACGGCCAGTGTGGCCACGATCGACGGCCTGTGCTGGGATGAATGCACCGGTGCCGCCACGGTGACGGCAGCTGGCGGAGCGGGTGGATTCACCTACCAATGGTCGCCGGAGCCGGGGGCTGGCCAAGGCACCGCCACGGCCTCCGGCCTGTGCCAAGGGCCGGGCACCGTTACCGTGACCGATGCTGCCGGATGTGATACCACGCTGGGCTTCATCATCTTCAAGTATCCACCCATCCAGCCCAGTTTCACCGTGGTGCCTGAAACCTGTGCCGGTGCCTGCACCGGCGAGGCGGGCGCTTTCCCGGTGGGCGGCAATGGAACCTACTTCTATGCCTGGGCTCCGGACCCGGGAGCAGGCCAAGGCACCAATGTGGCCACCGGATTGTGTGCCGGAGTGAACTATACCCTCACGATCACCGACGGGAACGGCTGCGACACCATCATCCCCTTCTCCGTGCCTGCCTATGTACCCATCGAACCCACGCTTGCCACCACGCCCGCTTCATGTGCTGACACCTGCGACGGCACCGCCAGCATTACCGGCACTGTCGGCGGTTCAGCGCCATACACCTACTTCTGGAGCCCCGCTCCGCCCGCGGGGCAAGGCACCAATGCGGTGAGCGGCTTATGCCCCGGGAACTATCAGGTGGCGGTCACCGATCAGGATGGTTGTGATACCGTGATCAACTTCACCATCGCGGCACCGGCTCCGATAGACCCCCAAGCGACGGTAACGGCGATCGCGTGTGCAGGCCAATGCACCGGAGTCATCGACCTGCAGCCTCAAGGCGGCAGCGGATCGTTCAGCTATCTGTGGAGCCCGGCTCCCCCCCAAGGGCAGGGCACCGCGCAGGTGAGCCAGCTCTGCGCCGGCACGTGGACAGTGGTCATCGCCGATGGCAACGGTTGCGACACCACCGCCACATTCACCTTGGTGGATCCCTTGCCCTTGTCCGCCTCCGCAACGGTGACGGCGAGCCAGTGCGGAAACTGCAACGGCCAAGCGCAGTTGCACGTCAATGGCGGAAGCGCGCCATACAACTTCACTTGGGGGCCTCCATTGAACCTTTCCACTGCGGACAGCCTGGTAACCTCGCTATGCGCAGGGTTGTACGGTGTAACCGTATCCGATGCCGCGGGTTGTTCGACCGTCTTGGCCGTTCCGGTGGCGGATGAAGATGGTGAAACAATAACGGTGGCCGACGGGACCGCCAGTTGCCCCGGTGTTTGCGACGGCATGGTCTCCGTTTCCTACACCTGCGCCAATGGCCCCTGCACCGTGGTCTGGTCCGACCTGCAGGGCAATACCATGGCCCAGAACGTGGACACGCTTGCCGGCCTGTGCGCGGGCAGCTACTTGGTGGCGATCACCAATGGCAACGGCTGCGTGAGCATGGATACGGTTTCTGTTTCCGACCCCGTGCCGTTCACCGCAGACATCAGCAGCACGCCGGTAAGCTGCGCCAATGCGTGTGACGGCTCGGCAACCATCGGGATCACCGGCGGCATTGGTCCGTTCAACTTTACTTGGAGCCCCGCACCCGGCGGCGGCCAAGGCACCGGGCTTGCCACCGGCCTGTGCCCGGGCATCTATGATGTCCTCGTGGATGACCAGGGCGGTTGCGATGCCACCTTCAGCGTGCTGATCACCGCGCCACCACCTGTGGCCGTGGATGCATCGGTGACGCCGATCAGTTGTGCCGGGCAGTGCGATGGAAGCATCAGCCTGAACGCGCAAGGAGGCGCCGGAGCCTATACTTATGCATGGACTCCGGCGCCGCCCAGCGGCCAAGGCACAGCGGTTGCAGGCAATTTGTGCCCCGGGGTGTACCAAGTGATAGTGTCCGATGCCAACGGCTGCGACACCACGCTCAACTTCACCTTGGCCGAACCGTTGCCCTTGTCGGTGAGCACGGCCGCAACGGTGAGCCATTGCGCTGTTTGCGACGGGTCTGCAACGCTGGCCATTACTGGAGGCACTGGGCCGACCACCGTACAGTGGACCCTTGCCGGTGCTCCGGTGGGCACAGGCGACACGCTCCTCAACCTCTGCGCAGGCATCTACTCCGCCACGGTAACGGACGCCCACGGCTGTACGGCAACCGTGGGCGTTGCCGTGCCGGATGCCAATGCAGAAGCGCTGCAAGCCATCAACGGGCAAACATTGTGCTCGAGTTCCTGCGACGGCGAGATAAGTGTGGCCTACACCTGCCTGGATGCCCCTTGTGCGGTTGCCTGGTTCGATGTGTTGGGCAACAGCTTGGCACAAGGACAGGACACCTTGGGCGGGTTGTGCGCGGGCACTTACCTGGTGAGCGTGATCAATGCCTCGGGATGCACCAGCATGGATACAGCTGCCGTAGTGCCCTCGCAAGTGATCGTGCCCAATTTGACCACCGTACCGGTGAGCTGCAATGGCCTCTGTGACGGCAGTGCCACCGTGGGGCCGGCGGGGGGGACGGCGCCCTATACGTTCCTCTGGAGCCCGGAACCGGGCGGCGGCCAGAATACGGCGCAAGCCACCGGTTTGTGTGCGGGCCCCTATCAGGTCACTATTGCTGATTCCACAGGGTGTGATACCGTGGTAAACATGCTGATCACGGAGCCGCAACCGTTGGCCGTGCCTGCGCAAACGGCCCAGGTAACCTGCAACGGTGCCTGTGACGCGAGCATCGTACTATCCCCCACGGGCGGCAACGGCTTCTATTCCTATACCTGGTCGCCGGTACCGCCAAACGGCCAAGGCAGCAACGGTGCCTTCGGCCTGTGCGCGGGAACATGGACCGTGACCGTGGCCGACATCGGCGGGTGCGACACCACGCTGTCCTTCATCATCTCCGAACCCGACAGCTTGTTGGCCACGGCCACATCAACCTTGAGCAATTGCAACGTTTGCGATGGTACGGCAAGCGTGGTGCCCACCGGGGGCACGCTGCCCTATACGATCACATGGGAACTGAACGGAACGGTCGTTGGCACGGACAGCGCGCTCACCAACTTGTGCGCAGGACTTTACACGGTGCAGGTGGAGGACGCCAATGGCTGCACGGTGCAGCATGCCGCACCGGTGAGCGATGCAGGCGCTGAAACGCTTTCCACCACCGATTTCCTGCTGGACTGCCCGAACGATTGCGACGGTGCGGTGGACGTGTCCTTCAATTGCGCCGTTCCGGCATGCAGCATCAGCTGGTTTGATGCCTCGGGCACCGACCTCAATGAACCGGGCAACACGCTGGGCAACCTCTGTGCGGGCACCTACTTCGTGCAAGTGACCAATGGCGCCGGCTGCACGGCCATCGATACCGCACAAGTAACGGCACCGGACCCCATCCTGGCCAACCTCGGCACTGCTCCGGTTACCTGCGCCGGCCTCTGCGATGGATCGGCCGCAGTGGCGCCCACGGGTGGATCCGGCGGGTACACGTACATCTGGACCTCGGGCGCGGACACCATTTCAACCGGCACCCAGGTCGGCTCGCTTTGTGCGGGCAACTATGCCGTGGAGATCACCGACCAGGGCGGCTGCGCCGTGCTGCAGGGCGTGCTGATACTCTCCCCGGACCCGATCACGGCCACGGCGGATGTGCAGGCCATCACCTGCAATTCCGCATGCGACGGCAGCATTGCGTTGAACGTACAAGGAGGCACCGGGGCGTTTACCTACAACTGGTCGCCTGCGCCGCCCAACGGCCAAGGAACCCCGGCCGTTTCCGGCCTGTGCAGCGGTAATTGGACCGTGACCATCGCCGATGCCAACGGTTGCGATACCACCCTTGTCATTCCGCTGGTCGAGCCGCCAGTGCTCACCGTGGACCTGACCCACACGGACAATGTGTGCTTCGACGACTGTTTGGCAACGGCACATGTGGATGTGTCGGGGGGAACAGCGCCTTACACGATCCTGTGGACGGGCCCGGGAGGTGCCGTGATCGACCAGGACGTGCTGGATGTGTTCGGCCTGTGCGGCGGTGCATACCAAGTGGTGGTGACCGATACCAACGGGTGCTCCATGACCACCAGCTTTACCATCGGTGCCGGCGCCCCCATTGCGGCGAACTTGAGCGTGCTGGGTGAAAGCTGCAACGGGCCATGCGATGGCACGGCCGTGGCAGCACCGTCGGGAGGTACTGGAACGGGGTACAGTTATTTGTGGCAACCGGGAAATCCGGTGGGGCAAGGCACCGACCAGGCCAGTGGCCTGTGTCCGGGCGGTTGGACGCTGACGATCACCGACGACGCGGGCTGCGATTCAACCTATGCGTTCGTCATCGATCCCTTCCAGCCCATCACGCCCACAGCCACCATACAACCGATCGCATGCCATGGCGATTGCAACGCCAGCATCACCCTGGCCACCACCGGTGGTGTGGGCGCCCTCAGCTACCTATGGAGCCCGGAACCGACCGGTGGGCAGGGAACAGCCGCCATCAGCGGCTTGTGCCCGGGCACTTGGACCGTGGTGATCACCGACCTTGCGGGTTGCGACACCACGGTGTCTTATAGCCTGGCCGAACCGCCTGAACTGACCTTGGCCACGGATGCCGTGACCGACGCCAGCTGCGCCAACGCCGCCGACGGTGCGATCGCCATCACCATTGCCGGCGGAATGCCCGGCTACACGGTGGTTTGGGCTGGCCCTGCTGGCTATCAATCCACGGCCGAGGACATCAGCGGCCTAGCACCGGGCACCTACACGGTGAACGTGGCCGATACGAACAGTTGCACGGTCACGGCCGTGATCGAGGTTGCAGCCTTGGTGTCCGTGATCGCCGATGCCGGTGCCGACCAAGTGGCATGTTCCGGGGTGCCCGTATCATTGGATGCCTCCAACAGCCAAGGCAACGGCAGCTTCCTGTGGACGGATGGCCAAGGGACGCCGTTGGGAACGGACACCCTGCTCAATGTGGGCGCCATGAGCGACGGCGTACACACCTTCATCCTCACCCTTACCGACGGGCCGTGCTCCGATGCGGATACCGTAGTGGTGACCGTCCTCCCGCTGCCCATTGCCGACGCCGGTGATGACCGCACCATCTACGTGCAAGGCACCATTGTGCTGGGAGGTTCACCTGCGGGCCCGGTGGGCAGTACGTTCAGCTGGCAGCCGGACAGCCTGCTCAACAATGGCAGCCTGGCCAACCCTACGGCCACCGTGGGCGGCACCACGTGGTTTGAACTCACCGTGGTTGCCCCCGATGGCTGTTCCAGCGTGGACTCCGTGTTGATCACCGTGGTGCCCGAGGTGAAGGTGCCCAGCGGGTTCACCCCCAACGGCGATGGCCATAATGATACCTGGGTCCTGGGCTTTGGCGAACTCTTTCCCAATATGGAAGTACAAGTGTTCAGCCGTTGGGGCGAACCCTTGTTCCACAGCATCGGGTACGCCGTGCCTTGGGACGGGAAGTTTGACGGCAAGGGCGTGCCCATGGGAACCTACTACTACGTGATCGACCTGCACGACGAACGATTCCCGGAAGCATTCACCGGCCCGCTTACCGTGATCCACTGATCCATGGCCATCATGCGTTATCTGCCCGCCCTTCTGCTCCCCGTTGCGTGCCTGCATACGCTGCATGCGCAGCAACTGCCGCAGCTCAGCCAGTACAACAGCTTCGATTACCTCTATGATCCGGCCGTTGCAGGAAGCCGCCCCTGGTTTGAACTGCGCAGCGCCCACCGCAATCAATGGGTGGGCATCCAGGATGCCCCGCGCACCTTTATGCTGAGTGCCACCACGCCATTGGCCGCAAACATGGGGCTGGGCGGCTTCATTTTTACCGATCATACGGGGCCATCGCGCCGAACCGGCATCCAGCTCAGCTATGCCTACCACTTGCGGATCACGGAGCGAATAAAGCTGGGCTTGGGGCTGTCATTCGGTATGCTCCAGTTCCTCATCGACGGCTCCAAGATCGAGTTCCACGATCCCGATGAGCCCTTGATGGACGACCAACTGCGCGGGGACCTGATGCCCGATGCCACCTTCGGGGCATACCTCTACGATGAAAATTGGTGGTTCGGGGCAACAGCACCCCAGTTGATGCGCAACAAGGTGGATTTCTTCACTCAGAACGACCCCACCAACAGCCTCTTGGCAGCCCACTATTACGCCATGGGAGGATACCGCTTTGCGATCGGGGAGGACATCCGGCTCGAGCCTTCATTTCTTGTCAAGTACGTAAGCCCCGTACCCCCCAAAGCGGACCTTACCGCCACGGTACGCTACCGCAACACGGTTTGGCTGGGTGCTACTTACCGTACGGACGATGCACTGAGCTTCATGCTGGGCTATTGGTTGAAACAGACGTTCCAATTCGGCTACAGCTACGACCTGACCACCACGGCCTTGAAGAGTTACACTTCCGGAACGCATGAGGTCATGTTGGGCATCACCTTCGCCAAAGCACCCCGGAAAGCCGAAGCACCGTGACCAGTTGCCGACCGGCAATTGAACGGGAGTTGAATTAAGCCCGGCGTACTTGGCATTGGTCGGCTTGTATCCGGTCTTTGCCGAAGTATCCCTGAAGGGCGGGCCTCCAGCAAGGGCGCGGCCCGCCTGCCCTTTTTATCTTGGTCGCGAAATTGACCCGGGGCGGGGATTCCCCGCATTCGATGGTGATGAGGACCTTGTTGGCTGCAATACTGCCGGTGCTGACCGTATTTGCCCTTCCGGCGGTTGCGTGGCCGCTGCATGGATCGGCCACGGACGTGCATCTGGTTTCAGCAGGCCCGGGAACCGATGGTACGGCAACCCTTTGCTCAAATGGGCCGATGGTCTCTTTGTTCGATCATTTGGGCGGCTCGCCCGACCCGGGCGGGGTTTGGAGCGGTCCTGCCGCCCATCCCGGTTTCTTTGATCCCGCGATCGACATCCCCGGGAGCTTCACTTATACCGTGACCGGCCCGCCGGTGGCGAGCGCCACGGTAACCGTGGTGGTGAATGCTGCGCCCGATGCGGGCACCACCGGCAACTATACCACGTGCAGCAATGGGCCTGCAGTGGACCTATTCACCTTATTGGGCGGTACGCCCGAAGCGGGCGGCGGTTGGACCTTGGGCGGGAACCCGGTCTCCAATCTGTTCACCCCGGGCAGTTCAGCGGCAGGCACCTATACCTACACGGTAAACGGTACACCGCCTTGCCCCAACGCCACCGCTGATGTAGTGGTGAGCGTGGTCGCCGCTCCCAACGCCGGCGGGGACCGCAGCATTACGGTGTGCAGCACCGATGCACCCTTGAGCATGCTTGGGCAGTTGTTGGGCACCCCGGATGCGGGAGGAACTTGGTCTCCTGGGGGATCGGACACCTTTACGCCCGGCATATCGACCCCGGGATCGTATACCTATGTGGTGCCCGGCACGATACCCTGCGCCAATGATACGGCAAGGCTCACCATCACCGTGCGGGATGCGCCGGATGCGGGCTCCAGCCGGGCTGTGGAAGTGTGCAGCGATGCCGCCGTGTTCAACCTGCTGGATTCATTGGGCGGGTTGCCCGACGCTGGAGGTACTTGGAGCGGTCCCGGCGGTGCCCACTCGGGATTGTTCCAGCCCAGCACCGATCTGGGCGGTGCATATACCTATACCGTACCTGGCCAAGCTCCCTGTGTTGCGGCGGTCGCCACGGTGACGGTGACCGTGCGGCCTGCACCGGATGCAGGTACCAGCGTGAACGTAGTGAAATGCTCCAATGAGACGGCGTTTTCACTGATCTCCCAGTTGGGCGGATCCCCGGATGCAGGCGGCACTTGGACAGGACCTGGAAACGTTGCGTTCCCTTCCGGGCTGTTCACCCCCGGGGCTGATGCCCCAGGCTTGTACACCTATACCGTAGTGGGCCTTTCCCCGTGCGCAGTGGCCACCGCCACGGTGAATATTGCTGTTTCAACAGCTGCGAATGCCGGAACCAATGGCAGCTATTCGGTGTGCAGCAGCGATGGGTCCTTCGCACTGTTCGATCACTTGGGCGGCGCACCGCAAGTGGGCGGCACATGGACCGGCCCATCGGGGCCGGTGCCCTTAGGCACGTTTGTTCCCGGAACGAGCCTTCCGGGGGTGTACACCTACCTGGTGGCCGGTTCGCTTCCCTGTGCAAACGCCACGGCAACCGTCACCGTGGCCGCGGTCACTGCGGCGAATGCGGGCAATAATGGCGCGGTGACCCTGTGCAGCACAGGAGCGGACGAAGATTTGTTCAGCCATTTGGGCGGTACTCCGGATGCCGGAGGGACATGGACCATCCCTCCACCGGGCGCGGGTAACCTGGCTGGGGGCCTCTACCAGCCCTCCAATCCGGCACATCCGCCCGGCGGCTATATGTACACTGTAACAGGAACCGCACCCTGCCCGAACGTCTCGGCCTTGGTACAGGTGGCGGAAAACCAGGCCCCGGAGGCCGGCATGGACGCATCCACCACGCTGTGCAGTTCGAATCCCCCCTTCATCATGACCTCCCTGCTCGGGGGTGTCCCTGACCCGGGAGGCACGTGGTTGAACGCGGGCAATACTGCGGTATCGGCCACTTTTTCCCCGGGAACCACTCCGGCCGGGCAGTACCGTTACGTGGTATCGGGCATGGCGCCTTGCATGAACGATACGGCCCGGTTGAACGTGGCGGTGAACGGTGCGCCCAAAGCGGGCACCAATGGTGCAGTGATCGTGTGCAGTGACGGTGCGACGGTGGACCTGTTCACTGAACTGGGCGGCACCCCGCAAGCGGGCGGGGCATGGACCGACCCGAACAATGGTGCGCACAGCGGGTTCTTCGTTCCCGGCATCGGCGCGCTGGAAGGAGCCTATACCTACCGGGTGGCCGGTACCAGTCCGTGTGCGGATGCCACGGCGGTAGTTGCCGTTACGCAGCACCGCCGGCCTGTGGCGGGAAGCAGTTCCACCTTGGACCTCTGTAGCACCAGCCCGGCAGTGAACCTCTTTGATCATTTGGGCGGCACGCCCGATGCCGGGGGCGTATGGACCGGCCCCGGTGGCGCAGCCAGCAACGGCGTGTTCATACCCAGCACGGCAGGCACGTTCACGTACAAGTACAAGGTGTCGGGAACGGTGCCTTGCGCTCCGGACAGTGCAACAGTGACCATCACCGTATTTTCAGCTCCCGATCCGGGCATCAGCGGGTTGTTGACCATTTGTTCCGGACAGGCCACAGTGGACTTGTTCACCGGCCTCGGCGGCACACCGGACCTGAACGGCACCTGGAGCGAGATCACCCTGACCGGGAGGTTGAACGGCCAGTTCTTTGAACCGGGAATTCCCTTGCAGTTGCCTCCGGGTGATTATGATTTCCGCTATGTGGTGCCAACCACCGGCACCTGTGATGCGGATACGGCAACCGTCAGGGTTACCATTGTACCAGTGCTGGATGCGGGCAGCAGCGGTTCGTTGGCCGTATGCAATACGCACACCCAATTGGACCTTTTCAACGCCTTGGGGGGCAGCCCGCAACCGGGAGGTACATGGGAAGACCTGGATGCCACAGGCCAAGTAACCGGCAAATACTTCAATGCGCAAGGCGCAGGGCCGGGCACCTACCAGTTTGAATACAAATTGACCGGTGCCCTGGGGTGCTCATCGGATTCGGCGGTGGCTACCGTGCAAGTGGTTGCCGGGCCCAATGCAGGCCATGAAGGATGGGCCACATTCTGTTCCGACGGCCCGGCGGTAAGCCTCTTGCCGTACATCAGTCCGGCTGATGCAGGCGGGGCTTGGCGTCGTCCCCCGCCGGGAAACGAGGTCTTCAGCGGCAGTTACAATCCGGCCACCTTCTCCCCAGGGGACTATACCTACACGGTAAGCGCCGCCGCACCGTGCAATGCGGCAGTGGCGGTGCTGCACATCAGTGAAACCACCGGCCCCAATTCCGGGCAATCGGCGGTGATCACGGTTTGCGCCAGTGATGCCTCCTTTGACATGACCGGCGCCTTGGGCGGAACACCGGATCCGGGCGGCCAATGGACGGACCCGTTCAGTAATGCCCACACCGGTACCTTTGTGCCGGGCGTGGATGCGCCGGGTGTCTACTTATACACGGTACCGGGTGTTTTCCCTTGCACGGACAAGACCAGTTCACTGACGGTGAACGTGAGCGCGGTGCCGGAGGCGGGCGGGGCCAGCACCAAGACGGTATGCAGCACCGCGCCGAGCTTTTTATTGATCACGGAGCTGGCCGGGGCCCAACTTGGTGGTACGTGGTATGATCCGTTCATGACGCCATACCCTACGGGCACCTTTATTCCGGGAACCAGCGCTCCGGGCATTTATACGTACCGGGTGGTCGGTGCTGCCCCGTGCGGGGTGGCGGAAGGTACGGTCACAGTATTTCAAGTAACGGCACCCAATGCAGGGCGGGACTCCAGCGTGGCCTTCTGCCAAACGGGCCAAGCCGTGCAGTTGGTCGGACTGTTGGGCGGGCCTCACGACCTCACCGGCACTTGGACAGGGCCTGCGCCCCTGAACACCTACTTCAGCGGCACGTTCCAACCGGGCAGCAATGCCCCGGGCACGTACACCTACCGGGTGAATGGGACTCCGCCGTGCCCTGCGGACAGCGGTACGGTCACCGTTTCCGTGGCGGTACCGCCCTCCGCCGGGCTCAGCCGGAGCATCAGCGTATGCTCCTCGGCCGACCTCTTCGCGATGGTGGACAGCTTGGGCGGCACGCCGGACCTGAACGGGTCATGGACGAGGGTGCCGTCAGGGATCCCCAGCAACGGGATCTTCAATCCCGGTGTTGCCGGTACGTTCACCTTCGAGTACGCCGTGCAGCCCGCAGGCGGATCACCCTGCCCGCCGGCCTTGGCCACCCTGACGATCACCGTAACGGCAGCGCCCAATGCCGGAGCCAACGGCAATCTTGCCTTGTGCTCCACAGGCGGGATCACGCCCATGTTCCCCCATTTGACCGGCGCCCCGCAGAACGGGGGCACCTGGAGCTTCAACGGTGCCGGCCACGGCAGCGGATTTGATCCCGCCCTCGATCAGCCCGGTGCCTACGCCTATGCCGTGCAGGGCACGGGCGGATGCGCGAACGATACCGCCTTTGTGAACGTGTTGGTGAACCAGGCGCCCAATGCAGGCAGCAACGGGGTGCTGACGATCTGCGACGACACCTTGGCCGCCATTGTACTGCGCAATGTGCTCAACGGCAGCCCCAATTTGGGCGGGACATGGACCAATACCGACTCGGGGCTGCCTGCAAGCGACATCTACCTGCCCACCAATTTCAGCAGCGGCGTGCATACGTTCACCTACACCGTGCCCGGCCAGGCACCCTGTCCGGCGGCAACTGCCCAAGCAACCATCATACAAAACGCCAAGGCCGTGGCCGGGAACAATGCCTCCACCACGCTATGCTCTGACGGGGCCAGCCTGGACATGTTCGGCTTGTTGGGCGGTGCGGCGGATCCGCTGGGCAGTTGGATCGATGCGGGAGGGAGCGTGGCCGCTTCGGTCTTCAGCCCTTCGGCCAGTGGCCCGGGAACCTTCTTGTACCGCTACATCGTGGTGGGTGATGCACCCTGCGAGAATGATACGGCTTTCGTGCAGATCACGGTGAACCGGAAGCCCGATGCGGGGGTGAGCACCGCCCCCCAGCTATGTTCCAATGGCCCCATGGTATCGCTGCAAAACCTGCTGGGCGGTACGCCGGATCCCAACGGAAGCTGGGCGTATCATCCCACTTCCGGAACACCAGTGCCGACGGACGGCACCTTTGACCCCGGAGCGGACCCGCCTGGTGCGTATGTGTACACCGTAGCGGGCGTTCCGCCCTGTTCCAATAGCTCGGCCACGGTTCAGATCACCTTGGTGCCCGAGCCCGATGCAGGCACCCACGGATCGATCAGTGCCTGCGTGAGCGATACCCAGGTGAGCCTGTTCGCCGGCTTGCAAGGGACGCCCCAAAGCGGGGGCACATGGCAAGACTTGAATGCCACCGGCCAGCTTGCCAACGGGGTCTTCGATGCATCGGGTGTGCTGCCCGGCACTTACCACTTCCGGTACACGGTTGCCGGCACAGGACCGTGCGCCAATGACACCGCCACGGTAGCGGTGATGGTTTCCCCCGTGTTTGACGCCGGGCAGGATGCGGATGTTTCTTTCTGCCTGAGCGAAGTGGTGCTGCTCACGCCGCATCTGGGCGGTACGCCCCAACTGGGCGGCACATGGACCGGGGTGGAAACATCGGACGGGCTGCTCAACGAGGTGCTCAACTGCTCCCAAGCCGGCGTGGGCGTCCACCATTACCGCTATGTGGTGGGCGGTTCCAGTACCTGTGCGCCGGATACGGCCGTGCTCACGGTGACTATCTTGCTTGGGCCGCAGGCAGGCAGCGGCGTGCCTGCCTCTATTTGTTCCAGCGCTGGATCGTTCAACCTTTTCGGCCAGCTGAGCCCGCCATACGATACCAACGGCCAGTGGTATTATCCCGGCTCCGGGGGTGCCATGGCGTCGTCCTTCATTGATCCAGCATCAGACCCCGCCGGGACCTATGTGTACACGGTACCGGCCATTGGCAACTGCCCGGCGGCAACGGCCAGCGTGGAGGTGGGCATCACCACGGCGGCCAATGCCGGAACGAGCGGTTCGTTGGCGGTGTGCTCCAACGGCATGCCAGTAGCATTGGTCACCGGCCTGGGCGGGACGCCCGACCCCGGCGGCTCATGGAATTTTGGCGCACCGCCGGTACTGCACGGACCGCAGTATGATCCCGCGATGGACCAGGGAGGCAATTATTTCTATACGGTGACCGGCACCGGCCCTTGCCCCAATGCCACAGCCATTGTACTGGTGCTGGAAACAACCGCACCCAATGCGGGGGGCGACAACACCCGCACGCTTTGCTCCAATGAAGGTGCTTTCAACATGTTTACCGCCCTTGCCCAAAACCCGGAGAGCGGGGGCACTTGGCGACGTGATGGCGCACCGCCCACCACGCATGGTGCCACCTACAATCCGGCCGTGGACAGCAGCGGGGTCTTCCTGTACATCCGCATGGGCATCGGCCCTTGCACCAACGACACGGCCCGGCTCACCGTGGTGGAGGTCCGAGCGCCGCAAGCCGGGGCGGATGCCGCGTTGAACGTATGCCCCTCCGATCCCGTGGTCGATCTTTTCGCCCTGCTGGGAGCCACGGCGGACAGTACCGGTGCTTGGTTCGATGGGAACAACGCTCCCCTGCCGGACAGTTTGTTCCATGCCGCACAGGTGCCCATGGGCACTTACCTCTTCCGGTATGTGGTGCAAGGAGGCTCCCCCTGTGCACCCGATACGGCTGTGGTCACCATTCATGTGGGTGCCGGGCTGAACACGGGCATCGGCGGCAATGACACTATCTGCGGTGCGCTTACCCAGTACGACCTGTTCCTTTCTTTGGGCGGCACCCCTGATCCGGGCGGGGTATGGAGCGAACAAACCGGTGTTGGCGCCATTACCGGCCAGTGGTTGAATGCCACCGCACTGGTGCCCGGCGTGGCCTATCCCCTGGTTTACACCTTGGAGGATCCTTTCTGCGGGCAAGTGCAGAGCGTGGTGCTGTTGTACATCTCACCGTTCCCCGATCCAGGGCCGGATACCACCATGGCATTGTGTGCCACCAGCGCTTCCGTTGATCTTTCCACGTTGTTGCGGAACGGCGATCCCGGAGGGCAGTGGCAGGATCCCGCCGGCGCCCCGGCAGACAGCCTCTTCGACCCCGCCACCGACCCCCCGGGCACCTACAGCTACGTGCTGCCCGGCAATGCCACCTGCGCCGATACGGCCGCGCGCATTTCCATCACTATCAACCCGCCGGCCGATGCCGGAACCGATGGAAGCGGCCAGGCCTGCAATACCGGCCTGGTGCAACTCTTCCCCCTGTTGGGCGGCGATCCGCAGCCCGGTGGCACTTGGGTGGACGTGGACGGAACCGGTGCTCTGACGGGCGGAACAGTGAATGCGGGCCTGTTGGCCCCGGGTACCTACCATTTCAGGTACCGGATCGCTTCGGCAGGCTGCCCGGCGGACAGCGCCGTGGTGGAGCTGGTACTGGTGGAGGGGGTGGTCGTCACGGACGTGCAGCGCGAATGCAACATGCAGGACCGCACTTACGTGGTGCGTTTCACCATTTCCGGAGGCGACCCCGCCAGCTATGCCGTCACGGGCGGAACAGGCCTATTGAGCCCCGTGGCGCCGTACGTGTTCACCAGCGGACCGTTGCTCACCAGCCAACCGTTCACGTTCCAGGCGGATGATGCCAACCATTGCGCACCGGCCTTGGTGGAAGGAACCAGCCCCTGTGTGTTCACCGATGCGGTGTTCGTACCGGAATCCTTCAGTCCCAACGGCGACCAGGTCAACGACCAATTCATCATCCCGGGCATCGAAGGCTACCCCGGTAACACCATCGCCATCTTTAACCGCTGGGGCGGGGAAATGTACCGGGCGAGCGGCTATGACAACGTGCACACCGTGTGGGACGGCAGTTCGCCCGATGCATTGCTGCCGGGCGATGCCGCCACGGGCACCTACTATTATGTGCTGGACCTGGGCAACGGCTCGGAACCGCTCAAAGGCTTTGTTTACCTGAACCGATGAGGTACGGGCACGCGCTTCCCCTGCTGTTGGCAGCAGCGCTCCTGGGCAATTCCCAAGCCCGGGCGCAGCAGGACCCCATGTACAGCCAATACATGTTCAATACCTTGGCCTTCAACCCGGGTTACGCCGGCAGCGCGGACGTGTTCACGGCCCTGTTGCTCAGCCGCCACCAGTGGCTCGGATTCCAAGGCGCCCCGGGCACGCAAACACTCGCTTTGCACTCCCCATTGCCGGGTGACAAGCTGGCGCTGGGCGGCAACCTCATACACGATGTAACGGGCCCTGCCAAACAAAACAGCGCTTTCATCGACCTGGCGTACCGCATCCGCACCGGCCCCGGTTCCCGGCTGGCATTCGGCCTGAGCGGCGGGATGAACCTCTTCCAAGCCGACCTGGCGGCGTTGGAGACCGTGACGCCCGATCCACGCAACGGCAACATCAGCAGCAAACCACTGCCCAACTTCGGCTTCGGCGTGTATTGGCATACCCCGAGGCACTATGTTGGGCTGAGCGCCCCCAAACTTTTGGAAAACAAGATCGGCGGGGATGGCACGGTGGTGACCAGCCAGGAGTTCAGGCACTACTTCCTGATGGCCGGAATGGTGCTGGGCATTTCGCCTGATGTGCAGTTCAAACCGGCCGTCATGCTGCGCGTGGTGCAAGGTGCCCCATTGTCGTTGGACCTCAACGCCAACTTCCTGCTCCGCGAGCGGGTATGGTTCGGTGCCCTCTACCGCTGGGGCAATGCCATGGGCCTGATGGGCCAATTCCAAGTGAACGAGCAATTGCGGCTGGGCTACGCTTTTGACATGACGACCAACACACTGGGCGCCTACAACGCGGGCACCCATGAGCTCATGATCGGGTACGACTTCAAATTCACCAAAGGGCGCACGGTATCCCCGCGTTATTTCTGATGCGCACCCTCCTCTGCCGCTTTCTGCTGCTGCTGGGCACCATAGCACCGGTTGTGCCCGTGTTGGCCCAAGGACAGGCGGAAACGCACAGCCGCATGGGAGACCGCTATTACGCGCGCATGGCCTATGCCCAGGCCAAGGCCGAATACCGGATCGCCGCAGATATGGGCGCCTTGAACGAACATGTGGTGAAACGACTCGCCGATTGTTCGATGAAACTGGGCGACACCCACGAGGGGGAGCGCTGGTATGCCCAAGTTGTAAAATACCTCAACCGCGAACCGATCGACCTGTACATGTATGCCCAAGCGCTCAAGGGCAATGGCAAATATGCCGAGGCGGAAACATGGATGGACCGCTATTTGGCCATGGGCAACAGGGAAGGGGAGCCCAAACGAAGCAACATCGTGGACTTCGCCGCCAAGTTCACCGGCAGCATGGACCGTTTTTCCGTGAAGCGCGTTTCGGTGAACACGCCCTTGGATGACATGGCCGCCACGTGGGACGGCGATCAGCGCATCATCTTCTGCTCCACCAGGGATTCCTCCATCGGTGTGCAATGGCGGGCGGCCTGGAACGAACAGCCTTTCCTGGACCTTTATTCCGCGCAGCGGCAGCCGGACGGCGACCTGATCGATGCCCGCGCATTGCCAGGCAATGTGAATTCGCGCCTGCATGACGGCCCCGCCGTGGTGGCACCAGATGGTTCCCTGTGGTACACCCGCACCAATGCGCTCAGGAGCAAACAGGGCATACACCGCTTGAGCATCTTGCATGCCCAACGCGAAGGTGAGGGGTGGAAAGGAGCGGATCCCTTTCTGTACAACAACCCGGAATGCTCGGTCGGCCATCCGGCCATCAGCGCCGATGGCAAGTGGCTGTTCTTCATCAGCGACATGCCCGGCGGGTACGGAGGCACGGACCTTTACGTGTGTGAGAACAGGGGGGGGCAATGGGGCGAGCCGCGCAACCTGGGTGCGGGAGTGAACACTTCCGCCAACGAGCTTTTCCCGTTCATGGCCGCTGACGGCACCTTGTACTTCTCCAGTGCCGGGCCTCCCGGCCTGGGCGGATTGGACGTGTTTGCGACCAAGCCCAGCAGCAACGGGGAGTTTTCATTCTCGGTGAACGTGGGTGCGCCGGTGAACGGGCCCAAGGATGATTTCGCCTTTGTGATCGATGGCTCCAACGCCACCGGATATTTCACCAGCGACCGGCCCGGAGGCCCCGGCGGCGATGATCTTTTTGCCTTCCGCATGCACTACCCGCTGGAACAGCGCTACCTGTGCACCGGTACGGTGATCGATGACGACAACGCCGAGCCCGTGGCCAGCGTGGAGGTGGCCTTGCTGGATGCCCAAGGCACCGTGGTGGAGCACGCCGTCACTGATTCGCTCGGGAGGTATTCCTTTCCCGTGAAGGAAAGCATGGAGTATGCGGTCCGGGCGCGCATGGCGGGCCACTATGAGGCGCTGGTGCACCTGAGCACGGAGCGCATCAAACAGGTGCAGATCATGGTGCGTGATGTGCACCTGGTCCCGGATGCGGGGATCTGGCTGCGCGGCGTGGTGCGCTACAAGGACCAGCCCGGGTTTGCCGAGGGCGTGAAGGTGAGCGTGGTGAACCTCACCAGCTTCTTCAGCGAGGTTCACGCCTCGGATGCCGGCGGCGATTTCCTGTTCCGCCTGCAGGCCAACGAGGAATTCGAGGTGGTGCTGGAGAAACCCGACTTTTACACCATCAGCGTGCCGGTGAGCACCATGGGCATGGAGCGCGGCGTGCTGGAGCTGGGCGGGCAAGGCGCGTTGGCCATGGAACCCGTGCAGGTTGGGCGCTTTTTACCGATGAAGTTCGTGAAGTGGAGCGATGGCGGTGCAACCTTGCCGCCCACCGCGCTGGCCGAACTGGACCAGCTGGCGGACCGGGTGCAGGTGAACCCGTCGTTGAAGTTCGAACTGGCGGTGCATGCAGACACGCGCTTGAACCCGGAAGCAGCGATGAAACTGTGCCGGGCCCGGGCCACGGCCATCGCCGACCACCTGCGTACCAAGGGCATCCGCAACGACCATCTTGAGGTGAAGCCCTACGGCACCACGAAGCCGCAGGTGCCCTGCGGGCCCGGTGTGGAGTGCACTCCGGCACAGCACCAGGAGAACGAGCGGGTGGAGTATGCGGTCACGGCCGTCACCGGCCCGTGAGTGGCCCTGGCAGGGCGGCACAGACGAAGCCTTTGCGTGCCAGCCCATCCAGGATCGGTACCAGTGCGGCCTGTAGGCAGGCTGCACTTTTCCGGTTGTCGTGCAGCACGATGATGCTCCCGGACCGCACCCGGCGCAGCACGTGCCTGGCGCAGGCGGAACCGCTGCGGCCGGGCCGGTAATCATGCCCCATCACATCCCACATCACCACGCGGTACCGGTTGCTGAGCGCATGCAGCAGGCCCAGGGGCATATGGCCGTATGGCGGACGGAACAGGCGGGTACCGATGGCCGCTTCGCCGCGCAGCACATCGCGCTGGTACGTCCGGCGCAGCGTGCGCCAGCCATCGCTATGGCCCCAGGTGTGGTGGCCCAAGACGTGCCCTTCTTCGCTGATGCGCCGCACCAGTTCCGGGTGGGCCTCGGCCTGCCTACCCAGGCAGAAGAAGGTGGCCTTGGCACCGCGTGTCGCCAACGTGTCCAACACCCATGGCGTGATCGTCGGCAGGGGGCCGTCATCGAAGGTGAGGAACACCTGGTTCCCCGCGTTAGGCACCCGCCATAGTAGCCGGTGGTCCAATGCGGCCAGTAGCCGCAAGGCCGGCCGGAAGGCCATCAGAACCGGGCGTTGATCGTACGCCGGCCCTGGGTGGCCATGTCCTCCAGTTTCATCTGGTACAACGTGTCCACCTCCGCCGATCGCTGGAGCAGCTTGGTGGCCAGGGCTTGCTGGCCATGCACCTGTGCGGTGCGGGCCAGGCGGTCCATCACCAGTTTGCCTAGGTTCATGTCATCGCCCACCTGTTCGGCGAAGTGCGGGGAGAGGCTCAGGTACCAGGCCATGTTCTCGTCCATGATGGTGAACAGGCGTTCGTTGAGCCGGTTGGCCGAGGTGGTATCGCCCGCCTGGTAGTACGCTTCGATGATGGGCAGCATGATGCGGTCGTAGGGTACGTTGTGTTCGGGCATCCGGGCCTGCGCCAGGTCCAGTACCTGCTTGGCCTCCTCCTTGCGTCCTTCAGCCGCCAGCTCGGTGGCCAGCGTGGCGATCTGCAGCCGCAGGTTGGTGGTCATCCGCAGCACGTTCTCGTCCAGGTACACGCCGTCCGCATGGTCCATGCCGCCCCACTTGAACTTGTTCATCACGTTGTCCAACATGATGTCCGTGGCCACGCTGCCGTAGGTGTTGGCCGTGGAGGATTTCCCGGCCACGGCCACCAGGCGGTAGGTTAGGCCCTCCAAGCGGAAATAGTCCTGCAGGTTCAGGTAGCTGTCGGGCCCGGTGGTCACCGCGAAGTAAATGGGCCGTTTCCAATCGTTGTTGGCCAGCAGGTCCATCATCAGGAAGTGGTTCTTCATCACGTACTGGCGGTTCACCGTCCAGCGCACATCACCGGTGAATAGCGCGGTGTCCTTGGCCGTGAGCATGCCTTGTGGGCCGAAGACGTACGCACTGTCGGCCGTTATGCGGAAGCGCTGGGCCGGGATGTAGGCGTCTGTCTTGCCCAGTTGGAAGATCTGCTGCAGGTTGCGGTCGTCCGTGGCGAAATCCATGGCGCGCTTCAGGTCCAGGTATCCGGGGATCTTCTCATTGGGGATCAGGGCCACCACATCGCGCGTGCCTTGGCGGTACTTGGCCGGGTCCATCTTGAACGGTACCGGTTCGCTGGCATAGGCCTTGCGCCGCATCTGGTCGATGTACCAATCGGTGTTCAGCAGGCTGAGGTTCACCACACGCACATCGGTACGGATGCCTTCCACCTCTTGGGCGTACCACAGCGGGAAGGTATCGTTGTCGCCATTGGTGAACAGGATGGCGTTGGGTGCGCAGCTCTCCAGGTAGTCCGCAGCAAGGTCGCGCGCGGGGTAGCGGTTGCTGCGGTTGTGGTCATCCCACTCGGCGCGCACCATCACCACGGGCACCAACAACCCGATGAGGGAGGCGGCCAGTGCACTGGTCCGGTCGTTCTTCAAGCTGCGCAGCAGGTGCATGGCGCCCAAGGCAGCACCGCCGGCCAACCCCATGTAGAAGATGGACCAGGAGATGGAGTGGTCGCTGCCGGCCAGCAGTTCCGCCAGGAACTTCAGGGCACCGATGCCGAGGGTGCCGCCTACGGCGTACATCAATTCCTTGCGCGTGATGGAGCGTGCGGCATCGAAAAGCGCATACACGCCCAACCCGATCCAGATCGCGAAGGCATAGAACGACCCCACGTAGGCATAGTCGCGTTCACGGGGTTGGAAGGGGTACTGGTTCAGGTAGATCACGATGGCCAGCCCGGTGAAGAAGAAGAGGAGCATCACCACGCTCCAGTTGCGCACGTCGCGGCTCAGTTGGTACACCAGCCCGATCAGGCCCAGCAGCATGGGCAGCAGGAACAGTTTGTTCATGCCCTTGTTGTTGGTCATGCTGGACGGCAGGGTGTCCTGGTTGCCCAGGCGCTGGGCATCGATGGCCTTGATGCCCGTGTACCAATTGCCGTCGGTGATGCCGCCGTGGCCCTGGATGTCGTTCTGGCGGCCGGCGAAGTTCCACAGGAAGTAGCGCCAGTACATCCAGTTCACTTGGTAGTCGAAGAAGAACTTGAAATTCTCCAGTTGGGTGGGCTTCTGGATCACCGTGGGTTTTCCCTCGCGATCGGTGGTGCGCACGGCCACGCCCTTGAAGTTGCTCCACTGCTTGTACGCCTCCACGTGGTTGGCCTGCGAGCTGTACATGCGCGGGAAGAGCATGGTGGTGGCGGGGTCGTACACCGGCTCGGTGCCCTTGCGGGCGTCGGTGACCACATACTCGTTCGCCACGGTGTGGCCCGGGTTTTCGGCCAGGTAGTGGTCGGCGCTCCATCCGTCATAGAACACTTTCACCGTGCGGTTGCCCTTCATGACCTTCCAGGTGGCGGTATGCACGGGGTTGCCGTCGCCGCGCTGGTTGGCCAGCTGGCTGCCCCAGAACTGGCCCATCATCAAGGGGCGGTCGCCGTACTGCTCGCGGTTGAGGTAACTGAGCAGGTTGAATACGTTCTCCGGATTGTTCTCGTCGATGGGCGGGTTGGCGTTGCTGCGCACCACGATCATGGCGTAGGTGCTGTAGCCAAGCAGGATCACGGTGACGCCCAGGAGCACCGTGTTGAACACCACCTTGCCCTTGCGTTGGGTCCAATGCAGGCCCCAAGCCACCAGGCCGATGAGCAGAGCCGCATACACCAATGTGCCGGTGTTGAACGGTAGGCCGAAGTCGTTGACGAAGAGCAGCTCGAAGCTGCCGGCCATTTTCACCAGCCCTGGGATGATCACCGCCTGGATGGCCCCCAGGATGAGGGCGGAAATGATGAAGGTGTAGATGATGCCCTTGCGGGTGACCTTGTATTTCTTGAAGTAGTACACGAAGGCGATGGCCGGGATGCAGAGCAGGTTGAGCAAGTGCACCCCGATGCTCAAGCCCATCAGGTAGGCGATCAGGATCAGCCAGCGGGTGTTGTGGGGCTTGTCCGCCTCGCGTTCCCATTTCAGGATGGCCCAGAACACGATGGCCGTGAAGAAGGAGGAAAGCGCGTAGACCTCGCCTTCCACGGCACTGAACCAGAAGGAATCGCTCCAGGTGTAGGCCAACGCGCCCACGATCCCGCTGCCTAGCACAGCGATGATCTTGCCGGAGGTGAGCTCCTCATCGCCCTTGCGCACGGCCAGGTACCAGGCCATGTGGGTGATGCTCCAGAAAAGGAAGAGGATGGTGAAGGCGCTGGCCAGGGCGCTGAGCACGTTCACCGCCACGGGCACGTTCTCCACGGCAACGAACGCACTGGCCACCCGGGCCATGAGCATGAACAGGGGTGCGCCAGGGGGGTGGCCCACTTCCAGCCGGTAGGCCGTGGCGATGAACTCCCCACAGTCCCAAAAGCTGGCCGTAGGCTCGATGGTCGCGAGGTACGTGAGGGCGGCCACCAGGAATACGGCCCAGCCGGTAAGGACGTTCAGCTTGTTGAAATTCATGGGGTTGGATCGCGGGGAATGGCGGCGAAGCTACCCAAACTCGCTACATGGTGAGCAGGGTGTGCGGTTGTATTGCGGATCTTTCTAAATTTGCCGCGCTTTCACGGTGGCGCAAGCCTGCTTGGGAAGCGGAATTGGCCGATGGTGTAACTGGCAACACGTCTGATTTTGGTTCAGAAGAGTCTAGGTTCGAGCCCTAGTCGGCCAACAGAAGAACCCCGCGGAAGCGGGGTTTTTTCATGGGGCTCCGCCTGGGTGCACCGCAGGTGATCCCGGGCCATGGCCCGCCGGATCCTGCCGGAGCAGGTCCTTCATGCAGGCGTACAGGTCCGGCAGGGTGGCCTGGTAGTCCAGGGGGCGCTCAAAGAAGTTCTCCACCGCTACGGCAAAGAACTCCGCCTGGTTGGTACCTGCGTACTTGCGGAAGAAGCGTTCCTCTCCGGCGTTGATACGCGCTATCTCCTCCCGGGCCAATTCCTGCCAGCGCAGTCGTAGGTCGGTTTCCAGGAAGTCGTCCTCGCCGTTCTCGATGCTGTTCTCCAGCCACAGGGCATGGGCCGTCTCATGCAGGCCCAGATTGCGGCCATCGGCCGGGTTGGCATGGCCCTCCTGGAAATGGGCCCAGGAGAGGACGATGGCGCGTTTCGCGGGGTTTACCTCGCCCAAGTGCCTGCGCCCGGTACGTTTGTTCACGTAGGCTCCGGGAAAGATGTGGATGCGGGTGAAGTGGCGCAGCAACACCCGTTCGAGGCCGAGCGTGACCTGGGCCATGGTCCCGGCGATGCGTACCCGCATTTCCCAGGAAACCGGAAAGCCCTTGCCCAACCAGTCCTTTTCGTAGAGCAGTTCCTTCACGCGCCGGTCGAACTCCTTGCGCTGCGCGTGGTCCAGTGTCCGGTAATAGGCGTTCCACCGCTCCAGGGTGGCGCGGTGTGCCTTGGAGAGCGGCACCAGCCCGTAGGCGGCAATGCCCACCGCGTCCATGAACTCCTTGGTGAACTTCAACAGGAACGCCACGGCCATGACGGTGAGGAGGAGGGCCATGACGACCTGGAATACGGTTTCCATCGGCCGGGTCAATACGTCAACTTGGTTCCCATGGCCTTCCAGGCGGAGAACAGGGCAGCGGCTTCCGTGCCCAGCCGTTGTTCCATGGGGAATTTGCGTTGCTGCGGTGGCAACGGCAGCTCGTCGTAGATCAGCTGGTCATCAAAGCCGGCATCGGCGGCATCGGCGCGTGTGGCCGCGTATACAATGCGTGCCGGCCGGGCCCAATACAAGGCGCCCAAGCACATGGGGCAGGGCTCGCAACTGGTGTACACCGTGCAGCCATCGAGTTGATAGGTTCCCAGGTTCGCACAGGCGTCGCGGATGGCCACCACCTCCGCATGGGCCGTGGGATCATTGCTGCTGGTAACGCGGTTGTTGCCGCTGCCCACCACCTGGCCGTCCTTTACGATCACGCAGCCGAAGGGGCCACCATCACTGCGCTCCATGCCTTCCCGTGCGAGTGCGATGGCCTTGCGCAGGAAAGTTTCATCTTGCTCGTTCATCGGTGGAAAGATAGCGGGCAGCTATGCCGCGCTTGGCGATCATGCTTCCCACAACCCTGCCTCGATCACCTCCACACAATGCCGGTCCGGGTCGCGGAAATAGAAGCTGCGGTGGCCGTGGGGCCAAACATGGTCGTGCTCAACTACAATGCCCGCGTTCACCACAAATGCACGCCAGGATTCGTATTGTCCGGGAGCAGCCTCAAAAGCAAAGTGCAATTCACCGGATCCGAAGTGGCGCGGAACATCATGCTGGTCCTTGGTTCGATCGGCATTGAAGCACAGCAGCACGGAACTCCCGGCACGGAAAAACACCAACAGCCCGGGCTTGTGGTTGAAACACTCCAGGCCGAGCCGGTCCGCGTAAAAGGCGCGGGTGCGTTCGGTATCGGCCACGTAGAGGCAGGTTTCCTTGATGCCGATCAGGGGTGGGGAGGGCATGGAAGCAAGGTACGGTGAGGGGCAATAATGTTACCGCAAAGGATCCACCCCGATAGATGCCGACCATCTCCGGGGGCCATGCACTACAAGGGCGCATTCGGCTCTATTTCTACCGCAGGGACGCCATCCCCACTGATGCCAACCAGCTCCGTGGGACCCTGCGCAACATCGCTCGTGAAGTACATCATCATCAGGGCCTCCTTCAAGGCACTCCGGCATTCGCGTAAGCGGCGGGAGACCCTGGTAGAGCTAAGAATCCGCACCATCTGGCCGTCACTTTTTCGCGTGATGGAACAGAAAGGCGGAAGTGCCCCACAACGCGATGAAAGGACTGTTGATCGCGATGACGGGGAACACCTCGTCAGGCTGCACCAAGCGGGCAACGAAAGCGAAGACGGTGATCAGCAATTGGGCGATCGCCACGGCCAGCATCGTGATCGACAGGCCCTTGGCCCTGAAACGGGCAGCGAACGAGCCGGTGAGCGCTACGGGCAGCAGCATGAAGTAGAGCACGTTCGCCGGGTTCGCACCCGAGCCCACCAGGCCCACCGCCGCATTGCTCCAGGTAAGCAGCAAGGCTGCCGCGAGCGCGACGCCCGCCCCGGCCCGGAAGGCCGTGCCGCTGCGCTTACGCACAAGCACCTCCACGGTGAGGCCCGTGCCGATGAGTACCACGGCGGCAAAAATGAAATCGGCCGCGGTCCAAACCACTTGGCCACTGAACTGCATGGCGATCGCCGGCAGCAGCAGCAGCACCGCCACAAGCGTCCATCCCAGTACCCGCAAGCGCGGCAGCCACCGGGCATCCGTGCTTCCCTGTGCATCCGTTGGCCTGTTCCTTTCGTTGGTCATTGTGTTCCGTTTTTGGTTGTTCGTTGTTCGTTGCGGAGCGCGGTACGCATGGATCTCCGCCTCCGGCGCAAACCTGCGGACATGCCGTGTGAGCCGCATGATGCGTTTGTGAGATATTTGTGATATGATCCTGACCACCGGCGTGTACTGCTTCGATCACTTCAGGCTGGACCTTGAGGGGCGCCAGCTCTGGAACGGAACCAAGCCGGTGGAGATCAACGGGCGGTCCTTGGACGCCTTGGCCTTGCTGGTGGCCGAAGCCGGGCAACTGGTGCGCAAGGAGCGCTTCTTCGATGAGGTGTGGACCGGGGTGATCGTGAGCGACAGCGCCCTGACGCAATGCATCAAAACGATCCGCAAGGAGCTGGGCGATGATGCCATCAACCCGCGATACGTGCAGACCGTGCCCCGCTATGGCTACCGTTTTGTTGGCCAAGTGGAACGCATGGAAGCTGCAGCGCCCGCACCGGTGGTGGCCGTTCCGGCCGGGGGCAAGGAAGCTTCCGCGGAACACGGCACCACGGATACCCCGGCTTTGCATCGGGCCGTAACGGAAGGCTTGGCGGGCACGTTGGGAGGCGGCGTGGCCGGACTGGTGGGCGGCTTCATCTATGGGCTGGCCACCGCCCAAGGCCCGGGCAGCGGCATGGGCACCATCTCCACCTTGGTGGTCTTCATCAGCCTCGGCGTGTTCATCGGCCTTGCCGGTGGCCTGGGCGTAAGCGGGGGCATGGCGGCGGGCAGCTGGTACGGCCAGGGCCGCATGGGCTGGCCCTTGCTTGGTGCAATGGTCGGCGGCATGCTCGTGGGCGGGGTGGCCCAACTGGTGGGGCTGGATGCCTTCAGCCTGCTCTTCGGCCTGCGGCCCCGCGCCATCACCGGCCCGCTGGAAGGTGCTGCGGTGGGCGCGGCCTTGGCCTTGGGCGCGCAGCTTGCCGGGGGCTTCGGTGCCAAGCCGTGGTGGCGGCCGGTTGCCGGTTCCGCCGTGGCCGCTGCGGTGGTGGGCGTGCTCATCCCCTTGCTGGGCGGGCACCTGTTCGCAGGCAGCCTGCAAGGGCTTGTGCAAACTTTCTCCCGGTCCCAACTGCGCATGGCCGCGCTCGGCAACCTGTTCGGCGATGGGCAGCTCGCCCCCGTCACCCAAGCCCTCCTTGGCGGTATCGAGCTGCTGATCTTCGCCAGTTGTGTAGTGGGAGGCATTGCGCTGGCAAAGCAGCGACAAACTGTAAAGGGGCACTGACCACCCGGAGGTTTGGAGGGCACCAAAGGCAAACGCATCCAAGGCCCTCCTATAGCGCGACCGTCCTCTACTCGTGCGTGTGTGTTTGCAAGCGGGTGTACGAAGGCACGAGCGGATGACGCTCGCAGGAGTGTAGGCAAGGTAGCGTTACGGTGGTGGGGGGGACATTTGCCCGCGGCCATGCGGGGCGATGAGCATACCTTGTTGGCCATGAGGTCCAGTTTTGCATGGCTAGGTAGCACTATTCTCATCGCTTGTTCGGCCGGCCCGGATTCCACCGCACCGCCCAGGCATCCCGCCACGCGAACGTGGCCCACCAATGCCCCGGTGGCTGAACTATCCGATGCGCAGCAAGCCTCCATGGAGGCGCTCAATACTCTTCAGGTGAATACCCAGGAAAACCGCCTCTATTCCACCTTCGCCAACATCCCGCAGCCCTGCTATCCACCCGACACCAACTTTTCGCTGACGCGCGTACAGCTGCAGGACGCCTTGCAGCTTTTCGTAGCCAGGCACTACCCGGCACTCCCGGTCGATCAGCGGGTTGCACTGGTCTCCAAGGCGGTCATGGCCCAAGACGATTATATCGTGCTACTCTGCCGCGAAGGAATCCCGGCTAATGGTGCATCGCCAATGTCCGGGACCTGGGTGATCCCGAACCTGCTGGGGCAACGTGATGTCGTGCTCGTCTGGTGAGCCTGTCTTTCGCTTTTGCTGCACCCGCAGGGCCTCCACCTCAATGATGCCAATCATCTCCCTAGGACCCTGCGGTACCTGGGCGCATTCAGCTTTTATACTCATGTGCTCGACCTCCAACACAGAGTCCCGACGCGGAGACCCCACGGGAGGAACAATTCCACATCTTGGTTCCCATCGTGAGCGGGCGCGAAGCGATTTCTCCAATCTTCTGATCTTCTGATCCTCCTCAACTATCCACCCCACTGTTCCCCAAGAGAGGCGAAGAAAGCTTGGTGCCCTCCGCATCGCCCATCATTTCCACCAAGGACCTGATCAGCTTGTCAACGCCTTCTCGCGTTGCTTGATCCGTGATCGTAGCATCGCTGCCCACCTTGGTGCGCACGGCGGAGATCAATAGCTGGCTGTCCTGCGTCATCCGGGATTCGATGATCAGCAAGGTGCCCAACATGGACTGGTGGGCCTTTTCACCGGAGAGTGATGCGGTGACCAGCGCCACCGGCTTCTTGGAAAACTCCATGGAGGAAACCGTCCAGTCGATCGCGTTCTTCAGCGCACCCGGAACGCCGATCGCATATTCCGGGGTGCAGATCAGCACGCCGTCCGCTGCGCGCAACTGTTTGCGGAAATCGGCCACTTCCGCAGGAACATCCGCATTGTCACGATCGGGATTGAACTGCGGCAGTTGTTCCAGTCCGCTGTACAACTGCACGGAAAAGCGGTCATGTGCCAGCCGGGCAATGGCGTGGATCACGTTCAGGTTGGATGATGCGGCCCGTGTGCTTCCGCAGATGGCGAGGACGTTGAACATCTTGAATTGGTCGATCAGATGATCATCCGATCGCCAACCCCAACTCCTTCAGCTGCACCGCATCGATCGGGCTGGGCGCATCGATCATCACATCCTTGCCGGCGTTGTTCTTGGGAAAAGCGATGAATTCCCTTATGTCGCTGCGGCCGCCGAAGAGGCTAACCCAGCGATCAAATCCGAAGGCCGCGCCGCCGTGCGGTGGAGCGCCGTACTCGAAGGCGTCCATGAGGAAACCGAACTTGGCGCGGGCATCGGCATCGCTGAAGCCCAGCACGCGGAACATGGCCTCCTGCA
>JADZAC010000012.1 GCA_020852835.1 Flavobacteriales bacterium
CCCAAGATGCCCGAAACAGCAACCGCCCCCGCTACGCCCGCCTTCGATGTGGCCGGCATGGATACCGCAGCCAAGCCCGGCAACGACTTCGACCTTTTTGCCAACGGCACCTGGAAGAAGAACAACCCCGTGCCCAGCACCGAATCCCGCTGGGGCGCTTTCAGCATCCTGGCCAAGGAGAACCTGGAGGTGAAGGTGAAGAGCATCATCGATACGCTGCTTGCGGGCAAGGATGCGCCCAAGGGTTCCACCGCACAGCTTGTGGGCGACTTCTACCGCTCCTACATGGACACCGCCAAACTGGAGCAGCTCGGCGCCACCCCGTTGAACCCTTGGATGGACCGCATCGATGCGCTGAAGGACCTCAAGGAACAGGCCGCCCTCAGCGGTGAATACGCACGCCTCGGCGTTTCCACCTTCGTGGGCCTGCATGCCGATGCCGACATGCACAACAGCCGCATGAACATTTTGTACAGCGGACAGGACGGCCTGAGCCTGGGCGAGCGCAGCTACTACGAGAAGACCGACAGCGCCATGGTGAACGTCCGCAACGAATTCACCGCCCACGTGGACAAGATGTTCAGCCTGGCCGGCCTTTCGGAACAAAACCCCGGCAAAACCATCCTTGGCTTTGAAACCGGCCTGGCCAAGCTGCAGCTCACCAACATCCAGCGCCGCGACCCCGACATCTACAAGAAGATCGCCTTTGCCGATTTCGCCAAGCTCTCGCCCAAGTACGACCTCACCGGGCTGGCCAAGGCCATGGGCATCACCACGGACACGCTGTTGCTGGAAGACAAGGACTACGTGGCCAAAGCTTCCGCCTACATCGCCGCCACGCCGCTGCCCGTGCTGAAGACCTGGATGAAGTGGCAGCTGCTGGACACCTATGCCAACGTGCTCACCAAGGCGCTCAACGAAGAGAACTTCCGCTTCCACGGCACCGTGATGAGCGGCACCAAGGAGCAGAAAACCCGCGAACTGCGCGCCTTGCGCGCAACCGACAACCTGCTGGGCGAACCCCTGGGCAAGCTCTATGCGGAAAAATACTTCCCGCCCACCTCGCGAAAAAAGGTGGAGGACATGATCGAGAACGTGCGCACCGTGTATGGCGAACACATCAAGGCGCTCACCTGGATGAGCCCGGAAACCAAGCAGAAAGCCTTGGAGAAGCTCAGCCTCTTCACCACCAAGATCGGCTACCCCGACCAGTGGAAGGACTACAGCATGGTGGACATCAAGCCCGATGCGCTCTTCCAAAACACCATGAACCTGATCGCCTGGCGCAGCAATGACAATTTGGTGCGCATCGGCAAGCCCGTGGACACCAAGGAATGGGGCATGACGCCGCAAACCGTCAACGCCTACTACAACCCCTCGCTCAACGAGGTGGTGTTCCCCGCAGGCATCCTGCAGCCGCCCTTCTTCAACGCCGATGCCGACGATGCCATCAACTACGGCGGCATCATCGCCGTGATCGGCCACGAGCTCACCCACGGCTTTGATGACCAGGGCGCCAAGTTCGACGGCCACGGCAACCTGGTGAACTGGTGGACCGACCA
The DNA here is from genome assembly GCA_020852835.1 of Flavobacteriales bacterium. GTDB lineage: Bacteria > Bacteroidota > Bacteroidia > Flavobacteriales_F > PHOS-HE28 > PHOS-HE28. The sequence goes on from JADZAC010000012.1 coordinate 1,563, forward strand.
GGACAAGGCCAACTTCGATTCGCTCGCCCAGCGCATGATCAAGTACTACGACACCCTGGAAGCCCTGCCCGGCGTGCACGTAAAGGGCGCGCTCACCGTGGGCGAGAATATCGCCGACCTCGGCGGGGTCACCTTGGCCTATGCCGCGCTGCAGCGTTCGCTGGAAGGCAAGCCTGAACCCGCCAAGGTCGACGGCTACACCTGGCAGCAGCGCTTCTTCCTCGGCTGGGCCCAGGTATGGCGCGCCAACATCACGCCGGAAGCCGCACGCCGCCTGGCCGAGCTGGACCCGCACAGCCCCGCGCACATCCGCATCAACGCCGTCCTCGGCCAGTTCAAGCCCTTCCAAGAGGCCTGGTGCCCCGACGGCCAAGGCGCCATGCTCGTGCCCGACAGCGCGCGCGTGGTGATCTGGTGAGCGGGCGTAGGGCATAGTTCGTGGTTCGCAGGGGTTGGTTCGTGGTATCCCTGCGACCTACGAACCGCGAACTACCCCCACCTTCGCACCATGTCCGAGAATACCTCCCGCACCGAACTCGCTTCCCTTGGCGAATTCGGCCTCATCGACCGCATCGCGGCGGCAGTGGAACTCAAGAACCCTTCCTCCCTGCAGGGCATTGGCGATGATTGCGCGGTGATCGATCCGCAGGGCTTCACCCAAGTGGTCACCACCGACATGCTGGTGGAAGGTGTACACTTCGACCTAGGCTACGTGCCGCTGAAACACTTGGGATACAAGGCCGTGGTGGTGAACCTCAGCGATGTGTATGCCATGAACGCCGAACCCCGCCAGATCACCGTGGCCTTGGCCGTGAGCAACCGCTTTCCGCTGGAAGCCATCGATGAGCTCTACGCCGGTATGCTCACCGCCTGCAATGCGTACGGCGTGGACCTCGTGGGCGGCGATACCACCAGCTCCACCAGTGGCCTGGTCATTTCCATCACCGCCATTGGCGCGGCAAGGAAGGAGGATATCGTGTACCGCCACGGCGCCCAGGAAAACGACCTGCTGGTGGTGAGCGGCGACCTCGGCGGCGCCTTCATGGGCCTGCAGGTGCTGGAGCGCGAAAAGGCCGTTTTCAAGCAAGACCCCAACGTGCAACCGGACCTCACCGGCTTCGACTACATTCTGCAACGCCAGTTGAAGCCCGAAGCGCGCAAGGACGTCATTGCCCTGTTCAAGGAGATGGAGTTGAAACCCACCGCCATGATCGATATCAGCGATGGCCTGGCCAGCGAGGCCATGCACCTCGCCCGCCGCTCGGAGCTCGGTGTAAAGCTTTATGATGAAAAAATCCCCATCGCACCGGAAACCCACCACGCCGCGCGCGACTTCAACCTCGACCCCGGCACCTGCGCCCTCAACGGCGGCGAGGACTACGAGCTGCTCTTCACCATTGCCCAAGCCGATTACGACAAGGTGAAAGGATCGCCCCACTTCACCGTGGTAGGGCACATGACCGACCCTGCCAGCGGCTGCCACTTAGTGGACCGCCAAGGCGGACTGCACGAGCTGAAGGCGCAGGGCTGGGACGGATTGAAGGCCTGATGGGCGGTTCCTTCCGTACTGAACTCGGGGACACAATGGCTTGAGCCGCCACCCGTTCCATAGTGCCGGCAACTCCGTCTTCCACCGTGCGTCCTACCTTTGATCATCCATTCCCGCCTTCCACCGCCATGAGCGAACCCGTCGGCACGTACCCGCTGCTTTCCGCCATCAACACCCCCGCCAACCTGCGCAAGCTCTCCGGGCCGCAGTTGGAACAGGTGTGCACGGAGCTGCGCAACTTCATCATCGATGTGGTAAGCGTGAAGGGCGGCCACTTCGGGGCCAGCCTCGGCGTGGTGGAGCTCACCGTGGCCCTGCACTACGTCTTCAACACACCCTATGATCAACTGGTGTGGGACGTGGGCCACCAAGCCTACGGCCACAAGATCCTCACCGGAAGGCGCGAAGTCTTCCACACCAACCGCATCCACGGCGGCCTCAGCGGCTTCCCCAAGCGCAGCGAAAGCCCGTACGACACCTTCGGCGTGGGCCACAGCAGCACCAGCATCGGCGCGGCCACCGGCATGGCCGAAGCCAGCAAGTTGAAGGGCGAAAAAGATCGGCACACGGTGGCCGTGATCGGTGATGGTGCCATGACCGCCGGCATGGCCTTCGAGGCCCTCAACCATGCAGGCGGCATTGGTTCAAACATGTTGGTGGTGCTCAACGACAACTGCATGAGCATCGACCCCAACGTGGGGGCACTCCGCGAATACCTCACCGACATCACCACCAGCCGCAGCTACAACAAGGTGAAGGACGAGGTGTGGAACCTCCTCGGCAAGCTCAGCAAGTTCGGGCCCAACGCGCAGTCCATCGTGCAGAAGGTGGAGAACGCCGTGAAGGCTTCCCTGCTCAAACAGAGCAACCTCTTTGAGAGCCTGAAGTTCCGCTACTTCGGGCCGGTGGACGGCCATGATGTGGAACGCTTGGTGGCCGTGATGCGGGACCTGCGCAACATCCCCGGCCCCAAGATCCTGCACGTGCTTACGGTGAAGGGCAAGGGCTACAAGCCAGCCGAGGAGGGCAGCCCCACGGTGTGGCACGCCCCCGGGCTGTTCAACAAGGTCACCGGCGAGATCATCAAAGTGGTGCCCAAGAGCCCACAGCCGCCCAAGTACCAAGATGTTTTCGGCCACAGCATCGTGGAGCTGGCCGAGAAGAACCCCAAGATCGTGGGCGTAACGCCCGCCATGCCCAGTGGCTGCTCCCTGAACATCATGATGAAGGCCATGCCGGACCGGGCCTTTGACGTGGGCATCGCCGAGCAGCACGCCGTCACCTTCAGCGCCGGCATGGCCACCCAAGGGCTGGTTCCCTTCTGCAACATCTACAGCTCCTTCATGCAGCGCGCCTACGACCAGGTAGTGCACGATGTGGCCCTGCAGAACCTCAACGTGGTCTTCTGCCTCGATCGCGGCGGCCTCGCCGGTGCAGACGGCCCCACGCACCACGGCGCCTTCGACATCGCCTACTTCCGCTGCATCCCCAACATGGTGGTGAGCGCACCGATGAATGAGGAGGAGCTGCGCAACTTGATGTACACCGCACAGCTGCCCGACCAGGGCCCCTTCAGCATCCGCTACCCGCGTGGCGAGGGCGTGATGACCGAGTGGAAAACACCCTTCAAGGAGATCAAAGTGGGCACCGGCCGCAAGCTGCGCAGCGGTACGGACCTGGCCGTGCTCAGCATCGGCCACATCGGCAACATCGCCGCCAAGGGCATCGACGCTTTACAGGCCGAGGGCTACGACGTGGCCCACTACGACATGCGCTTCGCCAAGCCGATCGACGAATTGCTGCTGCACGAGGTCTTCGCCAAGTTCAAGCACGTGGTCACCGTGGAAGACGGCTGCATCATGGGCGGCATGGGCAGCGCCGTGCTGGAGTTCATGGCCGACCACGGCTACCACGCCCAGGTAAAACGCCTCGGCATCCCCGACCGCTGGATCGAGCACGGCAGCCAACCGGAACTCTACACCGAATGCGGTTTTGACGACAAGGCCCTTATTGCCGCCGTGAAGGAGATGCTGCCGGCGAAGGGTTCGAAAAGCGTGGGGGTGGGGGCGTAGGCACTTGCCACCTGGTTTTCAATGGACGCCGATGGACGCAAGTGCGCGTCCATCGGCGTCCATCTGTGCCCATTTCCCCTATGGAAGCAAAGGCCACAACCTTGTGATCATATCACGGCGTGTTGAATTTGCATGGATATGCGAATGATGCCTCCGCCATCAACCTGAAGGACCTGATGTCTGAGCTGCAGGGAATGAAGTGAAGGGCCATTCGCAACAGATCTACCTTGAACGCCCCAATGGCCAAGAACCCCGCACCCCGCTGCATCATCATCGCCGGGCCGAACGGCGCTGGGAAGACCACGTTTGCAAAAAGCTACCTCGTTCAGGAGGCGAGCATGGTCAACTTCATCAATGCCGATTTGATCGCCACGGCCTTTCACCGTTGATGCCCGAGCGTGCGGCGCGTGCTGCCGGTCGGATCCTATTGGAAGAACTGGGCAGGTTGACCAAAGCCAAGGACTCGTTCGCCTTGGAAAGCACCCTGAGCGGAAAGACCTATGTCAAGTTGATCCAGGATTGGAAGAGGTTGGGATATCATGTTCAGATCATCTTTCTCCAATTGGATTCGCCAAAACTGGCCGTGCACCGCGTGGCCATGATGTACCCAGATCCGACATCCTTCGCCGTTTCAATCGGGGCTTGGTAAATTTCCGGGATCATTACCAAGCCTAGGCTGACCATTGGTTACTGTGTGATGCATCGGGAGCCGTCCCCGTACTTTTGTCAGAGCATCGATCATGGAAGGCAAGCATAAAGCCCCCAGTGAACAAGCACTTGTTGTGCTCCGTGCCCTGAAGCGCGCCGCTAAGGAAGCCCGCCGCCAGGCCAAGATCCACGGCACCAAGGTGTGGGTGATCAAGGACGGCAAGATCGTGGGGCTGGAGCCGTAGCATGTTCCCGGCCCGGGTCACCATTTCAGCAGCGGCAAGGTGAACGCCACCATTTCCGGCCCGAAGAGCTTTACCCGATAAAGTCCATTGGGCAGTGAACCCAGTTCGAGTTGTGCGCTTGGGGCCGCCGGTGCAACGGTCTGCTCCAGCACAAGCCTGCCCATCACATCGATCAGGGCAATGCGCTCCGGCCGAAGGCCGGGACTGAAGGAAATGGTTGCCAGGTCCTGGGCCGGGTTGGGCGATATGGCGGCGGAAGGCGCGCTGTTGTCGGCGATCCCCGTAGTGAGCATGCCCAGCTTCACCACCCAAGCATCTTCCGGGCCGCCCATTTGGCCCACGACATCACCATCCTCCGATTTGGTGATCCCGGCCACCACATAGCCGTTCCCGGGAACGACGGTGCCCGCATACAACTGGTCGCGGTCGCTCCCGCCCAGGCTCAATTCCCATTGCAATTCACCGGTCTCCTCCAGGCTGAGCACCCAGCCATCGTAGTCCCCATGGTTGCCGCTCACATCGCCGTTGACCGAGCCGCTGTAGCCGCTTACGAAGTAGTCCCCGTTGTCATCCACGGCCACGTCCATGGCAAAATCGCCGGAGTTGCCCCCCAGCCAACGCTCCCATTCCGCCAAGCCCGTCCCGTTCAGCTTTGCCACCCAGAAATCGCCCCCGCCATGGCCTTCGGTATTGCCGATATCAATGGAGCTGTTGCTCCCGGCGAAGAGGTAACCGCCGCTGGGCAGGGGCGCAATGGCCCGCCCTCGGTCGTGAAGCGTGGGCGCATGCACCTGTTGCCATTGGAGGTTGCCGTCGGGGTCCACTTTCACCACCCACGCGTTGTCATTCCAGCCCGGATCACCCAGGTAACCGGTCACATCCCCGTCATTTGACAGGGTGGTGCCTGCCAGGATGTATCCGCCGGTGCCCACCACGGCCACATCACTGAAATAATCCATTTGGGAGCCTCCCAGGCAGCGCTGCCATTCGATCGTTCCGTCGGTGGCCAGCTTCACCAACCAACCGTCGCTCGCTCCGTGGTTGCCGCTCACGTCGCCGTCGGTGGACCAGGACGTTCCCGCCACGATGCACCCACCGTCCGCAGTGGCCGCCAGCGCATAGGCCGCATCGAACTCCGTGCCCCCAAGGCAACGCTGCCAGATCAGATCGCCGGCACTGTTCAGGCGTACTGCCCAAGCATCTCCGTCGCCACCTTGGTAGCCTACCACATCACCATCGGTGGAGGCCGTGGTCCCCGCCGCAAAATAGCCGCCGTCCTGCGCGGTGGCAATGGCATCGAACCGGTCATCATCCGCACCGCCCAAACAACGTTGCCACAGGGTTGTGCCCGCGGAATCCAAATGGGTCACCAGGCCATCCTTGAGGGTGCTGTGGTTGCAATTGTCCACCAACACACCATGCGACCTCAAGAATCCCGCCATGGCATATCCGCCATCCGCGCCGAGGGTGATCCCGTATGCAAAGTCCTGGCCAACGCCGCCGATGCAGCGCTGCCATTCCACCTGATACTGCGCATACAGAGGCACCAAGGCCAGGATGCATGAACAACCCGCCAAGGCCATGGCGCGCGGTGAAGTGGTATTGGCGTTTTCCATCAGCGACTGTTTTTCTTCAGGAGCATTGGTGCATGAAGGTAGCAACTGCACAGTAGATGCGCGAAACAGCAACCGACACCCGGACCATGGCACCAAGAAGGCGCAGGTGATCAAGAAAGGAAGGGTGGAGGGATGGTGCCGTAACGGGCGATCATGCCCCTGCCAGCCCCCAAGCCTGCGGCTCACTGCCCGTACAGTCTTTCCACGGCGTACATCCCCGGCTTCCAGTTCCCTCCGTAGTCCACCAGGCTCCAGCTCGGGCCCGGCCAGCAATCGTTCAGTTGCCAGAAAAGCGTGCCCATGCACCAGGGCTGTTTCTCCATGTGTGCTTGGATCGCCTGTTCATAGGCCAGCGATTGTACCCTTAGGCCGGCCCCGATGAAACCGCCCAAGGTTATGGGTTCTTCGCCAAGTTCGCGCCGGATGGCTTCATGGATCGGTCGATCCGTCTTATAGCTGCGCTGGCGCCAACGCAAGGCTTCGCTTCCAAGGTGGAGTTGTTCAACATCGATGTACCGGGCCAGCAACGCGCTGTCCGGCCAGCTCTGGAAACCGTATTCGCTCACGAAGCGCCCCACGTTCGTGGTGAAGGAGGCGAAGTCTGCATCACCATGCCAAACGCCCCAGTAGTGCAGGTCGCCGCTGCGCAGCCCGGCGGCGTTGCCCCAGTTGCTCAGCGCGCTGGTCCATGTGTAGGGCACACCGGCTTCCTCGGAAACAGCGCCCAGCACATCCTTCCATAGGTGCCGGTTGCTGTCGATCACCCGGGCTGAATCCGCACCGTGCAGGCCGTATTTCTGTTGCCAGCCCCAATTGCCCCAGGCCACCTCCAGTTCATTGTTGCCGCAGAGCAGCGCCGCACAGGGGTGGAGCGCAATGCGCTTCGCCTGTTCCTTGGCCTCCAGGCGGATGTTCTCCAGGAAATTCCCTTCCGCAGGCACCAGGTTCGCCAGCATAAGATCCTGCCATACCAAGATGCCCGCGGTGTCACAGGCCATGTAAAACGCTTCCGGCGGATAGATGCCGCCGGCCCACACGCGCACCATGTTCATGTGCGCGCGCTGCATGTGCGCCACCAACGCCACCCACGCGCTATCGCTGGCACGGCCGGGGAACATGTCCGGAGGTACGATGTTGCAGCCCTTCATGAACACGGGCTTGCCGTTGATGACAAAGGTGAAGGAGCGGCCGATGCTGTCGGCCTCCTGACGCAATTCCACAGTGCGGAGGCCGATGCGGTGCGTGCAGGAATCCAGCAAGGTGCCGTTGGGGCTGCGCAATTCCACATGGAGTTTGTGCAGGGTTTGCTCCCCGGAGCCGTTTGGCCACCAAAGGGCGGTGCGGGGCAGGGTGGAATGGACGGTGTTCGACGCCGACGGGGCGGTGTCCACAGGCCGGCCGATCGGAACTCCGTCCAAAGAGCAATGGACGGTGGAACTCGCATTGCCCACGGTATTCACCTGCACATCCAGCCGGATGCTGTCCGTGGTGAAGTGCTGTTCCACTTTCACGCTTCCCAAGCGTGCGCCGTTCCAGCAGCGCAATTCCACGGGCCGCCAAATGCCGCAGCCCACCAAGCGCGGCGCGAAGTCCCAGCCGAACTGGTATGCCGCCTTGCGCACATACGGGCTCACCGCGCTGGGGTCGCTGTCATGCGGCAGGTTGATGCCGTATGCTTTCCGCAGCTGGTGTCCTTCGCGCACCGCGCTGCGGAACACCACCCGCAACGTGTTGGGGCCTGGCCGCAGCAATTCCCTCACCGGCCATTCCCAGCTGCGGAACATGTTGTTGGCCATGCCCAACAGCGAATCGTTCAGCCATACTTCGGCGAAAGTGTCCAGCCCCTTGAACACCAGGTCCACGTGCTCGTTCTCCAACAAGGCCGCATCGGCATCGATCGTGCGCACATACGCCCAATCCTTCTCCTCGATCCATTGCACACTGTCCGCATTGAAGTTGCAGTACGGGTCGGGGATCAGGCCGTTGCGCAACAGGTCGGTGTGGACCTCACCGGGCACTTGGGCAGGATGCCGGGCGGTGGCCTGCGCCAGGCCAAAGGACCACCCCTCGTGCAAGGCGAATGGCCGCAGCTGTGCCCGTGCGCCCGCACTGGCCAACAGGCTGCAACAGATCACTCCTGCAAGCCGCACCTGAAGGGAAGGAACGTTCGGCATAGCTGCGGGCAAGGTAGCCACACCAGGGGTGCCGGGCAGTCCGCTCCCATCCCTACCTTCGCCTCATGCGATACCTTCAACTGCCTGCCGCCACCTACCGCGAGCACCGTGCACGCTTGCGCCAACACATGGAAAAAGGCGGATTGGCCATTTTCCACAGCAACGACATCATGCCCACCAGCGCGGACGGCACCATGCCGTTCAAGCAGGCGGCGGATATCTTCTACCTCAGCGGCATCGATCAGGAGGAAACCATCCTGCTGCTCTTCCCCGATGCCTTCGACCCCAAGGACAGGGAGATCCTTTTTGTGCGCGAAACCAGCCCCACCATCGCCATTTGGGAAGGTGCCAAGCTCACGCAAGCAGAAGCCGGTGAGCTGAGCGGCATCGCCAACGTGCAATGGACGGGAAACTATGAGGCCGTGATCAAACGGCTGGTGCCCCAGTGCGGGCTGCTGTACCTGAACAGCAACGAGCACCTGCGCCAAGCCAACGAGGTGGAAACGCGCGAAGAACGCAAGAACAAGGAGTTGCTGGCACGCTATCCGCTGCACAGCGTGAAACGCATCGCCCCGGCCATGCACCGCATCCGCTCGCGTAAAACGCAGCAGGAGCTGGAGCAGATCAAACGCGCCATCGCCATCACCGGCAAGGCCTTTGAAAGGGTGTTGCGCTTCATCAAGCCCGGGGTGAAAGAATATGAATTGGAGGCCGAGATCACCCACGAGTTCCTCCGCAACGGCTCGCGCGGACACGCCTACACCCCCATCCTCGGCAGCGGGTACAATGCCTGCGTGCTGCACTACATCACCAACGACGGCACGTGCAAGGACGGAGAGGTGGTGTTGATGGATTTCGGCTGTGAATACGGCGGTTACGCCAGCGACCTCACCCGCAGTATCCCCGTGAACGGCAAGTTCACCCCGCGCCAGCGCGACGTGTACAACGCCGTGCTGCACGTGCAAAAAGAGGCCACCAAGCTGTTGCTGCCCGGGGTGGTCCTGGCCGATTATCACAGGCAAGTGGGCGCCATCATGGAGGAGCAGCTGATCAAGCTCGGCCTGTTGGACCAAAAAGCCGTGGCGGCACAAGACCCTGAAAAGCCGCTCTACAAGAAGTACTTCATGCACGGCACCAGCCACTTCCTGGGCTTGGATGTGCACGATGTGGGCTTGTGGCACGAGCCCATCACCGAGGGCATGGTCTTCACCGTGGAACCCGGCATCTACATCCCGGAAGAAAACCTCGGCATTCGGATCGAAAACAACATCGTGGTGACCAAGGACGGGCAGATGGACCTCTTTGCCGACATTCCCCGGGAGGTGGACCAGATCGAAGCGCTGATGGCCGAGCGGGCCAAGGTGATGGCCTGAGCCCGCCCCGCCAAAACAACCATGGCGCGTTCGGCGTGCTATGAAATATCTTCGCCCGCTTGCTGTTCTTACAGCACGCCGCCATGCGTCGCCCCTTTGCCCGATACCTGCTGCCCGCCGCCGTGATCCTGCTGGTGGCGGCGTGCTCCACGCACAAGGACGCCTTCCTCAACCGCACCTTCCACCGGCTGGTCTCGCGTGACAACGGCTGGTTCAACGCCAACGAGCGGCTCAAGGAGACCGTGGAGGCCATGCAAAAGGCCCACGTGGACGACTACGACCAGGTGCTGCCCATTTTCGTGAACGGTACCGAGGAAGCCGCCCGGGCCATGACGCCCGAACTGGAGGTTTGCATTGAAAAATGCGCCACCGTGATCGATCGGCACAGCATGGAGATCGGTGGCAAGGAGAAGAACTCCTGGATCGATGATGCCTGGTTCGTCATCGGCCAAAGCCATTTCTACAAACGCACCTATCTCGACGCCCTGCGCAGCTTTGAGTACATCGGCAGGCGCTACAAGGGGCAGGATCGGCAAATGGAGGCCAAGCTATGGCTGGCCCGCACCGCCTTGGAGCTGGAGCAGTACGCCAAGGCCCAAAGCACCTTGGACGAGATCAAGGGCCAGAAGGAACTGCCCAAGGGTTTCCAACACGACCTGCTCAGCGCCGTCCAAGCCGATCTGGACCTGCGCCGCGGCAAGGTGGACGAGGCCATCACCTCCTTGGAGCACGCCGTGTCCATCACCAAAACCAAAAAAGACCGCATCCGGTGGACCTTCATCCTGGCCCAATTGCACCAGCTCAAGGGGCACCAGGACAAGGCCATCGCCGGCTACACCAAAGTGACCCGCATGGGCCCGCCCTACGAAATGGGGTTCCATGCCCGCATCTTCCAAGCCTTGGCGCTCAACCAAGGCAGTACCAAGGCCGTCCGCCAGCGGCTTGCGCGCATGCTGCGCGATGAAAAGAACAAGGACCATTTCGACATGATCCACTATGCGCTGGCCGAACTGGACCTGCGCGACAACAACCGCAGCGATGCCATTGCCCAGCTGGTCCTCAGCACCCGCACCAGCACCGTGGACACCCGGCAGAAAGCCAAGAGCTTCCTCAAACTGGCCGACCTCTACTTCGACGACAAAGCCTACCCGCAAGCACAGCAGTACTACGACAGCACGGGAACGGTCCTGGCCGAGGAGCACGCCCGTTACAACGAGGTGCTGACCCGCGCCGACGTGCTGGGCGATCTGGTGGTGCAGCTCAACATCATTGCCCGAGAGGACAGCTTGCAGGCGTTTGCCAAGCTGGATCCCGAAGAGCGCGAACGCCGCGTCCGCCAGCTGATCCGCGCGCGGGAGCGGCAGGAGGAAGAACGGGAACAGGCGGCCGCCGATGCCCGCGAACTGCTCGCCGCAAATCCTGCGGCCGTGGAAAAACCGGGCACCCCCGGCAGCGGTGGTGCATGGTACTTCTACAACCCGGTCCAGCTGGCCCGCGGATCGGCCGATTTCCGCAAGAAATGGGGCAACAGGCCCAATGAGGATGATTGGCGGCGGGCCGACAAGAGCGGGTCCGCACTGGTGGACATCGCGGAGGAACAGGGCCTGGAGCAGGAGGGCCTCGAGACCGCGCAGGAGGAGGGTGAGCCCGAATGGAAAAAGCCCGAGAGCTACCTCAAGGACGTGCCTACGGACCAGGCCATGCTGGATTCCAGCAACACCCGCATCTGCAAGGCACTCTACATCTCCGGCATGATCTATAAGGAAAAGCTCCGCGACGTGGACAACGCCATCGAGAGCTTCCAGGTGCTCAACGACCGGTTTGATGACTGCTCCTACACCCCGGAAGCCTACTACCAGCTCTACCGGATCTACCTGGCCAAGGAACAAGGCGGCAATTTCATGGACTTCGGCGGCTCCAGCTCCAAGCACTATGCCGACATCATTCTGGAGCGCTGGCCCGGCTCCGAATTCGCCCGCCTGGTGCGCAACCCCGACCAGCTGCAGGCCGATGAAGCCGCCCGCATCGCCGAGGACAAGGCCTACCAAGACCTGTACGACCGCTTCAAGATGGGCTCCTACCAGAGCGTCATCGCTACCTGTGATGGCGTGCTGGCGGGTGAACCCCGCAACCACCTGCTGCCCAAGTACGGCCTGTTGAAGGCCATGGCCATCGGCAGCCTGCACCTCTTGGGCCCCTTCCGCGATGCATTGGTGCAAGTGCGCGACCGGTTCCCGGGCAGCGATGAGGCCAAGGCTGCCATTGCCCTGCTGGAAAACCTGGACAAATCGACTTCCGGTACCACCGGCCAGGCCCTCCCCCCCGAAGGCCCCGTTTACGGCGACACCAAAGGCGAGCACTACGTCATCATCCTCATGCCCGACAGTGCGGGCCCCATGAGCAAGGTCACCGCCGCCATCAGCAACTTCAACCAGCGCTACTTCCGCAACAAGGGCATCGAGGTGAGGACCAGTGTATGGACCCCCGGCAGCCAAGTGGTGATGGTGCGCCTGTTCCAAAGCAAGGAACTGGCCATGACCTACTACGAGCTCTTCAAGAACAACAAGGGCGAGCTGGCCGGCATCAACGACGGCGGCTTCCCGCTGTTCGCCATCAGCACCGGCAACTACCCCCAGTTCTATACCAAAAAAGACGCAGTGGGCTACGCCGGCTATTTCGATCGCAACTACCTGGGGGCCAAATAGCGGTTGGCGATCGCACCCACCGGCATACCCAGCACGTACAACCGCTTGCAGCCCTGGGGCGGCGCAATGCCGGAAGCAGCCGTAACTGGGTCCGGGGTGCTTGGCGGCATTCCCTTTTCGTCACGTGTTCCGGCGTATTGGCCTGCCCCTGCCCGCGTTCCGTCGGCCCACTGCCCCTTTTGCACCACCAAAGCGCTTGGATCGCAAGGAAATGCCGCAAGGCCGCATTACCTTCGCCTCGTAACCAGCCCAGTTCCATGTTCCGCAACGACAAGTCCCACGACCCCATGAACAAAGCCAGTGAACCTGTAAGCCCCGGGAAGATCAACAGCATCATGGAGGGCACCTCCTTTGAGGGCGAGATCCGTTCGGACAGCAACATCCGCATTGACGGCCGGGTAAAGGGTACGCTGCATGTTCGCGGCCGCCTGATCGTTGGTGCCACCGGCCTGGTGGAAGGCGAAGTGCACTGCCAAAGCAGCGATATCGAGGGCACGGTGAATGGCAAGATCATGTGCCAGGACCTGCTTTCGCTCAAGGCCACCGCCAAGCTTTCCGGCGACATCCGCACCAAACAGCTGGCCATTGAGCCCGGCGCCGTGTTCAGCGGCAATTGCGACATGGGCGGCGGCAGCCAGGCCAAAGAGCCCGCACCCGTGCGCTTGAGCACCACGGCTTCCAGCCCCGCTGCCGGTCCGGTGGCCCGCCCGGAGCCCGTGAAGGCCATGCCCTAAGCCGTGCCCGTCCCGCTCCCCTGCCCGCTCCATGACCCCGGCTGATCAAAGGCCCCAGCGCACGCTTCGTGCCGTAGCCCTGTTCACTCTTGCGGCTGGCGCTGCCACCTTCGCCGTGTACACCTTGGCCCATTGGCCCTTCGGCCTGCCCGAACTGGGCGTATTGCTCTTCCTGGGCGGGGTTACCGCCCTGCTGCTCAACTGGCAGGAAGGCGCCATGGCCCATGACCCCAGGGGCTTTATGCTCCGGTTTATGACCGGCCTGGTTCTGAAGCTGATCGCAGGGCTGTTCGCCGTGGCGGCCTTGCTGTTCCTGTTGCCCCGTAGCCACGGGGTGCGGCTCGCCCTCACCTTCGCGGTGCTCTACTTGGGGTTCTTGGCATTCAGCACCATGCGCCTCTCCGCCCGCTCACGGGGGTTGCCCCGGTCATGAACAAGGAAGCCCGGGATCGCGATCTGCGCAAGGCCGCCAATGCTTGGATGCGCCTGAGCGGCATCGGTTTCCAGATGGCCGCGATCATTGGCTTGGGAGCCTACGGCGGTTGGTACGCCGATCGGTACACCGGCTGGAAATTTCCGGCATGCACGCTGGCGGGCTCTTTGGGCGGTGTGGCCATGGCCATGTACATCCTCTTCAAGGAAACCGGCCGCCGCAACCCCTAAGACGCCATCGAGCCCCCCGGCCAAGGCTTTTACCGATACGTGTGCGGCATTTGCCTTCCTTAGCTACATTTGCGGCCGCTAAAGAAGGGGCCCGTTCCCTTTGTAAACACCCCAAAGCCTTGCTACGCGCGGTTTTCCTCTCCCTCACCCTGCTGGTGGCCGGCTGGTCCCAAGCCCAGCACCACGCCCAAGCGGACAGCCTCCCGGCGCAACACGCGGCGGTGGCGGGCCATGCTGAAGAGGCGGAGTTCAACGCCGGCAAGCTCATCATGGGCCACATCGGCGATGAGCATGGCTGGCACATTGCGGGCGATTTCTCCCTCCCGCTGCCCGTGATCATCTACGACACGCAACGCGGCCTCAAGGTGTTCAGCAGCAGCCGCTTTGAGCATGGCCATGCCGCTTACGACGGTTACCTGCTGCACGACGGCCGTATTCATGCTGTGGATGCCGCCGGTGGCGTGGACGAGGCCGCTTCCAAGAACATCTGGGACATCTCCATCACCAAGAACGTCCTCACCGCATTCGTGGTGCTCACCTTGGTGGTCCTTACCTTCTTCGCCGTGGCCAAAGGTTACCGCCGGCGTACGGGCCAGGCCCCAAAGGGCCTGCAGTCCTTATTGGAGCCCATCATCCTCTTTGTTCGCGACGATGTAGCCAAGGGTGCCATCGGTGACAAGAAGTACGAGCGCTTCATGCCCTTCCTGCTCACCGCCTTCTTCTTCATCCTCTTCTCCAACCTCTTGGGCCTGGTGCCCTTCTTTCCCGGCGGCGCCAACCTCACGGGCAACATCGCCGTCACCTTCACCTTGGCGGTGATCGTGCTGCTCATCGTCACCTTCAACGGCAACCGCCATTACTGGGGCCACATCCTAGCCATGCCCGGCGTGCCGCCCTGGGTATTGATCATTCTCACGCCGGTGGAGATCCTGGGCATGTTCCTCAAGCCCTTCGTGCTGATGATCCGGCTCTTTGCCAACATCGCCGCCGGGCACATCATCGCCATGAGCTTCTTCAGCCTGATCTTCGTGTTCGGCGCCACCAGCGCCGCCGCGGGCTACGGAGTTTCGGTGGTGAGCCTGCTCTTCACCATCTTCATGTTCTTCCTGGAGATCCTGGTGGCCTTCATCCAGGCCTACGTCTTCACCTTCCTCTCGGCGCTCTATATCGGTGCGGCCGTCGAAGAATCCCACGAACACAAAGAATCACTCGTTTAACCCCCACACAAGCATGTTCCTCTCAGCTCTTCTCGACATCGGCACTGGTTACGGTATCGCCGCAGTTGGCGCCGGTTTGGCCGCCTTGGGCGCCGGCCTTGGCATCGGCCGCATCGGCGGTGACGCAGTTCAGGCCATGGCCCGCCAGCCGGAAGCCACCAACGACCTGCGCGCCAGCATGATCCTTACTGCCGCACTGGTGGAAGGCGCTGCCTTCTTCGCCATGGTGGTGGGCCTGTTGGTCGTGCTGAAGTGAGCCCTGCCGGCATTGCCGTAGGGTACGTTCCGTTCAATCCAACCGTTGACCCATGCTTCTCGCAAGCCTCGTAGAACCCGCTTTCGGGCTCATCTTCTGGATGACCCTGTCCTTCGGGATCGCCTTCTTCCTGCTTACCAAGTTCGCCTGGAAGCCCATCCTCAGCGCCCTGCGCGAGCGTGAACGCTCCATCGAGGATGCCATCGGCGAGGCGAAGAAAGCCCGCGAGGAAGTGGCCGCCATGAAGGCCGGCAACGAGGAGCTCCTCAAGGAGGCCCGCAACGAGCGCGACCAGATGCTCAAGGAGGCCCGCGAGATCCGCGACCGCGAGATCGCCCAGGCCAAGGACAAGGCCAAGGCCGAAGCCGAGGCCCTGCTGGGCCGCGCCCGCGAGGACATCCGCAACGAAAAGAACGCGGCGATCACCGAGATGAAGAACCAGCTCGGTGAGCTGAGCATCCAAGTGGCCGAGCGCATCCTGCGCGAGAAACTCGGTGACAAGTCCGCCCAGGACGCCCTGCTTGAAAAGGTGTTGAAGGAAAGCGACCTGCGCCGCTCATGAACGTTTCGCCCGTTGCATACCGCTACGCCCGTTCCTTGATGCAGCTCGCTCAGGAGCATGGCGAGGTAGATGCCGTGCGTGAAGACCTGCACCTGGTGTCGGCCGCCTGTGAGGAGAACCATGACCTGCGCGTCATGCTCCGCAGCCCGGTGATCAAGGCCGACCTGAAGCTCAAGGTGCTCGGGCGACTGTTCGGCGGGCAGATCGGCCGCATTACCGACCGCTTCATCAACATCTTGGTGCGCAAGGGCCGCGAAAGCATGCTGCAGGAGATCGCCCAAGCGTTCCTCAACGTGTACCGCGAAGCCCACAGCATCCTCATGGCCGAGGTGCGCAGCGCCGCGCCCTTGGGCGACAGCGCGCGGGCCCAGGTCAAACAACTGGTGGAGCAGCGCTTCCCAGGAAAGACCGTCACCTTGCAAGAGCAGGTGGAACCTGCGCTGATCGGCGGGGTGGTGGTGCGCGTGGGCGACGAGCAGATCGACGCCAGCGTGCTGCGCCGCCTGAACGACTTGCGCCGCAAATTCTCAGAGAACCCGTACATCCCCGAGATCTAAACAGATCCCCATGGCACAGATCAAACCCGCCGAAGTGTCGGCGATCCTCAAGGAAGAACTCGCCGGCCTGCGTACCACGGCCGAGCTCGAGGAGGTAGGTACCGTACTGCAGATCGGCGACGGCATCGCCCGCATCTACGGCCTGAACAGCGTTCAAAGCGGCGAGCTCGTGGAGTTCGCCAACGGCCTGCGCGGCATCGTGCTCAACCTCGAAGAGGACAACGTGGGCGTGGTGCTCCTGGGCCCCAGCGTGGGCATCAAGGAGGGCGATACGGTGAAGCGCACCAAGCGCATCGCCAGCGTGAACGTGGGCGAGGGCATGGTGGGCCGCGTGGTGGACACCCTCGGCCAGCCCATCGACGGCAAAGGCCCCATCCAGGGCAAAACCTATGAGATGCCCATTGAGCGCAAGGCTCCGGGCGTCATCTACCGCCAGCCCGTAAAGGAGCCCCTGCAAACCGGCATCAAGGCCGTGGACGCCATGATCCCCATCGGCCGCGGCCAACGCGAGCTCATCATCGGCGACCGCCAAACCGGCAAGAGCACGGTGGCCATCGACACCATCATCAACCAAAAGGAATTCTACGAAGCGGGCAAGCCCGTGTACTGCATTTACGTGGCCGTAGGGCAAAAGGGCTCCACCGTGGCCGGCACCGTGAAAGTGCTGGAAGAGGCTGGCGCCATGGCCTACACCACCGTGGTGGCCGCCAACGCCAGCGACCCCGCCCCCATGCAGTTCTACGCCCCCTTCACCGGTGCGGCCATCGGCGAATACTTCCGCGATACCGGCCGCCCGGCCTTGATCGTGTACGACGACCTCTCCAAGCAGGCCGTGGCCTACCGCGAGGTATCCCTGCTGCTGCGCCGCCCCCCGGGCCGCGAAGCCTACCCGGGTGACGTGTTCTACCTGCACAGCCGCCTGCTGGAGCGCGCCGCCAAGGTGATCGAGGACGATACCATCGCCGCCGGCATGAACGACCAGCCCGAAAGCCTCAAAGGCCTGGTGAAGGGCGGCGGTTCCCTCACGGCGCTGCCCATCATCGAAACACAGGCCGGCGACGTCTCCGCCTACATCCCCACCAACGTGATCTCCATCACCGACGGGCAGATCTTCCTGGAAAGCAACCTCTTCCTCAGCGGCGTGCGCCCCGCCATCAACGTGGGCATCAGCGTGAGCCGCGTGGGTGGCAACGCCCAGATCAAGAGCATGAAGAAAGTGGCCGGCACGCTGAAGCTCGACCAAGCCCAGTACCGCGAACTGGAAGCCTTCAGCAAGTTCGGATCCGACCTCGATGCCGCCACCAAGGCCGTGCTGGACAAAGGTGCCCGCAACGTGGAGATCCTCAAGCAAGGCCAGAACAGCCCCTTGCGCGTGGAGGACCAGATCGCCATCATTTACTTGGGCACCAAAGGCCTGTTGGGCAAGGTGCCCGTGAACAAGGTGCGCCAGTTCGAGGAACAGTTCCTCACCCTGATGCGCAACGCCCATAGCGACACCTTGGCCGCCCTGAAGCGCGGGGAATTCAACGACCAGATCACCGGCGTACTTGAAAAAGTGGGCAGCGACCTGGTGAAGAGCTTTTCCAATTGACCGACCCGTTGGCGGCAATGCACCGGCCATGATCCGCCGGGCAGCCCGCAACCGACAATTGAACATCCATGGCCAGCTTGAAGGAAGTCCGCAGCCGGATCGTTTCGGTGAACAGCACCAAGCAGATCACCGCCGCCATGAAAATGGTGAGCGCCGCCAAACTGCGCCGGGCCCAGGACGCCATCCTGCGCATGCGGCCTTATGCGGAAAAGTTGGGCACCCTGCTGAGCAATGTGAGCGGCTCCCTGGACAACAGCGAAAACCGTTTCGCCGATCAGCGCGAGGTGAAGAACGTGCTTTTCGTGGCCATTTCCAGCAACCGCGGCTTGGCCGGCGTGTTCAACACCCAGGTCATCCGCCAAGTGGGCAAAGCGGCCAAGGCAGCTGAGGCGCGCGGCGAAAAAGTCCATGTCCTTTCGGTGGGCAAAAAAGCCGCCGACTTCTACCGGCGTTCCCCGTGGCGTGCTTCGGGCATGCCCGAGAACCTGGCCGGTTTGTTCGACACGCTCAACTTCGATGCCACCGCACCCGTTGCCCAGTCCATCATGGACAAGTTCGCCGCCGGCGAATTCGACCGGGTCGTGCTGGTCTACAACCGGTTCAAGAACGCCGCCACCCAGGTGATCACCGAAGAGCAGTTCCTGCCGATCCAGCCGGTGCAAGGTGATGCCACCGGTGCCCAGGCGGCAACCGACCACATCATGGAGCCCGATCGGCGCACCATTGTGGAAGAGATCATCCCCAAGAGCCTCAAGATCCAGTTCTACAAGGCCCTGCTGGACAGCTTCGCCGCCGAGCACGGCGCGCGCATGACCGCCATGCACAAGGCCACCGACAACGCCGACGCCCTGTTGAAGGAGCTCAAGCTCTCCTACAACAAGGCGCGCCAAGCGGCCATCACCAACGAGATCCTCGAGATCGTCGGTGGTGCTGAAGCGCTCAAGGGTTGACCACACCGGGGAAGCGATCACGCCCATGCCCGTGGGGCATGGGCGTGATCGCCCATGGTCTACGAAGCGCACTTCTTGCCGAGCCATGACCAGGCCAGGTCGCAAGCCCGGCAACGACAGGTACCTTTGCCGCCCGAAAGACCACCCATGCACCTCCCGAACACCTTGCCCTTCGCCGCCGCCATGGCGTGCCTCGCACTGCCATTTGCCGTGCACGGCCAACCCTTCATGAGCGATAGCGCGGCACTCCGCCAGTTGCGCACCGACGTTTACACCTTGGCGGACGACAGCATGATGGGCCGTGAAACCGGCACCAAGGGCGAACAGATGGCCGCCGCCTACATCATGGACCGGTTCCGGCAACTCGGGCTTGCCCCCATGGGGGACGACCACACCTACCTCAATGCTTTCCGGTTTGCCGCGCTGCCCCGCACCGGGCCGGACAATACGCTTCAATTAGGCCGGGCCAAACTGAAGGCCGGCACCGATTTCTACCCGTTGGGCTACTCGGCCAACGCCCAGGTGCTCACCCGCGTGGCCCGGTGCCGCTACGGCATTGTGGCCCCGGAGAAAGGCCGCAACGACTTCGAAGGGGTGCAGCTCGAAGGGCGCGCGGCCTGCATGAGCATCAGCTCCCCGGACGGCATTCACCCCCACTCCGCCTGGTTGGCCCACAATGACCTGCGCACACGCATTGACAATGCCGTGAAGCGCGGTGCCACCGCCGTGATCTTCTATAACGACGACCCCGACAAGGCCACCGATCCCCCAGCCGAATTCCACATGAAACTGCAGCCCAGTTCCGTGCCGGTGGTCTTCCTCACCAAGAGCGGCCTGGCCAAATTGGGGCAGGACGGAGACCCCGTGGTGATCCACACCGACATCATCCGGGAAGAAAAGACCGGCCATAATGTGGTGGGCTTCCAAAACAACGGCAAACCATGGACGGTGGTGATCGGTGCCCATTATGACCACCTCGGCATGGGAGATGAGGGTTCCCTCTACCGGGGCGAACCCGCCATCCACAACGGAGCCGATGATAACGCCAGCGGGGTGGCCACGCTGCTGCAATTGGCAGCCGACCTGCGTGCCATGCCCAATGCCCGGAACAACAACTACCTCTTCATTGCCTTCAGTGGCGAAGAGAAGGGCCTCTTCGGCTCCAGCGCTTGGGCCAAGCACCCCACCCTGCCCATCGACAGCCTCAATTACATGATCAACATGGACATGGTGGGCCGCTTGGACAGCACCGGGCACCTGGCCATCAATGGCGTGGGCACCTCACCGGCCTGGGCCGTTCTTGCCACGCTCAAGGCGGGCAACCTGAGCACCAAAACCACCGAGGGCGGCATCGGCCCCAGCGACCACACCAGCTTCTACCTCCAAGGGGTGCCGGCCATCCACTTCTTCACCGGCAGCCACGACAGCTACCACAAGCCCGCCGATGACGCGGACAAGGTGAACTACCCTGGCATGCTGCGCGTGGCGCGCTACATCGAGTCCGTGATCACCACCCTGAACGACAGCACCAAGCTCACCTTCACCAAAACAGCCGACAAGGATTCCACCGAGACCCCGCGTTTCACGGTGACCTTGGGCGTGGTACCGGACTATATGTACGATGGCACCGGCTTGCGCATCGACGGTGTTACCGAAGGCAAGCCCGCAGCGCACGCCGGCCTCAAGGCCGGTGACGTGGTGATCCGCCTCGGCGAGCACGCCACACCGGACATGATGGGCTACATGAAAGCCTTGGGCCTGTTCAAAAAGGGCGACGACACCAAGGTGGTCTTCCTGCGCGACGGCAAACAATTGGAAGCCCCGGTGCACTTCCAATGAACCACCCCCGCATTGCCGTGATCGGTGCGGGCTCTTGGGGCACCGCCTTGGTGAAGCTCCTCAGCGCCTCGCAGGATACGGTAGGCTGGTGGGTGCGGCGGCAGGAAACCATCGACCATATCCGCCAATACGGCCACAACCCGGACTACACCTCCGGCGCACAGCTCGATGCAAAAGCGCTGGCCATGGACACGGACATCCAGGCCGTGGTGGGCCGTGCCCAGGTGCTGGTGTTCGCCGTGCCAAGCGCCTTCCTGAAGGCAGCGCTGGACCAGCTCGGGCCCGGGGCCTTGCACGGAAAAACCTGCTTCAGCGCAGTGAAGGGCATCGTGCCGGAAACCAACCAGATCGTGGGCGAATACCTGCTGGACCACCACGGGGTGCGCAAGGAAGACCTCGGCATCATCTGCGGGCCCTGCCATGCCGAGGAAGTGGCCTTGGAACGCCTCAGCTACCTCACCATCGCCGCCCAGGATGCGGGCAAGGCCGCCCACATGGGGCTGGCGCTCAGCGGGCGCTTCCTGAAAACCACCCTCAGCGACGACATCTACGGCACCGAATATGCCGCCATCCTCAAGAACGTCATTGCCGTTTGCGCGGGCATCAGCGTGGGGCTGGGCTATGGCGACAACTTCCGTGCGGTGCTGGTGAGCCGCGCCATCCAAGAGATCGAGCGATTCGTGGCAGCCGTGCACCCCATCACCCGCGACATCAACGAGCCGGCCTACTTGGGCGACCTGCTGGTCACGGCCTACTCCGCCTTCAGCCGCAACCGCGAGTTCGGCGCCATGATAGGGCGCGGCTACAGCGTAAAAGCCGCGCAAACCGAAATGAAGATGGTGGCCGAGGGCTATTACGCCGTGAAGTGCGTGCATGCCATCAACGAAAAGCTCGGCGTGGACATGCCCATCACGGAGGCCACCTACCGCATGCTCTACGAGCGCATCGCCCCCACCGTGGAAATGCGCCTGTTGAGCGAGAAGTTGGCATAAGGGCTGCCCGGCCGGGCCCCCTGGTTGGCGGGGCCGCAGCTCCCGCACCACCGGATCACACCGCAAAGTGAAGCGCGCCCCCTTTGCGGCGCCCTTGCAGCCATCACGCACAGGCGCACGCCAGCACGCTGATCCGGATGCCCGGCACGCCGGACAATGCCCTCGCACAGCTCTCCAAGGTTGCTCCCGTGGTCACCACATCGTCCACAAGCAGCACATGGGCATCGCGCAATGCCTCAGTATCCGCCAATTGGAACGCAGCCTTCACGTTGCCCCAGCGCGCCATGCGGCCCCGCTTGGTCTGCGTGGAGGTATGCTCCACGCGCAGCAACCCGGCTTCCACCCGGCGCAACGGCCAAACCTCGGCCATGCCGTCAACCAGCACCTGGGCCTGGTTGTAGCCCCGCTGCCTGAGCTTTTTGCGGTGCAGCGGAACGGCCAGCAGCACATCCACATCGGCAAATCGGCGGCTGCGGCGTGCTTCTTCGGCCATCAACCGCCCCAGCTCCTCCCCTGCGGCAAGGTCGCCCCGGTACTTCAGGTTGTGCAGCATGTGCTGCACCATGCCCCCCTTGTTGAACCGTAAAAAGGCGCTCGCCGCATGCAGGCGCACCCGGCCTCGGAACACCTGCTCCACCGGATTATCGGGATCATCATGGGCATACATGCGGGGAAGATCATCCACACATTCGCCACAAATGCCCTGCTCGTAGCGCATCAGCCCCTGGTCGCATCCTGCGCACCGCCGCGGCAGGAAAATGCCCGCCAGATCGTGCCACAAGCTGGTTTTCCAAGGGGGCATCGTTCACGGATCTGTTAACAACTGCTGCATGGCACGGGGCATGCCGGGCACCCCGAAGGTAATTTCGCCCATAAGTCCACCAACCAACTGCTCATGACGGATCCCCGGCCAACGCCTGCCCAGCCTCCCAAGAACCGCAGCAACACCCTCCTGCTTGCACTGGTGGTGCTTCTGCTGATCAGCAATGTGATCTTGCTGGTGCTCTGGTTCCAGAAGAAGGACCAAGTGGCGTCCACCCAACAACAGGTCAGCTCCATCACCAGTGAAAAGGAGAACGTGACCAAGCTGCTGGAAGACATGCTGGTGCAGTACGACACGCTGAGCACCACCAACGACCAAATGCGCACCCGCATGGATTCCTTGCAAAAGGAAGTGGTCACCCTGATGGACAAGGTGAAACGCGGCAACTACGATGTGCACAAGGCACGCAAGGAGGCCGAGACGCTGCGCAAGATCATGAAGGGCTATGTGGCCACCATCGACTCGCTCAACCAAGTGAACCAGGCCTTGATGGCGGAAAACATCAGCACCAAGCAGCAGTTGGGCGAGGTAACCGGCCAAAAGCAGGCCCTGGAATCCAAGTCGGCCGAGCAACAAGCCTTGATCGACAAGGGCTCGGTGCTCACTGCCACCGGCATGACCGCCAATGCGCTGTTCATGCGCAACAACGGAAAGCAGGTGGATACCGACCGCAGCAGCAAGGCTCAAATGATCAAATGCTGCTTCAACCTCGGCGAAAATCGCATCGCGGCCGCCGGTAAGAAAACGCTCTACGCCCGCATCATCAGCCCGGATGGTTCAGTGCTTCCGGCTGCCGAACAGGCCAACCGGTTCTTCTATGAGGGAGTGGAGGGCGAATTCAGCGTAAAGCGTGATGTGGACTACCAGAACGCCCCGGTGGACGTGTGCATCTACTGGACGGCCTCCCAGCCCTTGTCGGGCGGGGAATACAAAGTGGACGTGTACGAAAGCGGCACCCTGGTGGGCCACACCACCTTCAGCCTGAAGTAAGGCAGAAGTCTTCAGAAAAAAGCCCGTACCTGGGCCCCGCCCACATGCACGGTGGGCGTGCCGGGGCTGGAGCGGCCATTGTAGGTAAGGTCCACCTGAAGGTGGTCGCTGATCCTGCGCTGCAGGCCCAAGCTCCAAGTGATGTTCGTGCCCGGCTTCAGGCCCCCGAGCATCTCCGTGCCCAAGGAGGAATCCACCGCACCGTTATAACTGATCTCCACCAGGTTCCCCGTCACCTGCACAGAGCCCTTGTCCGGTACGTTCAGCCGGTATTCCAACCCCAGGTCGCGCAACAGTGCACGTTCGCCGCCCAGCTCAGCCTGGTTGTGCTTGTCGGTGTATTTGAATCGAACGGTGCCCCGCATGCGCGTACCGGGCTGCCAAGTGAGCTTGGGGGCCGCAGATCGCTCTGCAATGGCGTAGTTGCGCCCGCTCAGCAGGTCGCTGCTGCTGGTGCTGCGGCCGGCGGAGGCCTCCGCCTCCAAGGTCCAACGGGAGAAGGCATTCCACCGCAGGTGCACCAACTGGCTTTCGCGCACCCGGGTGTCAAATCCGTTCAGCAACAGGCTCTTGCCCCGATCGCTCTGGTAGGTGTGGTCAGCGCTCCACGTACGGCTGCTGCGATCAAAATAGACGGTGTTGCGAAGGCTGCTGTTCAGGGCGATCAACAGGCTGTCGGCCGGGTCGAGCAGCAGGGGGTTGGCTGCATCGCCCGGATCGGCGCTGGCCGTTTTGCGGTCGCTGCGGAAACTGAACAGGTTGTTCCATTTGGCCAAAAATCCGCGTACGCCTCCAACCTCCCGCCACACCGCCGCCGGCCGCAGCTCCCCGGAAGCGCTCAACTGGTTGCTGTACACGCGCACCATTTCATTGCTCTGCACGAACACCCGGATATAGTCTGCTTCATAACTGAACGGCGCGGCCTCGAATTCATTCAGGTCCTTCACCCCGTCACCATTGTAATCCAGCCACACATAGGCACCCTGGCCGGCCGGTACTTGCACGTAGATGTATTCTTGGCGCTGTTCCAGCCCGCTCCCGAATTCGTAGAACAGGTCCCAAGCCAAGGCTCCCTTCCAAACCGAATGGCCATGGTCCACACGGGCCAGGTAGGTGTCTTCGGCGCGTTGTGCCGTAAGGGTACTGTCCACGACCTGTAGTTGCCGGAAGGTGAAGGTCGTGGCCAACTTCCGCACTTTGCCTCCGCCCAGGTCCATGCTGGCGCTGTAATTGGTGGCCTCCGTGCTGGCCGCCAAGGCCCCGCTGCGGAATGCCTCGTCCGCGCGCTGGCCAGCGGCTAACCGGAATTTGGCCTTCGCCGTATCCGGGCTCTGGATGAAGGCTTCCCATTGATGGTACGCGTAGCTGCCGGGGAGCAGTTGCCCCAAACTGTCGCTGCGGAAACGGTTGACCTCCAAGTCATCGGCGAGGCCCAAGGTAAAACCCTTGAAACGCCGTGAAACCAGGGCCTTGTTGCGCAAAAAACCGCTTCCGTTGTCTCCGGCTTCCGTTCGCAGCACGCTTCCGTCCAAGGCGGCATCAAATTGCCCCATGCGCATCTTGCCGGCCAGCGCTTGCCGGAAACCGTCATAGCGCTGGTTGATGTGGAACACCGACCCTGTGAGGTCCACGCGCCCCAAGCCGCCATTGATCACCCCGGCGCTCACCGAGGCCAGTGCCTGGTCGCCCTCCTGCACCACTCCTGCCAGGTTCCAATCCCGCTCAAACTCCACGGGCCGGTAGCGTTCCACAACCGACAGATCGCCCGTGCGCCATTCATTTTCGGTGCCCAGCACCAAGCGTTTGGTGGTGTCTGCCGCAGCGAGGGGGATGGTGTGGGCTGCCCCAATACGCACCGCCATGCCGGTGTTGTCCCCATCATCAAGGGTGCTGAAGGTGTTGAGGTCCTCGTTGCTCACGGCCACTTCACCCCACGCCTTGCTGCGCGGGGACAAGATCTGTTCTGCGCCAAGGGTGAACATGCGCTTGTGCCGGGGCGGAACCAGGACACGCACCGGCGCTTGGTCGCCGCGGTGCACGATGGCTCCGTTCACGGTATCGGGCGCCAGCCACCGGAACACCCGCCCATTGGGCGTGAATTCCTGCTGCACATAATCGCCTTGGCCGGCACCCACCGGGCTGAAGACAACCCGGAACCGCGCGCTGTCCGGGTCGGTGCTGTAGCGGTAAACGGGCGACCAGCCCAAGGAATCCACTCGGGCATAGAGCACCTCATCGGCGGAATAGGCCACACTGTCCGAGCCGGGCACCACGGCTTGCAGGGGATCATCCCCCGCCGCGGCCAAGGCTTGCTTTTCCGGATCGGTCAAGGCCTGCTGCAGGCTCTGCCCCTTATGGTCCTGTTCACTGTACAGGTTCAGGCGCAGGGTGGTGCCTCCCCAGGCCAGCTCTTGCCCCGCTTGCACCAGCGATCGCGCATAGTTCTTGTCCGAGTACTGGAACTCCACCGTGATCCGGCTGTCCTTGGTGATGGGCCGCTTGGCCGTGAAGGTGATCGTGCCGGCATTGTAGTCGATCACATAGTCGTGGTCCATGCCTCGGACCAGTTGAACCCCGTCCACATACACTTGCTCCGTGCCGGAAAGCACGATGATGAACGTACCCCCGCCCGGGGCGGAAAGCCGATAAGGTCCCTGTATGCCTTCCAAGCCTTGCAATTGGTTGCGCGCAAAGCTCCCCTTGCTGATGGCGGCGCTCAGGCCCAGCTGGCCATGCACTCCGTCCGTGCTGCCCAGTTTGGTGCCGTAGCTGATCCCCTTGGTCTTCTTGTAGTAATTCAGGAAATGGCTCTTGGGGCGATGTAGCACCAAGTCCCCGGCCACCAGTTCCTGCCGCTCATCGAACAGCCGGATGAACACCCGGTCGAAGTCCTGCAGTTCCAAGGTGTTGCCGCCGGCCTGGATAGGGATGTTGTTGTCCGTAATGGAGGCTTGCACTTGGATCTTATCGGTCAAATGGCCGTTCAGCTCCAGGTTCATGGTGCTGTTCACCGACAGGTCCTGGTTGTTGCCGAAGAGGATACCGCGTGATATGCTGCCGCGCTTGTCCAACCCGCCCATGCCGAAAAGTTCGCCCGGTTCCTTGGGCGGCACATACTTGAACGGGTCCGTCCGATCACCGGAAGGCCTTAGCAGCAGCTCCGGGTCCTTGTGCCGGTAAACCCCGCCCAGCAACAAAGGCAAGCGGCGGTAGCGTGCCGTCAACGTATCCGAAGGGGTGTCCGCTGTGCGCATCAGCAACCCCCGGAACGGGTCTAAACGGTATTGTCCGGGGGAGACCTCCCCACTGTCCGACCACAGGCTGAACGATCCCGGGGCGATGCTCAAGGTATCCAGCACCAGCGTATCACGGTCTAGCACCACCCGGCGCACGGTACGGGTGTCCTGGGCACACAACTGCAGCACGCTGCCCGCCAATGCGAGCAGCACGGCCCACCACCGGCGGGAGGCGGGCAAGGAGAGGACCGGGGACCACACAATCACCAAGGGAAATAGTACGCACCAATAGGGTTGAAAATTATTGCTTGGGCGCGGTTGTGATGCGCATGTCGCTGCCCATGGCCTCCGGGGGCAACGGCAGCGGTATGAGCGGTGGCCTGTTGGAAACCTGCCGATCCCTCCCCGGACCAGTGGAACCCGTCCGGGTAGATTTGGCCAACGTCATGCGCCATCTGCTCCTTATTGCGGCTTGCGCCGCCATGTTGACGACGGGTTGTGGTTCCTCCGCGGAGCCCATGCATGGCCCGGGCAGCGTGTATGGTGGGGTGTTCAACTTCAACCAGACCCAGTTGGTGCGCAGCCTCTTCCCGCTGTCCATCACCTTCGCTTCCGAACAGCACATCGCCCTGCTGGTGTACGAAGGGCTGGTGCGCTTCAATTCCAAGGACCTCAAGGTGGAGCCCGGCTTGGCCGGATCTTGGGAGGTGGACCCGGCCCATACCAAATACACCTTCCACCTTCGGGAAGGCGTGCGCTTCCATGACGACCCGGTCTTTCCGGACGGCGTGGGTCGCGAGCTGACCGCCTCTGATGTAGTGCACTGCCTCACCAAGCTCTGCGAGAAGGGCGTGGGCGATGGCATGTTCTGGGTGTTGCAGGAAAAGGTGGAAGGCGCGGATGCCTACCATCAGTCGGGTGCAACCAACGGCCAGATCAGCGGCATCCAAGCGCTGGACGACCGTACGGTGCGGATCACCTTGGTGCGCCCATTCCCGAACTTCCTGCAGAGCTTGGCCGTGGCCGGTTGTGCGATATGGCCGCGTGAACTGCCCGAGACCTATGGCAGCGACCTGCTCACCCATGCCATTGGCACCGGCCCCTTTCGCATGGTAGCGGCCCGCCCGGGGGAGGCCATCGTGCTGGAGCGCAACCCCAACTACTGGGGGCGCGACGAAGAAGGCCGGCAGCTGCCCTATTTGGATGCCGTGCGCATCACCTTGGACCCGGACAAGGAAAAGGAGGTGGCCGCCTTCCTTGCCGGTCGGCTGAGCATGGTCAATGAGCTATCGCCCGAAACCGCGCACTTGCTGGCCGATTCCATCGACACGGCCACGGGCCGACGGCGCTTCAATCTCCAAGCCACCCCGGCCTTGGCCACACAGTACTATTGTTTCAACCTGGCCAAACCACCCTTCAGCGATGCCCGCGTGCGCCGCGCCTTCGCCATGGCCTTGAACCGCCAAATGCTTGTGGACAGCGTGATGTACGGCCTTGCCGTGCCGGCGGCACACGGCATGGTCGCACCGGGTTTGGCCGATTACCCCTATGATATGGTGGCAGGAACACCCTACGACCCTGAGGGCGCGCGGCGATTGTTGGCCGAGGCCGGCTATCCCGGGGGCCAAGGATTCCCGCGGGTCCAGCTGCAGGTGGACAACAGCGGGTTCGGTTATCGCCGCGTGGCCAGCATGGCCCAGGAAATGCTGGGCCGGGAACTCGGTGTGGCCGTAACGGTGAGCACCGTACCGAGCAAGGTGTACTACGAGCGCATTGAACACGGTGAGGCCGTCTTTTGGCGTGAAGGCTGGGTGGCGGACCTGCCCGATGCAGAAAACTTCCTCGCCCTGCTCTACGGAAAAAATGCCGTTGCCGACACCTCGGAAGTTTCCGTATTCAACACCACCCGGTACGCCAGTCCCGGCTTCGATGAGCATTTTACCAAGGCACGTTCCACGGACGATGGCGCCCAGCGCCTGTCATACCTGGCCCGGGCCGATCAGATCGCCATGCACGATGTTCCCGTGATGCCGCTCTACCATGAACGTTACGTCATGCTCGTGGATCCCCGTGTGATCGGCTTGCACATCAATGCCATGGAACTGTTGGACCTCCGCCTGGTGCACTTCAGTCCAACCACGGCTCAATCCAGCGCGGCCGACACCATTTCATAGGTGATCCGTTTGGCCAGGGGCAGGAATGTTTCGATGCGGGGCAGCGTGATGTCGGCTTCAAATGCGAACAAGGCCGGGTTGGGCAGGGGTCCGCAACGGGCCAGCTCCGCCTTGATGTGCCCATAAGTCCTGGTCAGGCTGAGGGTCCATGTATCGAAATACCGGGTTCGCACGTGGCGATGCGGGTCGGCTCCCTGGGCCTCTTGCACCAAAGGCAGCGAATAGGCGTAGATCAGCGCATCATTCCGCTGGCGCAGCAGCAGCCAGCCTTCCCGCACATCCAACGGAAGCACGCCCACGGGTTCAACACGGATATGGCCCTTGAACTCGTTGCGCAGTTCCTGCCCCCGGTCGCGGGTAAGCACCAACGGGGCCAAGGCCCTTTCCAGGGCGCGTTGCACCTGCTCCCAGTATGCCGGTACCGGCCGTGGCCTGCGTAGCAAGGCCCGGTGAGCAAGGTCCAAGCCCACCACCTCCGAAGGCATCCGCTCGGTCATGGCATCCGCACGCTCGGCCAAGGTGCGCAATTGGCCAATGCGTTTGTCCAACTCGTCCAACCAGGGGAAAAGTTTGCTCTCCCGATAGTTGGCATCCACCCGCTGCAGGTAGGCCAACAAGCGATAGTCCTCCAGTTCGCCGTCCAGGGTGGCGGTAACGATCCGGTCCGTGTCGGGCCCGGTCCAGCTTAGCGGCTCCATGGCAAACAGGCAAACGTGCTGTTCATAAAAAGGTTGCACCGCCGCCTGCCTATAGGCAGCGAAGGGCCAATTTTGATGCGACCATCCGTAAAGTTATACCATGACGCGCAACCGTACCATCGTTCTTCCATTGCTCACCGTGGCCGCACTGGCCGCTTGTGTACCGGCGCGCAAGTACGAAGAGCTCAATGAGCGCTACAAGGCCATGCAGGCCAGTGAAAGCGCGGCGCTGGCCAAGGCCCAGCAAGCCGATGCCAGCCTCAAGGACCAACAGGTCACCTTGGAAGACCTACGCCGCCGCAAGGAAATGCTGGAGCGCGATACCCTCACCTTGGGAACCAGTCTGCGCAGCATGACCATGCAGTACGACAAGATCAACCAGCTTAACAATGAGCTGTTGAGCAAATACAATGCGCTCGTTTCCGGCGGCAATGCCGAAAACAGGAAGCTGCTCACCGACCTGGAGGCAAATCGCCTGAAGCTGCAGAACAAGGAAGACTCCCTGTCCGTGCTTGCCGGATCACTGCGCGACCGCGAAGCCAAATTGGCCGGCCTGCAAGCCGAACTCGAGAAAAAAGACCAGGCCATGCAGGCCCTCAAGGATCGTGTAAGCCAGGCCCTCACCGGTTTCGAGGGCAAGGGCCTCACCGTTACGCAGCGCAACGGGCAGATCTACGTGAGCCTGGAAAACCAACTGCTCTTCCCCAGCGGCAGTACCGTGGTGGACAAGAAGGGCCGTGAAGCCCTCTCCAACCTGGCCAAGGCGGTGGAAAACGAGAAGGACATCAACATCATGGTGGAAGGCCATACGGATACCGACAAAGTGCTGGGTGGCGGGGCCTACAAGGACAATTGGGACCTGAGCGTGTTGCGGGCCACCAGCGTGGTGCGGATCCTGCTGGAGAGCGCCAAGATCACCCCCCTGCGCATTACTGCCGCGGGCAAGGGCGAATACCAGCCCGCAGACCCCACTGACAAGGCGAAGAACAGGCGCATTGAGGTCATCCTCGCCCCGGACCTCAAGCAGCTTTACGAACTGGTGAAGGAGCACTGAGGGAGGCCGCAGTGCCACCGCGGCACAAGGCCCATCTCCCATCCCATGGAACTGGTGCGCCACACCATTGGCCGCTATGTGCAGCCCACCGAAGCCGAGTGGGCGCGGATATTGCCCTGCTGGCGTGAGTTTGTCTTCAGCCGGGGCGCTGTCGTTTCCGCCGTGGGGCGGATCGAACAGAATTTCTACATTGTGAAGAGCGGCGTCCAACGGCTCTCCTTCCCATTCGACGGCAAGGACATCTGCGTGGGCTTCGCCTACAATGGCAGCTGGTCTGGCGAATATGCCTCGTTCGTGACCCGCACCCCGGCACGGTTTGAGGTGGCCGCCGTTACGGACAGCGAGCTGTTGGGCATCGGTTACAGCGACCTCCAGCAACTGTACAGCGAGCTCGGGATCATGGAACGTTTCGGGCGCCTGATCCTGGAGGAACTATTGGCCGGGCGGGCCGCCCGAGAGGTGGAGCAGCTCAGCCTGAGTGCCGAAGAACGTTATGAGCGCCTGTTGAAGCGCAGTCCGCAGCTGTTGCAATTGGTGCCCCAAAAGGACATTGCCAGTTACCTGCGCATGACCCCGGAAACGTTCAGCCGATTGCGGCGCAAGCGGTGGTAGCTGTTCTTGATCTCCATCAAGTTCCCGCCACCGCAAGGCCGGTTTCTTTGCGGCATGAACACTGCACTCATGCTTGACGCACTTGCCGACAAGGTGCACAGGCAACGCGCGCGCGCCATGGAGATCGCCAACCTGCCGGCCGAACAGTTGCTGCACCGGCCTGCTCCCGGAGCATGGAACACCTTGGAGGTCATGGAGCACATCAACCTCAGCAGCAGCATGTATGTGCGCGGGCTCGAGGCCGTGTTCAGGCGTGATGCCGCAAAGTACCGGCCTAACACCGCGTTCAAGCCCGGATACCTGGGCAATTGGTTCACCCAGGGGTTGCAGCCCGGCGCTGATGGGGGGATCCGGTGGAAGATGCGCACCCTCAAGCACTTCGATCCCGCTCGTCAGCATGGTGCTTCCCTTGAAAGCATCGGCAAATTCATCGAACTCTGCAACCGGCTCTTGGCCCTGCTGGAACAAGCACACCATACCGACCTCAACAAAATGCGCGTGGCCAGCAGCTTGGGGCCCATCATCCGTTTCAAGGCCGGTGATGCCCTGCGTTTCCCCGTGGCCCACCAGGAACGCCATTTCCTACAGATCGAACGCATGCTGAGCCTTGTGAAATAGGCACCCGTACACATATCATCGCATCTACTATTTTCTTCCGGATCATGCATCCGGCACTTCCTGTCCGTTAATTTTCCGACGTGCAGGCCGCCTTGCCGCCACTCCGCGGCACCAACTTCCAAATGACAACACGACCGGCCTACACCCTCGCCGCCCTGGCCCGCTATTTCCTGCGCTTGGGCACCATCGGGTTCGGCGGTCCGGTTGCATTGGTCGGCTACATGCACCGGGATTTGGTGGAAACCCGCAGATGGATCACCGAGGATGATTACCGGGAGGGCTTGGCGCTATCGCAGCTCGCACCCGGCCCGCTGGCAGCGCAACTGTCCATCTACTTAGGGTTCGTGCACTACCGCATCCTCGGGGCAACCGTGGCCGGTCTGGCCTTTGTGCTGCCATCGTTCCTCATGGTGCTGGCCATTGGTGCGGCCTATGTGCACTTCGGCGGGCTCCCGTGGATGCAAGCCGTGATCTATGGCGTAGGCGCTGCGGTCATCGGCATCATCGCCATCAGCAGCTACAAGCTGACCAAGAAAACCGTCGGCAAGGACCGCCTCATGGGGTCCATATTCCTGCTGCTGGCCGCCACAACCTTCATAACCGAGAAGGAGATCATTGGGCTGATCCTCCTTTCCGGTGTGGTGGTGTGGATGATGCGGTCGCCGCCGCGCTTTGTCCGATCTGCAGGGGCGTGGGCACCCTTGCCACTGTCCGTACTGGCAATGGGCGCTGCTACCACTTCCGGCAAATTGGGGCAGATCGCTTGGTTCTTTTCCAAGGCCGGCGCCTTTGTATTCGGCAGCGGTCTGGCCATTGTGCCCTTTCTGTACGGAGGCGTAGTGAAGGAACACCAGTGGCTCACCGAGCAGCAGTTCCTGGATGCCGTGGCCGTGGCCATGATCACACCGGGGCCAGTGGTCATCACCGTCGGCTTCATCGGCTATTTGGTGGCCGGATTGCCAGGGGCTTGTGTGGCTGCGGCCGCCACCTTCCTTCCTTGCTATTTGTTCACCGTCATTCCCGCGCCCTACTTCAAGAAATACGGCAAACACCCGGCCATCAAGGCATTTGTGGACGGCGTGACCGCAGCGGCGGTCGGGGCCATTGCCGGAGCGGTTTGCGTATTGGCACAACGGCAGTTCACCGATTGGATCTCCGTGCTGTTTGCCCTGCTCACCGTGGGCGCCCTGCTGAAATTCAAGAAGCTTCCCGAGCCGGTGATCATCCTTGCGGCCGGACTGGCAGGCTTGCTGATCAAAGCGCTATAACGGGCAGGGCCCGTATGCAAAGCGGGCCCCAGCTGTTGCCGGGGCCCGCAATGGCCGGTTCCGGAGGGGGGTCAGGCCGCTTCAACAACCGCAGCTCCTTCCACCACCTTGAATGCGTTCATCACCACTTCCGTGGAATAGCGCTTTTGCCCGTCCTTGCCCTCATAGCTGCGGTGCACCAACCGGCCTTCCAGGGAAATTCGACTGCCTTTGTGCAATTGCTCCGCAACCTGCTCTGCCAGGCGGCCCCAGGCCACAATGCCGTGCCATTGGGTATCCTCCTTGAACTGCCCTTCGCCATAAGCGAAACGTTCATTGGTGGCCACACTGAAGCGCGCCATCCGCTTGCCCCCGTCAAAGGCACGCAGTTCGGGGTCCTTGCCCAGGTTGCCCATCAGTTGTACGCGGTTCCGGATCAGTTTTTCATTGGTTTCCATCGTCTGTTGGTTTTAGGGGGTTCATCGGGGCCCGTGTTTGTTCGGGCCGCTGCAAACATTCAACTCCTGTCAATCCCTATTCGGCCAGTAGGCGTTTATAGGCGTTCATAAGCGTTGGCAACCGTTTGCCAACCGGAAGACACCGGTACACGCGGCAGGCCGCTTGCGGGCAGCGGCCTGCCTATCTTAGCAGCCACACTTCAGCCAGCGACCCCATGAGCGAGAAGAAGATACTGGTACCTACTGATTTTACCAAAGTGGCGGACTGTGCCATGAACCACGCAGCCCTGATGGCAATGCGAATGGGCGCGGAAGTGAACATCCTGCACATCGTATCCCGCCCGGCAGAGCTGGAAGAGGCCCGATTGAAAGTGAAGCTGGAAGTGGAGCGTGCACGGCGGTGGAGCGACCGCGTGGTGGTCAAGCCCCAGGTAAGGGTGGGGTCGGTCTACGAAGAGATCGGCAACACCGCATCGGAGATCGGGGCGGAGCTGATCATCATGGGCACCCACGGCATGCGGGGCATGCAGTTCATTACCGGCAGCCGGGCCTTGCGCGTGATCACCAATGGGCAGGTGCCGTTCATCGTGGTACAAGAGCGGAACATCCGCGAAAAGGGCTACCGCAACATTGTAGTGCCCATGGACCTGCAGCGGGAAACCCGCCAGAAAGTGGCCCTGGTGGCGGAGATCGCCCAATACTTCGACAGCAAGGTGCACGTGATCACACCACGTGAGGGGGATGAGTTCCTGCACCGCCAACTGGAGAACAATATCCGGTTCGCGGAGCAATACTTCGGGGAGCGCAATGTGGAGATAGAGGCCACCATTGCCGGGGTTGACAGCGGGAACTTCGTGGATGCCGTGGTCCGTTATGCCATGCAGGTGGACGCGGACCTGATCACGATCATGAACTTGGCTCGGGGCAACATCTTCGGTGTGCTCGGGGTGCCCTATGAGCAGGAGATCATTACCAATGAGGCCATGATCCCGGTAATGCTCCTGAACCCGCGCGAAGCGCAAGGAGGGGGCGGGTGGAGCTTCCAATAAAACATTCCGGCAAGCCCGGTCCGATCACTGCGGCCCCGCTTGGTTCCGTTGGTACAGATCGGCAGGTGCGTGCCCGGTGCGCTCCACCGGCGGGAAGCTGACTGCATTTACGCGGGGAAGCAACTGAAACAAGGCAGCACCGCCCTTGCCGGGATAGCTGGCCGCGTGGCGGGTTTGATGGCGGCGATCAAACTTGAATGCCCATGACCAGGATATCATCCACTTGCTCCCTCATCCCCTTCCACTCGTTGAATGCTTCGTTAAGCAGGGACTTCTTGCGCTCAGGTGGCTCCGGTGCAATTCGCACCAATACTTCACGGAATTGGCGGTAAAGGAATTTCTTGCCTCTGGGCCCGCCGAACTGGTCGGCAAAACCATCGGAGAAGATGTAGACGGTATCTCCCGGCCGCAATTGCACGAGGTGATCTTGGAAAACGCCGCTCTGCTGGGCAAATCCACCGATGGGCATTTTATTCGGGGCGTATTGCACCAGTTCAGTGCCCCGTACCAGATACAAGGGGCAATTGGCGCCGGCATACGCCAGTTGCAGGCTGCGCCGGTCGAAGGTGCACAAGGCCATGTCCATTCCATCCCGCACATACTGGTCGCGGTCCTTGTGCAGGGTCTCGTACGCGATCCGGTTCAATTCATCCAGCGCCGCTGCGGGCCGGGTGATCCGCTGCGCTTTGATCACTTGGTTCAGCCCGTTGTGGCCCACCAGGCTCATGAAGGCGCCGGGCACCCCGTGCCCGGTGCAATCCACCGCCGCAAAAACCACCTGCTCCCCTACGGCCTCAACCCAATAAAAGTCGCCGCTTACAATATCCTTTGGCCGGTACAGCACGAAGCTTCCGGGCAGCAGCTCGCGGATCCGTTGCTCGGGCGGCAGGATCGATTCTTGCAGCCGCTTGGCATAGCGGATGCTGTCCGTGACGTTCTTGTAGAGCTCCACCACCCGTTTGCTCTGGCGTTCCACTTCATCCTTTTGGCGCACCATTTCCTCGGTGCGCTCGCGCACTTTCTCCTCCAGGATCCGTTCCCGTTCCCCGAGCTCCTTGCGCATCATCAGCAGGGCGTGGCCCAACACATCATCGTTGCTCAGCGGTTGATATTCCGCCTTGAAGTTTCCGGCGGCCACGGCATGGGAAAAATCCGTGGTGCGCTTCAGCCCGTCCACCAACCCGGCCAATGCGATGGACATGTCACCGATCTCATCATTGGTGGTGGCAATGCGGGTGCGCGGAAACACCCCTTTGCCCAGCTGCAGCAGAATGGCGCGCAGCTGGCGCACGGGCTTGACAATGCCGCGCACCAAGAGGAACGCGAGAACGGCTCCGATGACCACCAGCGCCCCGCCGAGGTAAAGCACAAAGAAGCGCAGTGAGTCCAAGCTTTGGATCATGCCTTCCCGCAAGGCTTCGCGCTTCCGGCTTTGATGCGCGATCAGGCCGTCCAGGTCCGCCAGCACCCGGTCCGTCTGCCGATCCAGGGCTCCGCCCTCCTCGGCCAGGTCCCGTGCATTGAAATACGCCACCGGGTCCTTGTAGCTGTCGAAACTGGGCAACATGCGCTTCACGCTGTCCTGCATGGCGAACAGCACGCTCATGTCCTGGAATGTTCGGCCCATGGCCGCCACCTCATCCTTGTCCCACCAGCCTTGCAGCGTATCGATCCGGTCGATCAACAGGGGCAGGTCCTGGTCGGTAAGCTTGATCAAGGCTGCTTTTTCGGGTGCATCGGGAATGCTCTCCACCAATGCCCAGTGCTTGGCCAGCGTTCTGGCGGTCACCACCAAGTTGCGCACGCGCACCAGCGCATCCACCGATGGCCCGTACACATTGTTGATCTGCTGGTTGATCGTGCGGCTTCGCTCGATCGTGCCGTTGGTAAGCACCACCACTACCAAGGCGAAGAAGATGAACAACCCGAAGCCCAGCCCGATCCTGCGCCCGATGGTCATACGTACCCGCATGGCGCTTGGTCACTGGCCCTTTTCGCGTTGCTCGTCGTGCTGCAGCTCTTCGAAGAGGTAACGGTAGTGTCTGCTTTGTTCCTCGTCCTGCAGGCTGTAATGGATGCCCTCCAGGCCCAGAATGGTCTCCGGCCTGTTCGGCCGCATCTGGTGCGCTTTTAGCATGTAGGGCAACGCAGCGGTGAAAAATTCACGGCTCACCTCCTGGATCTGCTGGAGGCCCGGAATGTCGTTGTCCGCAGTAATGCGCTGGATGTTGTACACCCCCCTGTTGTAGTACAGCGTGGCCAAGTTGTAGTTGGCGCCGTAATTGGAGCTGTCCATCACCAGTACCTGTTTGTAGGTGTCCACCGCCTTGTCATACCAGTCCAACTGCTCCCGGTTCTCGTTGAACAGTTTTACGTACACCGTTCCCAAGGCGTTCTTGAAATCCACATCCCTGCGGGTATTTACCGTGTCCGGCACCATCCGCCGAAGCGATTCCCCGTATTTGGCGTAGTATGCAATGGCACGCTCCGGCTGCAGGTTGTTCAACGCTTGGGCCGCATCATTGTAGATGGTCTTGACCAGGAAATGATAGGCCGCCACGCTGCTTGCGGTGTATTGCCGTGCCTGGTCCTTGGTGCTGGCCATGTATAAGCTGGCCAACGCCTCGTCGCGAAGGATGTCCGCTTGTTGGCCGGAAGCCTCCTTGTACAGGTCCTTGTATATGAAGCCCCTGAGCACCCACAGTTCGGCCGAGTTGGCCAAGGACCGGTCTTTCACGGCATCATCCACCAACGCATGGGCGCCTTGGAGGTCACCGGCACGGTAACGTTCATTTACCTGTGCCAATACATTGCCCTGGGCACGGCCATGGATCGCAGGCAACAGCGCCAATGCGGCGATGGAAAGGAGCTTGTTCATGGTCATTCCACCACTTTGTCGGCAAGTTGCCTTAGGGTAAGGCCGATCTCGATCTGTTGCTTTCGGGCATTCGTCAAACTGATCTCATACTTCAGCGTGTTCTGCACGGCAACGAAATTTACTACCGAACCATGGGACAAGCCCCCGCGAAAATCAGTGACGATCAGTGTAGAACGTGCACTTTGTTGCTTAAGTATGGCGGGAAGCAGAGGACTGTTTGCGGCCGGCACGAACAAGATATGGCAACGGTCCACCTCCGCCATCTCCGGGAGCTTCCTCACTTCAATGGGCTGCTGCCCTATGGAACGCGTGGCGTACTTCCTCACCAGTTCCTGGTAGAGGTTGTTGCTGCCCATCACCCCGATGATGAAGGCCCCCTTGCGCATGGCCGGATCACGCCATTGCACCAGTTTGGCGATGTTATAAATGTAACTGGCCTCAATAATGGCCGTGGTATCCTTTTCCGGTTCGCGCTGCACCCAACTTCCGAACAAAAGTGCTGAAGCAACCAAGGCCAGCGTTACCACAATGCAGCCTGCAACCTTCCAGCCCTTGGGAACACCGGGAAAAAGGAGGAGGCCGGAGGGAGCGGGCATGGAGGTCTTGGGCCCGGCCAAGGTAGGGTGTTCGGTCGTGGCCTACGGCAAATCACGTAGCGGGCTTTGCACACCGCGTTGTGCATGGGCTGTGCCCAACACCGGCCATGCCCCAATGGGGCTGGCTCCGTGCACGACCGTTGCAAATCCCTTTGAGGCACCCTGTTTGCCTTGGACGACCAGGGCGATCCCGCCACTTGCTTCAACGGTGGCCGCGCGCCTATTCCGCGCTGCCGAACGCCTTCAGGTCGCGGTCGAAAAGGTATAGCCCCCCCTTGTCTTCGCCGATCATGTTCAGCTTGTCCAGCATGGTGCGGGCCAGCCGCTCCTCCTCGATCTGCTCGGCCACATACCATTGCATGAAATTATGCGTGGTGTAGTCTTTCTCCTTCAGACAAAGGTCCACGATCGCATTGATGTCCTGGCTCACTTCCACCTCCTGCTGCAGGATGCTCTTGAAAACGTCCATCACATGCTTCATCTTTCGCGGTGGCGCCGCAAGGGCGGGAACCTCGGCATGGCCTCCCCGTTCATTGATGTAATGCATGAGCTTCAACGTGTGCATGCGTTCCTCATCGCTGTGGCGGTACAGGAATTGGGCCACCCCTTCCAAGCCCTGTACTTCGGCCCAAGAGGCCATGGCCAAGTATACTTGGCTGCTCATTGCCTCCTTCGCCACTTGGGAGTTCAGGGCGTTCTCCACTTTCTTCGATACCATGGTGCGTAGAATTGGTGTGCTGGCGTGAAGGTAAAACACGCGGACGGGTTTTCGGTTCTGCACCTTCGCCTTTTAGCGTTTGTTGAAGTTGTTCATGGCTTGCGCCATTCCCAACAGTCCGAATTGCAGGGCCGCTTTGCCCACGGTGCCGATGGCCTCTTCCAGTTGCGCCCGCTCCTCTCCCGTCCATTCGCCAAGCACGTATTCACTCTGCCGTCCCCGTGCAAAATCGCTCCCGATACCGAACCGGAGGCGGGGGAATGCATCCGTGCCCAAGTGCTCAATGATGCTGGCCAGCCCATTGTGGCCGCCGGCCCCGCCCGATGCCCTCAATCGCACTTTTCCGAACGGCAGGGCCAGGTCATCCGTGATCACCAGCAACCGCTCGGGGTCCAAGTCCTCTTGTTCCAACCAATAGCGGACCGCCTTGCCGCTGAGGTTCATGAAGGTTTGCGGCTTGATGAGCACAAAGGTGCGGCCCTTGTGCTTGAAGCGTGCAGTTTCGGCATAACGCGCAGGCGAGAAGCCACACTCGAATGTGTCGGCCAAGGCTTCAACAGCCGTGAATCCGATGTTGTGCCTGGTATGAATGTAGTCCGGACCGGGATTGCCCAAACCGGCAATGAGTATCTTCATGCCTTTAAAGAGGTCGTGGCCGGCCCGTGGCGCCAGCTGAAGGAGGCGGTAAAAGTACAAGCCCCGCCGCCGGGCAGGGCCTGTACGCGTCGATGGCCGCACAGCGGGGAGGAACACGCCTGCCCCGATGGCCAGTGATTATTTCTTGGCGGGCTCGGCCTTCTTCTCCGCAGCCGGTGCAGCAGCCGCGGCCGGTGCTGCAGCAGCAGCAGCGGTTTCAGCGGCCTTCTTGACTGCCTTCACCGCCAATACCACATCGTTGGGCTTGTCCAACAGGGTAACACCGGGCAATGTGATGTCCTGCACACGGATGCTGTCACCCATGTCCAGGCCGGTCACGTCCAGCTCCACCACTTCGGGCAGTGCGCCGGGTTTACCCTTCACAAGCACCTTGCGCATGGCTTGGTTAAGCTTGCCGCCCTTGCGCACGCCTGCACTCTGCCCCGTGGCGCGCACGATCAGGCTCATGCGCAACTGCTCGTCGGGTTCCGCAGCCATGAAATCCGCGTGGATCAAGGCGTCGGTAACAGGCTGGAACTGCTTGTCCTTGAGCACGGCAGGGTGCTTCACCCCGTCGATGTTCAGTTCCACGTGATGTGCCAATGGCGAGTGCACGATCTTGCCCAGTGCGCGCTCTTCCACGCTGAAGTGGACCACCTCCTTGCCGCCGTACAAGACGCAGGGAACAAGTTTGCTGCGGCGCAGCTGTTGGGCGCCGGAGGTTCCCTTCAACCCGCGCTTGGTGCCGATAAGTTCGACGTTCTTCATTTGACCTCGAGGTATTATGCAATGATGAAGTGGCTGCTGATGCTTTCGTGGTGCCGCACGCGTTGGATCACGTCGGCGAACAGCTGCGCCACGGACAGCTGTTTGATCTTGGGTGCTGCCTGCAGCTTGGCTGCCGGCACAGGAATGGTATCGGTAACCACGAGCTCCAGCAGCTTGCTGTCCTGGATGCGCTGGCATGCTTCGCCGCTGAGCACGGCATGGGTGCACATGGCGCGCACGCTGGCGGCGCCCTGTTCGATCATCATGGCGGCGGCCTTGGTCAAAGTCCCTGCGGTGTCCACCATATCATCCACCAGGATGACGTTCTTGCCCGCCACATCGCCGATCACGGTCATGCTCTCCACCTTGTTGGCCACCTTGCGCTGTTTGTAGCAAATGGCCATATCAACGCCCAAATGCTTGGCATAGGCGTTGGCCCGCTTGGTGCCTCCGGTATCCGGTGCGGCCATCACCAGGTCCGGCAGGCCCATGCCTTGGATGTGGGGCAGGAAGATGCTGCTGGCAAAAAGATGATCCACGGGAACTTCGAAGAAACCTTGGATCTGATCGGCGTGCAAGTCCATGGTCATGATGCGGTCCACGCCTGCCGCCGTGAGCATATTGGCCACCAGCTTGGCGCCGATGCTAACCCGGGGTTTGTCCTTGCGGTCCTGCCGCGCAAATCCGAAATAAGGGATCACGGCCACGATCCGCTTGGCGCTGGCCCTTTTGGCGGCATCCACCAGCAACAGCAGCTCAAACAGGTTTTCCGTTGGCGGCATGGTGCTTTGCACAATGAAGACCACATTGCCCCGAACGGTTTCCTCAAAGCTGGGCTGGAACTCGCCGTCGCTGAACCGGCTTACGGTCACCTCCCCCAGCTTCTGCCCGCCCACAACCGCTATATGCTCAGCCAGTTGCAGGGTGGCGGTGCCGCCGAAGATCTTGGCGCTGTCGTAGTGGCCTTGGTCCATCTTCAGGAAGGTGATACCCCAAAAGGGCTGCAAATGTAATGAAAACCGCCGGTTATCAACGATCGTTGATGGGATCTTGGGAACCAGCCCGAATTTAATGAACCAACCCCGTAATTCTTTCCACCTTCGCCACCCATGAACAAGAAAAAGCGCCTTCGCCATACCGAAGAACCTTCACAGCAGGCTGTACTGAGCATGCTGCATGAGGCTGGCCCTGCCGGGATCACGGCCCAGCAGCTCATGTTGAAGCTCGGCTTGGACAAACGTGAGCGCGGCGCCCTGCAAACCACCCTGGCGGGCCTGATGACCAAGGGAAAGGTCCATGGCGGGCCACGCGGACGCTATTCCGCCACGGAACTACCCGCAAAGGGCACTGGGAAAAAGGCGGTCGGCCAGGAAGCAATAGTTGACATCATTGCCAGCGGTGCCGGCTTTGCCCGCCTCGCCGATGGCGGTGACGATGCATACATACCCGGCCATGCGTTGGGCACCGCGTTGCACGGCGACCGTGTGCTCATCCGAATCACTACCGGGCGCGGGCGCCCCGAAGGCAAGGTGGTCCAAGTTCTTGAGCGGCGGCGAACCCGTTTTGTGGGCAAGGTCGAAAAACGGGACAACCAGTTCATGCTCAATGCGGATGACCCGAAAATGAACCACCCCCTGCTGATCGCCGCCGAAGACCTTGAAGGGGCGCAACCCGGCGAAAAAGTGGTGGTGGAAATGGCCCCTTGGAACAATCCCGCCGAACATCCGCGATGCCGCGTGGAAAAAGTGCTGGGCAAAGCAGGTGAACATGAAGTGGAGATCCACGCCATCCTGGCCGAGTTCGACCTGCCCGCAGCATTCCCGAAAGCCGTGGAAGAGGCGGCGGAGGCCATTCCCGC
Organism: Flavobacteriales bacterium; assembly: GCA_020852835.1. Classification (GTDB taxonomy): domain Bacteria; phylum Bacteroidota; class Bacteroidia; order Flavobacteriales_F; family PHOS-HE28; genus PHOS-HE28. The sequence goes on from JADZAC010000012.1 coordinate 43,719, forward strand.
CGGGATCACCCAAACGGAGGTCGCCCGGCGGCGCGACATGCGCGGGATCACCACCCTGACGATCGACCCGGAGGATGCCAAGGACCTGGACGATGCCCTGAGCATGCGTAAACTGCCCAATGGCCGGTGGGAAGTGGGTATCCACATCGCCGATGTAAGCCACTATGTGCTCCCGGGCACCCCGGTAGACCAGGAAGCCGCCGCCCGCGCCACCAGCGTGTACTTGGTGGACCGCGTGGTGCCCATGCTGCCCGAACGGCTCAGCAACAACCTCTGTTCGCTCAATCCCCACGAGGATAAGCTCAGTTTCAGCGCCATCTTCGAGCTCGACGACCAGGCCCGCATCCACGCCGAGTGGTTCGGCCGAACGGTCATGCGGAGCGACCGGCGCTTCGCCTACCACGAAGCCCAAGCCCTTATTGATGGCGGGGCCGGTGAATTCAAACAGGAGGTGCTCGCCCTGTACGAACTGTCCAAGGTGTTGCGCAAAGACCGCATGGCCAATGGCGCGTTGGAGGTGGGCGGCAATGAAGTGAAATTCCGGCTGGACGACAAAGGCCGCCCGGTGGAGGTGTACGAAAAGGTCATGGGGCCGGCCAACTGGCTCATCGAGGAATTTATGCTGTTGGCCAACAAACAGGTGGCCGCCGCCATCAGTCGGCGCAAAGCGGGCGCACCGCCTTTCGTATACCGCATCCACGACCTGCCCGACCCGGAAAAAGTGCAGCAGCTGCGCATGCTGGCCAAGAGCTTTGGCCACGAGCTGAAGACCGACGGGCGACCGGAAGACCTGCCCAAGGCCATCAACGCCCTCATGCACAAGATCAAGGGCAGCGAGGAGGAGAACATCCTCAAGCAGCTCACCATCCGCGCCATGAGCAAGGCCATCTACAGCACCGACAACATCGGCCACTACGGCCTGGCCTTCCGCGACTATACGCACTTCACCAGCCCCATCCGCCGCTATCCGGACCTGATGGTGCACCGCGCCATGGCACACTATCTGGCCAAGGGAAAAGCCCTGGACAAGCAAAAGTTGGAGCTCAGCTGCGTGCACAGTTCCCAGATGGAAAAGCGTGCTGCCGATGCCGAACGGGCCAGCATCCGGTTCAAACAGGCGGAATACATGCTGGCGCGCTTGGGGCAGACATTCACGGGCATCATTAGCGGCCTCACGGCTTGGGGCATGTACGTGGAGCTGGCCGGCAACAAGTGCGAGGGCATGATCGCCCTGCGCGACCTGCCCGGTGACCACTATGCCTTTGTCCAGGAGCTGTACATCATCAAAGGGCAACGCACCGGCCGCCGCTTCCGGCTGGGCGACGAGCTGCAGGTAATGGTGCGCAGCGTGGACATGGAGAAACGCACCGTGGATCTTGCATTGGCGGAAGACGGGCCACCCAGCTCCCGGCCCGCGAGGTCTCACAAAGGCATGTGGGATGAAGTGCGACCCTCTCCTGCCACGGATGCACATGGCCACCGCAAGGGTTTCCGAAGCCCCAAGGGTACAGGCGCCAAAAAGAGCCGCAAGGAAAAAGGCGGCAAGAAGAAAAAATGGTAGTGGACACAGCAAAACGGCCCGGAAATGCCCTAAGGATGGGGACCGCTCTTCGGGCAATGCGCCATATGTGCTGCGCACTCCTCATCGTGTACACCTGCGCTGCAGCCGCACAACAATCCCCATTCTGCATAGGCGAAGTTCAACTACTGCACTCCCATGCCCTTGGGGAAGACCGCACGCTGAACATTGCCCTGCCTGCCGGCTACTCCACCGAGGATACCACGCGCTACCCGGTCATCTTCCTGTTGGACGGTTCCGCCGATGAGGATTTTGTACACATAGCCGGGGCCTTGCAGTTCGCTACCATGCCATGGGTGGCTTGGCAGCGGCCCAGCATCTTGGTAGGCATCGCCAATGTGGACAGGCGGCGCGATCTTACATTTCCCACCACCGTGGCCAAAGACAAGGAAGAGTTTCCAACCACCGGGGGATCTTCCAATTTCCGCCGCTTCCTGGCAGAGGAGCTCCTGCCCTACGTGGATGCCCAATACCGCACCCGGCCCGAGCGGATGCTTATCGGCCAATCGCTGGGGGGCTTGTTTGCAACGGAAGTATTGCTGGAACAGCCTGCGCTCTTCCAGCAATATTTGATAGTAAGCCCGAGCTTGTGGTGGGACAATGGTTCACTGCTTGATCGGTTCGCCAACCGCCGACCGGTACCCGGCGCCGCACCTGGCCAGGTATTTATTGCGGCAGGCCGAGAAGGCCGGATAATGGTGCGCGATGCCAAACGGCTGCATGGGTTGGTACGCCGCAACCAGCAAACAGAAACCCATTTCCAGAACCTGCACCGGCTGGATCATGCCAACATCCTCCACCAAGCGGTAATGGAAGGTTTCCAATGGATGGGCCAGCCGCACTGATAAGCCTCACTGACGCCCATACGGTAAGCCCGCCTATGGGCCGTACGCGTAGTTTCGCCCTTGCTGCCATGCCATCCAAGCGCCTTCTCCTCGCCTTCCTGTTGGCCTTGGCCATCTCCCAGCTATTGGCCGCATTCATTTACCACCGGGTAAAGGTGCCGCTCTTTGCCTCCGTTGCTATCGGTGTGCTGGTGCCCTTCCTCATGGCATGGGCACAACAACGGAAAAAGAACAAACAGAAAAGCCCCTGAGGCCGGGCCCGGGCTCATCCTCACCCCATGCCCGGCCCTACACCAGGTTCAGCCTTTTGGCCAGGTCGTCCTTGTAGCTGCCCCCGATGGGAATGATCTTTTTATCATTCTCCAAGATCAGGTTGGTTTGTTCAATGGCCGTGATCTTGTCGATGCGGACAATGAAGGAACGGTGTACGCGCATGAAGTCGCTTTCCGGCAGCTTGGCCTCAATATCCTTCATGGTGCTGTGGATGGTGTAACGCGTGTTGAGGGTGTTGATCACCACGTAATCCTTCAATGCCTCAATGTAATAAATGTCGCCGGTGCGCAGCTTCACCATCCGGCTGTTGCTCTTTACGAACAGGATCTCCTTGTTGCCCCCCTGCCCTTCCACCAAGTTGAACAACAGGTCGCGCTCTTTCAGCACCTCGGCCTCCTTTTTGTGCTTGTAGAGGGCCATTTCGATCGTGGTGTGAATGTCGATCTCCTTGAACGGCTTGATGATATACCCGTAAGGCTGCGTCACTTTGGCCTTGTTCAAGGTGCTTTCATCCGCATAGGCCGTCAGGAAGATCACCGGAATATTGGCTTCCGCCCGGATCCGGGTGGCCGCTTCTATCCCGCTCATTTCCCCCTTGAGCATGATGTCCATGAGGATGATGTCCGGCTTGTGCTCCAAGGCCAAGGCAACGGCATTCTCGCCGGTGGCAGCTGCCCCTACCACATGGTAGCCCAGCTTCTTCAGGCTTTGCTGAATGTCTTTGCTGACGATGCTCTCGTCCTCCACCACCAAAACATTGGTTTGCGCCATGGTCTGTTCTCAACTACGTTCAAATGTAATCAAATAGCTCGTGCCCGTGGTGCCGGTTCGGCACGTTCGTACGGCATTCCCGTCCAACTGTTGCAGCAGCAGCTCCACGAGCTCCATCCCGAGCCCGCGATCACGTGCTTCCTCGTATCCACCGGGGAAGCCAACACCATTGTCTTCCAGTGTGATCCGCACAGTATTCCGGTCACCGCGCAAGGTGATGCCCACCACGCCCTCACGGTCGCCCGGAAAAGCATGTTTCAAGGCATTGCTGATCAACTCGTTCAACACAAGGCCGCAAGGGATGGCCTTGTCCAGGTCCAACATCAATGGCTCCAATTCGGTGTTCAACTGGACCCTCCCGTACAGGGAGTAGCTCATCACCAAGTTGCTGCATAGCCCCTTGATGTACTGTGCCAGGTCCACCTGGGCAAAGTTCTTGCTCTGGTACAGGCTCTCATGAATGAAGGCCATGCTGCGGATCCGGTCCTGCGATTCCTGCAACAAGGACATCACCTTGGGATCGTTGGCCACGTGCCCCCGCTGCAGGCTGAAGATGCTGCTGATGATCTGCAGGTTGTTCTTCACCCGGTGATGCACTTCCTTGAGCAACACTTCCTTCTCCCGGAGGTTCTCCACCAATTCCTGCTCGCTCAACTTCTTCCCGGTGATGTCATGGGCCATGCAGGTCACCTCATTGATCCGGCCGTTTGCCTGCACCGGCCCCATGAAAAGCTCCAGCCACATGGCAGGCCCCTGCTTGGCGACGATGCGTACTTCACGGCGTTGCGGCTTGCCAGCGAAACAATCCCGGTACAGCTGCAGCCATGCCCCGTCCTCTTCCGGTGAAATGAGGTCCACGAAAGCCTCCCGGATATTGTCCCCTGCACCCAGGTCCAGGCCGTACCGGTGGGATATTTGGTTGAAGAACTTGTTGCAGGAAGTGATCCTGAGGTCTTTGTCCACGCTCCACAGCATAACATCCGCACTGTTGTCGAGGATGGCATTGAGCTTGGCCGATTGTTCTTGGGCAAGCGCCTCCGCCATGCGCTCGGAGGTGATCTCGTGCCCAATGCCGAACACTTCTTCCACATGGCCTTTGATATCCACCACCGGGCTGAGGTAGATCTCGTTGCAAACCCGGTTGCCCTGGGCATCGGTCAGGTCCGTTTCAAAGCGCACCACCTTTCCCTCGAAGGCCTCCTGGTATTTTTCCCGCCAGAACGCATGGTAATCGTCCGGTGCAAACAGCTCACGCGGTTTGTGCGGGTCGGTATTGATCTGGGGCGGCTTGCCATGCAGCCGCATGATCATGTCGTGGTAGCCTTGGTTGAAGCTCGTCAGCGCGATCCTTCGGTCAACGGTCCAGAACATGTGCGCACTGCTTTCGAACAGGGCTTTTTCCTTGGCGAGGTGTTTGTGCAGCTTTTCCTGTGCGGCATGGCTTTCCGTTATGTCACGGAAAATGCTCCTCGCCAAGACCATGCGTCCATTTTCCTCCCGCACGGTGGAAGAACCCTCAAAGAGCTTTATCCGCCCATCACGTGTAATGAACCTGCTTTGCCATGGGGTATTCGTCGACAAGTTCCGTTCACCCGCCAACCAGCTGCGGGCGATCTCCTTGGTTTCATCATCCGCAAGCACATCAAACAGGGTGATCCCCGGCAGATCTTTGTCCGTGTAGCCCAGGGTTTTCTTCCAAGCATTGTTGGTGAACAGGAACTTGCCCGATGCATCCACGCTGTAGATCAGGTCGTTGGCATTGTCCACAAGGTCCCGGTAACGCTCCTCACTTTCCCGCAAGGCTTCCCGGTCGCGTTTCGCTTGGGTCACATCACGGCTTACGCCCATGCTGCCCAGCAAATTCCCCTCTTCGTCCATCAACCGGGAGGCCGCCAAAAAACTGGTGAACACCCTGCCCTCTTTAGTGATGTTCCGCACTTCTCCGGAAAAGGCACCAAACCTCACCAGTTCTTTTTGTACCCTGCTGTGCTCCTCTGCATCTGCATACAAAACGTTGGAAGGTTTGCCCAACAATTCTTCCGGTTCATACCCGAACTTGATGGAGGCCGCCGGGTTGAACTCCGTGATGATGTTCTTCTGATCAACTGCCACGATCATGTCCAAGGAGCTGTCGATCAGGCTTTTGGCAAGCCTCCTGCTCTGCATCAAAGCCTCTTGCGTCCGTCGATGCTCTTCGATCTCCGACCTTAGTTGCACATTCACCTCCTCGGCCATGGTGGCGCGCATCCGCTGCTCCATCAGGCTGCGCTCAGCCTCTACATCCTGCAGGGTGAGCTGAATGGCGGGCCTGTTCATATGCCGGGTAGCACAACCATGCATCAGCACAGGCCTGGGCTCGCCGCCAGGTGCCCCTATCCACTGCCGGACCGCTGGAGGCTTGTCCCCTTGCACCACCTTGCTCAACCAAGCCAGCAATCCGGCATGATCTTCTTGGCGCATGCAGGCCAGAAAGTCCATTCCGGCGCCCAATCCACCTCCGGCCAGTGCTTCTGCTGCGGGATTCGCGTAAACCACCCGGTTGTTTTGCAGTACCACCATGCCATCCCGCAGCTGCTCGGCCAACTGCCGGTAATTATTGGCCAGTGCTCGTTGCTCCAGTTCGGATTGCCTCAGGGAGGTTATGTCGAAAATTGCACCCTCAATAACCGATGCACGCCCAGGTGATTCCCGCAAGATCACCTTTTCCAACACGTGCAACGCGCGCCCGCTGCGGTGCTTGAGCAAGATCTCATAATCGTTCAGCCGCTTCTTCTGCAGCAGGTCTTCCAAGTATTGCTGCCTTTCCTGCAGATCGAAGTAGAGGTTCTCCACCGGCACGGTCATGAGTTCTTCCCGTGAAGAATAGCCCAACAACCGCGCCAGTGCCAGGTTGCAATCCAGCATCCGTCCGGTAACACTGGTGCGGAACAAGCCCAGCAGGTCGCTGCTGAACAGATCATCATACTGGTTCATGCCACCCGATGGCGGAGCTTCCTGCCCCGGCTTTGGTTGCGGTTGGCGTTGCTTCGGTGTTGCCGGCATAAATCGGTTCAAGGGGTAAAGCGGGCGGGTTGATAAGGGGGCGGCAATTTCACTTCATTCAATTTCATTTCGCTGCCGTCCTTGTAACGGATCGTAAGCTGGATCGTTCCATTTTCATCGAAATGGTTGAAATCACCCTGTTCCAATCCCGCACTGTACCTGCCTTCCAGCTTCAGCCTCCCATTGGGCCAGTACCACTTGTGCTTGCCGTCGCGCTCCCCCGCCACGAATGATCCTTGAAAGTATTTTTTTCCGTTGTCGTACGTACTGGTCCATGGACCATCGCGCAGGCCATCCTTGTATGCGCCCTTGTCCGTATGACCGCTGATGTGGTACACCCAATCCCCGTCCTTCAACCCATCGATGAAGTTGCCTTTCACGATCACCGATCCATCTGGCTCCAATTCCACCGAGGCCCCATCTTCCCGGCCTTTCCGGTAATATTCCTCACGGTGCAATTCTCCCGTTGCATAGTACCATTTCCATTCTCCTTGCGGCGATCCATCCCGGTAGGCGCCTTTCTGCTCCACCTCCCCTGTTCGGTGGTAAAAGGTCCATGGCCCTTCTTTTCTCCCGTTCAGATAAGTTCCTTCAGCGCGTTTTTCACCCGTTGTATAATATTCCGTCCATGTCCCGGTCATTGCTCCTGCTTCACTGATCGGTCCGGAACCTACCAATACCGTATTGCGGTAAATGGCGGCATCCGTGGGGCTGCCTTGATCATTGAAGTTTCGGAACAACCCCTCCTTGCCTCCGTTCTTTGCATAGCTGCCAATGCTGGCTACCACCCCATTGGCATGGTAGGTATTCTTGATCTCCAGCAACATGGTTTCTGCTGCATCGGCCATTAAGCTGTCCTGATCGTATTTGGCCAGTTCAAGCAGGTTGCCCTGTTTATCGTATTCCTTGAAGATCCCTTGTCTGCGATCATCCACATAGCGGCCTTCCCACTTCAGGCTCCCACTGGGCCAATACCCCTGCCACACGCCTTGGCGCAACTGCCTTCCATCATATTGATTGATCGTTTTTCGGCTTTGCAGCACACCTGCACGCCAATTGGAAATGATGATAGGCCGGCCATCCGAGGCATACTGGTAGGCCTTGCCTTCCTCCTTGCCTGCCTGGTACCTCACCGCAGTTTCCACAATTCCGTCCGTAAAAAAGGTACGGCTCAACCCTTCCCTCACATCTTGTGAATAGTGCTCCTCAACCAGCAAGGTGCTGTCCGGTCCGTACTTGCGCAACAACCCGTTCTTCTTGCCCTCAACATAATCAATGGTGCTGGCCAACGATCCGTCTGCATTGTAAAAATGCCACGTGCCGCTCAATTCAAAATGCAACCGGTCACCCTCGCTCTTGAGCGTTCCATCCGGATAGTAAGCCCTCCAATGGCCTTCCGGTTTTCCATCCACGACGTAGCCTTCACTGCTGACCTGTCCATCGGTATAAAAGTACTGTTGCGGTACGGCCCCGACCTGTGCCCACAATTGGCCACCGCACACACACAGTATCATCAGTACTTCTTTTAAAAGAAGCTGATGGTATAGTATAGTCTGTTGATAGTGTTGATCACCGTTGCGGGTCGGAAGGGACATTTCGGGATGCGGCAAGTATTCAACAGCGTATCAACGGAACGCGGAACGACCTCTTGTACAAGCCAGCGTGAAGATACGGGCCATCTGCAGGTATTGGATCAACGATCGTGCAAAAGTGGGACCAAGTTGATCGTGGATGGTGGGAAGGCACCGGGAAGCAATTGTCGATCGTTCAATCCTTGTGGGGAACAATTGAAGGCTGGTGGTTGCTTTCCCGGAAGATCCCGTTATGCAGGCAAGCACGTTATCAGCCGCTGAAAAACCTTGGAAAGTTCTTCACGGGATAACTCGCTTATCAACAAGTTCCATGTTCGATCGCTGTACAGGGCTGCTATCTTTGGGGCATGCGCATAGCTATTGGTAGTGACCATGCGGGTTTCCAGCTGAAGGAACATTTGATGGCCTTCCTTGGGGCCAAAGACATCCAAGTCTTGGATGTGGGCACCCTAAGTGAGGAAAGCACGGACTATCCGCAATACGCGCATGCCGTAGCCCTTGCCGTGGTGGACGGGTCGGTGGATCTGGGCGTGGTGATCTGCGGCAGTGGAAATGGGGTGAACATCACGGCCAATAGGCACAGCGGTATCCGGTCGGCCCTGGCCTGGTTGCCCGAAGTGGCGGCCTTGGCACGCCAGCATAATGACGCCAATGTGTTGGCCTTGCCTGCGAGGTACTTGGACAACAAGGAAGCAGAAACCATTCTGAAGGCCTTCTTGGACGCACGGTTCGAGGGCGGAAGGCACCAGCGCCGTGTTGCGGCGATAGAATGTTAGTTTGCCAAAACTTGGCCATCAGCATGAAACATATTGCAGCTGCGGGCTTGTGCGTCCTGTTGGTTACCAGTGTGATCGCCCAAGCGGATAGCCTGGAACAGCGCTATGCCGCATCCATCACCCGGGAAGACCTCCGCGAACACCTCGAGTTGCTGGCCGGTGATTCCTTGGAGGGAAGGGAGACCGGGGCCATAGGCCAGCGCCGTGCGGCCCGGTACATCATGGAACAATTCAGGGCATTCGGCATACCACCGGTCCCCGATGCCGAACGGCACGGCTTACTGGCCGATGGCTACCAACAGCAGTTTCCCTTGGTACTTTCCCGTTTGGGCGGTATTTCCATGAAGGTGGGCGGGAAGCAGTATGGATTTCTAAAGGATTTCTGCTATTTCACGGAAGCTCTCCACGCCGGATTGGACGCGGGGGAAGTCATGGTGCTCACCCCGCGTTCCTTGGGCGGTGTGCGCCTGGGGGGCGCAAGCCCGGTGGTGCTTTTGTTGGATGCCAACGGTAGTGATCAACGGCTGCTGACTGAGCAGGCCATGGAGACCTTGGAGGGCACACAGGCCAGGGTATTGCTCGTGGTGGATGATAGCGCGGCATGGATGATGCGCAAATTCGGCCCTTACCTCGCCCATGGAAGGATGCAGTTGGCCAAAGAGCCGGCACATAAGGCCGATGGGCCGCATAAGGAGGGATTGCAAGTGCTGGTGGTAACTCCCGAACTTGCCCAAGCCATCTTGGACCATGGGCAACTTTCCCGCGCAAAAGCGGGAAAAATGGCCAGCAAGAAAAGATTATTGATCAGGGTACCGGTGGAATTTGCCTACACCTCAAGAAACGAACGGCTCAACTCGGAGAATGTGTTGGGCTTTGTGGAAGGAGGTGACAGGAAGAATGAAGTCGTGGTGGTAACTGCGCACTACGACCACATCGGAGTGATCGATGGGGAGGTCCACAACGGAGCGGATGACGATGGTTCCGGCACGGTTGCCGTGCTGGAAATGGCGCAAGCCTTTGCCTTGGCGAAGGCAGAAGGCCATGGGCCCCGGCGAAGCCTCTTGTTCATGACAGTTAGCGGAGAGGAGAAGGGCCTGTTGGGTTCAGCGTGGTATGCGCAGAACCCGGTGTTTCCATTGGACAGTACCGTGGCGGACCTGAATATTGACATGATCGGCCGCACGGATTCGGTGCACGGTGATAGTTCCCGCTATGTGTATGTGATCGGCAGCAGGCGTATCAGCTCGGAGCTGGGGGACATCATAGAGCAGAAGAACGCCCGTTGGACCGGGTTGGACCTGGACTACACCTTCGATGCAGAGAACGACCCCAACCGGTTCTACTACCGCAGCGACCACTACAACTTTGCCAAGCACGGAGTGCCCATCGCCTTTTTCTTCAATGGAGTTCATGCGGATTATCACGGGCCGTATGACGAGGTGCACAAGATCCGGTTCGACCTGCTCCAACAACGCACACTTTTGGTGTTCCACACCGCATGGGAACTGGCCAACCGTGAGGACCGCATCCTGAAGAACGGGCCGGAGGGGCGGAAGTGATCACACGGCTGGTTCCCGCAACAGTTCCACAAGGGCGTTTTCCATGCGTTCCTTGAAGTGGATATAGCGTGCTCCTGTACCGGGACCATAGATGCCCGTGTAGATATGCCGCACGGTTCCGTCCCGCCCAATGAGCAGCGTTGTGGGATAGCTTTTCAGCTTGCTGATGAACGGAAGCTTCCGTACCACTGAGTCGCTCTGGGCCATACCGCCGTAGAGCAGGTCATATTCGATGCCCAGCTTTGATCTGAAATGGCGAATGGCCGAGAGTGCACGGGCACGATCGGGATAGCGTTCAAAAGCCACCGCCACCGCCTCCAGGCCTTCATTGTGGTATTTTCCGTAAAGCTCATCCAGCATACGGCTTTGGTCCATGCAGTTCGGGCACCAGGTGCCCATGATTTCCACAACAACGGCTTTGCCCTTGTACCGTGCATCAGCCAGCGAACGCATGGTTCCGTCCATATCCGGCAAGGTGAAGGCAACAGGATGGCGGGGATCAAGCTGGGTCAATGTTTCGTCATTGGCCAAGGTGAACGATGGGTTCCTCACGGCGTACCACGCCTGCTTCCAACGGTGGCCACTGCGGAATTCGCCAACAATGCTGTCGTTGCGGATCGCCGCCCGGAAAAGGTAGGCCTGAAAGCCATTGAAGGTGGAGAGGAAAAGGGAATCTTGTGTGGTGATCCCTTCCAAGAACCGAAGGTCACCCGTTTCCGTGGCGAAGCTGCCCTTCACGTGGCTTCCGTTCACGGAAAAAATGCCGATTGCCGGTTCGCTGTTCTCTCCATCCAGGAAATGCACTTCCCAGTCTCCTGCAAGTGCCACTGCAGAAGGAGCGGCAGGGCCGTGGAACCGGGGCTGCCGCCCTAGTTTGGCGGTGAAGGGTATGGCATAGCCCGGCCCTTTATAGAAATTGTACCACCAGCCGTGGAAGCAGGCTGAATCTCTTATGGTGCCGCGGAACTCGGAATCGAACAAGGGCATGCGCACCTTGATGCTGTCGCCCTTCACCAGCACGGAATCTACCACGATAGTTTCGTCCTGGTTGTGCACGTACAGCCGCCAATGGCCTTGCTCGTGCTCCAGATCGAACTGAAAAGGCAGGTTTACCTCTGCAGCGGTGCTGTCCAGGTCCAGCACCATATGCCAAGGACCGGTTGCCGGTACCGGATCAAGGGTCCTTTGTGCGCCGGGCGGTGGGTCGCATGCCGCCAAGAGCAGGCAGCCGGAAATGGATAAGGCGGTAGCGTACCTCATTAGCTGGGTAAGACGAACATACTGCGGGTAAGCAGCGCCGAACTCACGGATATCGGCAATTGCAGGATTCCTGTCCGTGCCGGCTTCAACGAGTCGACAAGCACATCACAGGTCAAACTTGATACCCTGCGCCAAGGGCACGGTGGTACCGTAGTTGATCGTGTTGGTTTGGCGCCGCATGTAAACCTTCCACGCGTCCGACCCGCTTTCACGACCGCCTCCGGTTTCCTTTTCACCGCCGAAAGCCCCGCCGATCTCAGCTCCGCTGGTGCCGATGTTTACGTTGGCAATGCCGCAATCGCTCCCGGCTGCGCCAAGGAACTGCTCCATCTCGCGCATATCGGTGGTCATGATCGAGGAGGAAAGTCCCTGTTTGACGTTGTTCTGGACCGCAATGGCCTCCTTCACATCGCCGGTGTAGCGCATCACATACAAGATGGGGGCAAATGTTTCCTCTTGCACAATGGCCATTTCAGGATCTGCTTCCACCACGGCCGGCTTCACATAGCACCCGGTTGAAAATGCCGGGCCTTCCAGAACACCCCCTTCCACCAGCATTCGGCCACCCTGTTCCCGGGCTGCTTTGAGGGCATTGAGATAGGCAGCAACAGCGGAACGGTCGATCAGCGGCCCAACGTGGTTCTTTTCGTCCAGGGGATCGCCAATACGCAACTGGCCGTAGGCTGCAACCAACTTTTCAGTAAAAGCCTTGTACACTGCGCTGTGGATGATCAAGCGGCGGGTTGTTGTGCAGCGTTGACCTGCCGTGCCGACTGCGCCGAACAACGCCGCATGCAATGCGATGTTGAGGTCGGCTTTTTCGGTAATGATGATGGCGTTGTTGCCACCAAGCTCCAGCAAGGAGCGCCCTAAACGTTGGCTTACCGCAGTGCCAACGGCTTTGCCCATTTGGGTGCTCCCGGTGGCACTGATCAATGGGACCCGTTCATCATGGATCATCCATTCTCCCACCTCACGGGCACCATTCAGCAGCACACTGACCCCTTCAGGAACCTGGTTACGGCTGAACACTTCCGCAATGATCGCTTGGCAGGCCAAGCTGCATAAAGGGGTTTTCCCGCTGGGTTTCCAAAGGGTAACATCTCCACAAACCCACGCCAATGCCGTATTCCAGCTCCAAACTGCCACCGGAAAGTTGAACGCGGTAATGATGCCCACGGCACCCAACGGATGCCATTGTTCATACATGCGGTGATCGGGCCTTTCACTGTGCATGGTCAACCCGTGCAGTTGACGCGAGAGGCCTACTGCGAAGTCGCAGATATCGATCATCTCCTGAACTTCGCCCAAGCCTTCCTGGTAGCTTTTGCCCATTTCGTAGCTCACCAGCTTTCCCAATGCGGCTTTGTGTTTGCGGAGTTCTTCTCCGAATTGGCGGACAACTTCGCCGCGCTTGGGGGCAGGCCAACTGCGCCACTCCAGGAATGCTTGTTGGGAGGTGGCCAGGCAGTGGTCATATTCAGCCCGGGAGGCACCCCGGACCACGCCGAGTTGGCCGCCATCCACCGGTGAGGTGGATACCAGCCTACCACCTTCTCCCTTGAGCCAGTTTTTCCCGGTGGAAACTCCGGAATGTTCCTTAGTGATGTTCCATTGCTTGAGTAGGTCGGCAATTCGGGAAGGGGCGGTCAGTGTGCTCATCAGAACAAGGGGTCTAATTGGGGCGGCAAAGGTACGGCCATTTGCCGGGGAGTTAGGTGGAGCGGCCAAACAGCAGTTCTCAAGAAATGGGAATGGGAATAAACAACAGAGAATCAGGGAGTTGGAATGACGCCATTAGCTGGTCCACAACAAGCATTCGCCGGATGAGCGGAGGTGAGCATCCATAGAAAGGCTTGATGACGGGAAATCAAGAATTTTGGGCCTTATCGATGTTTTTTGGTTTTTGGGCCAAATACATGGTGCTGGATGTTGGCCGATTTTGAAGCAAGGCGATCAAATTGGACCACATACCAACAGCTACACCTTTAACAAGTGCTAAGGCTTGGCTTGCCCCTCGGTATTGTTCACTGAGCATGGCGACATAGGGTGCGTCGAACCACATATTCTTAACCCCAACGAGCTGAAAGCCGGTTTCGGTGAGTAATTGAACCAGGTCTTGCTGACGGAAGTGGAAAAGGTGACGGGGTACATCCCAGGCTGCCCATGCCTCGCCATAGTAGTTGCAATCCCAGCTTTCCCGATCTGGAACGGCGGCAATGAGAACAGCGCCCGGGCTCATTTGTTCAAATAGTTGGTGCAGGGTGGCACGCGGGTCTGGAACGTGTTCGAGCACATGCCAAAGGGTGACCAGGTCGAATTGGGAAGTGATGGGCAGGTGCGCCAGCGTGGGCACCACCGGCAGTCCTTTTTGAGCTGCAATACTTCGCGCGATCGGACTGATTTCGACCCCTTGCACCTGAAATCCTTGTTGCGCGATATAGGCTAGGAAGTTGCCCGTTCCACAGCCAACGTCCAAGGCATGGCCGGTACGCTTGAATTTGGATATTAGCGCGTATTTATTGCGGATGGCTATGCGCCGTACGGTGTGGTAAATACGGGAACGAAAGTCTTGTGCACCTGAGGCATGCGAAATGTAATCGGCTGAGAGGTAGTATTGTCCGATGCAATCTTGGGAGGGTCTGGGTGAGGTGAAGGCGAAACCGCACTGGGAGCAGCATTTGATCGAGAAGGTTGCATGGCTTACGGTGTGGTCCTTTGGTTGCGCACAGTGTTGGAGGGCCGTGTTCCCGCAAACAAGGCATTGTTGTATGTCTTCCATGGTGTGTTCCACGTGGAACGATCAGGTGTTATCGCCCAAGATAGATCATCAATACACTGATGTCTGCGGGAGAGATTCCGCTTACCCGTGAGGCTTGACCTAGGGTGCTGGGTTGTATTTGACTGAGCTTAAGTCTGGCTTCCATAGAGAGCGAGGTGAGTTGGTGGTAGGGCATGTCTGGTTGCAATGGCACACTGTCAAGGCGCTTTAGGCGTTCGGCCAACTCGCGTTCTTTTTGGATGTAGCCGTCGTATTTGAGTTGGATTTCCACCTGCTCGAGAACCTCGTTTCGAAGAGGATCGAGCTGCTCTGTGAGGGTAGCGATGGCAGGGGATAATTGGACGATTTCTGCAAGCGTTAGCTGAGGGCGTAGTAGCAAGTTGTTGAGTTTTACCCGTTGTTTGATGGGGTCTGTTCCACGTGGAACGATCACGGGGTTGGCCTCTTCCGGGCTGGTGCTTTCGGTTCGCAGAGCCTTGTGCAGGGTGTTGGAAAGGGTGGCCTTTTGTTCCAAGCGGTGCATGCGGTCATCATCAGCCAGTCCAATTGCATGAGACAGTGGAGTTAGCCGTTGGTCCGCATTGTCCTGGCGGAGCAGTATTCGGTATTCTGCTCTGCTGGTGAACATCCGATAAGGCTCTTCTGTGCCTTTGGTGATCAGGTCGTCAATGAGCACACCGATGTAAGCTTGGTCACGGCCAAGGACGAAGCTGGGTTTTTCTTGCAGTTTGAGGTGGGCATTGATGCCGGCAATAAGTCCTTGGCACGCAGCCTCCTCGTAACCGGTGGTGCCGTTGATCTGGCCAGCAAAATAGAGTCCTTCTACCTGTTTGGTTTCCAGGGTATGGCGCACTTGGGTGGGGGGGAAGTAGTCGTACTCAACGGCATAGCCCGGACGGAAGATGCGTGCTTGGGCGAAGCCGGGCAACTTGCGCAATGCGGCGGTCTGGACCTCTTCGGGGAGGCTGGTGCTGAATCCGTTGATGTAGGTTTCCACGGTATTCCAACCCTCTGGTTCAACAAAGATCTGGTGGCTTTCCTTATCGGCGAATCGGTTGATCTTGTCTTCAATGCTGGGACAATACCGCGGCCCTTGGCCTTGGATCCGGCCATTGAACATGGGGCTGCGATCAAAACCGCTCCGAAGCGTGTCATGCACATCAGCACTGGTGTGCGTGATCCAGCAGCTGAGCTGTTTTGTGGGGGGCGCGGTGAGCGGGGAAAAGCTGAACTTGCTCGGCTGGTCATCTCCCGGTTGCTCTTCCAGTTTGCTGTAGTCGATGCTTCGTCCATCCACCCGTGGTGGAGTACCAGTTTTCATCCTGCCGGATTCAAACCCCAGATCCGTCAGTTGTTCGGTTATTCCGTGGGCTGCCTTTTCACCCGCCCGTCCCCCTCCGAACTGTTTCTCCCCGATGTGCATCACCGCACCCAGGAAGGTGCCATTCGTGAGAACCACAGCCTTGCAGGGAATAAAACCGCCCAGGCCGGTTCGCACTCCGGTGATCCGTTTTATTCCCGAGAACCCGGCTTCTACCCCGATGGCGGTTACCGTGTCTTGTCGGAAATGAACATTGGGGGTTTGTTCCAGTTTTTCACGCCAGGTTTGTGCGAAGAGTTGCCGATCGTTTTGGCTGCGGGGGCTCCACATTGCCGGTCCCTTACTTCGGTTGAGCATGCGGAACTGCACTGTGCTCAGGTCGCTGACAATGCCTGAGTACCCCCCGAGGGCATCGATTTCCCGGACGATCTGCCCCTTGCCTACACCGCCCATGGCCGGGTTGCAGCTCATTTGCGCGATCACACCCATGTTCATGGTGATCAGCAAGACAGAGCTGCCCATGTTTGCGGCTGCGGCCGCCGATTCGCAGCCGGCGTGGCCACCACCAACTACAATGATGTCATATTCGTCCCTCATCGGTTTTGTTCCACGTGGAACATGCTGGTTAAGCCCTTGGTAATTAAATGTTTGAGCCTGTCGGTATGATGCGCCAAGCGCGACCTGGTACTTAGTTCCAGCTCGGTGGTCAGCAAACCGTCAAAGGTAAGGTTGTATTGCCGGGGAAGATGAAGTTTCGCCTGCCCGAGACGTTAGCTCGGGTACCGCTCAGGGGCAGCAGAATTGGGTATTGCACGATCAGGAGCGAGGAAAAATATTCCCACTTTCGGCGGAAAATGCCCCGCCAACCGCAATCCCTCAGCGTTCATGAGCCTGGGCCCAGTATTTGCGGGGTTCGTCGAAATGCAACCCACATTTGCCGAACCCTGTGCCAATGGGGCGCATAAGGAGAGCCACTCCCGGCCGAATATGAGCGTACTGCTGATCGATGATGAGCCAGAGATTTGTTTCTTGGTCAGGAACGTTTTATTGCGCGAGGGCATTCAATGCCAACTGGCCCATTCCATAGCAGAGGGGCGGAAAAAATTGGAGGCTGGCAATTTCCTGGCGGTGTTGTTGGACATCCACCTGCCCGACGGTATGGGGTACCAAATGATCCCCGAGATCCGTGCCGTTCAGCCCGGTGCCCGGGTGATCGCCATTAGTGCGGTTGACCAAGAACGGGAGAATGCCACCGGCAGGGGGGCTGATCTCTTTATCGCCAAACCATTTGATAGGAGCAGTATCTTAGGCGGACTTCGGGCGCTGGGTATTACAGCCTGAACAACGCCCACGCACCATGGCCAGCCCCCACCTGCTCGTCATCGACGACGATCCGGACATCTGCACACTACTTTCCCGTTTCTTGGGCAAGCAAGGGTATTTGGTGGATTCCGCCCAGCGGGGGGCCACGGCCAAGGAACTGTTGAAGAAGAACCGTTACCAATTGGTGCTGTGCGACCACCGCTTGCCCGATACCGATAGCGAGGAGATGCTCCTGCACATCAAATCGGTCTCGCGCGATACGGCGGTGATCATCATCACCGGGTATTCCGACGTGCGTACGGCGGTCAACCTCATGCGCAAAGGAGCCTTCGACTATGTGGGCAAGCCGTTGTATCCGGACGAGATCCTCATGCGGGTGAAGGAAGCCTTGGCATCCGGGTCGCGCCAGCCCCTGCCGCAACCTTCCGCTTCACAGGGCCCCCCGGCCGATTATGTGCGAGGGGGCGGCCCCCATGCGCAGTTGCTCGCCGAGCACATCACCTTGGTGGCTCCCACGGACATGACCGTGCTGATCACGGGCGAAACCGGCACGGGGAAGGAATATGTTGCCCGTGAGATCCATCGGCAGAGCAAACGCGCTCAAGCAGTGTTTGTAGCCGTGGATTGCGGCGCTCTCCCCAAGGAATTGGCCGGAAGTGAACTGTTCGGCCATGTGAAAGGGGCGTTTACCGGTGCATTGGGCGACAAGCGGGGAAGCTTTGAGCAAGCCCATGGGGGAACGCTCTTTTTGGATGAGGTAGGCAATCTTACCTACGAGAACCAGGTGAAGTTGCTGCGGGTGTTGCAGGAGCGCCGGATCAAGCGCGTGGGTGATGAAAAGGACATTGCGGTGGATGTGCGCGTGTTGGCGGCCACGAACGAGGATTTGTACGCTGCCGTGGCGGAGGGTCGGTTCCGGGAGGACCTGCTGCACCGTATCAATGAATTCGGCTTGGACCTGTTGCCGCTCCGTGATCGCCCGGAGGACATCATGGTCTTTGCACACCATTTCCTGGAACAAGCCAACAAGAGGCTGGGCCGTGGAGTGGAAGGCTTCGACGAAGCCGTGGAAACACGGCTGAAGCTGCATCCATGGCCGGGCAACCTGCGCGAGCTGGGCAACGTGGTCAAACGGGCGGTGTTGCTTTCCAATGGTGCCACGGTGCAGCTCAATGCACTCCCGGCCGAGGTGATCAGCGGTACGCCACAGCACCGCCAGCAGGCACAAGCGGCAGCGGGTGCGATCACCTTGGACGGATTGAAAAGTGTATCCCACTCTGCGGAAAAACAGGCCATACTCAAAGCACTTGAGCGCAATGGGTTCAATAAATCCCGAACGGCCGAGATGCTGAACATTGACCGGAAGACGCTTTATAACAAGCTGAAATCCTTCGGCATTGAGATCTGATCACAACCCGGCCCCGCCCCATTCCGAAGCAAGCCCCGGTGCAGGGCATGCGGAGCCGCAACAACCATCATTGCCAACTCCGGATACCGTTGTTCCTCCGGGTGCCCAGGTCCGGTCCAACCGGAAGGAACGGCGCCTTTTGCGGGCGCTCTATGCAGGAGCAGTGGTCCTGCTGGTGCTTTTCCTGCTGATCACGATCCGCACCTTTGAGCGTTATTCTTCCGCCAACAAAAGCATTCGCGAAAGCAATGCGGTGCTCCAAGCATTGGAGACCATGGTGTCAGGCCTCAAGGATGCCCAGATCGGCGTGCAGGGCTATTTGCTGACCCATGATACTGCCTTTGTCCGCCCCTTCCGTTTGGCCCAACCCACGGTAGAAGTGAGCATCCGGCAGTTGGATTCCTTGGAACGAGCAGGGGCCACGCACAAAGACCTGGATGAGATCCAGGAGCTCTCGCGGAAAATGCTCAAGCTCATCCAGGATCAGTTCCTTTCGGAGCGGACCTCGGATGTTGGGGTACAGGGGGGAGAGGCGGAGCAACTGCGTCGATCGCGTGAACTCTTGGAGCGGATCCGCGCGGAGCACCGGGAATTGAGCATTGGTATTGAACGCATCCGCCTGCGCAACCTGTCTGCCGAACGGAGCTTGAAGCCCGACGCACCCCTCATGCTGCTCGTATCATCGGTCCTGGCCATCTTGGCTTCGGCGGCCTTGTTCTGGCGGCTGTTTCGTGCATTGGCCAAAGCGGAACGGGCCGAAGCCGAGATCCAACGCAAAGTGGAACAGCTCAACCAGGAGGTGCGAACAAGGGAATTCGCGGAACGTTCGTTAAAACGGGTGTTGGACAGCTCCCCCAGCGCCATCATGGCATTCCGGAGCTTACGCAACGATCTGGGACAGGTGGCCGACTTTGAATGGGTCTTGGCAAACAAGGAGAGCGAGCGCATCTATTCACGCAGCCAAGATCCGTTGATCGGTAAACAGTTGTTGGTCCAGCTTCCTTGGCTGGTCAACACCAAGCTATATGAAGCTTTCCTTGAGGTTGTGGAGACCGGTGCGCCCTATGAAAGCGACCTGCAGTCCTTGTTCCGGCCTGATGTGTGGCTGCATGTGCATGCCTTACGGCTGCTGGATGGCTTTGTAGTGACCATTACGGATATCTCAGAAACAAGGCGGGCCCAGGAATTGTTGGCCGAAGGGGACCGTTTGGCCATTACCGGGGGCATTGCGAGAACCGTGGCACATGAGGTCCGAAACCCTTTGACCAACCTGCACATGGCCTTGGAGCAGATGCTGGACGAGCTGGGTCCCGACACCCGGAAGGGGATAGAACCCTACGCGGATATCCTGCAGCGCAACATGCATCGCATCAGCCGGCTGATCACGGACCTGCTGGAATCCTCCAAGCCCAAGGAGCTGGACAAACGTCCTTGCGAGGTGCCGGCCTTGCTGCGCGCAGCCATGGCCAGCGTGCAAGACCGGCTGGACCTGTTGGGCATGCATGCGGAAGTGCAGGCAGCACCGGAATTGCATGCCGTGTCGGCAGACCCTGAAATGCTGGGCATTGCCCTCACCAATTTGTGCGTCAATGCCATTGAAGCAATGGAAGAGGGCAGGGGAAGGTTATACCTGGGAGCTTCGCTGTATCAGGGCCATGTTCGCATTAGCATAGCCGACAATGGGAAGGGTATCCAGGAAGAGCATATCCAGCGGCTGTTCCAAGCGTTCTATTCGGGCCGAACGGGCGGGATGGGGCTTGGGCTCACCAATGCGCGTACCATCCTGAATGCACATGGGGTGCACATGGATGTGAAGAGCGCGGTGGGCGAGGGCACAACTTTCATTCTCACTTTTCCGGACTGAAATACCACCGTAAATGCGGCATCGCACGTGTTGGCCATCCGGCACAAGCCGTACCGTGGCCACAAATCATGCGGCTTTGTATTTGCGGTCAGCCTTGTCGTTCACCCGGTCATGGACCATGGCAAGCCACTTTTCCCGAAGAAGGTCTTGAAGGGTTCGTCCTTCAGCCTTGGCCCGGGCCCAGGCAACGAGGTCGATCTGGTCCAAGGCCGCTGTCTGTCGGGAATTCATGGTGGCCTCTACCAGCGCTGTCCACAGCCGATTCCAGGGTTGGGGATCGGCCGCTCTGTCTTTGTCCGCCAACAGGTCGTTGGCATGGTCCAGAAGGACCAGCTCCAAAGCGAGGGGAGTACCATGCTGCTTCAGGGTTCGCCGGGTATTGCGCACTACGTAATGCACATGGTCCGCCTTGCCAAGTTCCACCAAGCACATAAGGTTCAACATGCGGCCCAAGGCATGCAGTTCCACATGGGCCGAGACCCCCTTCTCATTCAGCAGGTGGTTGCACCAGTGCAGGGCGCGGCCCGGCATGCCTGCCCCGAGCGCGACATAAGCCATTTGCAGCATCAATTCGGTCCGTCGAACAGTACTGATCCGGTCACTGAAGCGGGCCAAGCCCTCCTCCAGCCGGTCCAGTATCTCCATGGCATTGGCGAAATCACCTTGCACGGAACGCACCGCCAGTTGCAGGCTCCCGTCCAGTACAAAGAGCTTCGCTTCCAAGTCGGGATCGGGCGCCTTGGCCATTTGCCTGGGGATCAGACGAAATTCACGGAAGCCTTCCAGGGCTTCACGGTGGCGGCCCAAACGCAGCCGTACTTGCGCCAGGTTGCCCAACACGCCTAGCATAAAGCCCGGCTCAAGGGTGAGATGGCGGGCCTCGGCACGCAATAGGACAGCACAGGCTTCCAAATGCGTTTCACAGGTTGGCAGGTCGCTTTGGGCGTATGCCAACGCGCTGCGGACATGATGGTGCAGAAAGCGGGCATGGGGGGTGTGCAAGACCGCGCCCTCTGCCAAAAGTGGATGGGTGGCCAAGGTGGCGAGTTCTTCCTGCTCCCGTGGCCCCGGAGCTTGGCCACAACGGTAGAGCACCAGGAAGGTTTCGCTTTTGAGCTGCCACAACCGGTCTACTTCCACCCACTGGTTTACATGTTCCCCGGCTTCCCGGGCATGGTCGGCCAAGGTAGCCGAGGTAATGCCCGTGTAATTGACCCGCTCGCATATGCGGCGCTCCCATTCGTGTGCTTGTAGAAACAAGGCCTGTTTGTTATGCGCACGGGCCAGCGCCTGTGCCGCGCGCAAGACCTTGGCGGCATCCGTATGCAGTGCCTTGTGGTGCAGTATTTCCACATGGTGCAACGTGCGACGCAATTGATCATCTACGGAGCTGTTGGCGTAAAAGGCGTCCAAGCTCTCCAATACGGTTTCGTACAGTCTCCGTTTCGTAATGGCAAACCGGCGCAGGAACGGCTGGCCCGCAAACTGCCTTCGCAAGGCCTCCATATCATAGGCTGGCATGGCGGCAATGGCATCGAAGAGTGCGCGTTGCACGCCCGCACCTGATGATAGGTGCCTGGAAGCATAAAGTTTGAAATAGCGCTTCTCGGCACGGGTCATGGCATGCACCAACCGGTGCAAATGATCGGAGTCGCTGTTTTTCATGGCGAGGGGGCTGTTTGTGTCAAGCTAGCCCTTGGCACACCTTCGCCCCCAACCCGTAGCGGGGAACGGCGGCTTCCGTTTCGGGAACGGTTGTAGGATCAAAAATGCCCGGCCATTGGCCGGGCAGCGGAAACTTGCGGATCCAAGCTCAATTCTTCGGGCGCTTGGGCCGCTCACCGTCGCCCAGGTCATCGCCATCGTCCGAAATGGGGGATGAACTTCCGGAGTTGGTTCCTGTGGGTGGAGGGGCAACCGTTCCGCCCGGGGTGGATTTCACCGGGGCTTGAACGGCATGCCCGGCCTGTTGCGGTTCTACCAATTCCTCCTTGGTGCAACCCGGTGCCACGAGCAGCAACAGCAATACAAACAGGCTGCTTGGTCCAAGGATTTTATGGTCCACACACTTCATGGCGTACCAAAGGTATGAAAACGGATCAGTAAATGCAACTCGGCACAGGCAAAATGAATATCCCGGGGCCAGCCACGGTTCAGGGCAGTTCAACGATGACTTGGGTGCCGGCGTTGCCCTTGCCGTCGCGAACTTGGTCGGGGCCTTGGATGCGGATGTCGGTCATGTGCAATTTCCTGAGGATGTCGGCGCGTCCCTTGGTGATTTCAATGCCTCGGGATATGTGGTCCGCGCTTTCCGCGCTTTTGTGTTCCCTACTGTTGTCGATGCCCACGCCATCGTCAGTAATGCGGATACGGGTGCGGCCTTCTTCGGTGCGGTCCACGCGGATATCCACTCGGCCGGCGTGCGCCATGGGCAAAATGCCGTGCCAGATACTGTTCTCCACATAGGGTTGCAGCATCATGGCGGGAATGGATACCCGCTCCGGGTCCACGGCGGGGTCAACGGATATGGCATACATGAATTTGTCCTTGAACCGCATGTGTTCCAGCACCAGATAGAGCTCCAGGCGCTGGAGTTCCTCCGCCAGGCTGGTGGTGTCCTTTTGGCTGGCGTCCAAATTTTTACGGATCAACTTGGCGAAACTGGTGAGGTACTTGTTCGCCACGGCACGGTCTTGCCGGTTGATGCTGTATTGGATGCTGTTGAGCGCATTGAAGATGAAATGCCTGTTCATATTGGCGTTAAGGGCTTGTTGCTCCAACTGCAGCATGCGCGACCGCAGTATGAGCCCTCGGGTTTTTTCCTGTCTTTCACGGCGTAAACTGCGCACCTTGGCCACCAGGAACAGCATTGCCAGCAGCGCCAACGCGCATAGCACGAAGAACCACCAACTTAACCAGAACGGTGGGGTAATGGTGAAGCTTACCGCAGCGGCAGGCCCCCATCTGCCGCCCCCCATTGCCTGCCGATCAGCGGCGCGCACCTCAAACGTATAGCTTCCTTGTGGCAGGTTTGAGTAGCTGGCGAAACGCGCCTCGGTCGGAGGCATCCATTCCTGATCGAAGCCCTCAAGGCGGTACTGGAACCGTACATGCCGGCCATAGGCTAACGCAATGGCGGTATAGCTGAAGGTGAGGTGGTTCTTTTGGTACGCGATCTCCAAGTGGGGGGCTGCGCCCATCATCAGGCTATCCGCCCCGGGGATGGGCGAGGAAGGACTGGCGACACCGGTGATCAGCGCCTTGGGGGTTGTCTCTCGGGAGTATCGCGAGGGCATCCGGGGGTCGTGCATGACCAAACCTGTGTTGGTGCCGAAAAAGAGCCTTCCCCCCTGATCCTTGAATGCACTGTTCAGGTTGAACTCCAGCCCACGCAATCCGTCTTCTTCCAGGATGTGCTCTTTGGCCGTTGGATCGGCCAACAAACTATCCGGATGGAAGTGGAACAGGCCGTTGTTGGTGCCGGCCCAAAGGGAACCGGCATCGTCGAGCACCAACAGGCCTACGTAGTTGGAGCCGAAATCCGTACCCAGGTCGATCCGTTTGAAGCGGCCTTGATCATGGCAGGTCAGGCCGTCGGATGTGCCCATCCAGAGGCGTCCCTTCTTGTCATGCACCATACAGAACACGGTATTGTGGCTCAGTCCGTTCACGGTGGTGAAGCGGGTGGCCTTGTTGCCGTCGATCATCACGGCCCCCAGGTCGGTGGCCAACCAGATGTTGCCGTTAGGGCTGCCTTGAATGCTTCGTACACCGCGCAAGGTGAGGTTGGGGCTGAGCGCGAGGCTTGCGGCCCGTCCGTTGCGCGGGAGGATGAACACACCGTCACGCGTGCCGCACCAAAGCTCCCCGGAGGCGGTTTGATGGAGCGCCAGCACCCGTTGTCCGGCCAGGGATCGATCGGTCGGCAGGGGTACCACCTTGCCCCTGCTGATCCGGCAAAGGCCATCGCTGGTACCGAACCAAAGCGAGCCGTCCAAGTCCAGCGTGCTGCTCCAAACGGTGTTGTTGGGCAAGCCGTCCAAGGTGGATATTTGGGCCATGGCATCCATCCGGCATACCCCGCTGCCATACGTGCCCAACCAGATATCCCCGGACTGGTCGCGGGTGGCGGTCATGACCAGGTCGCTGCAAAGGCCTTCTGTCACGGTGTAAGACACATAGGCATCCCCAGCGTACCGTACCACACCCGCACCGTCCGTGCCGATCCACAGGCTGCCGTTGCGATCTTCCAGCAGGCTCCATACGTTGTCGTTGGGCATGCCCTGGTGCACCGTGAAAGCCCGCAACCGTCCGCGGTCCATCAGATTGACCCCGAATTTGGTGCCTGCCCAAGTCCTGCCCGACCCATCATGCAGCACCGCCCGCACGTTGTTCTGGAGCAGGCCGTTGTCTTCATCATGAACGAGGGTGCTGCCATCGGGTCGGAGCTCGATCAACCCATCGCCATAAGTGCCCGCCCAAATGGTGCCTTCGGGCTCCATGGACAGCGAGCTGATGGACGTGGGGAAAGGCAATGCTACCGGGTTCCACGCCCCGGGTTTCCCGCGGAGCAGCCCATTACGCAGGCCGACAAGTAAACTGCCGTCGGGCAGGGCAAGCAAGGAGCGCACCTGCATCGCACTGTCCCGTGGCCAAGCATCAACCGGCGTGGCCTTTCCACCATGAACTTGCAGCAGTCCCGCCCCCTCGGTTCCCGCATATACGGTCCCATCCGCTCCCTGGGCCAAGGCGAGCACGCGAAGCTCCTCCGCAGTCACCGGTAGCTGCAGGGTGTGCATCGACAGGCCGTCGAAATGCACCAAGTATCCACCGCAGCCCAGCCAGACGGTGCCGTCTGTTGCTGCCAGGAGGGCATTGACCTGGGGGTCGGGCAATCCATTGCGCAGTCCATAGTTGGTGAATTCCAGGCCATCAAACCGGCTGGCCCCTCCCAATGTGCCGAACCAGAGGTATCCGGCCTTGTCCTGGGCCATGCACCGTACTTGGCTTTGGGCGAGACCATCGCGGGGGGTGAATTGTGTGAATCCGTACTGTTGGGCGTGCAGTGCAAGGGTTAGTCCCAAGGCCAGTGCAGTTGCAAACAAGCTCTCGGGGAGTCCTGGTCTCCCGCACGAAAACAAGCCGGCCGATCGGGGCGTCACGCTAAAACGTATTGAGCATGGCCATCAGTTCAGGCATGCGCCGTCTGCTTACCGGCACCAACGCTCCATTGTCCAGCACAGCCATATTCCCTTCGGTGCGGCTTAGGCTCACCAAATGTTCCAAGTTGATGATGAATGACTTGTGGACACGGAAGAATTTGCGCGGGTCCAAGTTGGTTTCGAAAACGCGGATGTGTTTGCTGCTCACCGTGCGTTTGCCATCGCGGGCATGTACCACGGTGTAGCTGTCCGCGGCCTCCAGGTACAGTATGTCTTCATGGCGCAGCAAGAGCAGGCCGTCCTTTCCGGGCACCGCCAGGCGGTTGCTCAAGGGTGATGCCGGGTTATTCACCAATGCCTTCAGGTGCTCCTCGTGCCGCAGGGCTTCGGCCGGGTTGCCAATGACTTGCGCAAGTTTGCCCACGGCTCGGTCCAATTCATCGGGGTCGATCGGCTTCTCCAAATAATCCAAGGCGTTTTCCTTGAAGGCGCGCAGGGCAAATTCATCATAGGCCGTGGTGAATACCACGGGCAAGTGCGGCACAGGCATGGAGCGAAGCAGGGAAAATCCATCTTCACCGGGCATCTTGATGTCGAGGAACAGCGCTTGTGGCGCTTCAGTTGCCATGAGCATGCGTGCCTCTTGGGCTGAACCCGCCATGCCCACGACCTCGATCTGCGGGCACTGCTCATCGAGCATCAATCGGAGGTTGTGGCGGGCGTCCGCCTCATCATCCACGATCAGAACGCGTATGGCCATGGCTGGAAGTTTCGCCCGGAAGGTAGAACTTGCGGGATCAACGGGATGCACAAAGCAATGAACGGTGTTCAACGGGCGGGCTACGGCAAGGGGCGTTGGGCAAGGGCGTGGCCGCAGGGGAGCCGTTGGCTGAGGCGGTCCGGCCGTTGC
This sequence comes from Flavobacteriales bacterium, assembly GCA_020852835.1. Lineage (GTDB taxonomy): Bacteria > Bacteroidota > Bacteroidia > Flavobacteriales_F > PHOS-HE28 > PHOS-HE28. Next base: position 70,186 of record JADZAC010000012.1, read on the forward strand.
TCGTTTATGCGTTTCACCGCGCCGCCGGTGCCATTAGTTTCGGATGCACAACCCCCTCATACCATGTGCTTCATCTACACCATCGCGCCTACTACTGCCCCCTACTGGTTGTTCAACGACTTGGGCAACTGAACAAGCAGGGAAGTAACCCCCGCCGACCGGACCGCGTATGAGGAGCTCCACCAACGAGCGCTTCGTATGGGAACGAGACTTCCTTTCACCGAATTGAAGGTACGGATCAACAGGGTAGAACAGCTACTGATGTTCGACTATGAGCCAGGCACCGAAGAGGCGCTGTTCGACCTGTGCACCCAGGACGGCCAGATCTTGAAGACGGGTGACATAACAGGTCCGGTAACGCAGATCCGGTTGACGGATGTCCAGGACCAAGATCTGGTGCTGATGGTTCTTGACGGTGAACACTCCGTTGTGCAACCCGTACAGCTGCGCAAGGCGGTATGATACTCAGCACTTCAGGCCGTGATCCTTCCTTCGGGCAACCCACAGTGGCGCTGCCGGTATACGCCAGCATCACGGGAGGCGTAGTGAGGTTGCGGTGGGTAGTGAACGCCACATGGTTGTGTCCGGTACATCAAGCGGCCGGCATTCGGGTGCGCTACGTTGGCAGGCACAGGCGCCATTGAGGTGGATGCCAAGGCGCGAGCCGGGTTCCGACAAGGGTGTTTTGCGGGTTCGGCAGGGTGAACGTTCAAGTCCCGCATTGATCCATAGCCTTTCCTCACGCATGGTTCAAGGGAAACTCATCCTGGTGCACGGGCAAGTACCGGCCCGTTTGGCAGGCGAGGCCGCACGATAGTGCGCTCAGAGGGCAACTTTCACCACCACGGTTTCCTCGTTGTCCTGTTCCTCTTCTATACGGATGATGCCTTCGCCGCTGAGTGAATCCTTGGTGGCCAGGATGTCCAGTACGGCGAAGCCTGCTTGTCCGCGTTTGTAAAACTCGGAGTAGTCGAAGATCACCTTGCCATCGGAACCAGTGGTTCCTTCTTTGGTCAACCGAGTGAAGTCCGCTTGCAAGGGATCGACCGGATCGGCGTAGAGCTTGACATAGGCGCCATTGACAGCGGCTCCGGCGCTGTCAAGCACGGTTACGGTAGCCTTGGTGTCCTTTTCCTTGTTGCAAGACCCGAGCCCGGCGCCCAATACGGTCAACACAACAGGAACAATGAGGGCCTTGCGGGACATGGGAGTAGGTGTTGGTTACTTTTGGCCACTCGAGCATTTGGCCCGGCGGGCGCGAAAGAAGCCAAAAATAGCAACTGAAGCGATGAACATCCAACTTCGGCTCCGGTACTTGGTGCTCCTGCACATGTTTACCGCAGGTGCGCTGGTCGGCCGCGCACAAGCACCAACCAATGGCACCAGGCACTTGGTGGAGATCAATACCACTGCCGGGCGCATGGTGGTGGAATTATTCAATGAAACGCCGTTGCACCGGGACAATTTCCTGAAGTTGGCCAAGGAGCACTACTACGACAGTACCCTGTTCCACCGGGTCATTTCGGGGTTCATGATCCAAGGTGGAGACCCGGACAGCCGTAACGCGGAGGATCGCACCATGCCCTTGGGCAATGGAGGCCCTGACTATACAGTGCCAGCGGAGTTCCGTGCCGGGCTGTTCCACCGCAAAGGCGCCTTGGCAGCGGCGCGGGAAAGCGACGACGTCAACCCCGAAAAGCGCAGCAGCGGAAGCCAATTTTACCTTGTGCAAGGGCGAGTATGGCCACCCTCGGACCTGGCGCGCATGGAGGCACGCCAGAACGCTGCCCGGGCGGACAGTTTGGACGTGCATTACACACCGGAACAGATCGAAGTGTACCACACCCTGGGAGGCACCCCGCACCTGGACGGGAATTATACCGTATTTGGCCAGCTGGTGGAGGGAATGGAGGTTTTGGACCGCATTGCGGGCCAAGCATGTGATGACCAAGATCGGCCATTGACCGATGTGCGCATGTGGATGCGCGTGATCCAATGAACCTGAACGAACGTGTGCTGGCCGTGGAGGCTGAGATCGCGGCCGCGTCGGCCGTTGGTGCCGATGCGGCGGAATCCTTCCGGGTGACCATGCTGGGCCGCAATGGCAAGGTTACCGTGCTATTGGATGAGCTGAAGCAAGTGCCCCCGGAGGAGAAACGGATCTGGGGCCAACGGTTGAACCAGCTGAAGCATGCGGCCCGCCTGCGCTGGGAAGAATTGAAGGCCACCGTGGAGGCCCTACCACCGGTGCCGACCGGTACCGTTGACCTGACACGCCCTGCATTGCGGGAACCCGTCGGCAGCCTGCACCCGATCAGTCTCGTCAGGCAGCGCATCACAGGGATCTTCTCCCGCTTGGGCTATACCGTAAGCCAAGGGCCCGAAGTGGAGGATGATCACCACAACTTCGGTGCGTTGAACTTTCCGCCGGACCATCCGGCGCGTGATATGCAGGATACTTTTTTCGTGCAGGGCATTGAAGGTCCGGGCGCGGGTGATGGCTGGGCGTTGCGCACCCATACCAGCAGCGTACAAGTGCGGGTGATGGAACAGGGCAAGCCGCCCATACGCACCATCAGCCCCGGCCGCGTATACCGCAATGAGGCCATCAGCGCCAGGGCCCACTGCATGTTCCACCAAGTGGAAGGCCTTTATGTGGACAAGGATGTGAGTTTTGCAGAGTTGAAAGGCACGCTGGACCACTTTGTTAAAACGCTCTTTGGCCCTGGATCGGCGATCCGCCTGCGCCCCAGTTACTTTCCCTTTACCGAACCCAGTGCAGAGGTGGATATGAGCTGCACTTTGTGCAATGGCGAAGGGTGCACGGTTTGCAAGCACAGTGGCTGGGTGGAGATCATGGGCTGCGGCATGGTGGACCCGGCCGTGCTCGGCAATTGCGGCATTGATCCGGCAGTGTACAGTGGCTTTGCCTTCGGCATGGGCGTGGAGCGCATCGCGCAATTGATCTACCGGGTACCGGACCTGCGGTTGTACTGGGAAAATGATGTACGTTTCCTGGAGCAATTCGCCGACGGTGCTTTCCGCAGTTGAACGAAACCGGAGGCCGTGGCCGGCGCCAACTGATGGGTGGCAGGTTGTTTGCAGGCCCGTCAATCGGAAAGCCCCATTAGCGGGGATCGCGAAGGCAAGGGTGATGCAAACTCTGGGATTGGCACAATGGTGCCGATCATGTTTTCACAATGCGTACGACATCCGATCCCTTGGAGGATCGGACCAACAGCAAATAGGTTCCGGCAGCGAGTTCGCCTCCTTGGATGAGCAACGTACCTTGATGCGGCTGGACCCCGGCCAATCGCCTGCGTCCCACAAGGTCGAGCACTTCCCATGTTGCGCCAGCAGGCACGTGGTCAACCATCAGCTCCGTACCAAAGGGCATGGGATGGGCGACCAACCCGGTTGGTGATGCCGGCCCGGATATTCCCGCAGCGATGTATGTAGACACCGTAGTGCAGGTTGTGGCGGTGCAGGTATCAGTGGCCAACGGCCCCCAACTGTTCACCGTGGCGCAGATCTCGTAAACTCCGTCTTCACCGTACAGGTGCAGTATGGGGTTTCCCTCGTTGCTGGTGCCGTCGCCGAGGTCCCACACAATGGAGTGTTCCATGCCGGAAGTGATGCTGTGGTCAAAACCGGCGATGCCACGCCCCAACTGAACAATATGGATGTTCGCCTGCAGCACATTTTCACAAGGGACATCGGCGGGTCCGAGGTAGATCCAATTGCAGGCGGTGGCTGTGCAAGAGGCGCTGGCAACAGTGAGGCAGGCTTCGTAAGGCCCGTAGCCGGCATAGGCGTGCATGGGCGAACCCTCGGTGGAGCTTGTTCCATCGCCAAAGTCCCACAGTACGCTGTTCAGCGATGAACCGGATACGGTCTGGTTGATGAAGTTCAGGGAATCCCCGGCCAACGCGATGTTGAACCCCGGAACCAGTCCGGCACAAAGCGAATCCACCGGCAAGTGGATCAACTGGCAATCGGCGGACAGGCAGGCGCCTTGCTGGAGGTCCTGTACGGTGGAAAGCAAACAGACGAGATAATCCCCTGGCCCGGGAAAGGCGTAGGCTACTTGCATGCCCCAGTCAGTAGCTTGGAAATCCTCCCCTGCAAACCCCCAATCTGCGGAATAGACAGCGGTTCCGGACGGCGGAACGCCAGCGGAGAACACCGTGGTGTATTCGGCTTCGCCTTGCCAGGTGAAGTTGACGGTGTGCAGGCTATCGCACGGTGGTTGGCCCGCAGCGGACCACCAAGCGCAGACCAAGGCCAAGGCAAGACCGGAGCGCGGGAAATAGTGCCGGGCAGACATTAGCGTGCGGGTTTGAAGTTGTAGCCCAAGCGGATGCGTACACCCATGCGTTGGGGCAGTGTGAAAGGATGCTCGTTGGTTTGGGCCACTGCAACCAGGCCGGTGGTGTACGAGGGGGAGGCCCAAAGCACCCAACGCTCATTTATCGTGTAGCCCAGATCGGCAGCCAAGGTTCCGGCCACGATCAAGGTCCTGCGGTTGTGCGCATCTTCCGCGCGCTCACTGCGGATGCCCCCGTTGACATAGGCCAAGGTGGCTCCCGATCTGATGGTATTCAGTTCCATGGCCAAGCCGGTGCGTGCGCCAAACCGGAATCGCCGATAAGGGGTGTGCCAACCCAGCTCAAAGGGAATCCGCAGGGAGGCCACCCGGTTGACCGCCGCCACCCGTTCTTGCACATCGCTCAAGATGCTCACCGTGTCGGTGTAGCTGGAGAGCACTTGGGAGTTGAAGGTGACCACGAATGTTACAAGCGAGTCTTGCCGGGTGGTGAACCGATCCATGTGATCGAAATCAAAACGAGATGCACTGTACTCCACACCGGAAGAAAGGCTCCAGCCCCCCCGGCTTTGGCGGCCGACCAGCACACCAAAGGAAGTAACGGGGTGCATGACCTCGGTATTCTGAAGCGCCATCGCCAGTTCAGCATCATCGGATTTCCATGTCCGTCCTTCGCTGTACAGGCCTGCGGTGCCGGCCACCCACCACACTCGGTGCGGAGCCCGGAACACCGTATGAGCGGGGAACGCGGGTACGGGCGCGGTACAGGGAGCGGCTTGGGGAAGACGCACATTCAAGAGCACGGGCTGGCCTGTGCTGCCCGGAAGCATAGCCGAAATGACCTCCCCGGGAATTCCAACCGTTCCTGTTTTGGCTTGTGCATGCCAACCAGCAGGAATCAGGAAAACACTGGAGCCGTCGGTTACCATGCTGTCGGGCGAAGGCCCCGGTTCAGGTTGTGGCAAAACTGTTTGCAGCGGAGCAAGCACCTTTTGCCGATCCAATGTCCTATCGGATGTGCGCACATTTGCCGCGCTGGCAGCATGCCGGGTGCCCGGGGGAGGTGAGCCCGGGAGAAGGGCTACTTGTACCGGTATTGGTTTTTTACCGGAATTTTTCTCGTTCGTGCTACCCTTTATGCTTGGCGAAGCCTCCTGGTTGCCGCCCGGCTCATGTACCTGTTCCGGTGGAGGCAATATCGGGTTTACCGCAGCGACAGGTTGCTGCGTGCCATAGAGGGAATCCGCAGCTGCGGCCCCAGGCTTTTCACGGCCGTGAAGATCGGCCAACAACCATACGGCAGAACCACCGGCCAGCAGCACCAAGGACAGCCAGCCCCCAATGCCCAGCTTTCCGTTGCGTCCACGCCCCTTGTTCCGGGCAATGGTCTGCCAAACCTGCGGAGGCGGAGGCACCTCGGCATCCCTCAGGACGCGGGCGAAGAGGTCATCGATCGGATGTTTCTCCTTCATGTTTTTTCCGGCGGTTCAGTAGTTCCATTCCTTGTTGCAATGCACGCCGTGCCTTGGCGAGCTGACTGCGCGAGGTGCCTTCATTGCACCCCAGCAGCGAGGCGATTTCCGCATGTTCATAACCCTCGATGGCGAACAAGTTGAACACCATCCGATAGCCGTCTGGCAGTTGTTGCACCAGGGTCATCAGTTCAGCGTGGCCCAAATTGGCCAAGGCAACCGGTGCAACTGTGCCCTCGTTGGCCCGGTCCGTACCCAGGACCTCCCCGCGCACCCAGCGTTGGCGTAGATGGTTGATGCAGGTGTGCACCATGATGCGCCGGATCCATCCTTCCAAAGAACCCTCCATGCGGAAGCTGGGAAGCTTCTCAAAGACCCGGATAAATCCTTCCTGAAGCAGGTCCTCCGCTTCCGCCCGATGGCGGGCATAACGCAGGCATACGGCGAACATGCGCGATGCGTGCAGCGTGTAGAGCGCCTCCTGTGCGCGCGTGTCACCTTGCATGCATCGGCGAGCCAGCTCGTATGGGTCCAGCTCCCGCACCAGTGGGAATTGATCTGTATCCATGGGCAAGACACCGCCCCGCGACAAAGCGCTGCCTGAGGTCTGGATTTTTGAAAGATACTGCCAATCGGGACAGCCCTGGCCGCATGTGGCGACTGGCCTAAACTGGTGCGGTACTGATCGGATGAATACCGCTCGCAGGAGGATGTGTGCCTTCCCCCTTTCACCGGTGTTCTGGTGTCGCCAAGCCCGACCGCACCGCCAAGGAAAAGTTCGAGATCCTCACAATAGCCTCGAAACGACGAGATCAGCACTGTTCCACGGCAAAGGGACGAGGGGCTACCCTAACTCCCAGCCTAGATAGCGAAACGGACCATAACACACTGGCGAGCAACCGCATACTGCCTTGTAATGGCATCCAACAAACGGATGCAAACGGCTATGAACGATTACAAATGCAAGATCAACCGGATCCGCGAAAAGTTGATCGGAATGTTTGCCAAGGCGACTGACAACCAGCCGCCAAGCAAATCGGAGCAACACACCAACACCCAACAAGATGAGAACGCAGAACAACCATGTACGCTTGATCGGCAACCTTGGCTTTGACCCGGAAGTGCGCGAGGTGGCGCCCGGCCGCAGGGTGGCCCGCATGAGCTTGGCCACAAGTGAAAATTACCTCAATGCCGAGGGGGAGCGCGTAACGGATACCCAATGGCACACGGTGGTGGCCTGGGGGCGTATTGCAGACCAAGTGAGGCAGCTCTTGGCCAAAGGCACGCCGGTGATGGTGGAAGGCCGTTTGGTGCACCGCAGCTATCCGGGCAAGGATGGCATCAAGCGCCACGTGACCGAGGTGGTACTGAATGATTTCAAGGTGATCCAGTTCGCCAAGCGGGACCGGTCCACCAGCAGCATGGCGGCAGCCTGAGCCAGTGGCCGGAGCGGATAAGAGGGGCGCGGATTTCCGCGCCCCTCTTGCGTTATTGCGGTTTCGGGAAGACGATCGCGGGCCTGTTGCCGCGCACACGGATCGCCCGAAAGCGCTAAGGATACAGGCGAATGCCCTTGATAGTCATCAAGGCGGTGCCTTGGCCTCCGTTCGGTTTGCCGATCAGGGAGGGGATGGCAATGGGCTGGGTGTATTCCAGCACCAGCTCGGAGTAGTATTGCCCGGCTTGTACCGTGGCCAACAGTTGCCCCGTGTTCGGGTCTTTGATCTGGCCGGATGCCCCCATGAACTTGGCTCGGCCATTCACCCATTTGCCGGTTTGGATGGATTGGAAGGTGACCCCCTCCAACACGATCCGCTTGGCTTGAATGTTCGACGGGAATGAAGAGGCCGAGTTGGTGATGATCTTACCGCCACCGATATCGGCGCAACGTCCGGTAATGGTTTGCACCAAGTCCGTACCGGCGGTGGCTACCAGGCGGCAATCATCCTGGCCCATGAATGAGCTGGCCCAAACCGGAGTTGGTTCGGGCGGTGTTGCATCCCAGCTGATGTGCACCACGCTGTAAGCGGGCAACTGCACCGACCGGATATCGGCCACTATCTGGGAGGTGGTTTCCACGGCACCATTGGGCCTGGCTGCATTGGGGCCGGTGCCGCTGGCCAAGTCATCCCCACCGAGCGTAAGCACATTCACGTTCGCCCCGTCACCAACGAAGGTCGCCAGATCCTTGGTGGTTCCGGAGCGGTTGATCACGTACAGGTGCTGGGTTTGCTGATCGGCCGAAAGGAAGGCAATGGCACGCAGACCATCCACTTGGTTCAATGCGCAGGGTTGGGCCAGGTTGCCGGGCATCATCAACGGGGCCATCAGTCGACTGGCGTGATAGTTGATCTGCGGGGAATATCCCGGCCAGATCTTTCTGATCACGTTGTAACCGGCGTCCATGGAGAGCAGGTTGTGCACGGCGCTCACGGTAACCCGCGGGTGCTCGGCCATGGTAAAAGCCATGTCGGCATAGAACAGGGCCTGCGACAGGGAATTTCCGTAATGGGAATAGTCTCCGTCGATGTTCCATTCGGTGATCCAGATGTCCCTGGGGCCAACCGAGGTCAGTTCATCCAAGGCCTGGTCCATTTTTTCACGGGCATAGATCCGGCTGAAATCGGCGCCACAGTTGAAGTTGGGGAGCACCGAAGGCTGTGTGCAATCACTGGGGCGGGAGTAGCAATGGATCACCACGGCATCACCGAAGGTGGCGTTGGAAACGGCAACGTTCCAATCGTGGGCCCGCTGGGTACCCGCAGGCCCGAGGTCCTTGAGCACTCCCGGAGGATAGCCATTGAGACCGATCTTGAGGTTGGGATACGCATTGCTGATGGCTTGCGCATACGGCGCCGCCACGGCGAGGTAGTTGTCGTGGGTGCCGAACCGGGATTCATACGCCCGCAGGTGGCTTTCATTGCCCAGTTCCACGCCGGCCAATTGCACCCCGGCATTGGCCAAGGTGTTCAGGGAGGTCATCATTTCCTGAACTGTACCACTGAACAGGTTGGCCACGAACATGACGGGCTGGTTGGTAGTGGTGGCCAGATCGATCACATCCTGGAGGTAGTTGCGCGTGATCTGCCCGGCACCTACGGAAGCCTGCTCCCCTTCATACATGCCCAGTACCGTGTTGTGCACATCCGTGCCCTCAACGGGCACTAAGTCCGAGGCCCGCATGCCGTACCCCAGGCCGGTGGGATGGGTGAAGTTGGCCAAGGTGCCGCCGGGAAAACGAAGGATTCCCGGGGCCAAATGCACGATGCTGTTCTGCAAGGCCGAATCGGTGCCGGTGGTGATGGAGAACAGGCTGCTGCAATTGTATCCCCAATCCACGTGCGCCAGGGTCTCCCCTGAAAGGTTGCCGATCGTATTGGTGCTTTCGCCGGACTTAACCCCCCCGTGCGCCTCGGCAGGCATGCGGTATTGGGCTTCCACAGGTTCGTCGCAATAATCCGGCAGTTCGCTTCCGGTTTGGCCGTGATCCCAGCAGAAGCCGAAGGACCTTGCATCCTCCGGATACGCACGGTAAAAGGACCGGTCTTGGGTAACGTCGTGAACGAGCCGGTTCAGCCTGCCCTCCACCTGTAATTCTTGTACGCCAATGGATGACCCGCTGGTGCTGTTGCGCACTTGGCACAGGCTGGCCGGAACCACCCTATTGATCAGCACCTGTACACGCACGAACCGGGCGGATACCGGCCCGTCGGCCACGATCAAACGATCGGTGCCGGCCGGGGTGTCTGAATAAAGGCCCGAGGCCAGTTGGATGTCTTCCCCTTGGATCTGGCAAGTTGAGGCCAATGCAGCCCATGGGCCTGTCCGGAACCGGGTACCATTGTCGCTGCCGGTGATACGGGTGAAGTGGTGCCGTGCACCGGAGCATCCCAACAGGGCGATGCCTGTGCCGTTGGCCTCCAGCACCACATTATTGGCTTGCGATCCCGCAACACCTGCGAGAACCACGCCTGTTCCAGGGAAACTACGGATGGTTACGCCATCAAGCGCCACCCTTCCATCGGGACCTTCCACACGGATGCCTTCATGGGGAGCGTGCGCGCCGCCCTCGCCGAAGTTGCCTTCAAGACCAATGTTGCTCAAAGAGAGCGTACGCCCGGCCATGGCCGAGCAGCCCCATGGCGCAAGATGGAGCAGGGCCTCGCCCGGGCTGCCGGACCACTTATCCCGATCTACGACCAAGGTTGTTGTTGCGCCGTTCCCGTGAAAGGAGCCAGGCATGAGCAGGAGAGGGTGGTTCACGACAAAAACGCCTGCAGGAAGCAGAAACTCAATAGGTGCCACACGGGGTTGGGACAGTTCTTTTCCAGCCCTCAGCACGGCGTCATTCCACGCACACACCAGCAAGGAAAGGTCGAGCATGGAATCCATGTCCCGCCCTGAGGCCTGCCAATGCGCGGACCACGCGGGGAACCGGTCCGCCACCATCGATGGGCCCGGGTACACCGACCCTACAGGCTCAGAACCGTTGGAAGCGGTGATCTGATACGCCGTGGCCAAGTCCACGCTTGTCCCTTGTGCAGACGGGCTTGCTTGTGCGTTCAGGGCAAAGGGAATGGAACAGACGGTGCCAAGCAGCGTGAGTCGGGTCATTCTCGAAAAGATCATCATCATGGATCAATTCCGTCACAAAAGAGGGTTACCGGCATTTCCATGCGCCCGGATCGCGCACAAAAGGTTGGCGAAGCTATCCCGCAAGGCAAGGGCGCTGTAGAAATTCGACGGGCTGCGATCGGCGGCCGACAAGCCCTTGAAAGCCGGTGGGTAAACGGGCAGTGGTATTGGGCAAACCGCAGGGCCGGGTTGCTGCGAAGTGGCCGGTCATCGGGCAGGCAATGGATCCGCCCGTGCGGAAAATGATCGCTGGTGCAACCGGATCATGTTGCGCCCGAGTTCATGTGCAGCATGACTTGTGCCATCGTGAAAAGCACCGCAACAGTTGGATCCGCATTCGGTACCACCTTTGCGCCATGTCAAAAGAAGCTGCCGTTCCAACTTTGGAAACAGCCGTGCGGGTGATCAACAAGGGCCGCCATCCGCTGCCGGCTTATGCAACTCCGCATAGCGCCGGGCTGGACCTGCGGGCACTGGTGGATGCCCCGGTGGTATTGGAACCCGGAGAAAGCCGCCTGATCCCCACGGGGCTGTATTTGGAACTGCCCGAAGGGATGGAAGGCCAAGTGCGCCCGCGCAGTGGCTTGGCGTTCAAGCACGGCGTGACCGTACTGAACGCGCCGGGCACCATTGATGCGGACTACCGGGGCGAGGTTGGCGTGCTGCTGATCAACCATGGCCGCGCGCCGTTCGTGATAGCCGATGGGGAGCGCGTGGCACAATTGGTGGTGGCCCGATACGAACGGATACGGTTCGTGGAAAACACGGACCTTCGCACCACGGAAAGAGGAACCGGAGGCTTTGGCCATACCGGCAAACAATGACCCCAGAACCCAGAACATGAAGATCATCGTACCGATGGCCGGCATGGGCAAGCGGATGCGCCCGCACACCCATACCACGGCCAAACCACTGTTGCCTATCGCCGGGAAGCCGATAGTGCAGCGGTTGGTGGAGGATTTGGCGAAAGTGGCCGGCGAACCGGTAGAGGAGGTAGCCTATGTTACCAACCCGTTATTCGGCCCGGAAGTGGAACAGCAGTTGATGGACATAGCCCGCTCGGTGGGCGCCAAGGGCTCCATTCACCATCAATCGGTCGCCCTGGGCACGGCCCATGCCATCCTATGCGCGGACGCGGCGCTCAGCGGGCGCGTGATCGTGGCCTTTGCCGACACGTTGTTCCGTGCGGACATGAAGTTGGACACGGATTGCGACGGGGTGATCTGGGTGAACAAAGTGGAGGATCCACGGGCCTTTGGCGTGGTGAAGCTCGATGGACAAGGGATCATCCAGGAGTTTATTGAAAAACCGGCGGAATTCGTCAGCGACCTGGCCATCATCGGCATCTACTATTTTGCGGACGGGGCGCGGTTGCGGCAAGAGATGCAATACCTCATTGACCATGACATCCGTGACAAGGGTGAGTACCAGCTTACCAATGCCATGGAGAACATGAAGCAGAAGGGGGCGCGTTTCAAGGCGGGCACCGTGGATGCGTGGATGGATTGCGGGAACAAGAACGCGATGGTGGATACCAACGCCAAGGTGCTCGAGTTCATCAAGGGCGAAGAGGAACTGGTAAGCCCCAAGGCACGGATCGCCCAGAGCGTGGTGATCCCACCGTGTTACATTGCAGCGGACGTTACCTTGGAGCATGCCGTGGTGGGACCGCATGTGTCGGTGGAAAGCGGCAGCGTGATCCGCGGCAGTGTGGTGCGCAATTCCATTGTCCGCCCCAAAGTGACCATCGCCAACGCGGTGATCGCGAACAGCATGTTCGGCGCCCGTTCCGCGGTCCAAGGCCAAGCCATGGACCTGAGCGTGGGCGATGATTGCACCATTGGATAACGGATCATGAGGCACCTGCTCACCCGCCTACTGGCGCCGTTGCTGCTGACCTATGGTTGTGCGGTGCCGCGGACCGCCGGGAGCGGCGGTCCTGCACGGGAGGATGGCGGGGGCACGGTGAAGGACTCCCGCGCACGGGTGATGCAACTGTATGTGGACGCCACATCGGCCAGGCTGCAGGGCAATCCTGCCAAGGCCATGCAGCTGTACAGCAGCGTATTGCAACATGACCCTGGCAACGCCGCCGCGATGTTCGAGCTGGCCAAGCTCTACCACGGCGCCCAGCGCGGCGGCGAAGCACTGGCAATGGCCCGAAAGGCCGTGGATACGGACAAGGAGAACATCTGGTACCGGTTCCTGTTGGCCGACCTGAGCACCCAACTGGGCGATCTGCAGGGGGCCACCAAAACCTACCAAGGCATACTGAACAAGTGGCCGGACCGATATGAGATCAGGTTCAGTTTGGCGGAACTGCTGGCCATGCAGGGCAAAGTGGACGAGGCACAAGCCGTGTACCGCGACTTGGAAAAGCAGCTGGGCATCAATGAGGAGATCGTGATGCGCGAATATGAGATGCTCGTTGGCGCCGGGGAGCTCGAAAAAGCACGGATCCTGTTGGAGCAGGCCATCGCCCGGCAACCGGGCGACACGCGCTTTTATGGCATGCTTGCGGAATTGTACATGGAGCTCGGCCAGCAGGACAAGGCCATGGAGTTGTACCAGCAGGCCCTGGCGGCAGACCCCGATGACAGCATGACACGGATCTCCGTGGCGCAGTACCTGTACGACGCCGGGGAACTGGACAAGGGATTCGACCAATTGCGGGAAGCATTTGCCGACCCCGACCTGGACATCGACCCGAAGATGCAGTTGCTATTGGGCTTTTACCGGATCACGGAAGGCGGACAAGCAGACAGCATCCAAGACAAGCTGCTACGGCAGAGCCATACGTTGATCGAGGTGATGAAAAAGGCCCACCCGCAATCGGGCAAGCCCAGCTCGTTGGAAGGCGACTTCCTGCTTCGGGAAGGCAAGGCCGGGGAAGCCCGAGCGGCATTCCGCGAAGCCTTGCTGCATGAGCAGGATAAATTCCCCATTTGGGCGGCATTGCTTCAGTTGGACCTGCAGTTGCAGGACTGGAGAGCACTTCATGTTGACGCGGGAAAGGCCATTGACCTGTTTCCTGCCCAACCGGACCTTTTCCTGTACAACGGCATGGCCCTTTACCAGTTGAAGCAGATGGCGGAGGCGGTTGACGCCCTCAAGGAAGGCCTGTCCTTGGTAGTGGACAACGAGCCGCTGGAAGCCCAGTTCCTGGGATTGCTCGGTGATGCCTACAACGAGCAGAAGCAATACTCGTTGAGCGATGAAGCCTATGGCCGTGCATTGGCGCTCAACGAAGAGGATGCCGGGGTGTTGAACAACTGGGCGTACTACCTCAGCGAACGGGGGGAGCAACTGGACAAGGCCGAGCAAATGAGCCGCAGGAGCAACGAGCTGCAACCCGGTACGGCCACCTACATGGACACCTATGCGTGGATCCTCTACAAGCAGGGCAAGTATGCCGAAGCGCTCCAATGGCAGCAGAAAGCGGTGCAGGCATCGGGAAGCGAGGGCGTATTGCTGGAACACTACGGCGACATCCTGTACAAGCTCAATGACAAGGCCGGGGCCTTGGAACAGTGGAAGAAAGCCCAGGCGGCAGGCGGTGCGAGCGATCTGATCGACAAGAAGGTGGGCGATGGAATCCTGATCGAATGAAAGTTCCCGCAGCGGCCCTCGTGCTGGCCCTGCTGTTGGGGGCCTGCAGCAGTACCAAGCCCGTTGCGGAGCAGCGGCACAGTGCATCGCATCCGCCCACCACGGCCGAGATCTTCGACCTGCTTGCGGCAGAGATGAACAAGCGCCCCGGCTATTTGAGCGCCAGGGCCGAGGTGTCCTTGGATGCAGGCAAGGGGAACCGCAGCTTCAAGGCCCACCTGCGCGTGGTGCACGATAGTGCCATCTGGATCAGTGTCACTCCGGCCTTGGGCATTGAGGTGGCGCGGGCCCTGCTCACCCATGATTCCCTGATGATCATGGACAAGCTCAATGACCAGTACTGGCGGGGCACCCATGATCAGGCCCAAGCCCGTTTCGGCGTGCGCCCCAACTTGGCGCTCCTGCAGGATGCCTTCATGGGTTTGCCCATCGGCCTGGATTCGACGGAGCGTTACCGCAGCAGCCGGGAGGACAGCATGTACACCTTGGCCTCCAAAGAGCGGCGCAGGTTTATCCGGGCAGCTGAGGATATTATGCCCGGCGACACCCTGGAGGGGGGGCGGGAACTGCGTGAACGCCGCCTGGAGCGGATCCTGCGGCAAGCCGAACGCAAGGAGATGCTGGTATACAAGTATTGGATCGATCCGGACAGCCTGTGCCTGCAGCGGGTATTGATCACCGATCTTGCACGCGATCAACAGGCGGATGTGCGTTATATGATGCGCAAAGCGGTCAAAGGATATCGCATGCCAACGGGCATCGCCCTTACTTTGTCCGCGCCTGGCCAAACGGCCAGCGGCGGCCTGCGCTTGGAGCGCATCGAGATCAATGAGCCCCTCACCCTGCCCTTCCGCATACCGGAAAAATTCACGCCTATGGAGCCTTAGGTGGCTTGTGGTGCCCGTAGTGTTATTGTGCCTGCTACCGGCCCGGGGCCAGGGGCGGAAGGAGCTGGAGAAGCGGCGCGATGCGCTGGATGCCAAGATCAAGCAGACCAACGAGCTGCTGAGCCGATCGCGCAATGAGCAGCGCACCACGCAGCAACAGGTGCAATTGCTGGAAGCCCGTATCGGGCAACGGCAGGAACTGATCCAGACCATGGGCAGCGAGCTGGCGCGGATGGACCAGGACATCCAGGACGGGCGCGACAGTATCCGGCAAATGGAAAGGGGCCTGGAGACGCTCAAGGAGGAGTATGCCCGCATGGTGCAGTTCGCCTACATGAACCGAAGGGCCTACGACCGCTTGAGCTACATCTTTGCCGCCGAAAGCTTTGCACAGGCTTTTCGGCGGTCGCGATACCTGGATCAATTGGCGCAGCAACGGAGCCAACAGGCCGTGTTGATCCAATCGACCAAGGAGGTGCTGGCGGTGCGGATGGAGGACCTGCAGGCCCGGCGCGATGAGAAAGCGGCCCTGTTGGGCCGCCAGCAGGAAGAATCAGTGCAGCTGGCCAAGGACAGGAACGAACAACAACAGGCCCTGCAAGGCTTGCGCAGCGAAGAGGGGCGCCTGAAGAAAACCCTGTCGCAGCAGGAACGGCAGCGGCAGGAACTGGCGGCGGCCATTCGCAAGGCCATCGAAGCCGAGATTGCGCGAAGCAAGGCCACTGCGGTGAAAGCCACGGGCCCAGGTCCGGCGGGCAAGGTGGAGTTCGCGCTCACCCCGGAGGCCAAGGTGCTGAATGCCGATTTTGAGAAGAACCGGGGCAATCTGCCTTGGCCGGTGGAGAAAGGCACGGTCACCAGCCGGTTCGGCAAGCAGCCCCACCCGGTGCTCAAGGGCATACAGGTTGAAAACAACGGACTGGACATCGGCTGCGCGCCCGGCTCTCCGGTGCGTGCCATTTTCAGGGGCGAAGTGAGCAGCGTGATCGTGATCCCGGGTGCCGGGAAAGCCGTGATGGTGAGCCATGGGGCCTACCGCACCGTGTACAGCAACCTACGGGATGTGGCCGTGAACAAAGGCGACAAGGTGGAAACCAAGCA
Organism: Flavobacteriales bacterium; assembly: GCA_020852835.1. Lineage (GTDB taxonomy): Bacteria > Bacteroidota > Bacteroidia > Flavobacteriales_F > PHOS-HE28 > PHOS-HE28. The sequence goes on from JADZAC010000012.1 coordinate 86,217, forward strand.
AGTGGTGGGCACGGTGATGACCGAGGAGGGCGCCAGCACGGCCCATATTGAGATCTGGAAGATCGCCAGCGACGGGCAGTTGCAGAAAGTGGACCCGGCAGCCTGGATCCTGCAGTGATCGCCCCGGTTCACCTGCGCACTACCTTTGCCGACCCGGTCGGCCCGCCCAAGCAAGGGCTGCTGGTGTACCATGGGAAGAATCGGCCCAACGGAGATCATCCTCATCATTGCCCTGCTGCTGCTCTTGTTCGGCGGCAAGAAGATCCCTGAGCTCATGAGGGGCTTGGGCAGAGGCATGCGGGAATTCAAGGACGCGCAAAAGGACGATCCGGCGCCCACTGATAAGCCTTGATCCCGTCCGGTAGCACGATGGACATGCCCCGTACTTTTCACGAGGCCAAGGCCGCTTTGGCTTCCGGTGCCACTACGGTCACGGCCATGACGATGACAGCCTTGGCCTCGGCCAAGGCGAAGGCCGGATTGAACATTTTCGTGGAGCTCTTCGAAGAAAGCGCCCTGGCCCAGGCGGCGGCGGTTGATGCCAAGCTTTCACGGGGCGAGGCAGGCCCATTGGCCGGGGCGATCATCAGCATCAAAGACAACCTCTGCTATGCCGGGCACCGGGTGTCGGCGGCCTCACGGATGCTTGAGGGATATGTGAGCCCGTTCAGTGCAACGGCCGTGCAGCGGATGCTGGCGGCGGATGCGGTGATCATGGGCCGCACCAATTGCGATGAATTCGCCATGGGCAGCAGCAATGAGACCAGTGCTTACGGTGCCGTGGCCAATCCGCTTAGCCCCTCCCGGGTGCCCGGGGGCAGCAGTGGAGGGGCGGCCGCCTCAGTGGCGGCGGGCCTTTGCCACATCGCCTTGGCCAGTGATACCGGGGGATCGATCCGGCAGCCTGCCTCCTTTTGCGGGGTGGCAGGGTTCAAGCCCACCTACGGGAGGATCAGCCGCTACGGGCTGATCGCATTTGCCAGTTCGTTCGATCAGATCGGGCCCATGGCCCACGACGTGAGGGACGTTGAGGCCGCCTATGCGGTGATGGCCGGGCCGGATGAACGGGACAACACCACCAGCCACCATCCTGCGGCGGATGCCGCGGTGCCGGCACGGTTGAAAGTGGGATACTACACCGCATGCATGGAGCACCCGGGCTTGGACCCCGAGGTGAAGGCCCAAGTGGCAGGATGGTTGGACCGGTTGCGCGGGGAAGGCCACACGATCGTGCCGCTGGACATGGCCATGGCCGACCTGTTCGTGCCTACCTACTACATCCTTTCCACCGCGGAGGCCAGCAGCAACTTGGCCAGATTCGACGGGGTGCGCTATGGTCACCGGGCCCCAATGGCCGAAGGGGTGGATGAGGTGTACCGCAAAAGCCGGTCAGAGGGATTCGGCAGTGAAGTCAAACGCCGGATCCTGCTTGGCACCTTCGTGCTCAGCGCCGGTTACTACGATGCTTATTACGGGCAAGGCATGCGGGTGCGCCGCTTGATCCGGGACAATACCCTGCGTTCATTGTCGTCCGTGGACGTACTGCTTACCCCGACGTGCCCCGCCACAGCGTTCGAAAAGGGGCACATCAGCGATCCCGTGGCAATGTATCTGCAGGATATATTCACCGTACAGGCCAACTTGGCCGGGATACCGGCCATTTCCATCTCCGCCGGCCGGCACAGCAATGGCCTTCCGTTCGGGTTGCAGCTGATGGCCAAGCCGTTTGAGGACGAGCGGCTGCTGGCCATCGCACGCGAGGTCTTCGCGGCTTGAACAGCCCGGACACCGGGCTTTGCGGACGGTCTTCACGATCGATCGTGCGCAAGGCAGGGCAACATCCGGAAAAATCGTGCGTATCAACCTCGATATTCGCCTCCCCATGCGTTTGCGTTACCTGTTTCCTGTGCTGCTGCTGGCCCCCCTGGGCCTCGTTGGCCAAGACCCCACTACGGCGCCCGACCCCGTTCTGGAACGGATAGACGAGCTGAGCCGGTTGCCCTGGCTGAAGAACGATCCATTCACCACGGACGTGGCCGAATTGAACGTGCACGGGTTCGCCCCGGGCCAGGTGCCGGTGTACCATGAAGACGTGTACCGCAAGCGTTTGCTGGCCTTGGATGAAAGGACCCCGTTCAAGCTCACCTACAACGAGCCGGTGCGGGCCTATATCGACATGTATGCCCAGCGCAAACAGGAGCAAACGGCCCGCATGCTCGGCTTGGCGCAGCTCTATTTCCCGGTGTTCGAGCAGGCACTTGACCGTTACGGGCTTCCGCAGGAGCTGAAATACCTCGCCGTGGTGGAAAGTGCCTTGTACCCTGGCGCCAGATCGCGGGCGGCGGCGGTGGGCTTGTGGCAGTTCATCATCGGCACGGGCAAGCTCTACGGCTTGCGCGTGGACAGCTATGTGGATGAGCGGTGCGACATTTACAAGAGCACCGATGCCGCTTGCCGCTACCTGCGGGACCTGCATGAGGTTTTCGGGGATTGGGAACTGGCCCTGGCCGCGTACAACTGCGGGCCGGGGAACGTGAACAAGGCGGTGCGCCGGGCAGGGGGAGTGTTGGATTACTGGAAGATCTATGACCACCTGCCACGCGAAACCAGGGGATACGTGCCGGCCTTCATTGCGGCCAACTACATCTTCAACTACGCGGCGGACCATAACGTGTATCCGGTCATCCCCAACTATTGCGCCTACGAAGTGGATACTGTCCATGTGCGCTACCCGCTGGAATTGGACCAACTGGCCGCACTGATCGGGGCTCCCGCCCAAGAGGTGCGCGACCTGAACCCCGTGTTCAAGGCGGGCGTTGTGCCGAATATGGCCTGGCCTGCAACCGTGTACATTCCCGCGACCTATGTCACGGCCTTCATCCAGCAGGAAGACAGCATCTCCCGCTCCTACCGTCCGGATGTAAGCGCACCCGCCCCAAGCACTGCCGTTGCACGGGTGGAGCAGCCATCCACCAGGACGGTAACACACACGGTGCGCGGGGGGGAATCCCTGGGGACGATCGCGCGCAGGCACAGCGTGAGCGTACAGGACCTGCGCCGCTGGAACCACCTCAAAGGAGACCAGATCCGGGCAGGCCAGCGGCTGGTGCTGCATCCTTCCGCAGCACGTGCAGAAGAGCCGGCCCAGGCAGCGGCCAAGCCGGGGGACGGCAAGAAAGAGTACATCTACCACACCATTCAGCCTGGCGATACGTTGTGGGAGATCGCCAAGAACTATCCCGGGGTAAGCGTGGATGACATCAAACGGCTCAACGGACACATGAACACCCGCAATTTGGTGGTGGGCAAGAAGATCCGCGTGGGGGTGGAGAAGGGATAGCCGAGGCGGCACGTGCCAGCCGGGTTATCAACGATCAGCGAGGCCTTGTTGATGTTTTTCCGGGGCCTGTGGGCTGGAGCCCCGCTAATTTCGGTGCAACGCTTTGATCATGGGCTTGCCCGATATCCGCACGTTCTTGCATACACGTTGCCGGTTCCGCCTCCGGGGTGGCAAGGAGGTGTTTGGTGTGGTGTGGGAAAGCGGCACACAAGCGGACCAACCACTCTGTTTCGCTTCCATCGGGGAATATGAACGTGCGCTGCGGGAACCCCAACGACCGATCAACACCATAGCCATGCCGGCCGAGGAGATCTTGATGGCGGAACGCCTGGTGGATTGACCAGGACCGATGGTCCGGATCAGGGCAGGGGCGTGTTCCGCAGGGCTCGGCCTAGCAGGAAGGCATAGGCCCGCGCCACCTCTTGTAAACGTTCAAATCGGCCGGTGGCTCCTCCGTGGCCGGCTTCCATGTTTGTCCAGAGCAGCAGCGGCTCGCTGCCCCGTTGGTGCTCTCTAAGGCGGGCCACCCACTTGGCGGGCTCCCAGTATTGCACTTGGCTGTCGTGGAAACCCGTGGTGGCCAGTAATGCCGGGTAGCGCGCATCATGGACATTTTCATAGGGTGCGTAAGCCAAGATCCGGTGGAATGCCCCGGCTTCACGCGGGTCTCCCCATTCCTCATATTCACCGGTGGTCAGCGGAAGGTCGGCATCCAGCATGGTGTTCACCACGTCCACGAACGGCACCTCGGCGACCACGCCATCCCAAAGGTCGGGCCGCAGGTTCATCACGGCGCCTACGAGCAGACCTCCGGCACTTCCGCCCATGCAGTAGATACGGGAAGGGTCGGCATGGCCATCGGCCTTGAGCTGTTCGGCGCAGGCGATGAAGTCGGTGAAGGTGTTCATCTTATGCTCCATCCGGCCTTGTTCGTACCAGGCCCGCCCGAGCTCTTCACCGCCGCGCACATGGGCGATGGCCAACACGAATCCGCGGTCAAGCAAGCTCAGGCGCGCGCTGCTGAATACGGGCTCGAGGTTGATGCCGTAGGCCCCGTACCCGTACAAAAGCAATGGGGCGTGGCCGTCCATGGGCAGGTCGCAGCGGTGCACCAAGCTGATCGGAATGCGCGTCCCGTCATTGGCAACGGCCCATATACGCTCACTGACAAAGCGGGCCGGATCAAAATCACCAACAACCTCCTGCTGCTTCAGCAGTTTCTCCTGGCCGGTGACCAAATCGTGCTCATACACCGAGTCGGGGGTGGTGAGCGAGCTGTATCCGTATCGGAATTTGGTGCTGTCCCAGTTGGGGTTCACCCCGCTGTAGGCCACATAGGCGGGATCGTGGAAGTGGATGGCGCGCTCATTCCCGTTGTCAAGCTGCCGGATGCTAAGCTGCACCAGCCCGTTGGTTCTTTCGGTGAGCACCAAGTGGTTGCGGAACACGTCCACATCCTCGAGCAGCACATCGGGCCGGTGGGGAACCACTTCCTTCCAATTCGATTTGGCGGTGAGGTGCTCCGGGCATTCCATCAGGCGAAAGTTCCGGGCCTTCCAATTGGTAAGGATGTAGAACTTGCCGGGTTCATCCCCATGTGCGCCGCCGGGCACATGCATGATGCTTAGTTCATGCCTTCTTTCCCTGGGGAACATGGCTTGAAAGGAGCCGAGGGGGTCGGTAACGGGCAGCAAGCGGTGCTCGCTGCTCAGGGTGCTTTCACTGGTGATGACCACAAAACGATCGGACCGGCTGCGGTATACCTCGCAACTGAACGCCCTGTTGCGTTCGTGGAAGACGAGCTGGTCGGTGGCCGGATCGGTGCCCAGGATGTGGCGGAACACGCGGGCGTTTCGCAGGCTGCGGTCCTTGCGCACATAAAAGAAGGTCTGGTCGTCAGCAAAGGCGCCGCCGTCCCCCGCGTGGGTGATCACGTCGGGCAGGTCCAACCCGGTGTTCAGGTCGCGGAAGCGGATCTCGTAGCGGCGCCTGCCCACCGTATCCACGCTGTAGGCCATGAGGCGATTGCCGGGAGCGACCTCAAGATCGGCCAGATCGAAATAGTCATGTGCGGCCGCCATGGCATTCTCGTCCAGGAAGTCGGTGAAACTCCCGGGCACCTGCTCGGGGTCTGCCAAGGCCGGTGCCCGCATGTGCACGGGATATTCCGCGCCGGGATCATAGCGAAAGCGGTACCAGTAGCCATTCTCCCTGTAAGGCACGCTGATGTCCCCTTCCTTGATCCGCCCTTTCATTTCATTGAAAAGGGTGGTGCGCAACCCGGCCAACGGGGCCATCACCTGTTCGGTATAGGCGTTTTCCTGTTCCAAGTAACCGGTAACGCGCCGGGCATGTGCATCGGGCACCTTGGCCGATCGCTGGGCCTCGGAAAGGCGCATCCAAGCGTATTCATCGACCTGGGTGCGCCCATGCACGCTGTATCGGTGTTCTTGCTTTTCGGCACGCGGAGGTACGGGTGGCGCGGTGACCTTCATGGGCGCAGTGTTCCAATGGCTGGAAAGCCGTGGCGGGCGAAATTAGCCTGCGGGGCTTCGGTTTATTGAAGCAGCTCGTGGAGCACTTCCGGGGATCGCAGCTCACCAAAGCCCTCAACGTGGAACCGGAAGAACAAGAGCAGGTGCCCCAGAAGTGAACGGCGTACCGGGGCGGATAGGCGCGGGGGCGGTTGCACGTTGCACAGCAGGAGCGCAAATGCTGCGGCATCGGCCGGTTCCATGCAGAATGCGTGGCAGGCCGGGCCATGGAAGAAGCGGCCCTCCTGCAGATCGAACCGGTCTTCACCGGGCGCGGGCGGCTCCGGCAGAAAGCCGAGTTGCCCGGCCAACCCGATGAGCAGGTCCAGGGGCACCTGTCCCAAAGTGATGCCGGTGTCAATGGTGTCGAGCACTTGCAGCACGAACCGGAACAGGGCGGGATCCGGCGCGCCTTCGTGCAGGGTGCGGTAGAAGACCTCCTGGGCAAACAACAGCAGCATGGCCCGGCGGGGGTCGTGGGCAATGCCCAAGTAAGGTTGAAAGATCCGGGCTTCCCGCACCAGCTGAAGGTCGCGCTCGCGATTTTCGGCCACCACCAGTTCCAGGCGGGCCAAGGGCTGCAGCACGGCCGGGAGCACGGCGCCGCGCTTGCCGGTACGCACCATGTAAGAGCGAGCGCCGAAGGCTTCGGTGTAGGCCTTAAGCACGGTGGTGCGGTCGCCGTGCCTGAAGGTCCGCAGCGCGATGGCACGCGTAGTGTGCAGCATGCGAAGCCGGGATCACCTCACCACGGCCACCTTGGTGTTGCACTTGCTCTTGCCTTCAGGATCCATGACCAGCACCAGGTACACACCGGTGCTTACCCGTTGGCCCTGCATGTCGGTGGCGGGCCAAGTGGCCTGCCCGCCCTTGGAGATGGCGTGGTACACCAGGTTGCCGGCCACATCGGTGATGCGCACATCGCTACCGCGCACCAAACCGGTGATGGCCACCGGCCCGGTGTAGGATTCGCGCACAGGGTTGGGGAACACGGTGGCGCAGTCGGACTTGACGGAACCTTCGGTGGCATCGCTGCGGTAGCTCATGATTCCTTGGTCGGTACCGATAAAGAGCTCGCCCGTGCGGCCGTCCATGGCCATGCACAGGATGTTGTTGCTGGGCAGGGGGCTGTTTTCGGCGGTAAAGTGGGCGAGCTGCTCGGTTCCGTCGGCGCTCACCAGGTAAACACCGCTGCTTTGGGTGCCGAGCCATTTGCGGTTGGCGCCATCCACCACGATGGCGCTCACGGCTTCGGTTTCCAGCAGGATCTGCCAGTTGCCGTCCTGCTCGATGAGGATCTGCTGGGCATCGAAGTTTTCGTTGGTGAACACCAGATCGGGGTTGTAGAATACGGCAATGCCCTTTCCGGTGCCCACCCAGATCTGTTCATCGAGGTCTTCGGCAATGCAGAACACGTCCATGGAAGGCAGTTTGCCTTGGCCTTCGAAGGTGTTGATGACCTTGGCCAGGTCATCCCCGGGTTCAGAAGGGGTGCCATTATCGGAAAAGACAAAGAGGCCGGAGCTTCGAGGACGCACTGCCCATTTGAGGCCGTTCTTGGCGGCGATGATGTCCGACAGCAGCGTGTTGTTGGCCAGGACGCCTCCGGTGTTCATGGCATACCAAGTGCCGCTTTCCATGCGCACGCTCAGGGGGTTGGTGCAGTTGCTGTTGGTGGCCCACAGGTTACCGCTTTCATCGTAGGCCAAGCCCGCCACTTGGGTGGGGATGTCGTCCGTGGTGCCGTTCTGGAACCGCTGCAGGGTGCTGTTGTTTGCATCGAAGAAACCGATGCCGTGCCCATCGCGCATTTCGAGGATGCCATCGTCCCAGCTGGAAACAAATACGTGGGAGCCGTCCTTCGGATCCACCTGAACGGCCAGCACATCGTTCAATGCAGCGGCATAGTCATTTCCGCCCGAGGCGAAGAGGGGGTCGTTGAGCATGTTGGTGGTATGCCACCGGCCGTCCACCAAGTAGTGCACCCCTTCCTTGCGGTACATGTAGGACCAGTTGCCTGCGGTGGCGCCGGTGGTGACGTAGAGCGCGCCATCGGCGCAGGACATGCGGTAGCAGGTATTGGTGGCCGGGCCGTTGGGCGCCACCACGTCAAAGTCATTCGCCCAGCGGTAACCAACCAGCCCCAGGCCATTGGTTGCTATCCAGATCGTGGTGGGGCCGGTCCGCACCGCATCGCGCGGTTTGAGCTCTGCGGCCCCGGCATGGTCGATGTAGGTGACTTCTTCGAGCGCCTGGTTGAACTCCCTGATCCGGCTCCTGCCCGTTACGGTGAGCACTTGCCCGTCATTGGATACGGTGATGTTGCGGTTAAAGTCATGCACGGCTGCGGTAAGCACGTGCCAACCGGCATTGTAGTAGTAGATGGTGTCTTTTTCCTGCTCTTCGATCTCGCTTACCCGCCGGTTCACGAGCAGCATGTTGTTGAAGGTGAGCACCTCGGTAAACGGGCCGTTGGCACCGGGCAGGTCCATGCGTTTGTGCCAAGTGGTATAGGCGGCCAGGTTGGCGGCATCCTGCCACGCTGCGAACACGCCGGCCTGGGTGGCCGCGTAAATGGAATCCTGGTGGAAAACAATGTCGTTTACCTGCAGAGTGGAGGCGTTCGGGCCGATCAGCCAAGTGTCCTTTACCTCTTTGCGTACAAGATCCACCACGACAATGCCGAAGCCGCATCCCAGGTAGGCGAGGTCGCCATGGGTAACGATGCAGTGAACACCCTTGTCACCGACCATGGTGCTGCGCTTGATATCGGGCATATTGGTGATGCCATTGGGGCCCAGCAGGTCCAAGTTGCCGTTTTTATAGCCGATCAGCAGGGTGTTATGGGAGGTATTCCAGCCCATGGAGAGGATGTTCACGTCGCTCAGGCTGTTCACCTTGGTGTAGCGTTGGGTCTCACCGCTCGAGGTACTGTACTTGAACACGGCGGTGCCGGTGGCGCAATACAGCTGGTCGTTGCCCTGCACCACGGCCACGGTCTGTTGGTATTGGAAATGGTCGCGCCAATGGCCTATGGCGGGTTGGGCGGAGCTGTTGGCAGCGTGGATGCACAGGAATGCTGCGAGCAGCAGCGCGGAGATAGTTCGCATACGGACGGGTGCTACATGGCCACAACGCGGAACCGGCGTGATCGGTATGGGGACGGCAAAGGTGCAAAAACGCCAAACGCCCCGGTAAGGGGGCGCCTGGTTGAGGTCGCGTGCGGATTCGAACCGCAGTAGCAGCTTTTGCAGAGCTGTGCCTAGCCACTCGGCCACGCGACCAGGAAGTGATCCCTGGAGGGCCGTACCGGGGGCGCGGTCATGCAGGGGGCCGCGAAGATAACCGGTTGCGATCAACCTTCCACGGTATAGACCACACTATCCACTGCACCCGGGATCGGGGGGTGTTCTTTCTCCAGGCGGATGCGCCAGCGGAATCCATGGGGCCATTCCTTGTGCAGGGCGGCCAGGATCCGCGCTCCCACATGCTCGATCAGCTTGGAGCGGACGGCCATTTGTTCCACGACGATCGCCGTGACCCGGCTGTAGTCGATGGTGTCGGCCAACTTGTCGGTTCGTTCGGCCCGGATAAAATCGCCTTCCACGGCCACGTCCACGCGGTAGTGCCCTCCGATCCGCCCTTCTTCGGAAAGGCAACCATGGTAGGCGTAGACTTTGATGCCCTTGACCTCGATCAGCCCCATGCGGCACCGGTTTTCAAGCCTGCCTCCAGGCGGGTGAGCACTTCGGTGCGGCCGAGAATTGCGCTGACATCGAACATGCCCGGTCCTTGCATGCGCCCGGCCACGCACAGGCGGTACACCGGCATGAGCTGGCCCATCTTCAGGCCGTGTTCCTGCAAGGCCAGGTTGAAGGCTTGTTCGAAATCCGCGGCTTCGGCGGCGGCCATGGCGCCCACCTGGGCGATGAAGCTGGCCAAGGCGGCGGCGGTACCCGGCTTCCAGCGTTTTTGCAGTTCAGCCATGGCCTCTTCGTTGTTCAGCAAGGGCGAACCCTGTGTGAAGAGGTATTCCCCCTCGAGCATGTCCACGGGGAAGGTGGCACGCTCCTTCAACAAAGCCGCTGCGGCGGTGGCCTTATCGGCCGTGGAGGCCACGCCCATGCCGGCCAGGAGCTGGCGGAGCTGGGCGCCCAATGCGGCATCGGGCTGCTGGCGCAGGTATTGCTGGTTGAACCAGCGTGCTTTTTCGGGATCGAAGCGGGCGCCGCCCTTGTGCACCCGTTCCAGGTCGAAGAGGGCGGCAAGCTCGTCCATGGTCATGATCTCCTGGTCGGTTCCCGGGTTCCAGCCCAGCAGGGCGAGCATGTTGATGAAGGCTTCCGGGTAGTAGCCGCGTTCGCGGTAGCCGCTGCTGCGTTCGCCGCTGGCGGGGTCCACCCAGTCCAAGGGAAACACGGGGAACCCGAGGCGGTCGCCATCGCGTTTGCTCAGCTTGCCGTTTCCGTCGGGCTTGAGGATCAATGGCAGGTGGGCGAAAGCGGGCCGTTCCCAGCCGAACGCCTCGTAGATGAGCACATGGAGCGGTGCGCTGGGCAGCCATTCTTCACCGCGGATCACATGGGTGATGGCCATGAGGTGGTCATCAACGATGTTGGCCAGGTGGTAGGTGGGCATGCCATCGCTCTTGTAGAGCACCTTGTCGTCGATGTTGCTGGTGTGCACATTGACCCAACCGCGGATGAGGTCCTCAAAGCGCACTTCGGCCTGCCGCGGCACTTTGAGCCGCACCACATGTTCATCACCCCTGGCCAGCCGCTCCCGGGTTTCGGCCGTGCTGAGGGTGAGGCTGTTGCGCATGTGCTCACGGGTAACGGCATTGTAGGCCGGGGCGGCCACCCCTGCGGCCTTGAGGCGTTCGCGCATGGCCTCCAATTCTTCGGCGGTGTCGAAGGCGTAATAGGCTTTGTCCTCGTGCACGAGCCGTTCCGCGTATTCGCGGTAGAGGTGCTTGCGTTCGCTTTGGCGGTAGGGCCCGTGGGGTCCGCCCTGCCAGGGGTCTTCCACCGTCTTCAGGCCGCACCAGGCAAGGGATTGGCGGATGTAGTCCTCGGCACCGGGCACAAAGCGGGCCTGGTCGGTATCCTCGATGCGCAGCAGGAACTGCCCGCCGTGCTTGCGCGCGAAGAGGTAGTTGTACAAGGCGGTGCGGACACCGCCCATGTGGAGCGGGCCTGTGGGGCTGGGAGCAAAACGTACACGAACGGACATGCGGCAAGGTGTGAGGGCCCGCCCGGCGAAGGCCGCCGGGTTGGCAATGGCCGCGAAATTAGGCGTACCGGGGCCGATCACACCTCCACGCCCTTCTCCACGATGCGCTTCCACTCGGGATGCTTGCGCAGGTGGTCGGTAACGAAGGCGCACATAGGGACCAACTTGAGGTTGTTTGCTTCGATATAGCTGAACACGCGTTCCACGATGATCGTCCCAATGCCCCGGCTCTCCAAGGACTTGGGCACCTTGGCGTGGGTGAGGAACATTTTGGTGCCGTTGAGCTCATACTCCACTTTGGCCATCCGGCCTTCAACTTCCATTTCAAACTGGCGGGAACTCGTGTCGTTGATCAGGGGAATTTGGTAGAGGTCGTTCATAGCGTATTGATCGGTTCCTTACGGGTTGAACTAGCGCGAAGCGATAGGGGTGCACAAAGATAAGGATGTATGCAGGCCCGAGGGGTGCGGCCGCGCAGCCGCCTGCGTGGCTAGCGTTTCCGGGTGTTGGAAACAATTATTGTACAAAACGTTTCCAATGTACAAGTTGTTTCTATTTTTGCGCCCCGGAAATGGAACTTACGGACGAAAGACCGAAGGATGAACGCGGCGTACGCCTCCTGGAGGAGGCGGCGAAGGTGTTCATGTCCTGCGGCATCAAGGGCGTTACCATGGACGACATGGCCACGCGGCTCGGGATCAGCAAGAAGACACTGTACCAGCATGTGAAGGACAAGAACGACCTGGTGGAGAAGGTGCTCACGCAGTTCAGTGAGCACAACCGCTGCAAGATCACCAGCTTGTTGGGGAAGGGCGACAACGCGATCGATGAGCTGTTCGACATCCATACCAGCCTGGCCGTCCAGCTACGGGGCATCCATCCCTCCATCCACTTCGACCTGGAGAAGTACCACCCCGAGGCGTTCCGGCGGTGGATGGACAGCCAGCGGGCGGAGATCTATACCTGCCAGGCCCAGAACCTGGAGCGCGGCATCCGGGAGGGGCTGTACCGGGAGGGGATCCACATTCCCATCATCGCCACCATCTACATCGCCCGCTTCGATATGATCTTCGACGGCACCCTGTTCCCTCCGGAGCGTTTTGCCTTGAATGAAGTGCTCTGGGAGCTGTACCGTTACCACGTGCGAGGCATCGCCAGCCCCAAGGGGATCAAATACCTGGAGAAAAAAGTGGCGCGCGAGATGCGGCCTTCACCAACCATTGCACGCAAGTAAAGCGAACAACATGAGGCGATCCATCATCGCGGCATTCATCCTGCTGGCAGGCGCGCTGGCGGCCCAAGGGCCGGTGAGCCTGTCCCTGCAACAGGCCATGGACCAGGCTGCCACGCAGAGCTACTCCGTGCAGTACAGTACCCTGGAGGCTGAAAAGGCCGAAGCCAAGATCAAGGAGATCTTGGGTGTCGGTCTTCCCCAGGTGGCGGCATCCGCGGGGTTGAACAACTACCTGAAGGTGCCCACCCAGGTGATCCCCAACTTCTTCGGCAATGACCCGCCCACCATGGAGATCCAGTTGGGTGTGCCCTGGATGCTGAACGGCGGCGTGCAATTGAACCAGCTGCTCTTTGATGGCAGCTACCTCGTGGGGCTTCAGGCCACCCGGGAGCTCAAGGAGAAGGCGGGCATGGACCTGGAGAAAGCACGGCATGATGCGCGTGCACAAGCCGCCAAGGCCTACTACGCGGTACTTGCCGCGGAGGAAGGTGTGCGGCTGCTGGGGGAAAGCCTGCCCCTGCTGGAGAAGAGCACCAATGACGCGCAGGCCATGGTGCAGCAGGGCTTTATGGAAAGCACCGATGTGGACCGGCTCACCATACAGCTTGCCGATACACGAAACCGCCAAAGCAACCTGAAGCAGCAGGCCAACGTGGCCCGTGCCTACCTGGCCTTGGTGCTGGGCCTGCCCGGCGGCACACCGATCACCCTCACCGACCCGCTGGACCATTTGATGGGCGATGCCGTCGAAAAGGCATTGGCGGCGCAACCCTTCGATGCGGCGCAGCACATCGACCAGCAACTGGCCGCTTCCCAAGTGCGCCTGGCCGGTATGGAAGTGCGCCACCAACAGGCCGGCTACCTGCCGCAATTGGCCGGGTTCATCAACTACCAGCAGCAGTTCAACAGCACGGAGTTCAACCCGGGTGAGGGGCCCTGGTTCCCATCCTCCATGTGGGGCCTCTCGCTGAACGTGCCGATCTTCAGCAGCGGCATGCGGCACAACCGCGTGAAACAGGCGCGCATCACCATGCGGGAAGCCGAGGTGAACAGCACTGCCACCGAGCAGCGGCTGCGCACCGAACACTTGCAGCAGCTAGCCGTGCTCACCGCGGCTGAGGACAGCTACCAAACGGCCAAGGCCAACATGGCGCTTGCAGGCACCATTTTCCAACGCACCACCGTGAAGTTCAACGAAGGCATGGGCAGCAGCTTCGAGCTCACCCAGGAGCACGCCAACTACCTCACGGCACAACAGCACTACATACAGGCCATGCTGGACCTTCTGCAGTCCCGCACGGACATGCGCAAGGCACTGGACCTGTATTGATCCGCCAACCGATAAGCAAATCAGCCCAAGCACCATCCGCCAGGACAGCGATGAAGGCGGACCGACACCACGAAAACCGATGACACCAACGATCAAACGAGCATGGCCCCTGATCCCCGTACTGGTGCTGCTCCAAGCATGCGGCGGCGGGCATGCCGACGGGGAGGTGGCCCGAAAACGGGCGGAACGCGACTCGCTGAAAGCGGCCTACGAACAGGTGGGCAAGCAGCTCAAGGCCGTGGAGGAATGGCTTGTGGAGAACGACAGCACCGTGCACCGCAACCTTCCGGTGATCACTGCGGCGGCCGTGGCCAACGAACCCTTCGCCCACTATGTGGACGTGCACGGCAACGTGCGTGCGGACAAGGCTGCCGCCCTGTACAGCAACGGCGGCCGGGTGCGCAAGATCCATGTGGCGCCCGGCGACCGGGTGGCCGCAGGCCAGCTGATCATCACCATCGACAACGACCTGGCCGCGGAACAGATCCAACAGGCCGAGGCCGCCGTGGACCTGGCCCGCACCGCCTTCCAGAAGCAGGAGCGCCTGTGGCAGCAGAAGATCGGCAGCGAAATGCAATACCTGCAGGCCAAGAGCCAGAAGGAGCAGGCCGAGGCCGGCCTGGCCACCCTGCGCGAGCAGCAACGCCTCACCAACATCACCGCACCGTTCAACGGCACGGTGGATGAGATCATGGTGCGCATGGGCGACATGACGAGCCCCATGCAGCCGGCGGCCCGCGTGGTGGACCTCAGCGGAGTGCAGCTGGAAGCGGATGTGCCCGAGAGCTACCTGCGCACGATCAAGACCGGCGCACCGGTGGTGGTCACCTTTCCTTCAGTGGGCGACACCTTCCAAGCCAAGCTGGACCATGTGGGCCAGTTCATCGACCCCGCCAACCGCACGTTCAAAGTCACCGTGCGGGTGCCCCAAGGCGAGCGCCTGATGCGCCCCAACCTGCTCAGCGACATCAGCATCCAGGACCACCGCAGCGACAGTGCCCTGGTGGTGCCCGCCCGGGCCGTGCTGCAGGACGTGAAGGGCAACAACTACGTGTACGTGCTGGACACCACCAACGGTGGTGATGAGGCCAAGGCGCGCAAAGTGATGGTGCAGCGCATCAGCGAATACAAAGGCCGCGTGCAGGTGGCACCGGTGGACAACGGCGCGCTCAAGGGCGGCGACCGCATCGTGAACGAAGGTGCCAAGAACGTGACCGACGGATTGGCCGTGCGCGTGGCGAATTGAAAAGGCGGAAGGGGTTCACCACAGAGGCACAGAGGACACAGAGAAAGACCACATGAAGCGGCAAGGAGCGGATCAGCGAGTGCGAGTTGCATTCCTCTGTGTCTCCGCGCCTCTGTGGTGAAAAGCATTCCAGCATGAGCTCACACGACATCGAAAAAGACCTGCACGGCCCCGAGCGCCAATTCGCCATCACCAGCTGGGCGGTGAAGAACCGCACCACGGTGATCGTGCTCACCCTGCTCATCTGCGTGATGGGCATCCGGGCCTACTTCGTAATGCCCAAGGTGAGCTTCCCCGAGGTGGTGACCCCCGAGGTGTTCATCGGCACCCCGTACAACAGCAGCTCGGTGGTGGACATCGAGAAGCTCATCACCAAGCCCATCGAGAAGGAGCTCAACACCATCAGTGGCGTGGATGAGATCAAGAGCACCAGCGTGCCCAACTTCAGCTCCATCCACATCAAGTTCGACTACAACGTAACCCCCACCGAGGCCTTGCGCAAGGTGAAGGATGCCGTGGACAAGGCGCGCGGCGATGCCGATTTCCCCCGGGACCTTCCTGCGGAGCCCAACGTGTTCGAGATGAACTTCTCGGAGCTGATCCCGGTGATGAACATCAACCTCAGCGGCGACTACCCCATGGAACAGCTCCATGAGTATGCGCGGCACCTGGAGGACCGCATCGAAGACCTGGCCGAGATCAACAAGGTGGAGATCCGCGGGGTGCCGGAACGCGAAGTGAAGGTGAGCGTGGACCTGGCACAACTGGAAGCCCTGCAACTGAACTTCGACGACATTGCCAATGCGCTGCGATCGGAGAACCTCACCCTCAGCGGCGGCGAGATCCTTACCCAGGACCAGCGGCGCAGTGTGCGCGTGATCGGTGAATTCACCGGCATGGAACAGGTCCGCAACATCGTGGTGAAAAACGAGAACCAGCGCGAGGTGCGCCTGCGCGATGTGGCCGATGTCACCTTCGGCTTCAAGGAACCGGAGAGCTTCGCACGGGAGTACGGCAAGAGCGTGGTGATGCTTGACGTGATCAAGCGGGCCGGCGAAAACCTGCTGGATGCAAGCGACAAGATCAACGCCATCATCAAGGAAGACCACGGCACCGTGCTGCCCAAGGACCTGGTGATCACCCTCACCGGCGACCAGAGCGACCAGACCCGCGTGAGCGTGGATGAGCTGATGAACCACATCGTACTGGGCGTGATCCTGGTGGTGGGCGTGCTCATGCTCTTCCTGGGCCTGCGCAACGCCGTGTTCGTGGGCTTGGCCATCCCCATGTCCATGTTCATCTCCTTCACCCTGCTCAATGCCTTCGGAGTGACCCTGAACATGATGGTGCTCTTCGCCCTGATCCTGGCCCTTGGCCGCCTGGTGGACGACGGCATCGTGATCGTGGAGAACATCCACCGCCACATGACCAATGGCGAACCCGCCCTGAAGGCCACCCGGCTGGCCGTGGGCGAGGTGACCATGCCCATCATCGCCGCCACCACCGCCACGGTGATGGTGTTCGTGCCGCTGCTCTTCTGGCCCGGCATGATGGGCGAGTTCATGAAGTACCTGCCCATCACCTTCATGATCGCGCTGGCCAGCTCGCTCTTCGTGGCGCTGGTGGTGAACCCGGCGCTGGCATCCAAGTTCATGCGGGTGGAAGAGGACCATATGCCCACCCGCAAGATGTGGCGCTGGGCCCTCATCCTCAGCGTGGCGGGGGCGGTGGTCGGTGCGCTGGGGGCCGGCATGCAGAGCAACGGTGTCTTCGGTATCGGCATGCTCATTATCTTCTTCGGCCTCATGGGTATTGCCAATGAAAAGCTTTTCGTGCCCGCCGCCCATTGGTTCCAATACTCCTGGCTGCCCCGATTGGAGGCGCGCTACGAGCAGTTCCTCCGTTATGCCTTGGCCAAGCACCACCCGCGCACCTTCCTCCTGGGCACGGTGGGCTTGCTCATTCTGGCATTCATGCTCTTTGGCCTGTTCCCGCCCCAAACCGTGTTCTTCCCCACCAACCAGCCCCAGTTCATCAACGTCTTCATTGAGGCGCCGATCGGTACGGACATTCTGCGCACCGACAGCATAACGCGGCTGGTGGAAAAGCAAGTGATGAAGGTGATCGACGTGCCGCAATTCCGGGAGGTGCGCGAGATCAAGGATGACCAGGGCAACGTGACGGGCACCGACACGGTGAACTTCCTGGTGAACTCGGTGATCGCGCAGGTGGGCGAGGGCACCAGTGACCCCGGCACGGGCGAAGTGGAGCTGAGCGCCACCCCGCACAAGGCCCGGATCCAGGTGAACTTCGTGAAGTTCGCCGACCGCCACGGGGTGAACACCAACGATGTGCTGGCCAGCCTGCAAAAGGGCGTGGCCGGTTATCCGGGCGTGGTGACCACCGTGGTGAAGAATGCCGACGGCCCGCCTACGGGCAAGCCGATCAACATCGAGATCCGCGGCAAGGACATCAACGGCTTGCTGGACGAGGCCGAAAAGGTCAAAGCGTTCATCGAGAGCAAGAACGTGCCTGGCGTGGAGGCTTTGCGCATCGATATTGACCGCGCCAAGCCCGAGATGCCCATTGTGATCGACCGCGAAAAGGCGCGCCGCCTGAACGTGAGCACCTACCAGGTGGCCGATGCCATCCGCACGGCACTCTTCGGGAGGGAGGTGAGCACCTACCGCATCGAGGGGGACGATGATGACTACGAGATCAACGTGCGCCTGAAGGACGCGTACCGGTACGATACCCAGCGCCTGATGGACATGAAGATCACCTTCCGCGACATGCTCAACGGCCAGATCAGGCAAGTGCCCATCAGCGCCGTGGCCAAGGAAGAGTACAAGACCACCTTCAGCGCCATCAAGCGCAAGGACCTCGACCGCGTGGTAACGGTGAGCAGCAACGTGGTGGCCCCTTACAACAACAACGAAGTGGTGCAGCACATCAAGGACGAGATGGCCACTGGCTACCACGTGGACGACCGCTTCAACCTGCGTTTCACCGGTGAGCAGGAGGATCAGGCCAAGGACATGGGCTTCCTGATGACCGCCTTCCTGGTGGCCATCTTCGTGGTGTTCCTCATCATTGTGGCGCAGTTCAACAGCATCAGTTACCCCATGATCGTGATGAGCACGGTGGTGTTCAGCACCATCGGAGTATTCCTGGGCTTGATCGTTTTCCGCATGGATTTCGTGATCTTGATGACCATGCTGGGCATCATCTCGCTGATCGGCGTGGTGGTGAACAATGCGATCGTGCTCATGGATTTCGCCCGGCTGCTTTTCGCCCGCGCACAGCGCAAGCTGGGCTTGGCCGAAGACACCGTCATCCCCATTGAAGAAAGCCGCGAGGCCTTGGTGCTGGCCGGCCGTACGCGTTTGCGGCCCGTGCTGCTCACTGCCGTAACGGCGGTGCTCGGTCTACTACCGCTGGCCATCGGCCTCAACTTCAACTTCTTCACCCTCTTCAGCGAATTGGACCCCCACATCCACATGGGCGGCGACAATGTGGTGTTCTGGGGGCCGTTGAGCTGGGCAGTGATCTACGGGCTCATCTTCGCCACCTTCCTCACGCTGATCATGGTGCCGGTGATGCTGCTGATCGTGCAGAAGATCAAGCACCGCAGGCAGTGGAAGCACCAGTTGCACGAAGCTGGAAAGGCAGCCGCTTAGGATAACATGTTGGTGGACGCCGCGAGGAGGGGCGCGGCGGAAACTGCGCCCCCCCGTTGCGGCGCAAGGCCGCTTCTGTCAGCGCCAATAGTTGTTGGCGGCAGCCACCGTCTGGAAGTTGATGGCGATCACCTGCGATGCCGCTGTGAGGCTGTCCGCATTGTTGGCGTAATCGCCGCGCAACTTGTCGCGCACCTCGGCCGAAGGCTGGGTGTACTTCACGCCCATGCGCGAAAGTTTGATGGCCAGTTCATAGCCTTCTTGCGGTGTTGCAGTGATCAGGGAGGTAAGCCAAATATCCGCCATGGTCATGGGAAGTTTGTACCTGGCGAACTTAGGGTACATCCTTATAACAAGTGCGGCCCAAGCCTCGCGATCGTTAAAACATCCCTTGGAATTCCCGGGAACCAATTCCGCAACGCACCTTGGTGGAACACAACACGGCCGCCATGGTTTCCCTGAATACGAGCACACTGCTGGCATGCATCTCCCTGTCCGCTTGCACGCCGTCAGGACAAGGTTTGCCGCCCGCCGGAGGGCAAGCCCCCGCACAAGCCGGTGCGCCGATCCACGGCGGCCAGGACCATGGTGATCCATTGGCGGCATTTGACATTCTCCAGCACACTTGTGCGCTGTATGTGGCCCTGCATTCCCGGGCACTGGATGAGCGCATTTCCTTCGGCCGCAACCTCAGTGACGCCCAGGTCCACTGGAACATGTGCCCGGGAGGAACCATGGTGGCCTGTGCCACGGCGCCCGCACCGCATGGAGGGGAACCGGTCCGGGCAGGTATTCCTTGGCCCTATGCGCCGCCTGCTTCCCGCTGATGCCGGTTGTAGCGCGGATACATCACGGTCCTAAGCTCACGTGCCTGAGGAAGCGCCAGCTTGTACCCCCGGTGGCCAGCAGGAATTCGTCGCCGGTGGTCCAGTGCAGCACGGCCGTATCGCTGGCCACGATCAGCAAGGAATCGTGCAGTTTGTACTTCCAGTGGTGCTCCTGCAGTCCCTCCGGGCCGAAGATGGCGTATTCCGATCCGGTGAACCGGTGCTGGTGGCCGGTGCTGCCGTCGGCATAGATCACGGATAAGCCGGCCGGGACCGCCCCGAGCTCGCTTGTGGAGACGTCCGGGCCTACCGGGGCACATTGCCAAACGCCTTCCAGCCCGGTGCTCTTTTGGAGCTGCGGCCCGTGTTGGCAGGCCGACAAGAGGGCCAGCGCAACAAGGGTTGGCAGGCGGGGGCGGCGCATGGTTTTGTCCGGGATCGAATGCCAGTGCCTTGCGGCTCCCTTGCGCGGGCTGTTGGCGGCCCTTGCGAACTAGTTGAGCAGGGCCAGGTACTTGTCTTCGATGCCTCGCATGGCCGTGCGCTTGGCGGCACTCTTGTCGCTATGGCCCAACAGGTGCAACAGGCCGTGCACCATTACCCGGTGCAGTTCTTCCCGGGCGCTGACGCCAAATGTGGCGGCATTGTCGCGGATGCGGTCATAGCTCATCAGGATATCCCCGGAGATCCCGTTGCCCGTCTGCAGGTCGAAGGTGATCACATCCGTGTACTCGTCGTGGCCGAGGTAACGCTGGTTGTAGGGCAGCAGGCCTTTGTCGCTCAGGAGCACAAAAGTGAGTTCACCTACCGAGTGGCCATGATCGGAAGCCACTGCCCGCAACCATTTGCGCAGTTTATCACGTTCGCGGAACGCATTGGGTACATCAAAGGCCTTGAACGCGATGATGCCGCCCGGTGCCATGCGTTATTCGTTGACGGGCTTGAGGCTGAAGGTGAGGGTTACCGAGGCCCCGTTGTCGCTGAAGGCCACGGAATCCGAGAGGGCGCGCATGAGGAAAACGCCTCGGCCGTGGGGCTTTTCAATGTTCTGCGGGTCGGTGGGGTCGGGCAGGTGGTCGAAATCGAAACCAGGGCCTTCATCGCTTACCCGGAAGGACACCTTGTCGCCCTGGACGGTATAACCGAATTCGACCTTTTTCCCGGGATCCAGGGCATTGCCGTGATGGATGGCATTGTTGACGGCCTCGGTGAGGGCGATCAAGATGTTGCCATAAAGGGATTCGGGCACGTTGTGTTTGGTGCAGACCTCGTCGATGAGCTTTTCGGCCACTGCGATGTTCTCCGCCTGGGCGGGAAATTCAATGCGCTGGATGAAGTTGATGTTCTCGGTAAGGGATCCCATGTTCAGTGGTCAGGGTCGGTCAAAAGTATCGAAATACTGATCCACCCGGGTTTTGTAGTAGGGTTTAAGGCCCGGCGGTACGGTGCGCAGCAATTCAGCCTCGCGCATTTTATCGCGCTGGTAGTTGAAGAAGCGGGCCGGATCGGGGTGGTCGCGGTCCTGGCCGGAAGTGCTTTCCCGCTTGGGGTCCAGTTCGCGTTCGCGCTCGGCCTTTTCAGCCTCCAGGAGGCGGGTCATGATGTCCTGCTGCCTGCGGACGGATTCCTGCGTGAGGTTCCTGTTCACGATGTCTTTTTCGTTCTGCTCCATTTGGTCGGCCAATTTTTGCAGACCGTTCCCGGCGCCCGACCCGTCTTTGTTGAGTTCCTGGGCGATGCGTTGCATCTCCTGGCGCAGGGCGGCTTGCTGTGCGGCCAGTTGGGCCAGTTGCCGGCTCATGCCCGGGCCGGTGCCGCCCGGGTTCTTGTCGCCGGGCTTTTCACCCGGTTTCTTGCCCTTTTCCAGGGCTTTGCGCATTTCTTCCAACTGTTTGGAAAGCGCCTCCTGCTGGCTGCGGACCTGCTGCATTTTTTTGCTTTGCCCGGGGTTGTTGCCCGCTCCGCCGGGCTTGTTGCAGCTGCCTTTGCCGGGCATTCCGCTGGCCTGTTGCTGCATTTGCTGCAAGGCTTCGTCCAGCATCAGGGCCAAGTTGTTCAGGGAGGTCATGGCCCGCTGCTGCTTATCGGCGGCATGTGGCCGTTCGCTGGCATTGGCCCTGGCCTCGGCCAGGTGCGCCAAGGCCTGGTCCATGTTTTCGTTCACCAGGTTCATTTCCCGGTTCACCAGGGCCTGCAGCTGGGGTACCCGCTTGCTGAGGGCGAACAGGGAGTCTTCCACGATGCGGGCGTCATCGCGCAGCTTCTTCTGCTGCCGCCCGATGTCCACCAAGCGCGGGTCGCGCACAGCAGTGGCCTCCAAGGTGTTCATGTTGGCTTCCTGGTCGAAGCTCAACTGCAGGATGTTCTCCAGCAATTGGCGCAGGGCATCCATGTCCTCCTCGCTTTGCTCCTGTTGGCCCTGCTGCATGCTGTTGCGCATGTCCATGGCCAGCTGCTGCATCTGTTCGCCGGCTTGTTGCTGGCTGTCGCTGGCTTTCTTGTTCTGTTTCTTCTCCAGCTGCTCGCTGCTTTGCTGTTGCTGCTCGCTGATCTGCTGCTCCTGCTCCCCGGTCTTGGGCAGGTCCAAGGGGCGTTCGAGCGCCGCGTTCTTCTTGGCGAGTGAATCCAGCTGGTTGCGCACCTCCTTGAATTCCTTGTTCAGCTCGTCCTGTTTTTGCTTCAAGGCATCCTGCGGGCCGTGGCCTTGCTTGGTTTCTTCGCTGAGCTGTTGCTGTTCACCGGCAAGCTTTTCCAGTTGGTCGGCAATGTCCTCGGCCTTCTGTTCCACCTCCATCTGCTTGAACTGCTCCAGAGCGCGGTCCAGCTCTTTTTCCATGTCCTCTTGGCTGAGCTTCATGTCCTGCATGTGTTCCTGCAGTTGCTCCTTGTTGATCTTTTCCAGCATTTCCTGCACTTGCCGGTAAAGCTCCTTCATCTGTTCGCTCAGCACGTTCTCGAAGAGCTCCTGTACCTGTTGCTGCTTGAGCAGGATCCGCTCGTCCGTTTGCTTGTAGCCCTGTTGTTCCTGCTGTGCCTGCTTCAACTGCTCGGTGGCATTTTCCACCTGTTTCTGCAGCTGTTGCTGGCGGTCCAGGATGTCCTGCACCTTCTGCTTGTCCTGCCAGTTGATGTCCTTCTTGTCCTGCAGGCCGCGCCGCATCTTCTCCAGGTCGCGTTGCAGTTCCTGCGCCTGCCGGATGCTTTCGCGGAGCTCATCCTTGATGGCTTCTCCTTGGCGGTCTTGCTTTGCAGCGAGCTCTTTCAGGGTGGGCGCCTCGAAGGCGCGTACTGCGCTGCGGGTGCTCTTGCTGCCGTTCACGCCGTCGTTGTCCCATACCTCAAACCAGTATTCCAACCGGTCCCCGGGCAAGAGGCGCAATTCGCCGAGGTCTTCGAAGTGGAAGAAGCCTTGGCGGGTGGTGCCGGGCTGGATGCTGAGGTCGCGGATGCGTTCGCGCAGGTCTGCGGGCACGCTGTCGCCGCCACTGGTGAACCGGTACCGGAAGGCCAGCCGGTTGAAACCGTGATCGTCGCCGATGTCGCCCTTGAAGTAGAGGTGCCGCGGGGAAAGGCTGTCGGCTTTTTCTTCAACGGCAATGGTGGGGTAGAGGTCGGGCACCACCTCTACATGGTATTGCACCGGTGCTTCGGCGCGCAGTTCGCCCTTGGAAGGCACCAAGGAATAGGTGGCGCCCCGCAGAAATCGGCGGCTGGCCGAGAAGCGCTGTGCGCCGGGCTGTACGGGCCGCAAGTGGAAAGTGGTGTCTTCAAAGGCCAGGTCCAAGCGGTCGGTGCTGCGTGTTTCGGCGGTCCAGGTGATGCGTGTGCCGGCGGGCACGGTGATGTCGCCGGTGTTGTTGGTCACGGTGTTCTTCAGGCCCAGGTAAGGTGGATAGGCCATGGCCACGGTGAGCCCGAGCAGTGCGGGGTTGGCCTCGGTGGCCAAATGGAGCGGACCGCTGTGGAACCCGTCGGCGCCCAAGCGGAAATCCACGGGCAGCTGCACATTGCGGAAGCGGTGGATGAAGCGGGAGGCATCTTGGCGCACCAAGGGGATGCGCTGGCCGTCGGATTCAAGGAATACTTGTTGGGGCAGTTCGGTGCCCTGCAGCTCCACCAGCAGCTCGAAGTCCTCGTTCTCGGGTACGATGAGCTGTTTATTGAGCACCACGAAGCGGAACGGGGCTTCCGGGAGGAATTCGGTGCCATGGGCCAGCAACCGTTTGGTGGGTGCGGTAATGGTGCTCGGCGCGGCGAAAAGCAAAAGCAGCAATACCCCCACCGGCGGCAACGCGTAGCGCAGGTAGCGGCGGTTGTTCCGCAGGTCGATGGCCTGGGCGAACGGGATGGGCGAGAGTTCCCGGCTGCGTTGGGCAATGCTGGCCTCGATCAGCGCCCGTTGCGCGGGATCCTCCGAGGCCTGGCCGCGCAGCTGCAAGGTGTTGAGCAGTTTGTCCTTCACCTGGGCAAAGTGGTTGCCCACGATCGCTGCGGCCTGCTCATGGCTGATCACCCGGCCCATGCGGAAGAGCTTCACCAATGGGAGTGCGATCAAGCGCACCAGCACCACGGCACTGGCCAAGGCCAAGGCCCAGAACATGGCGGTGCGCACGCCGGTGCCGAACCGGCCGAAGTATTCGCCCAGCGAGGCCGCCAGAAAGAAGAGGACCACCAACCCGGTGCTGTACAGGGCGCCGCGGAGCAGGCGGTCCTTGTAGTACTTGCGGATGAAGCCATCCAGCTTGTCGATCAGCAGGTCGTAGTCCGAGGCCATGGAGCATCCGGGTGCGCATGGTTGAACGTTGGCGGCCCCGGGGGAATTGTCCGAAAGTTACTTCAACGCTGCATACGCCATGCCGGATACGCGGTGGCGGCGCCCGGAACGCACGATGGCCGGGCCCTCCATTTGCCGGGACCGGCGGGCCGTGGCCACATTTGCACCCATGGCTTCGGATCGACCCCCCCGGCGGGCATGGGGCAAACGGCGCATGGTGCTGGTGGCGGGTGCCGTGGTACTGCTGCTGCTGGGCGGGGTGGCGTTCTTGCTGCCGTATCTGTTGAAGCGCTACATCGAACAGCACAGTGTGGCATGGATCGGCAGGCAGGTGCACATCGACCGGATCGTGCTCAACCCCTTTACCCTCACCTATGGCGTGGAAGGGGCTGAGTGCTTGGAGCCGGAAGGGAGCGAGGTGTTCGTGTCCTGGAGATCCATTTCGGTAAAGGCTGATCTGTGGAGCGGCTTCCGGGAGGGGCGATGGCGTTTCAGGCAGCTCCGGATAACCGACCCTTACGTGCACGTCGTGCAAAAAGGCGACCGGTTCAATTTCAGCGACCTGTTGGCGCTGGGCGGCGAGGACACGGCCGGCACCGGCGCCAGTGCGGTGCTGTTCAGCATGGAAGGCATCCAGCTCACCGGCGGCAGGGTGCGCTATGCCAGCGATATCCTCAAGGCCCCGATCGGCATCTCGGGCCTGATGGCCAACTGCACCCGCATCACCTCGGAGAGTGCACGGATGGATTTCGACCTGCACTTTACCATCGATGGAGGCGGCGAAGCGGGTGGTCGGTTCATGATCGATACCGACCGCAGCCGGTATGCCGTGCATGCCGACATCCGGTCCTTCGCCTTGGCGCCGCTGTTGCCCTACCTCCAGGATTTCCTCCACACCACCGCGCTGCGCGGCGATCTGGACCTGGCCCTGGACCTGGAAGACAGCTGGGCCGATACTGCGGCCTTTGCCGCCAAGGGCAGCTTGGTGCTCAACCAGCTGGCCATCACCGATGGTGCGGGCAACAGCCTGATCGGACTGCAGCAAGGCCGGCTGGTTCTGGATACGCTCAACGCCAGGGACCAGCTGTTCAAGCTGGGCCACCTGCGCATGGACGGATTCTCCACGCGCTACCAACAATGGGCGGACGGCAGCAACACGTGGAGCAAGGGACTGAAGCTGGACACCACCACCACGGCCGAAGGTACCACCACCACGCTGGATGCCGAACCCGGCAACATCTTCCTGCTGTTGGCGGACTACATCCGCATGTTGGGCCAGGAGTTCGTGGCCAACCAATACTCGGCGGACAGCCTTTCCGTGGTGAACGCCAGCATCGCGTTCGAGGACTTCACCCCGGAGCAACCCGTCCGTTTCCGGTTGGACCAACTGGCCATCCGAAGCAGCCGCATCTCCACCGCCACCGGCACGGCGGACTTCACGCTATCCACCCGGCTCAACGAAAGAGGCAGCCTCAACAGCACCTTCCGCTTCGACCCGAAGGACTTCCACAACGTGGTGGCCGATGCCACGGTGAAGGACCTGTACCTGCCCCACTTGGATGGCTACAGCCGCTGGTACGCCGCGCATCCGTTAACATCAGGCATCCTCAGGTACACGGGCACCACCAGCATCCAGCAGGGGCGGATCGACAGCCGGAACCACCTGTCGGTGGACAACCTGCGCTTCGGCAAGCAGACCGCCGTGCACGACAGCGGCATCTACGTGCTGCCCCTGCGCCTGGGAACCGCACTGCTGCGCGACGTGCATGGGATGATCGACCTGGACATCCCCGTGAAGGGCGATCTGAACGACCCTGAGTTCAAGCCGTGGCCCATTGTGTGGCAAGTGCTGAAGAATCTGGTGGTGAAAGCAGCGGCCGCACCGGTGCGGCTGGTTGGTGGCATGCTCGGTGGCAACGGGGAGGGCGGCGCGCAGGAGGTCCGGTTTCCCAGCCTTGCCACCGCGCTGGACAAGGACCAGCGCCGGGCCTTGGATGCACTGGCCGCGCTGCTGAAGGAGAAGGCCGAGCTGCGCGTAGCCATGGTCCCACTTGTGGACCTGCAGCAGGAAACGGAGAACTGGGCGGCCCGGGAGATGAAACAGGCCTACCTGGGCCTGCAAACCCCGTTGACCACCACGGACAGCCTGCGCGTGGAGGAACTCAGCTTGCGCGACAGCAGCTTCACCGCCTTCCTGGATGCCAAGGTGCCGAGCACCGGTGGCGCTTCCGAACGTGAACGATGCCTCCTGGCCGTAGGCGCGGAAGCGGCCCGCCAGGCCGTGGGTGCGTTGGAGGAGCATCGGCAACAAGCTGTGCGCGCGTACTTGGTACGGGCCGGGGTGCCCGAGGACCGGATGACCTTCCGGCCCGGAACGGTGGAGGAGCTTGCCGGCCATGCCGGAGCGCCCGGGTTCCGGTTCGTGGTGGACGTGGCGGGGTAGTGCACAGGCACGCTCCGGCACACGTCGTCATCCCGATCGGTCGGCGGGGGTCATCGCTGGCGATCGGCCACCATGGCGGAGCGCTCCAGTCTCCAGGCCGTAGCCAGGAAACCCAGCAACGCCACCGCACGTATGGCATACTTCAGCGCGCCTTCCAGGAGCAATTGCTCGCAACCCCACCACAGGAACACGCCTGCGGCCATGTAGCCCAGCACGCGTTGCACGTTGTAGGGCACCGGGTAGTGCTTCTGGCCCCACAGGTAGCTGATCGCGGCCATGGCCGCATAGCAGATGAAGGTGGCCCAAGCCGCGCCCAGGTAGCCGAACAAGGGGATCCACCAGCACAGCAGCACCAGGGTGATCACCGCGCCGATGATGGAAATGGTGCTGCCCGCCCGCGTACGGTCGCTCAGCTTGTACCACACGCTCTGGTTGTAATAGATGCCCAGGAACACGTTGGCCATCATCAAAATGGGCACCACCACCAGGCCGGGCCAGTAGGCCGGGTTGGGAATGAACCATTTGAACAGGTCCAGGAAGAGCATCACCAGCAGGAAGGCGCCCATGCACACGGCCACGAAGATGTTCATGATCCGCGCGAAGGTTTCCCGGCTGTCCCGCTCCTTGGCGTGGCTGAAGAAGAACGGTTCCGCAGCGAAGCGGAACGCTTGGATAAAGAGCGTGATGAGGATGGCCAACTTGTAGGATGCGCCGTAGATGCCGATCTGCGCATCGGCCACATCGGCGGGCAGCAGATGCTTCATCAGCACGCGGTCGGCCGTTTCATTGGTCATGCCCGCCAGCCCGGCCACCAGCAACGGCAGGCCGAAGGCCAGCATGGGGCGCAGCAGCTTGGTGTCGAAGCCCGCAGGCCCGCCGAAGCGCGGCATGGGCCATTCGGGCAGCAACAGCAGGAACTTCACCCCGGTGCTGACCAAGTTGATCAGGAACACGTAGCCCACTCCCAAGGCCGGGTCGTACACCGCATTGATCAGGGCATTGCCGCTGCCGGCATCGAAGCGCGGCTTGCAGTAGAGGAAGATGAAGAGGTTGAGGGCCACGTTCACCACCACGCTCAGCACGTTGATCAGCGCGAACTTCCACGGGCGCTCCCGCAGCCGCAAACCGGCCATGGGCACGGCACAGGCGGCTTCAATGCCGATGATGGCGATGAGCATGCGCACGGAGAACACATGCTCCGGATAGTCAATGCCGTTGGCGATGGCCTGTGCGAGCACCAGCCCCAGCACCATGAACAGCGCACTGGTGCCCGCCAGCAGCCAAGCGATGGTGGTGTACACCCGCCTGTTGTCCGTGTGCTTGTTCGCAAAGCGGAAGTAGGTGGTCTCCATTCCGTAGGTGAGCACCACGTTCAGGAAGGCGGTCCACGCGTAGAGCGAGGTGACCACCCCGAAGGCGGCCGGCGCGAACACGCCCCGGCTGGTGTACAAGGGCGTGAGCAGGTAGTTGAGGAAGCGCGCAACAATGCTGCTCAGCCCATAGATGGCCGTTTGGCCGGCGAGTTTGCGGAGGACGCTCATCCCTTCAGTGGCCCGCCCTTTATTGTTCCTCCAACATCATGAATGCCGGCTTGACCAAGAACCTCTCTTATGTGTTGGACGGAATGGAGATTGCCATTTGACAGCGTGATGCGCTTGCCGTTGTTCAGGTGCAGGATCAGGCCTTCAAAGGAAGACCTGCCTCCATGCCAGAAAGATCTTGGCTGCATTCCGCGCACTGCGCTGAAAGGTAACGAAGTAGCATGGCCAATGATCGTGGTCGTGGTGATGATCTGGTGGTCGGTGTCAACGGCGCACCTGACAGGCCACAGAAATAATCCACGTAATGGGGGAATCAGTAGGAGAAGAAGGATGGTCAGGCTCAGGATCGCCACGATGATCCGATCTCCCATCGGCGCATGCTCGCCGACATGATGAAGCAAATAGATCATCGTCACGGCCAAACCTATGCACGCGATACGGACTGTGATCGGGAAATAGTTGGGTCCGGCCGCTACAATGCCCATTTCACATCCCCGTGAAACTGGCCTTGCGTTTCTCCATGAACGCCTTGGTGCCTTCCTCGAAATCCGCCGTGCCGAAACACTTGCCGAACTCCTCGATCTCCCGCTGCATGCCGTTCATGCCTGCCTCGAAACCTGCATTCACCGTGCGGATGGCCGCGGCCAGGGCCGTGGGGCTGTTCTTCATGATCGCGGTGGCCAGTTCGTTGCACTTGGTCAAGAGCTGCTCTTGGGGAACCACGTGGTTCACCAGGCCCCATTGCAGGGCTTCTTCGGCCTTGATCATGCCGGCGGTGAAGATCATCTCCATGGCCTTGCCCTGGCCCACCAGACGGGGGAGGCGTTGCGTGCCGCCGTAGCCGGGGATCACGCCCAGGCTGGTTTCCGGCAAGCCCATTCGGGCATTGTCGCTGGCCACGCGCAGATGGCAGCTCATGGCCAATTCCAGCCCGCCGCCCAGCGCAAAGCCGTTCACGGCGGCGATCACCGGCTTGCCAAGCTGTTCCACATGATCAAAGAGCTGCTTGTGGCCTTCGGCGCTGAGCAGCTTGCCTTGTTCCACGCTGAAGTGCGCGAACTCCTTGATGTCGGCGCCGGCCACGAAGGCCTTGGGCCCGCTGCCGGTGATGATGACCACGCGGACGCTGCCGTCGGCTTCGGCCTCCGAGAGGGCCTGGTCCAGTTCGGCGATGGTGGCGCGGTTCAGCGCGTTGAGCTGCTCGGGCCGGTGAATGGTGATGGTGCGCACGCCGTTGGTATCGGCGGTCAGGAGATTGGAAAAGGTCATGGTAGGCGGGATCGTTCTTGGGCAAATGTACCCGGCCCGGCTGCGCGGATCGGCGGTCAGGGCAGATCCGGACTTTCCAGGGGCAATGCCACAAAGAAGCTGCTGCCTTTGCCCTCTTCCGTGGTGAACCACACCCGGCCACCGGCATTCTCCACCATGCGCTGCACCATGGCCAGGCCCAGGCCCATGCCGCTGCTCTTGGTGGTGAAGTTGGGTTGGAAGATGCTGCCTCGGTCCGCCTCGGCGATGCCGGTGCCGTTGTCGCGCACCTCCACTACGGCGTTGTTCTGCTCCCGGCGCATCCGGATCCCCACTTCGCCGGGTACGCCTTCGGGAATGGCCTGCAGGGCATTCTTGATGAGGTTGTTGAAGACGCGCAGCAGGTGCTCGCGATCGGCATGCACCATCAGGGAGGGGCCGGGGTGCAGGGTTACGCGGGCTTCGGGCTGACCGGCGAAGAGGGCTGCCGCGGCAGCGGCCAATTCCCGCAGGTCGAGCGGCCCGGCTTGCGCGCGGGGCATCCGGGCGAAATCCGAAAATTCACCGGCGATGCGGCCCAGCGCGTCGATCTGCTCCACCAGCCCGTTGCTGAAGCGCTCCAGGCGCTCCTTGGAGCCGGGCAGGTCGGGCCTCCAGGTGCGCTGGAAATGCTGGATGTTCAGCTTCATCGGGGTAAGGGGATTCTTGATCTCGTGGGCCACCTGCTTGGCCATTTCGCGCCAAGCGTGTTCGCGTTCGCTGCGCGCCAGTTTCACCGCGCTCTCGCGCAATTCCGCCACTTTGCGGTTGTATACCCGCACCAGTTGGCCCAGTTCATCGTTGCCGCGGTAGGGGATGGGTTCATTGCCGGCGCCCAGGCCGATGCGTTCCAGTCCGCGCCGCAGCAGTTCCAAGGGGCGGGTGGTCCAATGGGTGATCAGCGCGGCGGCCACCACGCTCAGCAGGAACAACAAGGTGAAAAGGTTCACCAGGGCCACCAGCGTCATGGCCCGCTCCTGGTCCACCTCGGCCTGCCGGGCGAAATAGGGCAGGGCCAAATAGGCCAGCACCTTGCCCCGTTCGTTTCGGAAGGGCATGTAGGCGGTGCTGAAGGAAGCCGTACCGATGTGCTCGCGATGGATGAAGGAGGAGGCTCCTGTCACCGCCAGGCGGTGGAAGGCGCGGGGATCCATGCGCCGGCCCAGCAGTCCGGCAGTGAACACCTGCTCGCGGGAGGAGGCCAGCATCATGCCGTCGGGACCGTACAAGGTGAGGTCGGTGAAGAAGACATTGCTGAATTTCACCAGCAAGTGCTCGAGGTAGGGCGCCAAGGATGGCGACAAGGACTCTTCTCCGCGCAGGTTCTGCCGCAATTCGGCCAGCACCCCGCGGGTGCGCTCGTGCATGGTACGGGCGCTGCTTTGTTCTTGGCGAACGTTCACCATGCGGTGCATCCCAAAGGTGAAGAGCATCAGTCCGGCCATGGCGAAGCCGGCCACTCCCAGGCGAACCTGGCCCCCCACGCCCATGGAAGCCAGCTGTTCCCTGCGGATAAGCAGCCCCATGCCTGCGGCCATGCCCGCCAGCAGGCAGTAGCACAGGAACAGGTAGGAGAAGGTGGTCAGATGGTCCCACCAGGTGGGGATCCTGCTGCCCAGAACCAGCAAGGAGCCCTTGGGATCGCCCCGGGCCAGCAGGTCATAGCCGCCATCGGTCCAGTGCAAGCCCTGTGGGGGCACGGGCCTGTTCCAGGTGATGGGAAAGACGTACGGGCCGGAAGCGGAGCTAAGCGCGCCGCGTTCAAAGCGGGCCTGAACAAAGCGGCCGGGCTTGAAGGGGGGGGGCCGCTGCCCGGCAAGCAAGAGTTCCGGAAATCCCAACCCATCGGCCACGGGATTCTGTCGCAGCTCCACGAACAGTTGGGCGCTGTCCAGTGCAATGCGGCCCATGTACAAGGCATCTTCGCCGGGCCGGTCGGTGATCCGCAGATCATCATGGTGGCCTACGGGCACTCCTTGTTCAAACCGCTCCAATGCGCCGAGAGCCGTTGTTGCGGCATCGGGGGAGGTGGAACAGCGCGTACGGCCTGCAAGGTCCTCCAAGTGCAGACGCAGGTCGTAGCGGTCCCAATAGCCGGTGAAGTAGGGTTGGCGCACCAAACGGTCCAGGTCGGCCGAGCTGCAGGGCGCACCGCTGCGCAACCATTGGGCCAAGGCGCGATCGGCGGCCATCAGGCGCCGGGCTTCATCAAAAAGGAGTTCGATCACGGGGTCCTCGCGCATGGTTGCTGTTTCGGCGATCGCCGCCCGCTCCACATCCAGCCGCTTGAATGTCTGCCGGTTCAGCACATGCGCGGTGAAGCCGGCAACAACGGCAATGAGCAACAGCACCTGCAAGGTGCCCGGCTTGCGGCGCATCAGTTCAAGCAAGCCCAGCACGGGCAATGGCCACAAGGCCATCACCAGGTCATATTGGCCGCGCCAATGGTCCGCCAGGATCGCAGCACCGAAACCAACGGCCAGCAAGGGCAAGGCCCGGCGCACGGTGAGCCGGGGGCCCAGCAGGCGTACCCAGGCATCGGCGAACAAGCTCCAAGCGGACAACAGCAGGCCAATGGCCAGCAAGGCCGCCACGCTGTAGCCGTTCAGGTCCTGTATGCGGAACAGGTCAAGGCTCACGCTGCTGTCATGCACCAATGCGATCATCACCCCGCCCAAACCGGCAGCACTGGCCAATAGGATCGCCAGGGCTGCGATGCTTGCCTGCCAAGGAATAGCGGCCGGTCGGAAAGCGCTGATGGACTGCCGGAAGTAGGCCACGGCCACCAGCAGCACCACGCCGTTGATGAGCAGGTCGCCCAAGGAGGGCATGAAGAAGGAAGAGGCGAACAAAGAGGGGTCGAACAGCGGAAATCCAGCCAGCGCCGGGATGCTTCCGCGGGCCAGCAAGGCCAGGCGCAGCCCGATAAGCACCACCGGGAAGAGCATCAAGGCGAGCCATCGGGGGCGTATGCGCAGGGACAGAAGCCACAGCAGGGCAATACCGCACGCCAAAGCCGCCAATGCCAAGCCGATGGACACCACCGAGCGCAAGCCCGGCACGGCGGTACCATCAGCCCATTGCAAATGGAACATGACCGCGCCATCGTTGTCGCGCACCACGGGCCCCGGGCCTTGAGCGGCCTGTATCCCCTGTTCCACGTGAAAACCGGGATCGAACTGCCGGTGCAGGAAGGCGTTTTCGAACGGTGGCAAGAACCAGATCCGTTGTACGGCATGTACGCTGCGGGTCCCATCGCGGGCCTGGGCATGGAGGTAGGTCCCGTCCGGCAGGACCAGGTGCGCGCCACGGGCGGTGTCCAGATCGGTATCGGCGATCGGTGCATGGTCCGTCCAAGCCGCAACGCCATGGCCGCGGTAGAGGCGCAGGCCGCCTTCGCCCGTTGCGTGCGCCGATCCCATGGGCAGCGTATCCAGTGCCAGCACGGCGGCGGCACGGCGTTCCAATGCTTTGGTGGCCTTGTCCACCCGGGCTTGCAAGGAACTGGCCGCAGCGGCCAAGCGCTCGTTGGGCGGGCGCTCCCCGGCCAGCTCGGCCATCAGCCAGCAGGCCAAGGCGCACAGCAAGAGGATCAACGGGCGGCGCATGCGATCGGTATGCCAACAAGCCACGGGCCAAGGTAGCGGGTGCGGCACCAAACCAGCTGTTGGCGGGCTTGGTGACCTTTCTCACCAAGCGCACGGCCACCCTTGGCGCCGCAGGCCGAGCAGCCTACCTTTCGGCCCAAGGCCCGCAACCCAAACCTCCCCGGCCGGAACTGTTCCATGCATGGCGCATCCGGCCCGAATGCATCCGCAACCATGAGCAGAACTGCCTCTTCCCTTCTCGCCTTGGCGGTGATCAGCATGATCGCTTTCGCCTGCCAGGCATTTTCCTCCGATCAAGGCCAAGACCCTTGGACCGCAAAGCAACTGATGCCACCGGCGGAGCTGGCCCGGCAGATCAACGAAGGCAACGGCGCCGAATTCCATGTGTTCAACATCGGCCCATCTGGCGCCATCAAGGGTTCGCTGGAGATCGGCGAGGGCCGTGATCCGGCCAACATCGCCAAGCTCCAAGCGGCATTGAACAAATTGCCCAAGGATGCCAACGTGGTGGTCTACTGCGGCTGTTGCCCCTTCAAGAACTGCCCCAACGTGCGCCCGGCCATGAAGCTGCTCAACGACATGCAGTTCACCAACGGGAAGCTGCTGGACCTGGGTGAAAACCTCAAAGTGGATTGGATCGACAAAGGCTATCCCATGGCCGATTAGTCGCCGGCGTTCGGCGAACAAACCTGTGGTCCGCCACTGTGGGCGCCTTGGAGATCAGCTGCCGAACACCCCCCCGGCGGAAACCGTCACCGGTTGCATTACAGGCATGCCGTTCACCACGGCTTGCACATAGTACGTGCCGGGCTCCAACCCCTCGCTCCGCACCCATACCGAGGCTTCGCCGAAGTTCAGTTCCATGGGCATGAACTGCCCGCGGTTGTTCAGCAGCTGCACCTGTGTGATGGCCCCGGTTCCTTCCACGGTAAAGCGGCCCGGTGCCTGATCGCCGTAGATCCGGATCACCGGCTCGGGGTGGTACTCCACCGCAAAATCGTCCGATACTTCCAGCATGCGGCCATCGGCCCACGCGGACAGGCGGTAGTAGGAGATCCCGGGCACGGGCTCAAGGTCCACGAAGGCATAGGCCGCGTACCCCTCCCCGGCGCCCTCGCCGTCATAGCGGAAGGCAGGCCGCCAGTTCATCCGGTCGGCCGAACGCTCCACCAGGAATTGTGTGCCTGCCGGCTCCATCCCTGTGCTCCACTGCAGTTGCACGCCCTCGCTTTTACCGGGAGATGCTACAAAGGAGATCAATTCATACGCCGGAACCTCCGCGCTTGAGGCGGCGATGCCTGCCCAAGCTACATCGCCGGGTTGTGCAAGCAGGCTGAGCCAACAGCAAGCCGCCGCGATCGAAAGGTGATTTCGCATGGTCCGTCGATTGAAACGGACCACTCAACGAAATGGCGGGGTGCAAGGTTACCCGGCTCCTTACGGCACGGCAAGCGATCGCACGGACCGGGTGGCACCGGCTGTAAACAAAAGGGTGTAAAGGCCTTGGGCCAAATTTCCGGGAAGCTCCAGCGCTACGGGTTCCTTGCCCAGCACCAGGAAATATTCACCGCACAGACCGGACCGGGCATCGAAGAGCTGCAGCAATGCAGGCCCGGTTGCATCGGCTTGCACCAAGAGGCGGCGCCCTACGGCGGGATTGGGCCAAACCCGCAATTCGGCGGCACGGGGCCATGCCGCAACAGAGGTGGGCAGCAAGCCGGCGCAGGTACAACTATCGGTGATCAGGTCGTCGATCGTTCCGGGGTTGCCGTCGTCGCAGGGATCGCCGATGCGGCCCGGCAGGTGGGCGCAGTTATCGCTGCTGTCCGCCACTGTTCCGGGCGGCTGCACGCAACCCGGGACCCAGGCAGCGGGGTTGCCGTAGCCATCACCATCCTCGTCGGTGTACCAAGGCAAAAGCGGGGCTTCATCCACGGTAACGAATACTTGGCATCCGTTGAGCTCATAGCGGAAGGTGCCCGAGGAATCGCTGTTGGGATCGTAGATCTCCGGGTGCGGCATGAAGCCGAGGAAGACCACGCGATACCAGTTGCCCCCGCCCTGGGCGCCGGGATCCAAGGCCGACAACAGGGGGAACGGGGCGTCGCCTTCACACACCTCGATCGAACTGTTCCCGCCCAAGGCGGTTTCCGTGACCGTGATGGCCGCGCAAGGCGATGTGCCCGGGCAGGTGGCCGGAAAGGGCGCGGTGTACAGGTAGATCCCCGGCAGGTCCGTTCCCGGCACATAGGTTCCCGTGTGCGGTATCCCATTGTGCGTCCATGTGCCCCCCTCGGCATGGAAACCCAGCGCAGCACCGAGATCAAGCGGTGGTGCCCCGCTGCAAACATGCAGGGTGCTGTCCTGCCCGGCACCCGCCCCTTGGGCCGTGATGTTGACCAATGCGGTGTCCGTGCCGCAAGGTCCATATACCACCACCGCGTAGGTGCCCAAGGCGGGCTGTGCAAAGCTGTACCAAGGCTCCACGGTGAAGTATTTCGGGGTGTTGGGCCCTTGCCAGAAATGCCCGAGCACATCACCTTCGGTGATCACGGAGAGTTGAAGGGTATCACCGGGACAGAGCGGCGCATTGCTCACCACCTCCACGATCACTGCGGGTTCACAGCCGCCTTGCGCCATTGCCCTTGTGCAAGGCGCAAGCAGGGCGATCCCCCATAACAACGGAACCAGGTTCATCTTTTGGGGCATTCCGGCGGCGATCCATCGAAGGTAAGGCCGGCCTGCCCTTGTTGTTCATGGGCACGGTGTGATGCACCGGCGGCATGCAACAGGTGGCGCACCATTGCCGAGGTCCTGTGCAATAGTTTCGGGCCCTCAAATGGCCAGCAGGGACCACCTCAACGTAGTAGAGCTGTTCGCCGGTGTCGGGGGCTTCCGGATCGGCTTGGAACGGGCCTCGGACAAATTCCGTGTAGTGTGGAGCAACCAGTGGGAACCTGGGCGCAAGAAGCAGGACGCCTCGGAGATCTACGCCGCCCGTTTTGGGCTCCAGGGTCATTCCAACCAGGACATCGCCACCGTGGCCACCCGCGACATTCCAGACCACGACCTGCTGGTGGGCGGCTTTCCCTGCCAGGATTATTCCGTGGCGCGCACCTTGAACCAAGCTGCGGGACTTACTGGCAGAAAAGGCGTACTGTGGTGGGAGATCCACCGCATACTCAAGGAGAAGCGGAACAAGCCGGGCTACTTGCTGTTGGAGAATGTGGACCGCCTGCTGAAATCGCCCGCTACCCAGCGCGGCAGGGATTTTGCCGTGATGTTGGCCTCCTTGGCCGACCTGGGCTACGCCGTGGAGTGGCGCGTGGTGAATGCCGCGGATTACGGAATGCCCCAGCGCCGCCGGCGCATTTTTTTCCTGGGGATCCACCGCTCCACCCCCATGGGCAACCGATTGTACAACCAAGCGAACAACCTGGAACGGCTTTTGGCCACCGGCGTGTTCGCCGAGGCCTTCCCGGCCCAACCCCAGCAACCCCGGCCGGACCTGTTCACCATACACGGGGACCTGGCCGAAGTGACCGAACGGTTCAACACGGGAACGGCGGCAGGCAGCACCCCGTTCTCGAATGCTGGCCTGATGGTGGACCGCCGGATATGCACCGTGCCGGTGCAGCCCCTGTATACCGGGCCGTTCACTGCGCTGGGCGCCGTTCTGCAGCCGGTGGCCGATGTCCCTGAGGCCTACTTCATCCCCCCCGGGCAAGAATCCCGTTGGCAGTACCTGAAAGGAGGCAAGCGTGAAACACGCACCAACAAGGCCACCGGCTTCGCTTACCAATATAGTGAAGGCGCCTTGTCTTTTCCCGACCCGCTGGACAGGCCTGCACGCACCATCATCACGGCCGAAGGCGGCCCCACGCCATCGCGCTTCAAGCATGTGGTGCGCACCGCGGACGGACGCCTGCGGCGGCTTACCCCGGTGGAACTGGAACGCCTGAACATGTTTGCCGACGGGCATACGGCCGGAGTGGCCCCGGGCCGCCGCGCGTTCCTGATGGGCAATGCCTTGGTCACCGGCATCGTGGAGAAGGCCGCCGCAGTGCTGGTGTCCCGGGTGGGGGCGGCTGAAGGTTGACGCGGCGGCATGGCCGCGCGGAGAAACAGCAGCTTTGGCGATCGGCCCTTGCCCACGCACGGCGATGCCTGATACTTTCGCGCTTCGCCCATCGGGTTGCCTTGATCCATGCCCCCAAGCCAGCTTCATGTGGATGAGGTGCGGAGCCCGAAAGAGCTGCGGCGCTACATCGGGCTTCCGGAACGCTTGCCCGGCCAGCGCCCCAACTACGTACCGCCATTGCACGCGGATGAAAGGGCCTTTCACGACCCGGGCAAAAACCCCGCCTTGGGGAACTGTTCCGTGGTGCGCTTCCTCGCCTGGAAGGGTGGCTCGTGCGTGGGCCGCATCATGGGCATTGTTCACCATGCGCACAACCGGGCACATGGGGAACGTACGGCGCGATTCTACCAGCTGGACATGATCGACGACCCCCACATTGGCCATGCGTTGCTGGGCGCGGTGGAAAATTGGGCGCGCGGCCTGGGCATGCAGCGGATCATCGGCCCCTTCGGCCTGAGCGACAAAGATCCGCAAGGCGTCCAGGTGGAAGGGTTCGAGCACCTTCCGGTGATGGCCACTCCTGCCAATCCCGCCTTCCTTCCGAAGCACATCACGGCAAATGGCTATGTGAAGCTCTCCGATGCCCTGGCGTACAGAACAGCTGTGCCCGCCGAGCTGCCGGCCGGGTACCGGCAGATCGCAGAACGCTTGGTGCGGCAAGGCCGGTTCCGGGTGTTGAACATCCACTCGCGCAAAGCCCTTCGGCCGTGGGTGGTGCCGGTTCTGCGCCTGGTGAACGAGGGCTACAAGGACCTGCTGGGCTTTGTGCCCATGGACGAGAAGGAAATGCAACGGCTCGCCGCGCAATACCTGCCCGTACTGGATCCCGGGCTGGTGAAGATCGTGGTGGACGGCGAAGGGCGGGCCGTGGCCTTCGTGGTAGCCATGCCCGACATGAGCAAGGGCTTGCAGCGTGCCCGCGGCCGGTTATTTCCTTTCGGGTTCCTACACCTGTTGCGGGCCATGCGCCAAACGCGCCAGCTCAACCTGCTGCTCGGTGCCGTGCAGCCCCGCCTGCAAGGCCGCGGCCTCACCTGCCTGCTGGCCGTGGAACTGCTGGGCGAGGCACGCCGGCGGGGTTTCACCTGCTTCGACAGCCATTTGGTGCTGGAAACCAATCAGCTCATGCGTGCCGAGCTCGAACGATTGGGCGGCTCCGTTTGGAAGCGGTACCGGGTATATGCCAAGGCCCTGTAGGCCCCCTAAACACACCAAAGGCCCCAGCGCTATGCTGAGGCCTCGTGCTCCCCGGGTTGGACTTGAACCAACGACCCCCTGATTAACAGTCAGGTGCTCTAACCGGCTGAGCTACCAGGGAAGAAATTTTTCCCAAAGGGAGCGCAAAGGTAGGAACACCGCGCACTTCCGCAAGTCCGGGCACATTCTTCACCTTTGCAGCCCACAACACGCATCCGGAATGAAGCTTGTCACCGTTGGCACGGTCGCCTTCGACCACATCGAAACACCGTTCGGCAAGGCCGACAAGGTGGTTGGCGGCGCCGCCACCTACATCTCCCTGGCGGCTTCCTATTTCCTGAAGAAGCAAGGGATCGTCAGCGTGGTTGGCGACGATTTCCCCCAGGACATGCTGGCCACTTTCGGCAAGCGCGGTGTGGACTTGGCCGGCCTGGAGGTGATACCGGGCAAGGAGAGCTTTTTTTGGAGCGGCCGCTACCACTACGACATGAATTCGCGGGACACGCTGGAAACGCGTCTCAACGTGCTCATGGACCTCGATCCCCGGTTGAACGACACTTACCGCAGCGCGGAGTACCTGATGCTCGGCAACTTGGATCCCGCGATCCAGGCCAAGGTGCTCGACCAGGTGGAATCGCCCGCCTTGGTGGCCATGGACACCATGAACTTCTGGATGGACAGTGCCATGGCTAAACTGCAGGAGGTGATCGCACGGGTGGATATCCTGGTGATCAATGATTCGGAGGTGCGCCAACTGAGCGGCGAACACAGCTTGGTGAAGGCTGCGCACAAGGTGCTGGCCATGGGGCCGCGCTACCTGGTGGTGAAAAAGGGCGAGCACGGTGCGCTGCTCTTTGACAAGGACCGCGTGTTCTTCGCACCGGCGCTGCCGCTGGACGAAGTGGTGGACCCCACCGGTGCGGGCGACACCTTTGCCGGCGGCTTCATCGGTTACCTGGCGCGCAGCGGCGACCACAGCTTCAGCAACCTCAAGCGGGCCATCATCGTGGGTTCGGCCATGGCCTCGTTCTGCTGCGAGAAGTTCGGCGTGCAACGCCTATTGGAGCTGGACCAGGACGAGATCGACCAGCGTATCCAGCAGTTTGTGGAACTGGTGGATTTTGACATTGAGCTCGTGTAGGCCCGCCCCCGGAACGCAAAAGCCCCCGGAGCGCACCAGGCGATCCGGGGGCTTTGTGAGGCAGGTGCCAGCCTAGCTTCCCAAGTAGTTGAATTCGCGCACGCCGCTATCGTTGAAGGGGCCCGGCACCAGGTTGCCGTCCTTGTCGATCAACTCCAGCCGTACGGTGTGCTTGCCCAATTGCAGGCCTTCAATGAAGTAGGCTTCCCACTTGTTGATGGTCCAGGTCTCGCCATCGATGGTGGCCCGCACACTGTAGCCCTTGTCCGTGAGGTCCGTGTTGAGCAGGTAGAAGTCCAGCAGCATCTTATCGCCGTCCAGTTGCTTGTAATCCCCCTTGGGGCGGCTGTAGAACAACACCGGGTCCTTGGCCAGGTCGAGGGCGGTGCTGTCCGCGCTCTTGCCCGGCATGGAGAATTCCTTTACCACCACGGCGGCATTGTGCTTGAGGCTTTCATGGTAACTGCGGCTCAGGAAGCTCAGCACCACATTGCGGCCCGGGTCGGCCTTTTCCGTGAACTCAGCCGTGTATTCGGCCTTGTAGGGCTTGTTGTTGAGGATATAGTGGATGTGCTGGCCATCCTTGCTATTGGCGCAGCCGCGCGTGGCGGCGTCCGGAGTTTGTGCTTTCAGCTCGAAGCCGGCCACGGCAAACTTGTACTTCACATCCATGGTCTTCGCGTTCGGCACCACGGTGTCCAGCTTCAGGGAGGCTTCCGGGAATGCGGTGGCGGGAGGAGCCAGGGTGAGCTTCAGGGTGGCATTTGCCGGGGCTACTACGTCCGGGCGTGCAACCGGTGCGGCCGCCACGGTGTCCGCGGCGGGTGCGGGTTCAGGTGCGGGTTCGGGTGCGGGGCCTCCGCAGGCGGCCAGCAGCAGGGTGCCGATCAATGTAAGGGGTTGGTAGTTCATGGTCTTTTGCATGGGTTACTTCTCAAAACTGAGCAGGAGCTGGCCTTTTTCCACGGCAGCTCCGGCCTGTACATGTGCTTTCTTCACCACGCCGTCGCCGGTGCTCTTGATCACGTTCTCCATTTTCATGGCTTCCAGCACCAGCAGCGGATCATCTTTCTTGACGGTCTCACCGTCCTGTACCAGCACCTTCAGCACCAGCCCGGGCATGGGGGCCTTCAGTTCGCTGGCCATGGCCCTTGTGCCGCGGTCAATGCCCAGCACCTGCATCAGGCGGCTGCGATCGTCGGCCAGGCGAACGGTGTGGCAATGCGCACCAATGCGCAAGCGCACGGTGCCGGCCTCCGGGTCGTGTTTGATCACCAGAGCCTTGTACGAGCGGCCTTTGTGCACTACGTTGTAGATGCCTGGTGCGGTCTGCTCCACTTCGGCGGCGGGCGCGCCGGCCAACACCCAAGGTGCACCGGGTGCGGATCGCTCCAATTCCAAGGGTTGGGCGGCAGCGTTGACGGTGGCGAGCAGTTTGGCGGCCATGGGCGGTGGTGTTGAAACAACGGTCGGGC
Organism: Flavobacteriales bacterium; assembly: GCA_020852835.1. Lineage (GTDB taxonomy): Bacteria > Bacteroidota > Bacteroidia > Flavobacteriales_F > PHOS-HE28 > PHOS-HE28. The sequence continues at coordinate 127,247 of JADZAC010000012.1, forward strand.
CCGCCCATTGTTCACGGAGCGGTCGGCGGGGCGAAGGTATTGGTGCCGCGCAAACCGCTTTTTGCGCCAGCGGTGCATCGCCCCGGCTGCGGTCAATCGGCCAGGCCGGCTGCGGCTTGCCGTTCGAACTCCTCATCTGCGGGCAGCCCGGGTTGTTCGCGGGCGGCTACGGCCAAGCGGTCGCAAAGTTCGTTCAAGGGATGGCCGGCATGTCCGCGGATCCACTGGAACCGCACCTTGTGCCGCGGGTAAATGCGCAGAAAGCGCCGCCACAGGTCGGGATTTTTCTTTTTGGCGAAGCCTTTGCGGGCCCAATCAAACACCCAGCCTTTCTCCACGGCATCCACCACATACTTGCTGTCGCTCACCACGGTCACCTCGTGCCCGTCGCCTTTCAGGGCTTCAAGGGCCACGATCACGGCCAGCAGTTCCATGCGGTTGTTGGTGGTATGGCGGTAGCCGGCCCACAGCTCCTTGCGATGCTTGCCCGCCTGCAGCACAACGCCGTAGCCGCCCGGCCCGGGATTGCCGCTGGCCGCGCCGTCGGTGTGGATGGTGATGTGCATGGATGGCGTGTCCGTGTAAAAGCCGGTCAATGCACCGGGAAGAGGTAGGTGATGTTGCCGGCGAAGAGCTTTACACTGATGGCCAGCAGGATCACACCGAAGGCCTTGCGCAGCACGATCAGCCCCACCCGCCCCAAGAGCCGTTCGATGCGGTTGGTGAGCAGGAGCACCGCCACCACCACCACCATGTTCAGGCAAATGGCGGCAAGAATTTCCGGGCGGGTGAACTCGGCCCGAAGCGACAGCACGGTGGTGATGGTGCCCGAGCCGGCGATCACCGGAAAAGCCAACGGCACAATGCTGTACACCTTCGGGTCGTCGCTGAGGCCGGGCGCCGAAGTATCCTCCTTGAAGAGCCGTATGCCCAAGGTCATTTCAAGGGCAATGAAGAACAGCACCAGTGCACCCGCCACGGCGAAGGAGCGCACATCGATCCCCACCACCTTGAGGATGGACTCGCCCAAGTAGAGAAAGACCACCATGATGGCGAAGCTCACCAGCGTGGCGCGGGCCGGATAGATCTTGCCGGCCTTTTCGCGCACTTGCAGGATCACCGGGATGCCGCCGATGATGTCGATCACGGCGAAAAGCACCAGGAAGGCTTTTGCTGCATGTGCGGGGTCAAACCTGCTCATCGGGCGGTACCGTTCGGCATGAAGGAGCGGGCATAGGTCTCCACCACTTGCGGGAAGTGGGCATGCTCCAAGGCGTGTATCCGGGCGGCCAGGGTATCCACATCATCGCCCGGCAGCACCGGGCAGGAGAACTGGGCGAGCTGCCGGCCCTCGTCATACCGCTCATTGACCAAATGGACGGTGATGCCGCTCTCCGGCTCACCGCTGGCCAGCACGGCTTGGTGCACCCGGTCGCCGTACATGCCCTTGCCTCCGAACTTCGGGAGCAGCGAAGGGTGAATGTTGAGGATGCGTTCAGGCCATGCTTGCACCAGGCCCGACGGCAGCAGGCGCAGAAAACCGGCAAGCACCAGCAGGTCGATGCTGGCGGTGCGGAGCTCCTCATCGAGAGTGCCATCGCGCAACTCCTCCGGGCCGAAGAGGTAGCAGGGCACGCCCATGTTCCATGCACGCTGCACCACGCCGGCCTGCGGCCGGTCACAGGCCACCAAGGCCACTTCCGCCCATGCGCAAAGGGCAAAATGCTCCATCAGTTTTTGCGCATTGGTGCCCGAGCCGGAGGCGAGAATGGCGATGCGGACCATGGCGCGAAGTTCCGCATATTTCCGGGCACCCAGGCAGGGCGGTTCCGGGAACGGCGCCAGGCCGGGCCGCGGATCGGCCATGCCCGGGGTTGCCTGGCACCGGTGCGTCCGGCCTGCCGGCCAGCCGGGAAATGCCCCGTTCAAACCACCTTCTTGGCGGGGGGGCGTTGCGGATATCGAAAATGTCTTTCCTTTGCAGCCTGATCAACCAACAATCAACGGATATGTCCGACATCAAGTCAAGGGTCATCGCCATCATCGTGGATAAGCTTGGCGTTGACCAAGCAGAGGTTACCCCAGAGGCGAGCTTCACTAACGACCTTGGCGCAGACAGCCTGGATACCGTCGAGCTCATCATGGAGCTCGAAAAGGAGTTCAACATCGCCATCCCGGATGACCAGGCGGAGAAGATCCAGACCGTGGGCCAGGCCGTGGACTACGTGGAGAAGAACGCGAAGTAATTGCCGCAAATGGAGCTCAGGCGAGTGGTAGTCACCGGTCTGGGCGCCCTCACGCCGCTTGGCAATACGCTGCAGGCGTATTGGGAGGGGTTGGTGAACGGGACCAGCGGAGCCGCGCCCATCAAGAACTTCGACGCATCGAAGTTCAAGACGCGCTTTGCCTGTGAATTGAAGGGGTTCGACCCCACGCAGTTCATGGACCGCAAGGAGGCCCGGAAAATGGACCCGTTCACACAGTATGCCGTGGCCGCCAGCGACGAAGCCATGAAGGATTCGGGGCTGGTGATCGAAAGTGACGAAGAGAAGGAGCGGGCGGGCGTGGTGCTCGGATCGGGGATCGGCGGCATGCTGGTATTCCAGGAGGAATGCATGAACTTCGGCCGGGGCGACGGCACCCCGAGGTTCAATCCCTTCTTCATCCCCAAGATGATCGCCGACAGTTGTTCGGGCGTCATCAGCATGCGCCATGGGTTGCGTGGCCCCAGTTATGTGACCATGAGCGCCTGCGCCAGCGCGAACAATGCACTGATCGACTCCTTCAACTATATCCGCATGGGCACTGTGGACGTCATGGTCACCGGCGGTACCGAAGGATCGGTCTATGAGGCGGCACTGGGCGGGTTCAACGCCATGCATGCCCTGAGCACCCGGAATGATGACCCGGCCACGGCCAGCAGGCCATACGACAAGGACCGCGACGGCTTCGTGATGGGCGAGGGCAGTGGCATCCTGGTGCTGGAGGAACTGGAGCATGCCAAGGCCCGGGGAGCGAAGATCTACTGCGAGGTGATGGGCGGCGGCATGAGCAGTGACGCCTACCACATCACGGCCCCGCACCCCGAAGGGCTGGGGGCCTACCTGTGCATGAAGCACGCCCTGCAGGATGCACGGATGCAGCCCGCCGAGATCGACTACATCAACACGCACGGCACCAGCACGCCCATTGGCGATCCCCAGGAGGTGAAGGCCATCCAGCGCCTTTTCGGCGAAGACGCCTATCGGTTGAACATCAGTTCATCCAAGAGCATGACCGGCCACCTGCTCGGTGCTGCCGGCGCCGTGGAAGCCATCGCCTCCATTATGGCCATTTGCAACGACGTGGTGCCTCCCACGATCAATCATTTCACGGACGATCCCGAGATCGACCCCAAGCTGAACTTCACGTTCAACAAGGCGCAAAAGCGCACGGTCAACGCCGCCATGAGCAACACCTTCGGGTTCGGCGGCCACAATACCTCGGTGATCTTCCGCAAGTACCGCTAAGTCCTGTTGTTCTCCTCGCTTTTCAGCAAGCCGGCGTCTGCGGAGGAACGCCGCATCCGGGCGTGGTGCCGCAAAACCTTGGGCATCACGCCGAAGAACCTGCCGCTCTACCGGCAGGCCTTGCGGCACCGCAGTGCACGCTCGGGGAACGGTGCGGACCTGGATGACAACGAGCGCTTGGAGTTTCTCGGTGACGCCGTGCTGGACACTGTTGTGGGGCAGTTCGTTTACCAGCAATACGCGGACCAGGGAGAGGGATTTCTGACGCGCATGCGCAGCAAGCTCGTAAGCCGCCACCAGCTCAGCATCCTGGCCAAAAAGGTGGAGATCGAGCAGGTGATGGAAGTGAAGATCGGCCACGGCCAGCACACCTCCGTGCCCGGCAACGCGATGGAAGCCTTGGTGGGCGCTTTGTTCTTGGACAAGGGCTTCGAGCGTACCCGCACGGCCGTGATCAAGCTGATCACTACCCATTTCGACCTCAAGGTGGTGGAGCAGGAAGACCGCGACAGCAAAAGCCGCCTGCTGGAATGGGGGCAAAAGCAGCGCCGCAAGGTGGTATTCGTGCTCAGGGAAGAGCATGATCACGGCCGCGGCAAACAATTCGTGGCCGAGGTTCACGTGGACGGCAAGGCTGCCGGCAGTGGCACCGGGCACAGCAAAAAGCGGGCGGAACAGGAAGCCGCGCGCGACGCCTCGCGCAATCTGCGGTTGCCCGGCGTTGCCAAGCCGGATCCGATCACGGAACGGCCAAGCCCGGCGGGGGCCGCCGCGCCTCACCGGCGCCGAAAGCCGAAACAGGCGGGCAAGGCCCGCGGGCCAGTAGCGAGGCCCAAGCCTGCTTCGGAGGGGGCAACCGAGTAGATCGTCCCGTACCATTTCCAAGAGCCCCGCCTCCATCCGGCCCCTACCTTTGGCCGCACGGAGCCACGCATGGCCAAGCTGAAACTCGATAGTGATATTGCCCCCGAGGTAGGCCTCATCGCCATCAGCAGCCACGTAAACGACTATCGGCTTTGCTGGGCTTTGAACAAGGCGCTCGACATCCGCCTCGCCAGGCGCCGCAGCGAGATCGAACAGCGGGGTCCCCGTGCCATCGCCCGGTTCCCCGCCTTCGACCACTTTGACGATACCGGCCAAGCAACCATCACCTTGGTATGCAACCACGCACCCGAAGGCCTGCTGATGCCCGATGAGCGAAAGGCCGATTTCTTCCTGCTGCTGGACAACGAATGCGCCCTGGTGCCCGGAGAGGCGCTGGCAATGGTCCGGCAGGCCGAATTCGTGCTGATGGCCTATCCCCTGGAGATCACCGCCCTCAAAGACGGATTCAAACTATTGCAATGAGCATCGTACGAGACCCCAAGACAAAGATCGTGGCCACCCTGGGGCCGGCCAGCGCCAACCGGGAAGTCCTGCGCGAAATGTTGATCAACGGCGTGGATGTATGCCGCCTGAACTTCAGCCACGGGGCCTATGGGTTCTATGAGGGGGTCATCGCCACGATCCGTTCGCTCAGCGAGGAGCTGGGCCTGAACACGGCCATCCTGGCCGACCTGCAAGGTCCCAAATTGCGCGTAGGGGATATGGCCGACGGCCCGATCGAGCTCAAGGATGGAGAAGAACTCGTGATCACCACCGAGCCGGTGAAAGGCATTGCCGGCCTGGTGAGCACCAGTTACACCCAGTTCCCCAAGGATGTAAAGGCCGGTGAAATGGTCCTGCTCGACGACGGCAAGCTCCGACTTTCGGTCAAGCACACCGATGGGGCGAAGCGGGTGACCACCACCGTGGTGAACGGCGGCATGCTCAGCAGCAACAAAGGCATCAACCTGCCCAACACCAAGGTGAGCCTGCCCTGCCTAACGGAGAAGGACCGCAACGACCTGGAATTCGCCCTTGCGCAAGGAGTGGATTGGGTAGGCCTCAGCTTTGTGCGCAAGGCGCAAGACCTCGTGGAGCTCAAGGACCTGATCCGCGCCCAGGGCAGTACGGCCCGCGTGATCGCCAAGATCGAGAAGCCCGAGGCCCTGGAAGAGATCGATCAGATCATCCGCGAAGCGGACGCCTTGATGGTGGCCCGTGGTGACCTGGGCGTGGAACTGCCCATGGAAAAGGTGCCCCTCCTGCAGAAGGACATCATCCAGCGCTGCCTGCTGCAGCAGCGCCCGGTGATCGTGGCAACACAAATGATGGAGAGCATGATCCAGAACAGCACGCCCACCCGGGCTGAGGTGAACGATGTGGCCAATGCGGTGCTGGACCATGCCGATGCGGTGATGCTCAGCGCCGAGACCAGCGTGGGGAAATACCCCGTGGAAGTGGTAAAGGCCATGAACCGGATCCTGCTCGAAATGGAGGGCAGCGAGATGATGTACAACGTGGAGGAACCGCCCTTGAACGATCATGAGCGCATGGTCTCCGATGCCATCTGCATGGCCAGCGTGCGCATGGCGGACGCGATCAACATCAAAGCCATCGTTACCATGACCCACAGTGGCTACACGGCATTCAAGATCAGCAGCATGCGGCCCAAGGCGCACATCTTCGCCTTCACCAGCAACAAGCGCATCCTTACCATGCTCAACCTGGTGTGGGGCGTGCGGGCAGCCTATTATGATAAAACCGTAAGCACGGACCATACCGTGGCCGACATCAAGCACATCCTGCTGAACAAGCGCTTGGTGAAAAAGGGCGACCTGGTGGCCAACATTGCCAGCATGCCCATTGCTGAACAAGGCATGGCCAACATGATCCGCCTCAGTGCGGTATAGACGCCGCCCGGCATGTGCCGGCTAGCCGGTGCGCCTGGTTGTTGCGTTGCCCGGCTGAACCGCACACTTGGACTACGCAGTGCTGCGTGGGAATGCGGACCCGCAATAAACCGCACCGGTCCTATCGGCTGCGTATGGGCCGTTTCACCCACTCCGCGTAGATCGTTTCCAGTTCCGCGTACCATTCCGCGCCATACGCACGCGTGAGCGAGTCCTTTAGAAAGCGGAACACAGGTACAGCCAGGTCCTCGCCCAGCTTGCATGCCGGGTCGCATACGTCCCACTGGTGGTAGTTGAGTGCATCGTGGTATTTCAGCTTGGTCACGCGTATGGGATACAGGTGGCAGCTGATCGGCTTGTTGAAGGGGATCTTGCCTTCACGGTGCGCCTGCTCGATCCCGCACTTCCAGATGCCGCGCTTGTCCTTCTTGGCATATACGCACTCGGCATACTCCTGTACCAACGGTGTCACCAGTTCACCGTCCATGTCCACCACGCTGGTGCAGCCTTGGTCCCTCACGGATTTCTTGCCCCGGGCCGTCATGTAAGGCTCAATGGCGGCGTAGTGTCTTTCGATCAGCTTGGCCTCATCGGGGGTCAACGGCGCGCCGCTGTCGCCCTGCTCGCAGCAAGCACCTTTGCAGGCATCCAAGTTGCAGACAAATTGTTTCTCGAAGAGCTCCTCGGAAAGGAGTACGCCGCGGTGTTCGATCATGGAGCGCCGAAATTACCGACCAGTGGCCGGATGGACCGTGGGCGTACGGCACCGCCTGCATGGGCGGTCTGAAGAAGGAACTTGCGCATGCATCAACGCTGTGCTGCCGGTTGCATTACATTGGCGGGGTTCCACCCCGCCCGATCCTTTCCCGCCATGAAATGCTGCCTGCTCCTTTCCGTTTGCATCACCTCCTGCTCCCTGTTGCACGGGCAGGTCACCATCGGCCCCGGCGACATGCCCCACAGCGGGGATGAGTTTCAACGGACACGGGCTACGCTCAACCTGTTGGCGAACTTCGGGGCCACGGGTGCGGACCATACTTGGGATTTTTCGGGGCTGACCGCGGCTGGCGAACAGGGCACGGAATACGTCAATGTGGCTTCCACCAACCCGGTCTACGCCTTGGTCTATGCGGATGTGCCGTTCAACCCCAACCGGGCAGACCATGCCAGTGCGGGAACGGAGATCCCCTTCAGTGAATTCCTGCCCATTGATGATCCCTACACCTTTCGGCGTGGAACGGCCAACAGTTACTCCATCGTAGGCTACGGCATGGGCCTGGAAGGCATTCCGGTGCCGGTCATTTTTGGTGAGCGCGACGTGGTGTATGAGCTGCCGTTGAACTTCGGGAATACCAGCACCTCGCAGTCGTCCTGGTCCGTATCACTCCCCACCTTGGCCTACTACGGCTATCAACAAACCCGCCAGAACGAAGTGGATGGCTGGGGCACGGTGATAACGCCGAGCGGCACTTACGAAGTGCTCCGCGTGAAATCCACCATCACCGGGTCCGATAGCGTCAATTTTGATGCTCCTGGCTTCGGCTTCCGCATACCGAGGCCCATCGTGCGCGAGTACAAATGGTTGGCACCGGGTGTACTCGGACCGGTATTGCAGATCAACACCGTGGATGTGCTGGGGCTCGAAGTGATCACAACGATCGACTACTTCGACCAACCGCACACCATCAGCGTGCTTCCACCCTTGGCTGATCTGCTTTGTGCCGGTTCCACCACCGAGGTGCACTACGGGCGCACCGGCAGTTACAACAGTGGTTCTTTCCTCGTGCCGGCCAATAAGTTCAAGGTGCAGCTCTCCGACAGCACAGGTGATTTTTCCAACCCGGTGAACCTGGGCGCCATCACCACCACGGAGGCCGGGGTGATCTCGGCCACCATTCCGGCCGGTACGATGCCCGCAAGCGGCTACAGGATCCGTGTGGTATCCACCAGTCCTGCATTCACCGGGGCGGATAATGGCTACGACCTCACCATTGCCGGAGCGCCAACGGCACAAGCCGCTGCCAACGGTTCCACCACGTTCTGCAGCGGGGGATCCGTGGAACTCCTGGCAAACGCGGCACCGGGTGCGGGTTATCAGTGGTACAGGGATGGATCACCCCTGGAGGGCGCCGATGCGGCAACTTGGGCAGCGACGGATGCGGGGACCTATACCGTGGAGGTTGCCAACCTCTGCGGCACGGCCATGTCCGGGCCGATCGCCGTGAACGTGGCGCCGTTGCCGGTGCACGAACTGGCGGAAGCGGAACTGTTCCCGTGCAACGGCGTTCCGGTAGTGCTAGAGGCCGTCAACACATCCGGGGACGCCGACTTGGCCTACCAGTGGCTGTTGAACGGCATTCCGGTTGCTGGCGGCAACAGTGCGGTGCTCGCAACGGCTGAGGCCGGAGCCTACAACTTGCTGGCCACCGATACGCTTACCGGCTGCACATTCACGTCATCAACTGCATTTGTGGTGCCTTCAATCCCGCCTGTTCCTGTGCTGAGTGCAAGCGGGCCAACCACGTTCTGCGAGGGGGGGGCGGTGATGCTTGTGGCCGACGCGTCGGCAGATGAATTCCTTTGGCTGATGGACGGGATGCCTTTAGAGGGTGAAGCGGGGGATTTTTTGGAGGTGATGGCCGGCGGGAACTACGGCGTTGCGGCCATCGGCGAGCAAGGCTGTACGGGCACCCTCTCCAATGTGGTTGCCGTGGAAGTCTTCCCTGCCCCGGAGCCACCGGTCATCACGGCATCCGGACCCCTGAGCTTCTGTGAGGGCGGCCAAGTGGTGCTTGTCGCCGGCACCGTTGAAGGTGCCGCCACGCTCTGGAGCAATGGCGCAGGTACGGACACCATCACGGTTGATGCGGAGGGCGGTTACACCGCGATCGCCGTGGACGGCAATGGCTGCTCGTCGGTCGCCTCCGCGGCCGTGGAGGTAACCGTGCATGAGCTGCCGGTCGCCCCGGTGATCACCGAAGAAGCCGGATCGCTCTTCGCGAGCGGCTCGGGAGTAATCCAGTGGGCATTGAACGGAGTGCCGCTGGAGGGAGCTACTGGCCCTGTACTGGTTCCGGTCGTATCGGGTGTGTACACGGCTACCGTGACCGACGCCAACGGGTGCACCAGCACCTCGTCGGAATATGTCTTGCTGGCCACCGGTCTTCATCCCACGGGTCCAATGGAGCTGCTGGTATCACCCAACCCCTCGGATGGCCGTTTCATGATCACGGTCGAAGGTGGGGCAAATAGAGGCAAGTACCGGGTCATTGATCCAACAGGAAGGGAAGTGGAGGAGCAGATATTGAACGGCGCCCGAACGGAAATGGACCTTCGTGGACGAGCCCCCGGAACCTACCTGCTGCAATGGGAGATCGAAGGACAGGCGGTGCGGACCGTGCGGGTCGTGCTGTTCTGAACCTCCGGACACCACCAAGTTACCGGGGTTGGTACCTGGCTCATTCCTCGGAGCGGCGAAACAAGTGGGCATCGATTTGGGCCGCAATGCTGCACGCCTGCTGCGAAACCGTATCCGTACTGCGGTGGATGCAGGAGGAAGGGCCGGCACTGGCCTAAGGGATCCTTTGTCTTGGCACAGCCCGAAGAACCATTGCTGCGCCGCATCTTTGCCCTCGCGACGCTGAAGGTTTCCAGAGCGATCGCGCCCACATCATGAGCACCAACGAGGACAAACTCAAGACCCTGATCGGCCATGCCAAGGAGTATGGCTACGTGTTCCAAAGCAGCGAGATCTACGACGGCCTCAGCGCCACGTACGACTACGGCCCCTATGGCGTGGAGCTGAAGAACAACATCCGCCGTTATTGGTGGGAGGCCATGACCAAGCTCCACGAGAACATCGTGGGCATCGACGCCGCCATCTTCATGCACCCCACCACGTGGAAGGCCAGCGGCCACGTGGACGCCTTCAACGACCCCCTGATCGACAACAAGGACAGCAAGAAGCGCTACCGCGCCGACGTGCTGCTCGAAGAGCATATCGCCAAGTACGCCGACAAGATCGAGAAGGAGGTGGAGAAGGGCCGCAAGAAGTTCGGCGCGGCCTTTGACGAAGCGCAGTTCCGCGCCACCAACCCCAACGTGAAGCGCTCGCAGGAGCGCATCGACGCGGTGGAAGGCAAGATGAAAGCTGCGCTCGAAGCGAACGACCTGGTGGCACTGCGCCAACTGATCATCGACGAAGAGATCAAGTGCCCCATCAGCGGCACCGGCAACTGGACCGAGGTGCGCCAGTTCAACCTGATGTTCGCCACCGAGCTCGGCAGCGTGAGCGGAGAGAGCAGCACCATCTACCTGCGCCCCGAAACGGCCCAGGGCATCTTCGTGAACTTCCTGAACGTGCAGAAGAGTGCCCGCATGAAGCTGCCCTTCGGCATCGCGCAAACGGGCAAGGCCTTCCGCAACGAGATCGTGGCGCGCCAGTTCATCTTCCGCATGCGCGAGTTCGAGCAGATGGAGATGCAGTTCTTCATCAAGCCCGGCACCCAGCAGGAGTGGTATGAATACTGGA